>JAMXLF010000013.1 GCA_024281055.1 Geobacteraceae bacterium
ACAATCTGGGCACAGTCCGCCGGCGGTATCATCACCGTCACGAACGCTCTGCCTAACCCGGTAAAACTGACCTCGGCTTACGGCCAGGTTTTCGGGTCCTACTCCACCGCGGGTGGTGTTGCTCCGAGTGTAACCGTAACGCCGAACCCCGGCTACAATGTTGCTAGCCCTCTTACCACCTGCACGGGTTCCATCGCGACCGGGGCCACCTCGTCTACCGTGACCTGCGCGGAAGGGCAATCGGTTCAGGCCATGTTCACCTATGGTCCGCAGGCTGCCGTCATGACGGCAGCCGCCGGTGCGGGCGGTCACGTGAACATGATGCAACTCTCCAACATCTTCGTCGGCCAGAAGTTCGTCAGCGCCGTCAACTTCAAGTTCACCCCGAGCGCCGGCTACAGTGTAAGCGGCATCACCGGCGTGCCCGCCGGTGCGATCGTGACCCCGACGCCTTGGGCAGTTAACCAGGTCGTGTCGGTCATGTTCCCGGCCGGCTACCTGCTCACCAACGTCCCCGTGAACCTCGTCGCTTCGTTCGGGACCACCCAAGCCGTCGCCAATGCCGGTGCGCCCCAGACCATCATCGCTCCCGCGTCGACGGCAACCCTGAACGGCTCCGCCAGCCTCAACGCAGTGAGCTATTCTTGGACCCAGACCAGCGGCCCCGCTACGGCAACCCTTGCCACCCCCACGGCTGCATCATGCGCCGTCAGCAACATGACCGCCCTGGGCACCTACTTCTTCAAGCTGACCGTTAACGGCAGCGTGTACAAAACCACCAGCGTCACCGTGTCCAACTCGATCGCGGCTGCTGCCGCCACCGAGTGCGTGAACTGCCACGACGCCAACGGCATCGGCGGCGGCCTTGCTGCCGGCGGTGTCTACGCCAACTACACCAGCTCCATTCACGGGCAGAGCACCCACGCCCTCTGCGCCATGTGCCATGTCGGCGCCAACGCCGCCGGCCATCCCGGCACCGTCACGAAAAACAGCGTCGATCCGGCCACCTTCATCGACAAGGCTGCCGGCGTCAACGGCAACCAGGTTGCTGGGCAACTCATGTGTAACACCTGTCACTCTTCGACGCTTACTGACAAGTATGCCATTCCCCATGCGAAAACTGCCCTCGGCGCAACCTGCGCCGGCTGTCACACCGGGACGAACGGCTCGAACGGCATTGGCGATGCGCACTCGATCAAGGCACCGTCCAATCTGAGCGCCCTGCCCAACACCCTGTGCGAAAACTGCCACAGCCAGGCAACATCAGGCAATGCAACAGCGTCCATCTACAATGCCTACAAAGCCTCGGTCCATGCCGGTTCCGACGGTGATACCGGCCACAGCAGCTGCGCAGCTTGCCACAGCGGCTCTCATGATGTGACTGTTCACGCCTCGACGCAAAACGTCGACCCGGTCACCTTCAAGACCACTACTGCTACCGTTGCCACCAGCCATGGTGTTCTTGCCCAAGGCGCCATCTTCTGCACCGGTTGCCACAACCCGATTCCGCACAGCACCACCTTCAATGCCGGCTTCACCTGCGCAGGCTGCCACACCAGCACGAACGGCACCGGCGGCACCGGTACTCCCCACGACATTAAACCGCTTAGCTGCGTGAAATGTCACGAAGTCGGTCAGCAGCAGCCCATCGCCGGCCTGGTTAACGACAACAACGGCGTCCGGGCGATCATGCCTGAATTCCGGAAGAGATCGCACCACATCCTCAATGGACCTGGTGTTGATCCCACGGACGAGCAGTGCGCCGTATGCCACCTGGAAGGCCACACGGGCACCTACGGTTTCGGTGTCGATAATACAAAACACATGGCAGACGGCTTTGTCCATCTGCGTAACGCCGACACCGACGCTGAGATCCTGTGGAGCGGCACCGAGCACACCAACATGGACAACTTCTGTTTCTCCTGCCATGACTCCAACGGCTGCCAGAGTGCAGTAAATGGTGCGGTCCACGCATTCCTCCCGACTGCAACCGCCCAAAACCCGTTCGGTGACACCCTCACCAACGGCTATGACCAGGTTCAGCGCGCCGGCGTTGTCGACGTGAAGACCGCCTTCACCACCACCAACGCCTCTCACCACGCGGTCAGCGGTCAGCGGTACCAGTACCGCTTCTCCACCAACGCGAACGCCGCGGCCTGGGCTGCCCGGACCGGCAACCCCCTCCCGGCTGCCAACCAGATCGCGGAGAACGATCCTAACTACGTTACCGGCACGTTCGATGCGAGCGAAACCTTCAACGGCACCGAAGGGAATGCAACCCTGTTCGAAGCCGGCAAGTTCGTTGCCGCGTACACTCCGCTCGGCGCTTCCGCGTCCGTCGGTGACAACTCCACCCTCCACTGCGGCGACTGCCATACCGTCGGCCAGTGGACAAACACGAACACCACCTACAACAAAGCAGCCATCGGTGCCCACGGCTCCAACAACGAGTACCTGCTGCGCAACAACCTCGGTACCGACGCGATTCACAACAACCTGACCTATGTCTGCTTCAACTGCCACGGCAGCGGCAGCCAGCTCGTAGCCGGCGCCACCCACCCGCTCACCAACAAGAACCAGGTGCAAGGGTACGCCACCTCCCACTCCGTCTCCGCCTTCCACATCCAGTGCCTTGCGGATTCGGCCGACAACATCGGCGTCACCAACCGTCTCTCGATGGCCTGGGTAGGCTACCAAGTCAAGACCCTTGATTACGCTCCGTACGCCGGTACTGCGGTTGCTCCGGCGGCCGGCAGCGACGGCGCCGTCGGCAACATCACCGGCATCGCCTGCACCAACTGCCACAACAGCGCCATCCGCAGCGGCTTCGGCGGCATCCACGGCGGCGACAACTCCTACACCGACGGTTTCGGCAGGGCGCAGAAATCCTACCGCTTCATGCCGGGTATGGGTAACTACCGCTACGCACCTCCGGGCGGCTGGGACGGCAAAGACACCACCTACGTAGCACCTGTCGGTAGTGCTGATGCCGGCAAACCGGTTGGTGGTTGCTACACCAACAGCTCCCTGACCGGGTCCGATCCGAACACCGGCTACAGCGCCTGCAGCCACCACGGCACTGCCGCTGCACCAGATCCCAATAATCCTAACGTTCTGGGTGGTGGTACGGCCGGTGCACCGTTCACGAGCACGTCTGCCGAGTACACGATCCGTGATGCTACGGCCGGCAACTCCCTCGTAACACGGCCGCTGAAGTACTAGGCCACAACCTGAGAGGGGAGGGTCCGCAAGGGTCCTTCCCTCCCATTTTGATGCTATGAAGCCGGTGCAAGCCGGCTTTTTTTTATTTCAGTTTTCCGCGGCATCTGCTAAAATCAGGTTGGCCGCAGGATACAAAAAAACGGCCACAGTTCATCACGACATAGGACCTCCGTGGTTTCCGCGCCTCGGGGGTCTTTTGTGGATACGGGCCGGGATGTCGAACTGGGAAACCATACTATTCTGGATAGCGCTGTTGATCTACTCCCTGGCTGCCGGGGGGTATATTTACGCCGTCGTGTTCAAGAACCCCCGGCCCCTGCCGAAGCTGATGCTCTTCATCGTCACGGGGTTCGTGATCCACAGCGCGGCCATCGGCGCCCGCTACCTCGCGTTGGGTCACCTCCCTTGGGCCGGCGACTACGAGAGCGCCCTGATGGGGGGGTGGTTCATTACCGCGGCCACGCTCTTCGTGGCCTGGCGGAACAAGGCCCTGCAGGGACTGGCCACCGCAACCGCCCCCTTGGTCATCATCATGATGGGGTACGGGGTCATGCGCAATCCGACCCTTTCCCCAATGTCGGCAAGCCTCAAGAGCTACTGGCTCTACATTCACGTCTATTTCGCCTGGCTCGCCTTCGGTGCCTACGCCCTGGCCATGGCGGCGGGGGTCATCTGCCTCCTGAAGCGGAAAGACCCGGCGAACCCTTCCTATGCGCGATTCCCTTCTCTGGCCGGCCTTGACGAGCTGATATTCCGGTACGTGGTGTTCGGTTTCATTACTGACACCCTGATGATCGCTGCCGGGGCAATCTGGGCCAAAGACCTGTGGGGGAGCTACTGGAGCTGGGATCCGGTAGAGACCTGGTCCCTCGTCTCCTGGCTCACCTACGGCATTGCCATCCACCTTCGGGTGACGTTCGGCTGGCGCGAGACGCGGCTGGCGTGGCTGGTGATCCTCGCCCTGAGCACGGTCATCGTATCGTTCTTCGGGGTAAGTTTCATGCTCACCAGCAGCCTCCATATTTTTAATGTGCGGTGAAGGGTTGAGGAGTCGAGGAGTCGAAGAGTTGAGGAGTTGTACCAACATTTATTACAGAGTCGAAAGGATGTAACAGACCATGCAGATAAGCCCGGGACTCGGCGTCGCCATCATGATGAACAACTATCTCCACGATATGGCCACTGGGCTGCTGGTTGGGAGTGGCTTTGCCCTGCATGCCATCTTCCCCATCCAGAAGTCCATGAACACCCCTCAGGCGACACTCTTCTTCCTCAAGACGAATCGCCAGATGGTGAAGTTGTTCAAATTCGCCCTCTGGTGGGTCGTCCTCGGCGGCGTTCCGCGCACCATTTTCTATACGAGCTTCGAATGGGCCAACGCCGCGGACAAGCTCCAGGTGCCGGCCCTGGCCGTAAAGCATGTCATGATGTTTGCGGCTGTGGTCTGGGGGGTGGTCGCCTGGCGCCGGATGCAGGCGAGAGTGGCACTCCTGCGCGACTCGCTGCCGTCCGGAATGCGGGACGAGGTAGAAAGCTGAAGGCTGGTTTCCAAAGGTTATCAACGTGCTATTCCGTATCCTCAAAAATTCCTTTCTCAAACGCCCAAAGGCCGTTTTCCTGGTATTTCTCTCCATCACCATGGGAGCAGCCGTGGCCACGGCATTCCTGGGGATTGCCGGCGAGGTCTCCCACAAGATGGCCCTGGAACTCCGCAGCTATGGCGCCAACATCCTGCTGGAGCCCTCTGCCCTCGAAGGAGGGGGATTCCTGCGGGAAGAGGACCTGCCGAAGATCAAGACGGTTTTCTGGAAATATAACATAACCGGCTTTACCCCCTATCTTTTCGGAGTCGCGGAATTCAGCGCAAACGGAAAGCACGAACGGGGAATCGTGTCCGGGACCTGGTTTAACAAGGAATTGGTGGTGCCCGGAGAGGAAAGCACAGTCCAGGGGATAAAGGTGATCGCTCCCTGGTGGGACGTGCAGGGTGGATGGCCGCAGGCCGCGGATGACGCCGTTATCGGCGCTGCCCTGGCAAAGCGACTTGGGCTGTCCGTTGGCGGGCAAGTGGAGGCAACGGTCCGGGGGACGGGACAGCGTTTCCGGGTCGCCGGCATCGTCACCACCGGCGGTTATGAGGAGGAGCAGGTCTTTGCCCCCCTGGTCACGGTCCAGTCCCTGCTGCGGCAGCAGGGGAAGGTCTCCCGTGTCCTCGTGAGCGCACTCACGGTGCCGATGGACGCATTCGGTAGAAAAGACCCCGCCACCATGTCCAAGGATGAGTACGAAAAGTGGTACTGTACCGCATACGTGACCTCGGTGGCCAAGAACGTCGAGGAGGTCATGGCCGGCAGCCGGGCGAAGCCGATCTGGCAGATCGCCAGCGCCGAGGGAGCGCTCCTCAAGAAACTGAACAGCGTCATGCTCCTCCTGACAATATTGGCCCTTGGCGCCTCGGCCACCGCCGTTTCCACGAGTCTCATGGCTTCCATGGCGGAGCGGAGCCCGGAAATCGCCCTGATGAAGGCGGTGGGTGCCGACCGTTTCCAGATAACCGCCATATTCGTCGGTGAAACCCTGATCATCTCCTTGTGCGGGGGAGTAATCGGCTACCTGCTGGGGGACCAGCTTGCCGAGCTTATCAGCCGGACTGTCTTCAACTCTACCATCGCATCTCCCCTCTGGCTTTTCCCGACCGCCATCGTATCGGCATTTGTCGTGGCCGTTGCCGGAAGCGTTGCCCCCCTGCGCCGGGCCTTGAGGATCGAGCCGGTAAGGGTGTTGAAAGGATAGAATTCGCAAGTTGCTTGATGCATATATGACTACCATTCTGAATTCTGACTCCTGACTACTGGATTCTTCTTTATGACGAAACGACGCTGGCTCGTATATCTGGTCGCGCGGGCGCTTGCCCACCGCAAGGGGCGCACCGTACTTCTTCTGGCGGTACTGGCCATGGCGTCCAGTCTGGCCACCGCTCTCGGTATCGTGTCGATCTCCATGGGAAAACGGGTGGCCGAGGAGGTTCGGAAATACGGCGCCAACCTCGTCATTATCCCCGACAGCGCCCGGCTCGACGTGGGAAGCGGGGGGCTCAATTTCGGGGCCGTGACCGAGCCGGCGTACCTGAACCAGCAGGAAGTGGAGGGTGCCTTGGCCCGGAGCGGCCTCAAACCGGGTCGTTCCTTTCATCTGCGGGGATCGCTGCACTGGAAAGACGCTGACATTCTGGTGGAAGGGGTCAATTTTGACGAGATTCGCCAGCTGTTTCCCTGGTGGCAGATAAAGGGCGGGTGGCCCGCTGCCGGAGAAGCGGTCGTGGGAAGCGACATGGCGGCCCGGTTGGGGCTCAAGGGGGGCGAGACGCTGGAGCTTGCCGGACCGGGACAGTCGGTCAGGGTGCGTGTCTCCGGAATAGTTTCTTCGGGGGGAGAGGAGGATGGCCTGTTCTTCCTGAGCCTGCCTGAACTGCAGAAGGTCCTGGGCCTCGAAGGGAAACTCACCACGGTCAGGCTCCTGGTCACCGCCGAGGGGGAAAGCCTTAAAAAAAGAGCTGCGGCCCTACAGCCTCTTCTGCCGAAGGCCAAGGTCTCGGAAGTGCGGCAGATTGCGCGGACCAGCGAAGGGCTTCTGGCCAAGGTCAAGCTGCTGATGGTCCTCGTTACCGCGGTGGTGCTGATTTCGGCGGGAAGCAGCGTGACCGGCACCATGAGTACCACGGTGCTGGAGCGGGGGAAGGAAATAGGTCTCATGAAGGCAATGGGAGGGGGGCGTTGGGAGGTATTGCTGATATTCTCCGCAGAGGCTATCATGCTCGGCCTCTTCGGGGGTGGAGCGGGATATCTGCTCGGTAGTGCCGTTGCCCAGTTCATCACGCGCGCCGTCTTTGCCACATCAGCAGATTTTATCCCCTGGTTTGCCTGTGTCTCCCTCGGCGTGAGTCTTTTCCTCGCCCTTCTGGGGAGTGTCGGACCGTTGATATCGGTGTTCAGGCTCGATCCCGTCAGGAGCCTGAGAGGGGAATGATGAAGGTGAAGAGGTATGGTCATGTCAACCACAATCATTGAAACAGGCGGCCTCACCAGAAACTACGGTGACATATGCGCTCTGAAGCCGCTTGATCTGAAGGTTCCCGAGGGGGAGTGGCTGTCGGTCATGGGACACTCAGGTTCCGGGAAAAGCACTCTTCTGAATCTGCTGGGCGGTCTCGACAGGCCGAGCAACGGCTCACTGAGAGTTGGTGGGGAAGATATGCAGGGCCTCACCGAGGACGGCCTCGCTCGTTTTCGGCGGGAATTCGTAGGGATCATCTTTCAGCAGCACCATCTGATTCCCTATCTGACGGCCGTGGAAAACGTCATGATGGCGCAGTACTTTCACAGTGTTCCTGACGAGGCGGAAGCAAGGCTCGCCCTGGAGCGGGTGGGGCTCGGTCACCGCCTGAAGAACCGGCCGAGTGAGCTGTCGGGGGGGGAGCAGCAGCGGGTTTGCATTGCCCGGGCCATCATCAACAGCCCGAAGCTCCTGCTGGGTGACGAGCCGACCGGCAACCTGGACCACAAGAGTACGCTGATGGTGATGGAGCTTCTCAAGGAGCTGCGGGCCGAGGAACGTTTCACCATAGTCATGGTGACCCATAACCCGGAAGTGGCGGCCTGGGGGGATCGAACCATCTACCTGGATGACGGCATACTTGTGCGGGAAGAACGGACGAGGTCCTGATGGTTCTGGCCAAGCTTGCACCGCATCTCCTTTCCTGGGCCGGGATTGTCCTGGCCATGGGGAGAGGGTTTTCCGGCCGGCGTTCCGTCGTGGCGGCCGGAGCGATCGTCGGGTTTCCCCTCGGGGTGGCCGGAGCCTGCCTGCTTTCCCGTGCGTACCCGGGAGATTTTTCCTTCGCGATAATCAGGGATATCGTGGGGGGAAGCTTTCTCCTGCTCTGGGGCGGGGCCGTTGCGGCCATCTACAGCAGCACTGTTCGGGAATTCCCGCGGTCGTGGGGAGAACGGCTCGCGAATTCTCCGTTCTGTGCCGGGGCCGTTGCCCTTTCATCCGGCATGATCGCAGGAGCTATCAGCGCCTGCCGGCTCGTCGGGACCTATAACACTCTCCCGCCGTTCCTGCTCCTCGCGTTGGCGGCCTCCATTCTGGCCTTGGCGGCCCTCGCGGTCGAAAGGGCTCTTGCGGCCTCCTTCCCGGTGTCGCACTCGGGCCTGATGGCATCCGTGGTGGCGCTCCTTCTCTTCAGCGCTTCGTCCATCATCCGGCTCGATCTTTTTTCGCCGCTCACCATGAAGCTGATGAAGTTTTCCCACGATTTCGTCCACCAGTTTTTCGAGTCGATGCTGATTCCTGACCACCTCTTCATCCGCACGTATCTCTGGGGGTACATCGGGCTCCTGTTCGGCAACGGGGTCGGTTTCTGGGGGGCGCTCATCCTCTGGTTCACCCCGGCGGTCCTTGTTGCACTGGCCATCCAATGGGAGCGGCTGCCGTCGGTGGCCCATATCCGGCAGGGAGCCCAGCGTCGACGGCTTCTGGCCACCGGCATCAGGGCGCGGCGCTTCCGGCTCGTTATTCCCGTGCTTGCGATGGTGGTCCTGGCGGCTGCGGTCTACCGGAGCCGTTTCCCGAGCGTGGAGTACTGGGACCCGAAACCGCTGCCGATCTCGGCAAGCCCCTCCGGGGATATTTTCATCCCGAAAAAAGGGGATGTCGACCTGGAGGATGGCAAGTTGCACAAGTACCTGTTCAAGCAGGGAGGGCGGGAAGCACGCTTCTTCGTGTTGATGACCCCTGCCGGGAAGTTGACCGTCGATCTGGATGCCTGCGCCATTTGCAAGCCGGACGGCTATGGCCAGGCTGAAGGGACGGTGATCTGCTATTACTGCAAGACGCTCATCCCGTTGGAAACAGTTGGACAACCGGGAGGATGCAACCCTATCCCGCTTCCGTTTACGGAGAAGGAAGACGGGGTACACATTGACGGTCTGACTCTCCTCAACATGTGGGGAACTAACGCCCAGTCAACTGCGCGGGTAAAGGGGGGGGGCAAGTGAGTCGACCGCTTCGCGCCATCTGGGCGGTTATATCATCCCGGGCCACGTCTCCGCTCGTCATCGGCGTATTCCTTCTCATCTATATCGTGTTGGCTTTCATCACCGATGATACCTTGATTGCCTTGATGGAATATACCCGGACGAACGTTTTACTCGTGGTTCTCCTTGCCCTGGTGCCCCTGAACAGCGGGTGCCGGATCGTGAAGGAAACGGATCGTCATCTTAAGCTCCGTCGTGCGTTGGCGGGGAAAAGCGCCAACGATCCATCGGGTCTCTTCGACGAATCGGTCGCGCTGCCTGTTCCGTCATCGTTTGACGGGCTGTCGGGACGACTTGCCGCAACGGGATACAGGGTTCGCTGCACGGGGGGCACGCTCGCCGCATGGCGAGGAGTAAGCATCTACCCGGTACGGGTGCTCTTCCTTGCCGGGATGTTTTGCCTCTTTGCCGGCATTCTGGTGAGTCTCACCACCCGGACTACGCACAGAATGTCGGTCATCGAAGGGGAGCCGCTCCCAACGGCAACGGGGGGAGGCGGCCTGGTGGAGAGGATCACCTTGAAGACGGGGGCCGGTCCCATTCTTGCGAAGATCCTTACCATGGACGTAGCTCCGTCGGATTCAGGGGATGGAAGGAAAGTTTTCGGTTTATATCCCCCGTCTCTCTACCGTGGTTATTTCGTCTATCCCCGCTACATCGCGATAGCCTCCATTATCCGCTTTTCTGCTCCCGGTGGGCAGACGGCCTACGAAAAGCAGGCGGTCATGAACATTTATCCCGCGGGAAAAGAGGACCGGGTGGAAATCCCCGGCTCTCCTTACCGGATACTGTTCAGCATGATTCAGCCGGAGGATGGAAGTGACCCCTATGTAACCGGCCGCATCACCTATCTGTTCAAGCTGATGAACGGTAAGGAGGTCATCTTTGCCGGGAGCTTGCCGGTTGGCGGAGAGTTTGTCCGTGATGGCTACCGCCTGGCAATCCCCGAAGGAAAGCGGATGGTAATCACTGATTTCATCCAGGACTACGGGGTGCTGCTGGTCTGGGGGGCCGCGATCTTTTTCCTTGCCGCGGGGTGCATCTGGTTGCCGGTGACGATTTTTCTGCCTCGTCGGGAGATGCTCTTCGTCTCCGCTCCGGACAACATTCATGCCTGTTCCCGTTCGGAGGGAGGGGGGAGAAAACATGGTGGGGTATTTCATGAGGCGCTGGACTTTCTTGAAGCGGGGATGGCTGACAGACAGCCGTTTGATGGGGGATCGGCAGAGAAATGACTGGATTTTGTCCAGGTAAAATGTTAAGGTTTTTTCTTGACTAATTGTTGATGGCCGACAAAGCCATTGCTTCTATCTTTTGCTCAAATAGGCTTGAAAACGGTGTGGCCATAAGAGCACTATTGCCAGGAAGATCGATTTTGGATGGCAAAGGGAGGTCTAGAAAACCTATGAGGAAATCATTGTTTTTTGTGCTGCTAGTAACGCAGTTGCTGATCGGCCAACTTGTGTCTGCAGATGAGTATGAATCATGCATGGATAAGTGTTCCGGAGATTTTCAGAGCTGCATGGGCGGGATTACTGTGGTCAACGATATAGAAATTCAGGATGCAAAATCTCAGTGTGACAATACAAACACACAATGTGTCACCGTATGCCAGGAGAATCATACAAAAGCACAAGAAGGCAAGAGCGACAAGGATCAGCAAGAATCACAGGGCAAAGAATAGGGGCACGACAACAATGATGGTTTGTCTTGTTGTGCCTTTATGAGGAGACAGTGATTCCAGGTTGGTTCAACTTCTTTGTAACACTCTGAGATTCGGATCAACTTCATTTTATAGTCAGGAAGTGATTGAGCGCATGCAAAAAATAACCAAGTATTTTTTTACATCCCCGTATTTCCTGTTTCTTTTTCTCTTGATTCCCGCTTACACCATTTTGGGCCCCAGATGGCATCTTCATGTCTCAGGGAACTTATTGCTCATCAATAACGGCTGCTTCCTGTTGTGTATAGTAGCGCGCCTTGCCCGATGCGTGATTGGAATGCGGGGCGACATACGGTACGGGGCCGACTATCGGCAGCCAACGGACGTGGTGGCGCTGGAAAGGCCAACATCGCACCTGCGGCAGAAAATGGCTGACGCCGGGTACCGTTTTGATTCCGACGGTTTTTACGGTGAAAAACGCGATCTTGGATATCTGGGGACAGCACTTTTGTATGGTGGTCTGGCAGTTCTGCTTTTCTTCGGCTCGTATGACTACATGCGTGAATATTCGGTCATGGGGCGACTGGGAGTTGGGGAACCAATGCCGCTCGATAAGAGTGGGTTGGTCGGAGAAATCGAGGCAGCTGCTCTGGCAGGAACGAAGCGACTCCCTCTCGTTCAGGTCAGAAGCCAGATTCTGCCCAATCAGCAATGGCCGAAGGGGGCAACGCAAATTGCCCTGCTCACCAAGGATCGCAAGGAGCTTGCCAAAGCCACCATCGCGCCTGGGAAGTCATTCAGTTACGGCGGCCTGGATTACCATATGACCAAGTTCGTTTTCGACGCGCTCATTACGATCAGAGAGGGCAAATTCATCATCTACGAAAGCTTTGTCAAATTCTTTCCCCTCGCTCAAAACAAAGGGGCTTACAGCTACTACGGGTCACTCGTCGGCAGGGATACCGGAAAGGTGAAGGGCTCTGTCTGGCTTAATCCTGAAAAAAAAGCCGTGCTGGTAGAGGCGACACTTGATGGGAAAAAAATTGTCGATACCGACCTGGAACTCTGGGGCGAGAACAAAAAGACGCAGGGAAATTATGTGGCGGCGATCGAAGGTCTCGCCCAATGGTCCGAAATGAGGGTAGCCCGTACCAGGCACACCATGATGCTGATGATTGGCGGTATTATTGCCATCCTGGGAGCGGCTATGAGGCTTCTGATCCGCCCGCAGCGAGTATGGCTTGAAGACGCTGACGGCGGCTGCCGGGCACGGGCTGCGGGGAGAAAAACGATGCGGCTGCTCCAGGCTGAATAGAAATCAGGGAACATGCTCTTCAAATCACGTTCAATCGCATAGCACTACGGAGATTAATAACGGATCATGTCAAACTTGGAATCAATATTCTTCTGGATATCACTGGTAGTATACTCTCTGGCGACCGGCGGCTACATTTACTCATTCGTATTCAAGAACCCGAGATTCATGCCAAAAATGACGGTCCTCATTTTCGTCGGGTTTCTCGCCCATAATGCCGCCATCTGTGCCCGCTATGTCGCTCAGGGGCATCTCCCCTGGTCCGGGGATTACGAGAGTGCCTTAATGGGAGGATGGTTCATCATCGCAGGCACCCTCTACGTGGGATGGCGGAACAAGGCCCTGCAAGCCCTGGCCACCGGCACCGCACCGCTGGTCGTCATCATGATGGGATTCGGCGTCATGCGCAACCCGGTGCTCACCCCCATGGCGGCAAGTTTGAAAAACTTCTGGCTCTACATTCACGTCTACTTTGCCTGGCTGGCTTTTGGGGCGTATACCCTGGCCATGGCTGCCGGGATTCTGTACCTGATGAAACGGAAAAGCTCGGCGAGCGGCGTCGTGAACCCGTCCTACGATCGATTCCCGTCCCTGGACCGTCTGGACGAGCTTATCTTCCGTTACATAGTGTTCGGATTCATAACCGATACCATCATGATCGCGGCCGGCGCCATCTGGGCAAAGGACTTGTGGGGGAGCTACTGGAGCTGGGATCCGGTGGAAACATGGTCGCTGGTTTCCTGGCTTATCTATGGAATAGCCATCCATTTGCGGGTCACGTTCGGCTGGCGGGAGTCGAAATTGGCATGGATGGTCATCCTTGCTCTGAGTACGGTGATCATATCGTTTTTCGGTGTCACGTTCGTCATCGACACCAGCATGCACACGTTTCAGGTGCGGTAACTTTCTCTTCCTCATCTCCCGTCGGGTTCTTATAGATGATCAAGAAAATTGTCAAATTTCTGAGTTCACTTCGATTCACCCTGCTTCTCATCTCCCTGCTTGGGGTGATGTTCCTGCTGGGGCTCTGGATTCCGCAAGTAAGCCTGGTATCACCTGCGCTCTACAGCCAGTGGAAACAGCATTCTCCGTCATTGGTCCGGACATTGGAGACGCTGGGCTTCACCTCGATCTATGCATCTCCTATCATGCTGATCCTGTGGGGATTCTTTTTCGTCAACCTGGCGCTGGTCATGTGGCAGCGGATTCCCCTCATCAGGAAGCGGATCTCCCTCCCCGAAGGACGCATCGGCAATCCATCGACTGCGGCCGGGTATTCGTTCCGTGCTTCGTACCATCTGCCGCAGGATATGGACGGTTCAGCCATCCGCGGATTCCTGCGCAAGCGCGGTTTTACGGTTATCGGCGATGACGAAGGTTTCTGCGGAGTAAAAAATCGCCTCTCACCGATTGCTTTCGGACTTTTCCACATCAGTTTCTTTCTTATTCTTCTCGGCGGGCTGATCAGCGTTTATACACGGTTCACCGGCATGCTTGACCTCGGCATAGGAGAGCCGTTTCAGGGGGAGGTGGCACGCTATAACGCGACACCACAACTGCCGAAGATCGGCGTACCGCCGCGGGCATCCTTCACAGTCTTGAGTATAGTTCCCATGATCAGTCATGGCACGAAGACCGGCCTCAGGGTGCGACTGGTCGATGCCCAGGGGGTGGAACACGAAGCCGATGTAAACCGCCCGTACAAGGTTGACAGCACCAACTTCATTGTCAATCAGGTGGGAGTGGCGCCGCTTTTTGTCGTCAAGGACTCGGCGGGGAAAGAAATCGACGGGGCCTATTTCAAGTTGAACGTCATGGGAGGTCAGGAAGATGTATTTTCCCTGGCAGGCTTCCATTTTCGGGCACGCTTCTACCCGGACTACGTCGTCAGGAATGGTGCGGCTGCCACCCGGTCCCAGGAATTCAACAACCCGGTCTTCGTAATTACCGCAGAGCGGCAGGGGAAACCGATAACCCAGGGGACCGTTACCAGTAACGGTGTCATGGACTTTGCCGGCTACCAGCTGGTATTGAAAGAGCTCCCTTTCTGGATACGCTTTTCGGTTTTCAAGGAGCACGGGCTCGCCATAATCTATGCGGGGTTTGCCGTTGCATCGCTTGCCGTTATCTGGCGCTTTCTCTTTTACCGGCGAGAAGTCATTGGTGCCGTGCGCGATGAAGAGGGGGAACGGCTTCTCGTTGTTGCTGGTCGTTCGGAATTTTACAAAAGCCTCACGGAAGACGAATTTAACGGTCTCTTTACTACGTTATTTGAAAAAAACGGGAGAACTGACGCATGAAACGATTGATCGGATTGTCATTGGCCGTTCTGGCTCTCTGCACTGCTTGCCACCGGGAGGGGACAAAAGAAACAGTAACAGTAACGGATGATTCATACCGGGTGCTGGTAAAAAGCCAGGGTAAATACGGATACTGCGACCGCAACGGCACTATGATTATTCCTGCCCAGTACGAAAGTGCGTCGCTTTTCTCCGAGGGATTGGCTGCTGTACGCCAGAGCGGTAAGGACGGTTACATAGACGTGAAGGGGAACTTTCTGATCCCCCCCCACTTCGATGCCGCGTCTATTTTCAGAGAGGGTAAAGCAGCTGTGAGAACGGGCGACAGATGGGGGTATATTGACAAGAGCGGAAAGCAGGTTTCCGAGTCGCACTTTGTCGTCACGTTCGCATTCACGGAAGGGCTTGCATCCGTTGTGGTGTTTGAAAAGGATGGCTTCAAGGCGGGTTACATAGGGCAGGACGGGAAATATGCCATCTCGCCCCGGTTCGACGACGCATCTTTCTTTTCCGAAGGGCTGGCAGCTGTAAAAATCGGTAAAAAGTATGGTTATATCGATAAAAAGGGCGAACTGGTCATCAATGCCGAATATAATGAGGCAAGCGCCTTCGAGGACGGACTTGCCCGGGTAAAAATCTATGGGAATTACGGCAAAGTGGGTTTCATCGACCACAAGGGCACGATGGTCATCCCAGCCCAATACGCTAACGCCACCAATTTCAGCGACGGCGTCGCGGCAGTCAAAAATGGCACGAAGTGGCAGTTGATCGACACCAAGGGTAACCAGATCACGAACCGGCAGTTCGACTTTCCCACCATCTTTACCGAAGGTCTGGCGCCGGTTGTGGAAAATAAGAAAATCGGCTACATGGACAAGCAGGGGAAGATGGTAATCGCGGCGAAATATGACGCAGGCTCAATCTTTGTCAACGGCATCGCCCCGGTCCAGGTGGGAGAAAAATGTGGCTACATCAACAAAAAGGGTGATATGGTGATCAAGCCTGAATTCGAGTGGGACGGGCGTACCATTGACCAGTATGTCTCCTATTACACAACCATCGGGCGTAAAAAGTAATGACGGCATGATCCGAAGACCGCTCCCGGGCTGCATTGGCGACTTCAGAGTTTGACCAGGACAACCTCCGGGAGCGGTCGTATGTTTTTTGGTTCATACAGAAAAGACATCTCGAAAGTAAGGCGGATTGTCTGTGGACGCTTTGTTTAAGTCAGCCGGTTCTAAGACTTTTCTGGCGTTTATCTGTCTTTGCCTGGCCTCGGTACTACTCTTCTGGCCTGTTTTCTTCCAAGGGAAGGTAATTGTTCCGGGCGATATTCCCAACAGTAATCCCTTCCTGTTTCTGAGTGCAACCCCTCCGCCTCCACCCCAGAATACTCTGCTCAGCGATGAGATCGAGCAGTTCTACGTCTGGCACAAAGTGGCCTCTGATGCTTTGCATAGCGGCCATGTGCCGTTGTGGAATCCGTACATTTTTACCGGGCAACCACTAGTTGCAGACGCCCAATCGTCCCTGTTCTATCTTCCCAACCTCCTGCTGCGCTTCCTTTCCCCTGGAAAAGCGGCCACAATTCGCATTTTTTTCAATCTACTCTTTGCGGGTATCTTCACCTACCTTTTTTGCCGCGAACTGAGGATTTCCCATAAGGGTGCCCTCATGGCCGCCATTTCCTTCGCATTTTCCGGCCCGGTTATCGTCTGGGTCGGGTTTCCTTTGGCCAATGTCCAAATCTGTCTTCCCTTTCTTTTGTGGGCGGGGGAAAAGCTCATCTGCCAGAGGATTTTTTTTCGCACAGCCCTGCTCGGGGCCGGGATGGGGTTGTCCCTCCTGGCAGGACATCCGGAAACCACGTTCCAGACCCTGGCCATTTTCTCCCTGTACTTCCTGGCACGGACATTTCTGTTGAAACAGGATTTCCGGTCGAAAGGGAGGCTGCTCGGCTCCTTCCTTCTCGCCGTACTCATAGGAGCCTTCATCAGCGCAATCCAGATCCTTCCTTTTCTCGATTTCATGGTCCATAGCGCCACATTTGCCCGCGGCGGACGCGGTGGCGAGATGGGGGGTACCTTCGTGTATTCGCCGGAGTGGAGTGCGAATCTCGCTACGGCAGTCACCCTCATCTGCCCCAACTTTTTCGGCAATCCCCTGAATCACAGCTATATCTGGCCGTTCGAGAATTTTCAGAACTATAACGAGCAATCGATATACTTCGGACTGGTGCCTCTTGCGCTGGCCTGCGGAGCGATGGTCGCCGGGGCGAAGCGTGTGCCTTTCATCATCATTTCATTCCTGGCGCTGTTTTGCATTGGTCTTGCCTGGCATCTGCCCGGCTTCGAAGCCATCAACCACCTGCCGGTCTTTTCCATGGCTCCCGGCAAGCGGTTCAAGCTTCCCTTTACGTTTCTGGCCACCGTCATGGCGGGCTTCGGCTATGATATCTTCCTGGATTGTTTCAAATCCGATCAAAAGCGATGCAAGAGTTTGTACGCCAGCAGTGCCGTACTCTTCATCACGATCACTCTCTACCTCATCATCTTCGTTCTGAAGGGGACTGCCGCGGATTCGATTCCGCCCGGGACCTTTGGTCACAGGATCCTTCAGTCGGTTTTCGCGTTACAGCAATGGAGGACGTATGTTCCCCTTTGCATGGCACTCGCGCTTCTCTCTTTTTACTTCCTCTCTCTGCGCTCACAGCGTGCTTACCGTCTTTTCCCGATCGGTCTGCTCCTCCTGACGGTATTCGAACTGATCGCGCTGGGATGGGGTTACAACCCCACAGTCGAAGAAACGGCCATTCTGCCGACTGCCCCCGCAGTTGAATACCTCAAGAAAAGGGAGCGGGAACCCTACCGGATTCTGACGACGGACGGTTATTTTTACCCCAACTACGGGGCAGCATACGGGATTGCCGATGTTGCCGGCTACGACGCGCCGGTGTACCAAAGCTTTTCGGACCTCTATCTTGCCCAGGGCGGACGGAGTATTGGCGGCCAGATCGATTCCCGACAGGAGTGGAACCCGGGTTGGCCGATGGTTGATTTTCTCAATGTCAAATATGTCATATCACCGCGAGACCTTCCCGTGGACAAGTTCAAGATGCTCTATGAGAATCGATACTTCGCGGTTTACGAAAACCAACATGCTTTGCCGAGAGCGTTCATGGTATTCGATAGCGAGGTCGTCCCTGACCGACGAGTCCTCCTGAACAGAATGCTTGGCAAGAGCGTGGATCTCAGCCGAAAAGTCCTTCTGGAGGAAGCGCCTCTCCCCCCCTTCGCAGCCATGCCGGAGAAGGTACAATACTCCGTGCGCCATAAAGTCTATACAAACGATGAAGTCGTTCAGGAGGTTACCACCGAAAAAACAGGCATCCTTGTTATGAGCGACCTGTATACGCCGGACTGGACCGTGCTGATAGACGACCGGGAGGCAAAGCTGTACCGTGCGAATTACGCCTACCGGGCCGTTGTTGTCCCCGCCGGCAGGCATACCGTCATCTTTCGCTATGTTCCCGCTTCATACCGCATCGGGATGTTTTTGACCGTTGCTGGGATGGCTGTAGTCGCTTTGGGTGCGGTGACTTCCCTCATGCGCCGGAAAAAAGCGGTGTCTTAACGATGAATGGGGAACATTGCTTTTGATACATATGTGGACTGCTGGTGGGAATGACATCAGACTCGGTGTGACAGGGCCAGGATCGGCTTGTATAGCCACACGGGCACCATCCTGCCGGTTACAAACGGGTAAAGGTAGACGCCCCACAGCGCGATAAGGGCCATGAGAATATTGAAGGTTTTCCCTTTCAGTTTTAGCTTTTCAACTATTGAAACCAGGAAGTACGCCAGCAAAATATATGCAAAAGGCATGATTGCCATTGTCGAATGTATGAACAAGGGGCGCCGTACGAGCAGAAATTGAAGATACGTTACTATGAAAAGGGCACACGCTATCAAAACATGCCGATCGGCATACCGCAAGCCATGGTAAAGAAGATACACCAAAGACGGTAACACCAGGAGCCAGAAGGGAAAGTTGTTCATAAATACGACGAACTGGCCTGAGAGATCCTGTCCACCGTTCTGGAATATTATGATAATAGGTTTCACAAACCATTGCATCTGCTTAAACTCGAGAGCGCCCAGAAGTTGTTTGTGCAAGTAGTCATTCACCGTTACCAATTGGAGCGTCCTGTACGCATCGAATTGCATCAAACAGAAATCCCGAAAACCGTACCCCCTGCCGAACCATTGGTAGAACACAAGCAGATAGACACTTGCAGGAATGACCAGGTATGAGCAAACGTAGTAAAGAGCTTTATCCCAGTGCATTCCCTCATCTTTGGTGACAACCAGTGCGACGCAAAGGGCGGCAGTTATCCAGGTAAAAATGAAGTACCATTTTATGGCAAGTGCAAGCCCGAAGAATACCCCGGCAAATATCGCAGAATTGGTCTTTCCCTTCAAATGCCGCGCAGTAAAGTAAAGCGCCGTTATTATGAACGCAGTTGCCGGAATTTCCTCGAACGAAGAGCGTGAATAGAGAATATGAAGCGGTTCGATACAGATGAGCAGAGCCGCCACGAACGCTTTCCGGGTATCGGAGAAAAGCTCTCCGGTGAGCAGGAACAGCATCACAACCGCTCCAGCTCCGAATAGTACATTCCGCATTCTCCACCCGTACGGATTGTCCCCGAACGTTTTTATCGAGGCGTATTCCAGGATGTGTTTGAGGGGGGGATGATACCAGAAGTCGGGAGATGAATGCCCACTCGTCACGTAATTCAAGGCAGCGACGGCATGCATGGATTCGTCGCCTCTGGGTGAGGCGATATCCGCCACCCCCCATATTCGCAATACAAATGCGAACGATAGCAAAACAAGGACTGCTGCAATGTTGAACCTGGCGGAGGATTGTTCCATAAACACTAAAACCTTTGCTGGGTCTTCCCTGACTCGGTAATAATATCTGCCGTTATTTTTCCGGAACGAAGCAATTCCTTAATCTCGTTTATCTCATGTTCAGTATACAAGTCCGTATTTATATTCATCATCACCTTGTCCCTCAGACGGGGAATATCGCTGATTCTGAGAATATACAGCGGCGCTCCTTCTATCGTCGATCTGTATATGCCGTTCGAGAAGTCTCTGACTTGAATGTTTTGGATGTTATGTTTGACTTCCTCCCAGGCATTGTCAGGGATAACGTGGTAGACAGCGCGTACCGCGTTCTTGGCAATCGCCCAGTGCATGTAATTGGACTCCGCGACCGAAGATCCTTCCTGGTCCACGTTCAGGTGCCTGTCGAACAAAAGGACAACACGACCCTTCACGCCTAGTTGTTCCCATACGTCATAGGCCTTATAGGGCTTGTCGATGTTTATCTGTTGAGGGGGTGCGTAAATACGCCTTGATGAGCTGTAAACGGATAATGACACTACAGTTGCCAAAAAGAATACTAAGATGACACAACTTTTTTGTAGATAACTGAATTTCATAAAATAGAGGTTCTTTTCAATAGTCGTGTCTTCAGTGCGACTGTGTCAGTCCGGTCGGGAATCGAAAAAGTCGGCAAATTTTATCACCTCTGATCCTATTTTGTCAATATTATCGAATATTGCTGCGATAGTTCGTCCTGTAGTCAGCTGCGAGGTAGTTCCTGATCGAAGTCTTTCATGTTTCCTGCTCTGCTAACGACTTGTTTTCAGTTGCATGCACCGTTGCAAATACTGTCGCGATTGCTCAAAATCCGGCCGGATCCGCAATGCTTCGGAGAAATTGTCGATAGCCTCATCGTATTTCCCCATATCCATGAGAGCAACCCCCACGTTAAAGTGAAGTTCCATACTGTCGGGATCCAGGCGCAGGGCCTCGTTGTAATGCGTCAGGGCCTCCTCTATCCTTCCCTGAGCCTGAAGGGCGACTCCCAGGTTATAGTGCGCAAATCCCGATGCTGGTTTCAAGGCAAGGGCCCGGTTAAGATGGTCGACGGCTTCTACCTGGTTTCCTTGCTTTGAATAAATAACGCCCATATAAATGAACACATCGGCGAATCGGGGATTGAGTCGGGAAGCTATGGCATACTGGGCGATGGCATCGGAGAACCTCGCGTCTTTATAAAGGGCGTTTCCGTACACGAAGTGTGCGTAGTAATTGTCTGTCGTTGCTTCGATTGCGTGATGAAACAGGGTTGTGCTGTTTTGCCAGCAGCTCACGTATCTCCAGGTGACAATGCTGTAAACGACTAACAATCCCGCGGCAGCAAAGATCAGCGGGATTCGCAGGAATGCCCGCTGGGTGGCGATGTCCGACACTCCCCAGACGATCGCAACGAGGAGTCCGATCACGGGGAAATAGGTGTAACGGTCCGCCATGGATTGCAGGCCCACCTGGACTATGCCGATGACCGGGACCAGTGTTCCGAGAAACCAGAACCAGCCCACCGGCAGATAAGGGCGCCGCTTTGCCGCCGCAAACGCAAGGAATGAAATCAGCATGAGCAGCATCCCGCATCCTACGCTTTGAATCAGCGGGATATCCCGGGGGAGAGGATAGATGACCGCGAGGTCCTGGGGGCAGACCGCCTTGCCCAGGTAACGAACGTAAGCGACAAGGGCGTTGGCGACACGAAGCGTCAGGGGGGTGACCTCCAGGGAATTGAGGGCATCCCCTTTTGCCTGTACATAGAGCGTGACGACTCCTGAGGCAACGGACAGGGCAAAGAGAGGCACCTTCTCAATGAGGAGTCTGGAAATCGGCAGCCCGTTGCGGGGTAGACCCTGCTGCCGGGTGCTCTCTCCGGGGATGAAACGCCTCAGCGGCCAGTAATCCAGAAGGAGCAATACGAACGGGAGCGTGACCAGCATCGGCTTGGACATCAGGCCGAGCGCAAAACAGCCGCACAGCACGGCGTAGCGCCACTTGCCGCCTCTGCGCACGTAACCGGCGTACGCAAGAAGCGTCAGCATTCCAAAGAACGTCGAGAGGACGTCCTTTCTCTCCGCAACCCAGGCGACGGACTCGACACGCAGGGGGTGAAGCGCGAAGAACCCGGCGACGAGCGCGCTTCGCCAGAAAGCTCCCGTGATGGTGTTCAGAACCAGGAAAAGGAGGCAGGCGTTGGTGATATGGAAGAGGAGGCTGAGGAGGTGATGTCCCCACGGCTCCATCCCGAACAGTTCGACATCCACCATATGGGAAATCCAGGTTACTGGATGCCAGTTGGCGGCATGCCCCGAGGTGAAGGCCCAGACGACGTTCTCCTTCGACAGCCCGGAAGTCACATGCTGATTGGCGGTAACGTACTGCAAATCATCGTAGTTGATGAAGTCATTTTGCAGCACGCCCCAAAAGGCGGCGAAGGTCGATAGGCCGAGCAACAGACAGAAAATCATGTTTTTTCGGACGGATTGGTTCATGTCTGCCTAAAGGTTTACTTCTTGATCTTGTATTTGACGATGCACCAAATGGCCTTGACGCCGTCTTTCCAGCCGATCTTTTTCCCCTCGGAATAGGTCCTGCCGCTGTAGGAAATGCCGACTTCGAAAATCCGGCAACCCGTTCTGGCAATCTTTGCCGTGATTTCGGGTTCGAACCCGAACCGGTTCTGTTCGAGCCGGATACCCCTGATGAGGTCGGACCTGAAGACCTTGTAGCACGTCTCCATGTCGGTGAGATTCAAGTTGGTGAGCATGTTGGAAAAGAGGGTCAGGAACCGGTTTCCCACGTAGTGCCAGAAATAGAGGACGCGGTGTTCCTCGCCGCCGACGAACCTTGAGCCGTACACGACATCAGCCCTTTCTTCGACAATCGGCCTGACGAGCCGGGGATATTCGGCGGGATTGTACTCCAGGTCGGCGTCCTGAATGATCACCATGTCTCCCCTGACATGCTGAAGTCCGGTCCTTATGGCGAAACCTTTTCCCCTGTTCTTTTCGTGATAAACGATCTTCAGGTTGTCGTGCTTTTCTGCCAAACAGTCGAGCATTTCCCGCGTGCCGTCCGTCGAAAAGTCATCGACGACGATTATCTCTTTGGCAAGCGGTACGGCACTGACCCGGCCCACTATCTTGTCGATCGTTTTGGCTTCATTGAAGACGGGAATGATGACGCTCAGAATCATATGATTCATTCCTTTCCGAGCTTGACCGGGCTGCCGGCTATTGGGGTGACAGAATAAAAAAGGTCCTGACGAAGTATACCCATGTGGTCCCATCGTAGGGTATGACCCCGGTCCAGTACTTGAGCATCAGCCACGTTTCAAGTGCCACGCCCATGACTGTCAGGCAGATCAGCGCGCGTTTCAGGAAAAAGGAGCTCAGCCCCTCGTACAAGGCACAGAAGCATACCGTAAAAAGCGGCAACGATTCGATGAAGGCCCTGTGCCCGAAAGAGCCGCCATAGAACCAGCTGTGCCAGGATGATATGACATAGACGTTCAATGGCAGGAACAGCAGCGCGGGAACGAAATACTCGCCGGCTTTCCGCCGAAGGTAAAACAAGCCGGGGATGACCGTCAGTAAAATCGGAGCCCAGAAGAAGAGCCCTTTGCGCACACTGAACAGCACGTTGATAATCTCGGGATTGGCAAAGTAGAATCGCTCACCCCGATAGGAAAAAATCACCATGTGACCCGTAATGAGCTTCCAGTAGATCATCTGCAGGGAAACGACGCAGGCGGCCAGGGCCGTGCCATACGATAATGCGGTTGCGCGCTCTTTCCAGAAAGCAAGCCTGTCCGCCAGGGAGCAGCGGGAATCCACACCGTAAAAAAACCCGAACAGAAGCCAGAGCGCGTTGGTTGGTCTCGTTATGATTATGAGGCCTGCCACCATTCCGCTGGCCAGGAAGTACCTCGTGGATCCTCCCGCATAGATGCGCTGGATGACGTAAAGAAAAGCGGCGAAGAGAAAAAACGAATAGACATGACTGAAAACGCTGTCATAGGTGGCATAGTGAAAGAGGTTCGTGCCGAATACCACCCCGAACATGGCGAGCAGGATGGTGTTCTGCCTGAAATGTCTTTCCAGCACCTTCCAGAGCACGGCAATTCCCGCCAGGGCGTAGAACAGACCCGAAAATGCGGCCGCGTACTGGAATACCGGCGAAAAACCGTCAACGGGGGTTTGGGTGATAAGCGCCGCGAGGCAGGCGAGGAGGAAAAACGGCATCATCAGGATTGCCTCGCCCATGGGGTACTTTATCAGATAATTCGAGGAATTCTCCCAGAGTGCGGGGCCGGAATCCCTCCACAGAGGGGCATCGGCCAACCAGGGGAGAAGGTTGCTGCGAAAAAAGTCGGCGACGCTCTGAAGACTGAGATCGTGATATATGAATGTGGCCGGGAGATAGAGATAATACCCAAGGCCATCGCTGCGAATGGGAGGGTAATTCAAACGGAGAGAATAGACCGCGCCTATGGCGATGATCCCCAGAATGGCGGTCGAAAGGATGAAGAACCAGAGCCGGTGCCGGTGAAAAGGGTGTGTTGCCTCTGTTCGGCTCATTTTTGACCGGTCCGTTTGGGGTCGAAGAGATACACACAGTAGCTCTCTTCCGTCGCTATTTCAGCTTGGCGGCATCCCACCAGTCGCAGCTCGCTCTGCAGGCTCGCGGGCGGCGGGAATTTCTTCATGACGAAGTCGTCGACAACCACGACCGTGGGGGAACCGGATTTTCTCGCAAGCTGCAAGGGATCCCCCCAGACGACCGAATGGAGCAGGCGTGCGGTGTCCCAGACGACAAACGAGCCATAACGGTCGCCGCAGGGGTAGTAGACGGAGCGCTTGTCAAGATAGCCCGCCACCGGCATGCCGGAGACGTCGAGATCGGCGATCATCGGCAGCTTGTCGAGCCCCTCCGAGCGGATCAAGTCAGCGGTTGCCTTTGCCGCCGAGAAAGTGTACCGGTATTCGCCGGCTGCGGCAATCATGGCACCGGCAAAGTGGACAGCCAGAATTGCCGGCAGAATGCGGGCAACCAGGCGCTCCGCGTGGTGCGCGGCGACATCGAGCGGGCCCGGCAGGGTGGCGGGCTGCATGGTTCCGGCGAGCCAGAGAGCGGTTCCAAAGCAGAGAAAAAGAAAGCCGTGATGACGCAGATAGCCGACATGCTTCACATAGAAAAAGGCCAATAGCCCGAGGCTGCCGGTCAGGTAGTAGCAGAGTGCCAGAGGCCGTCGCACCAGGGAAAGAGAAACGACCATGAGAATGACCAGCGCTCCGAGCCACGAAAAGTGACGATACGGGGAGAAGCCTTCAAGGAATTGGGTTTCCCAGAAACCGGGGCCAGGCTTCGGCAGCGGCAGAAAGGCATTCGTCATGTTTTTCAGCACCTGCAGAAGCCTTGCCGGTTCGAGCCCGACATGCCAGCCCATTGCGTAACCCGTATCCGGTGGCGGAATCATCTGCCAGACAGCGAAGATGATGCCCGCTGCTGCGATGCCGAGTCCCCACCAGGGGGCTGTGCGGTTCGAGAGGCGGGGAGGGGAGGAGGCGGCCTCGGCCGCCAGCATGACGAGGGCGGCGATGGCAAGCAGGCAGGCGAGCATGCTCGTGTTGGCCGTCAGCATAAGCAGGACGCCGAGCAAAAGAGGCCGATCATGCCGCCGCGGGAAGACCCGGCAGAATGCGCTCAGCAGCAGGAGCCCGAGGGCGTAGTTTCGTGCAATCGATCCGTATTCGAAGACCGGGTAGTACCCCAGGGCAACGGTAGCGCGTATCCATCGCGGGGCAGGGGCGGACTCGGCAATCAGGTAGACGGCCCCGGCGCATATACCCAGGTTTAACCACTGCATCGCTTCGGGATTGGCAGTGAATAGCCTCAGAAGCCAGAGCAGAATGTACCAGAGTGAAGGGTGACCGTCGTAGCGGATATTGTGGAAGATGTCGAGCAGAGAACGGCTGTCGCGGGCGATGAGCCAGGGCCCCATTTCATCGCGCCACATCTCGTGATGGAATGTCGTGATTCCCGCGAGCAGCAGGAACAACGCCGTCACGGAAAGGGCAAAAAGAGGTTCCCGCTTTGGCTGGTGCCATAGACCCGTCAGATCGGCCCGGTCTTCCACTTCGCATCCTTGTCTAAGGCTCTTGAATCGAGTCATCACAGGCATGAACGTCATTGAGCCATTTGGGCGCATTATTCCGCTTCGTCCCGCTTGGCTGCCACCGGACTGCATTCAGGTGGCAATCCCCCATCAGGCGTGCTGCGGGTGAATCAGCGTGCAGACGCCACTCCGGTTTTTTCCCCGCCGAGATGGTATCGTTTCGGAAACGACCGATGGTTAGCGATTATAAAAATATGCTTTCAGTTTGCCGTTTCGTTTTTTGACCATCATCATTTTTCGTTCTTTTATCGGATTCATAAAGGACACAACCCAGTAATCGTTACCCTTTTCGTCAACTTTGAAATCTGTGAATGCGGTAGCGTAAGTATTCTTCAGGGGGGCATACGATTCCATGATGGTTTTAACCATGTCATCCTTGATCTGACCCCATTTTTCCGCGCCGTTGTTCTTGATCACATCCTGTTCCGAGGTGCCGTACTTGTTCGCCGCCGCTTCGAAATCGATTACGTCCTTCAAAGAGCTGTCCCCAGTTGCCGCCTTCTTTATGAACTCTTTGCAGATGGCAATGGCCGGATCGTTCTTGGCGTTCTTGCTTGAACATGAAGTGAGCAACAAAGAAGCTATCGCAACCGAACAAACCGCAACTACTGACAGAAACCGCATACCGCCTCCCTTTTTTGGTTGAACTTTTTATTTTCAGGCTGACCGAGCCTGGTATCCAATTGATTCACTGATCAACTACGGCTTGTATGTCGTTGAAAAACGGATGACATGGTATATCTCGTCAAGTCCCTCGCCCATCACGAAGGGGAGGGGGCCGAAGACGCTTGAGTAGTAGCCTGCGCCCGCACTGTAGTTCATGGTGGTCAGCAGGCTTGTCGGCGGGAAGCGGAGGCGTTGCAGGGGGGCGCCCTTCTCAATGACTTCCGGAAACGCATTGGTGTTGTTTTCCGGGATGACCATCAGGTCTCCCGGCTGGATTATCGAGTATTTCCTATCATACGCGATGCCGTTATTTTTTTCCATATAGTATTGGAAGCCCCAATGACCCTGGAACCAGACAGGCCTTGCGGAGTTGCCATAAGCGCGGGCGATGGCCGTTGCCGCCTCGCGGGTCGTTTCCGCCAGCCTGAAGTCGGCCCATGTAACAGCCAATGAAACGAGCCCGGCGCAGGTCAACGGCACAAGCAACCGGATCATGCCCGGCTGCCACTCTTTCCCCCGCTGGTGTTCCAGGCAGCGCATGACAAGGATCCCCGATATCGGGGCCATCGGGAGTATGCTCCTGCCGTTGACGGACCAGTTGACGACAGCGGCGAATACTAACGTTCCCACGAACCAGAGGGCAAGGAAAAGAGAGTCGGGTGATTTGTGGTGGTGAAGATCGAGACAGACCAGAACGAGGATGTTGAGCCCCGCTGCCACGAAGAGTGAGAGTTGAAGGTAGTAACTCCACGAAGCGTTCTCGGCGATGTGGGAAAAGTTGAGCAACTTCAAGGGGATGGTGGCAAATAGTGTGAGGAGGATGCTTACGCCGATAGCCCGCTTTTTCCAGAGGAATGGGACAAAGAAGAGCGTGGAAATGAGGCAGCCTCCGGTAAAGCTGAGCCCCGTGACAAGATTGGGAAGGATGGCCGCTATGTTCATACCCTTCTGCTGGGTAGCATAACCGGCGGCATCCGACAGGAGACCCCTGCCATACTGGACATTGGTGCCCCATTGATACAGTCCCAGAATGACGACCGGTATCAGCAGAACGAGTGCCCGGTGTTTTTTTTCTTTCCCGGCCGCCAACGCAAAGATCAGCAGGAGCGGGATCAGGCTGATGCCGAAATATTTCGTAAGACTGCAGAGCGCGATCAGCAGGGAAGCGATGCCCAGGTCTCGCCAACTGTCGTTCCTGATGCCGCGGACCCAGAAGAATGCCGACCAGACATACAATGCGAGCATCATCGTGTCACACATGACTGTTGTGCCTGACAGCAGGAAGACCGGGTTCAGGATGCCGATGAGAGTGGCCGCCAGCGGGTGGTGCGAAAACTCCCGGGCCAGGAAGTAGGTTCCCAGCGCCGCAGCGACTGCGGGGATCAGAAAGGCAAGATGGAGGGGGATTTCCTTCCAGCCGAAAAGGGCGGCGGCGAGACTCAGGCAGTAAGCGGCGAGGGGAGGGTTCTTTATGATCCGGGAGGCGTCCATGTCGGTTCCGTACCAGTTTGTCCGGAAACCGTAGAAGTCCAGTGGATGTACGTGAATTTGTTTGGCGACCCAGATGAAGAGCGGCTCATCAATGTTGAATGGCTTGGCGGCGAAGGGGGCGAGACAGATGACGGTTACCGAGACCAGGATGAGAAGTGGCAGAAAATCGATGTGATGGTTACGGTTTCTCGTGGTCATAACATGGAATCGATGGGATCGATCGCCCCTTGCTGGTCTTCCTGCCGGCGTTTCCCGGCGCGAAGAAATTATGTAGCACGTATTGATGAAATTAGCAATAACAGGTGATGAACGGTGGTTGGTTTGCCGGGAACCGCGTTCCCACCATGCCTCAAATGTATTGACGGTCTCTGTTCGGGGGTGATATGTTGTTATGTCAGCAATGATGACGTCCGAGCGTACTGGGTCAAAGGATTCCACGGAATGACAGGCGCACAGAAAAACCTCGTTTACAGGTTAACCCTCATCACCATCCTTGTTGTCGCGGTATACGGGACTACCCTCGGCAATCGTTTCGTATGGGACGATCTCTCCGTTATCGTCAAGAATCCGCTTCTGGAAAAAGTCAGCAATCTGCCAAGACTTTTCCTGTATGAGGACAGGACGGCTGCCGGGCCAACCGGCTATTACCGGCCCGTAACATACATCTCCTTTTTGTTCGATCGCACCGTGTGGGGTCTCAATCCCCTCGGCTTCAATATTACCAATCTCATCCTCCACATCGCGGTCGCGCTCCTTTTTTACGGTGTCGTGGCGGCGCTGTTCAAGAATGAACGGCTGGCTCTCGTCGCCGCATTGCTGTTTGCGCTCCATCCGGTAGCCGCCGAGAGCGTAAATTTCCATGCGGGAGGAAGAAACACACTTCTCAGTGCCTGTTTCGCACTGCTGGCATTGCTCCTGTATATCAACAAACGGTGGCTCGCCTCCCTCCTCTGTTTTATTGTGGCAATTTTCTCGAAAGAGTTTGCCCTTCTTTTGCCGCTGGTTTTTATCGTCCGTGACAGGTACGCCGGCGAGGAAAAGAAACGCTGGCTTTCGTATGCCCCCTATTTCGGCGCCATTATCTGCTACCTCACCCTTCGCTCATTCGCAGTCGCGCAGGGCAATTTGCTCGCGACCCTTCGGTTGTCGGGCAATCTGCTGCTGGTTCCCCGGATCGTCGTCGGTTACCTGAAGAACATGCTCTTTCCCCTGAACCTGAAAGTCATCTACGATCTTTCCCCCCACATTTCGGTGTCGTCGTTCGTGGTATACACACTGATCCTGCTTGCTGTCGCTGGCGTGGTGTTCGTATTCAGGAGCAAAGACGAACTGGCTTTTTCCGCCTTCTGGTTTTTCCTTTTCCTGCTCCCCGTCATCGGCATCGTTCCTCTCGGGACCACCCTGATGGCGGACCGGTATGCCTACTTTTCGCTGATGGGGTTCAGTCTTGCGCTGGCCTATGTCATCTGCCGGGCAAATAAGCGGGTCGTCGTTACGGTGACCGTCATACTCTGTGTCTGTTTTGCCGCAATTGATATGCAGCGGAATGCCATCTGGAAGAATATGCCGTCACTCTACACTCAGATGACCATCGATGCCCCGGAATGGAGCATCGGTTTCACGAACCTCGGCATGTATTACTACGAAAAGGGAGATCTGGCCAAAGCCGAAAAGTATCTGGAAGAATCCTGCTCCAAGAAAGGGATCGTTATCCGGGACGCGTACCAGTACCTGTCGGCAGTTTACTGGGAAGGCAACAGATTCGACAAGGCCCTGTCCGTCTTGCAGAAGCTGATGGACCTCGAGCCGGGCAATCCCCAATCGTACATCATGGCGAGCAAAATCTACGACAGCATGGGCGACAAGGTCATGGCCCGGAAATACTACGACAAAGTTGCGGCGATGTTCCCGAACATCGAAGAAATGCTGGCCGGCAGAGTCAATGCTCTCTGCCAGGAAGGTGAAAAGCTCATGGCGGAAGGGCGCGCCGGCGAAGCCGAGAGGAAGTTCCGGGAAGCGCTCATGATGAAGCCTGACTCAGCTCCCGCGCTCATCGATATGGGAAACCTGGTTGCCGAGAAGGGAGACCTGGCGGGGGCGGTGACGTACTTCAGCAAGGCTGCGGCCTTGGACCCCCTCAACCCCCAGGCGCACTACAACCTCTCAACGGCGTATGACTTGATGGGAAAACCGGCTGAAGCAGCCATGGAAATGAAAAGGTACAAAGAACTGGATGCGTCTGCCGGGCAGGGAAAAGGCGCTGCCGGCAGGTGATGTGACCGCGATGCAGACCTACTTCGAAAAGGCAAAAGCACACCTGCTCCCGGCGTGTGGGCTGCTCCTCCTGACGCTGGCCGTCTATGGCCAGACCCTGGGGTTCGATTTCCAATCCAACTGGGACGATTACCAGTATGTGACCAGCAATCCGGATATTCTCGGATTCAGCGCGAAGAACCTGATCCGCGTCTTCTCCTCGGTGTACGTCGGAAACTACGCGCCGGTGCACCTCGTCTCCTACATGCTCGACTATCAGCTCGCGGGGATGAATCCGGCCTGGTTCCACGGGGTAAATGTACTCTTTCATGCCGCTAACGGGCTGCTGTTCTACCTTCTTGTCCAGCGCCTGACGGGGAAACCCGTCTGGGCCTTCGCGTCCGGGGCCGTTTTTCTGCTTCATCCGGCGCAGGTCGAGTCGGTGGCATGGGTCACCGAGCGCAAGAACCTTCTGGCCATGTTCTTCTCGCTCTGCTCTTTTCACGCCTACATCACGTATCGGCGGCGGAGCGGAGAAGGGAGGCAGGGCGCCTATCTCCTCTCGGTGGTATTCCTGATCGCGGCGCTCTTCGCCAAGTCGATCGCGGTCATTGTCCCGTGCGTCTTTCTCCTCTACGATGTTTGCGTCGAGAGGCCGGGGTGGCGAAAAGGCATATTTGTCGACAAGATCCCCCACTTTATCGCCGTGGCGGTTGCCTCTGGCATCACCCTCTATACCCAGTCCGTCGAGATGGGGGGAGGGAGCGTCGATTTCTTCGAGGGGGATGTAACCGCCAAGCTCCTCACCATGCTGCCCGTTCTGACGAAGTACCTGCAGATCCTGGTCTGGCCTGCCCTGCACAGCTTGAGCTCCATTTATATCTTTCACATCAAGACCCGCATCGATGGGGAGTTCGTTTTCGCTCTCCTGCTCGTTCTGGCGCTCTGCGTCGCCGGAGCATATCTCGTGCGCCGGGAACGGCGTCTGTTTTTCGGGTTCGCCCTCTTTTTTCTCGGTCTTGTCCCGGTTTCCCAGATCGTTCCGCTTGCTACCCTGATGAACGACCGCTACCTCTACTTTCCCATGCTGGGCGCTGCCTGGATTGTCGGGGGCCTGCTCTCGCGTCTCGCAGACCGCTTCCCGGACAAGAAGATCAACCCCGCGCTGGTGCTGATCGTTTTGATCCTCGTCCCGCTGGCAGTGGTCTCTTACCAGCGCTCAAAGGTCTGGCGTAACTCGATAGCCCTCTGGAGCGATGTGGTCAGCAAGCTGCCGACGCTCAGAGACCAGCGCGCTGCCCTTGCCGCGGCATACCTGTATGACGGGCAGAAAGAAAAAGCCCTGACCGTCTACGAAGAGGTTTTTGCCCTGCAGAGGGATTTTGCGGACCCCTTGGCTGAGAGAAAGGCATTGAAAGAGGCGGCGACCCTCTACCTGGAGTCGGGCCGCCCCGACAAGGCGTACCCCCTTCTGAGAACACTCACCACGAAGTTTCCCGATTATGCCCCGGGGTTTCTCGGCCTCGGTTCCTATCACTACCTCAGCCGCAATCTGCCCGAAGCCGAAAAAGCCTACCGCAGGGCTTTGCTGCTCGCCCCGCGTTCATCCAGGGCGCTTGCCTCGCTGGGCGACATCTGTCTCGAAACGGGGAGGGTGGCGGAGGCCCGGACATACTACCGTACGTGCTACGAAAATGGCGGCAACAGCCCCGAGCTCCAGTACCAGCTCGCCCGTGTCGAAGCGGCCGCGAAGAATTACGAGGCATCGCTGCAGCATCTCGGCGAGGCCCTCGGGATGGGGTACCGCAACCTCGACGCCATCAATGCCAGCCCCGAGCTGGCTCCTCTGCGACGGCTTGACTCTTTCAAACGGCTGATTGCCGACCACTTCGGTCATCCCTGAAAAACAGCGAAATCTGCCTGTTTCCCGGGTGCACTCTGGGCGGCATTAGCTTTGATGAGGTTTTGGCTGATGTAGAGGGGGTGAGGCTCAGTCGCACTTCTTGTGATCTTCAAGTTCCTTCTTCAGCAAGGCGACTTCCTGGGCAAGCTTGTGAGTGCTCTGCGTGAGGCGCGAAAGGGTCACCGAGAAACCGATGTTGACCAGAAGGAGAAAGAGCATCCCGAGCAGGAAGAGGAGTGAGGGGGGGTAGTAGATTCCGACGGCGATCGCGACGGTTTCGAGCAGCCGGCGCGAAACCGCCAGGGCAATGATGATGAGACTGGTGCAGAGCCAGAGCAGCGAGTACTTTTCCCGCAGCCTTCCTTCCCGGATCAGCCAGATGACGAGGGTCAGAATGGAGCCGCTCAGCAGGAGCGCGACAAGCCTGGTTACATCCACGGGCTAGAATTCTCTCCAGGCGATTTTTTCCCGCATGGCGTCCACAATCAACGCGAGACTCACCTTCACCATATAGTAGGCTGATTTTCTTCGGTTAATGGATGAATGGCCGGAGAGCCGCTGTCGCATGAGCACAGGGACCTCGACGACGGTCAGCCCGTGGCGGGCGGCGGTAATGATCGATTCAACCTCCGGATAATCGTCCGGATAGGAGAGGGAGAAGAGACGGAGCGCATTGGGGCCGTAGCAGCGGAAACCGGCGGTTGGGTCGGCGATCCACTTGCCGGTCAAGAGCTTGATCAGGAGGGAGAAGATCCTGCTTCCGATCTTCCGGGCAAAGCCGCACTTGTAGCCTTCCGGCAAGGTTCGGGCACCGATCACCATGTCCGCCTCGCCAGCCTCCACCAGGGCGATGATCTTTTCTATCTGGTCGGCCCGGTGCTGGCCGTCCCCGTCGAACTGGATGGCGTAGTCATAGCCGTTGCGCAGTGCGTGTTTCAGCCCGGTCTGGACCGAGCCGCCGATCCCGAGGTTGAAGGGATGGCTGACGTGGGGGGCGCCGCAGCGTCGGGCGACCGCCGCGGTGGTGTCTTTCGACCCGTCGTCGACAACCAGGACATCGCCGGCAAATCCCTGCAGGTCTTGCAGCACGAAGGGGATGTTTGCCTCTTCATTGTATGCGGGAACGATGACAAGCGCTTTCACGGGTCCACTCCGTTATTTCACACAAAAAAGGCGGAAAATCTGCAATAAACGGTATTGTCAGCAAGACCCGCGCCAAGGAAGGCACGAAAAAGATCGCCCTTCACTTTTGCGGCTAAAAGCACTAGTATAGGCGTGCACAGGGGACCGTGCCCTGGGCTCGATTCGAGCGGCCGGAGTCTCTCCTCCCCGCCATTACGCCTGTTTCCGGAGTCTGTGTGCGCGTATCCGTCATCATCGTCACCTGGAACGGTTTGGAGCACCTGGCGACCTGCCTGGAGAGCCTTGCCGCCCAGGTGTTCCGGGACTTTGAGGTCCTCCTCGTGGACAACGGTTCGACCGATGGCTCCGTCCCCTTCGTCCGGGAGCGCTTTCCCTGGGTAGAGCTGATCCTGCTGCCGGATAACGCGGGCTTCGCGGCGGGGAACAACGCCGGTTTCGCCCGCGCCCGGGGGGAGTACATCGTTACCCTCAACAACGACACCGCGGCCGATCCCGGGTGGCTGGCGGAGTTGGTGGCCGTCGCCGACGCGCGTTCCGACGCCGGGATGGTGGCGAGCCGGATCTGCGATTACATGGACCGGGACCGGATCGACTCCCTCGGAGTGCGCATTTGCCGCGACGGCATGTCCCGCGGGGCATATCGGCTGCAACGCTTCTCCACTGTCTCCGTCGGCCGGATCGAGGAGATCCTCCTCCCCTCGGCGTGCGTCGCCCTTTACAAACGTGCCATGTTGGATGAAACCGGCTTCTTCGACGCGGACTTCTTCGCCTATTGCGAGGACACCGACCTGGGGCTGCGGGGGCGTCTGGCCGGGTGGGGGGCGGTGCTCGCCCGCGACGCGGTCGTCTATCACAAGTATTCGCAGACTGCAGGCACCTTTTCCCCCATGAAGCTCTACCTGGTAGAGCGCAACCACTACTGGGCCGCCCTCAAGACCTTTCCGCCACACCTCCTCTTCCTGATCCCGTTCTTCACCTTGCTCCGCTTTTTCGTGCAGGCCCGACTGGTTCTGGCTGGCTCAGGTTCCGGTGGCGAGTTCCGGGAGAGCGGGTCGGCTTTCCCCCTGTTCCTGGCCATCCTGCGTGCCCTGCGTGATGCCATTTTCGGCATTCCGGCAGTTCTCGTCAAGCGGCGGGAGGCGATGCGGACCCGCCGGCTTGCAAATCGCGAACTCGCCCGACTCCTGGGAAAATACAGGATGCGCTTCAGGGAGCTGCTGGATGACGGGGAATAGAGCCCACGGGGTTCCGGAGGTGAAATGGGTCCTGATGGGGTCTTCCCGGCACCAACACGTTCGGGCTACGTTGAAAATTCACATCGGATGCAATTTGGGAACAAGGATTGCTTAGAAGAGGCGGTATGATTTCTGAAAAAATTCTTGTGTTCAGGCAAATGTCTAATATATTATTAAACCCTCTCATGTCCCCTCTTGACTCGATTAGTGCACGACGAAGTCAGAACACTTTTTAGCCAAATACTGCGCAGGAATCCTTTGAATTGACGCTTGGAACATACTCGGTCCCTTCGTGCTCGGAAGTTCTCTCCCCAAAGACGACTACTTCCCTTCGAGCAATTCGCTGGCTGACCAACAAGTTTTAATAGCGCTTCTTTTGGAACGAAGTTACAACATGCAAGCGTTTTGGCTTAAGCATATGCGTGCTGCTTGCCGTTCCGCTAATCTCATGAATTTGGATACTGTACATGATCACGAGTTTCCTGGAGATCTTCAGATATAAGGAACTGATAAAGAACCTCGTAGGCCGGGACCTCAAAGTCCGATACAAGAACTCGGTCCTGGGTTTTGCCTGGACATGGCTCGATCCTCTCATGACCATGTTCATCTTCATCATTGTCTTCGACTTCATTCTCGCCATCAAGACCAAGAACTTTCCGGTTTTTCTCCTCACTGGGCTGATTCCCTGGACTTTGTTCAACAACTCCGTCATCGGCTCGGTGAATTCAATCACTGGAAATGAAGGTCTGATAAAGCGCGTCTACTACCCAAGAGAAATCTTTCCGCTTACACTGGTACTCGCGAATACGATCAATATGTTGTTGAGCCTTCTGGTTTTGATCCCCGTCATCCTTGCCTTCCGTATACCCTTGACCACAAAGATTTTTCTCCTCCCTATCCCTGCCATTTTCCTCTTCTTCTTCACATTCGGACTCGGCCTCGTGTTTTCCTGTCTCAACGTTTTTCTCAGGGACATGGAGTATATCGGCCCGTTTGCCATCCGGCTTTGGTTTTATCTCACTCCGATTTTTTACGCGGTGGAAGGACGTGTCCCGCAAAGGTTCCTGGACATCTACATGACCCTGAATCCTCTGGCGGTGATTCTCACTTTTTTTAGGGCTACTTTAATGGGAGAACCTATTCCGGCGTTGCGGCACATTGTTGTTGCGTTCAGCATCTGCATACTGGTCCAGTTGGCCGGATATACCTTTTTTAAGAAAAACGAAGATAAGATGGTTAAGAGGATATGACGGGTATGTTGGCACTGGAAGTCCGGGAGATGGGAATCAAATTTCATCTCCACCACGAAGTGGAACAAACCTTGACGGAAACGGTTATCGACCTGTTGAGTTGGCGTGCCCGGAAGAAAAAGACAAAAACCGCTGTCACAAACGAAGAATTCTGGCCCGTCAGGAACATTTCCTTTTCCGTACGCCCAGGCGAATCCGTAGGGGTCATCGGCAAGAACGGCGCGGGTAAGAGCACCCTGCTCCAGGTCCTGACCGGCATTTACAAGCCCGACGAGGGGACGGTCGTACGGCACGGCAATATCGGCTTGCTGCAGTTGGGGACCGGTTTTCATCCCGAGCTGACCGGCCGGGACAACATCTACCTGAACGGCGCGATCCTTGGCCTCTCCCGCAAGGAGATCGACAGCGTCTACCGCGCCATCATTGATTTTTCGGAGCTACACGATTTCATCGATACGCCGCTGCGCAACTACTCGTCGGGTATGGTTTCCCGGCTGGGTTTTTCCATCGCAATAAACATCCGGCCCGATATCCTCCTCATCGACGAAGTCCTGTCAGTAGGAGACGAAGGTTTTCAACGAAAGTGCAGTGAGAAAATTGAAGAACTGCGGGGAGCGGGGAGAACGATCGTCTTTGTCTCCCACTCCATGGACCAGGTCGTACAACTCTGTGAAAGAGCGATCTGTCTTGACCACGGGAGAATTTTGTTCGACGGGAGCAGCACCGAAGCGAGCAAATACTACCTCGATCTAATCGAGAGGGAAAGCGTCTGATCTCGGCGTATTTTTTTGCAGTATGTTGGTAGGGGCATCCGGTACATTGGGATGGTTTGTCGTTTTCATTGTCATAGCATTGAGTTGCATCGAATGGACACAAACGGACGGTTATGAACGCTGATAGAATAAACGAATTGTATGCAGGGCAGATATTTAGTTTGGAGACCCAGAAACTCTGCCGTGAGCGCGTTCACTGGATGTGCCGCCAGGTCCGCGGCGACAAGGTCCTCGATATAGGTTGCAGCCAGGGGATCGTATCCCTTCTTCTCGGGCGGGAAGGTTTCGACTGCACGGGCATCGATTACGAAAAGAACTCGATCGATTTTGCCCGCACAGAACTGGAAAAAGAAGAAGAGACCGTCCGGAAGAGGGTCAGGTTCGAGCTGGTGGACGCCACCACGCTTCCCTTCGAGGCGGAAACCTTCGACACGGTCATGCTCGGGGAGATCCTCGAGCACCTGACAAATCCCGGGAGGGTTCTGAAGGAAGCGCGGCGGGTGCTGAAGAAAGAAGGAACAGCTGTCATCACGGTCCCGTTCGGCCTGAATAACGCCCCCGATCACAAGATGACGTACTATCCCGCCTCCTTCCTGGAGCTTGTGCGGCCGTACTTTGAACCGGTGAAGATTGACACCATCGAGGCGAATATCCTTTTCGTCGGTCGCAAGCCAGCATCCGATGATCCTGCTTCGATAAGTCCCGAACTGGCGTTTCGGGATTTATTCCATCTGCAGAGGGACATGGAGAGGCGCTGCCTCCTTAAGGAGCAGATGCTGCTCGAAAGGTCGGTGGAATTCTACGAAAAGTCAAAGAAGCTGAACGAAGCGGTCGAGGCCAACAAGAAGGCCACCGAGGAGGTAAGACAGCTTCTGAACCTGAAGACCCGGGAATTGGAAGAGGTTCTGTCGAAAGATGAAAAAGAGATTGCGGCGGTCCGGGCGCGGGAGTCCGCCGCCGTCGAGAAATGGGAGCAGGAGAAGGCGGGGTTCCGGAAGGAGCTGGAGGAGCGGCTGGGTGAAGAACAAAAGCGCCACCAGGAGGAACTTTCAGCCCGTGACCGGGAAGTGGCATCAATCATCGAAGCGAAGGATGTCTTGCTTCAGCAGGCAGAGTCCGGGCGGCTGCGGGAGATCGAGGATCTTCGGTATGCTCTCGCAGCCAAACGCGAAACCCGAGAAGAGTTGGAGCGGCGACTGGCCGCAATAGTAGAGGAGCTGACTTCCCATCAGGGGAAATCAGCCGAGCTGGAAAAACTGAAAGAAGAGCGTGAATCGGCTCTTTCCCAAAGAGAGAGCGAAATTATCCGGCTCCGGGGAGCCCTGGAGAGCGCCAACAACGCTGTAACGCTGCACCAGGAGATCCTTGCCGGGCAGGAGAAGCGAGCCGCAGAGCTCCAGTCATCGGTTGCTTCTCTACAACTGCTGCTGGCTGAGAGCGAGGGGCAGAATTCGGAAATTACTAGCAGACTAACCAAACTGTCTGAGATGTTCGACGAGCAGGGGGCATTACTGTCTGCTAGGGAAAAAGATCTCGAATCTCTCCGTTTGAATAACGCCTTGGATCTGAGAAACAAAGAGAGGTACTTCAGGATGGCCATGACCGGAAAAGAGAAGGAGCACGAGAAGGTCCTGCTGAAGAAGATCAAGGACTTCGAAGTGACACTAAACGCAATTGAGAAACGTTTCCAGGACGATCTGAAGCGCAAGGATGCCGCACTGAACGACCTCTCCTCCTCTTACGCCAAGCAGTTGGAAGAGATGCAGATCTCTCATAAACACGCTGTAGTTGAGCTCAAGGAAGAATGGGAGGTCCGCCTCCTTGAGCAAGGGATCGAGCACCGGCAGGAAGTCGCCCGGAAGAGCGCCGAGGTTACCGAATTTGCCGAAAGTCACGCACGCGAAATCGCTGAGATCAGGGAGGAATGGGAGGTCCGCCTCAACCAGCAAGGGATCGAGCACCGGCAGGAGATCGCCCGGAAGAGCGCGGAGATTACCGAACTTACCGAAAGGCACACGCGTGAACTTGCCGAAGGGGAGGCGGCTTTCAACGAGAAGTTCCTAAAGCTGGAAAACGAATGGCAAACCCGGTTCGCAAAGAAGAATGAGGAGTTGAAGACGAAGCTGGAGGAAATGCGGCGCGAGAAGGAATGTGCCCTTGTTGACCAGGAAGAGTTGTTCCGAAGGGCCTATAGCTGGCGCCTCGGCTCAGTCTTAACCGGCGGTGTGGTCCTGGCTGCCGACATGATCAAACAGCCCCACCGTGCCAGCCACCACTTCAGGAAATACATCAGGAACGTGATCCCTGCTCCCGCGCAGCCCGCGGGTGAGCCTCCCCGCAGAGAACTCCCGCTTAAACCTTCGGAGGCGCCCGGACCGGCTGCAGCCCCAGAATCTCTCGCCGTCAGGCCTCTTGACCTTCCTGCCATCCGAAAAGACAGGGTCACCTTGGGGTGTATCCTCGACGAGTTCACCGCCGAGAATTTCCGGCCCGAATGCCGGATGGTGACTTTCCGTCCCGACAACTGGAAACAGGTCCTGGAGGCGAATCCGCCGAATGCCATCTTCGTCGAGTCTGCGTGGAGAGGCAATGACGGTGCGTGGCTCTACCGCATCGCCAAGTATCCCGCGAACATGGGGGATGAGCTCCAGCACTTGCTGGAGTGGGCAAAGGCGCAGGGGATACCTTCCTTCTTCTGGAACAAGGAAGACCCCGTCCACTTTGACCGGTTCATTCCGAAGGCGAAGAACTACGACTACATCTTCACCTCCGACGCCGACTGCATTCCCCGCTACCGGGAAGCCCTGGGGCACGACCGGGTGTTCTCCCTTCCTTTTGCGGCCCAGCCGCGGATACAGAACCCGGTCCTCGAAGAAAACCGGCAGAATCTCGCCTGTTTCGCCGGCACCTATTACGGCGACACCATGTTCCCGGAGCGGCAGAGGGACATGGAATACCTCCTTCGCCCCGCCCTCGATTTCGGCCTCCACATCTACGACCGGCAGTACGGGATGGTTGGTCCCGAGGCAGACAAGTACCGCTTCCCCGACATCTACCAGCCGGCCATCCAGGGGCGCCTCGATTTCACGGAGATGGTGAAGGCATACAAGAACTACCGGGTTTTCCTTAACGTCAATTCGGTGAAGGATTCCCCGACCATGTTCTCCCGCCGCGTCTTCGAGCTCCTTGCCAGCGGGACCCCCGTGATCAGCACCTACTCGAAAGGAATCCAGGAGATGTTCGGCAGCGACCTCGTTCTCCTCACCGAGTCGGAGGCGGACACGCGCACGCACCTGGAGAAGCTCTTCAACGATGAGGACTACTGGGCCCGACTCTCGGTGCGCGGAATGCGCCACGTCATGGAAGGCCATACCTATGCCCAGCGGATGAGCTACGTCCTCACCTGTATGGGGATGAATCACACCGCTGATGATGACGTCTATTTCACCGCGCTTGCCCGCATCGACAGCCAGCGGGACCTAGACAACCTGCTGGGATCGTTGGGCAGCCAGAACTATCGCAAGTTCGAAGTGAAGCTCCTTTGCAGCGATAAGGTGAAGAAGGGGCAGATCCAGAAGTTTGTCGAGGCGATGGTGCCAGTCAGGGTCGCAACGATTCCCCATGGAAACGAGAACGCCCTGGAACAGGCGATCTCCCATGCCACGACCGATTTCGTCTGCGTCTTCGATCCCGCAGACCATTATGGCGCCAATTACCTGAAGGACTACGCCATCGCCCTCCGCTACGCCAATGCGCTCTATATCGGCAAGGAGACGCATTTCACCGAAGAATCGAACATCGTCGAGCTGCGTAATCCCGGCAACGAGTTCAGGTACTCCTTCGAAGTCCCGGTTGCGACCCTGGCAATCAAGCGGAACATCATCGACCTCAAGTACCTGCACAAATTGCTGACCAACCGGACGTTCCGGAACAAGGACCGGAAAATCCTTTCCCTCGACCGGTTCAACTATCTGCACAACACGAACCGCGAGATACCGGCCGATTCGTACGCCAAAACGGTTGATCTGTAGGAGATGTCGCGACGTTTGACAGGCGGAGCATGTAATGAAATGTACGATCCTATTCAACGGTCACGACTTCAAGTTTCTCGATCCGGTCATCTCCCACTACCGGGAAAAACCGGGGTTCGAGGTGCTGATCGACAGCCACCGGGCTCACGTTATCACGGACACCGACGCGAGCAGAAAGATGCTCGAAAAGGCCGATACCGTCTTTTGCGAATGGGCCTTGGGCAACGCCGTCTGGTATTCGAAGAACAAGAGGAAAGACCAGAAGCTCATCGTCCGGTTGCACCGCCAGGAGCTTACCACATCCTATCTCAATGACATCGAGTGGGAAAACGTCGATCACCTCATCCTGATCTGCCCCCGGAATCTGGATATCATCCTGGAGAGATTCCCGTTCCTGAAGGGGAAGACGAAGATCATCTACAACCCGATCGACTGCGACAGCTTCGACCTCCCGAAACTCTACGGCAGCGAGTTCAATCTCGGCATGATCGGGAACGCGCCGAAGCTGAAGGCCCCCCATCTTGCCTTCGAGATACTGGAAAAACTGAAGCGGATCGACAGTCGGTACACCCTCTTCATCAAGGGGAAGCAGCCGTGGGAGTACGACTGGCTGTGGCGCCGAACGGAAGAACGCGCTTACTACGATGCCTTCTATGCCCGCATCAAGAACTCACCCTGCGCGAACTCCGTTGTCTTCGATCCCCACGGTAACGACATCGGCGACTGGTTTTCCAAGATCGGCTTCATCCTCTCGACGAGCGATCTCGAAGGCTCTCACCAGGCGGTGGCCGAGGGGATGGCCTCGGGGGCGGTCCCCGTCATCAGAAACTGGGCCGGATCGGAGCAGCTCTATCCCGACAGGTTCATTTTCCGGAATACCGATGAGGCGGCGGCACTCGTCAGGAAATGGAGTAGCCGCGAGCATTACGACCGGGAGTGCAAATCGGTGAAACAATTCGCACGGGAACTTTTCCATCAGGACATCATCAATGCGCAGTACGATGCCCTCATTGCCGAAGCAGCCGTGTCGGTGCACAATAGAGGGGATGCCGTTCCCGGCGCCCCGCTGCGGGGGTCCGCATGAACCGGGCACCGCTGGTGGCAATGCACGTCTGCTTCCTCTCCCCTGGGAACCAGAGCGGCTATGAGACCCGGGTGATCGAGGAAACGAACCTTCTCGCCTCCCTCGGGATCAGGGTAGTCATCGTCAGCTTCATCCAGAAGCCGAAAAAGCAGAAGTTCTTGTCATGGTTCCTTCAACTGCGCCGGTTCAAGAGGAGAATCGACCAGGCGACCCGGGCGAAACTCTACGTCGTCCCGACCAGCGATTTCTTCGAATTGACGGTGACCCCCGGCCAGCAACAGTCGATTCTCGACCCGCTGGTGAGGATCGCGCGCGAGAACGGCGTCACCATAATGCACGGGCAAGCGCTCTATTCCTTCATGCACATCCTCCGCGCCAACGACCGGATCGGGGCGAAGATACTTTTTGACATCCACGGCGTTGCACCGGAAGAGACCGAAATGACCGGAGGCCATCCGAGCCGTATCAAGGCGGTCACCAACTGGGAGATTGATGCCCTGAAAAAGGCGGATGTCCGGATCTTCGTCTCCAGCAAGATGAAGTCCTTCTTCGACCGCAAGTACGGTTTTTCCAACCTGCCCTACACAGTGATCCCTTGCTGCGTCCATCCGGAGAAATTTCGGATGCCCCACGAAACCAGAATGGCGAAGAAGGCGCGCCTGGGGCTGGAGAAGAAGTTCATCGTCCTCTACCTCGGGACGCTGAGCGCATGGCAGTGGCCGAAGGCGATGTTCTCCCTCTTCAGCCAGATCTACCGGGAGAGAAGCGACGCCCTCTTCTACCTGTTGCTCCCCCACTACGAACACGAAAAAGCGCGCTCCTTCCTCCGGGAACACGATCTTCCCGAGAAGAGTTTCCGGATGGAGGAGGTCCCGCACAGTGAAGTAGGTGAGTACATCGGTCTGGGGGACGTCGGGCTCCTGCTGCGGGAACCGTCTCCCGTCAATTACGTCTCTTCCCCGACCAAGTTCGGCGAATACCTTGCCGCCGGGGTACCGGTCATCGCCACCGCGGACATCGGCGATTCGTCAGGAATGCTCACCGCCGACCGGGTCGGACTCATCGTTTCCGCTTCCGACGACGGGGTGCCGGCGACGGACCTGCAGCGGATATTCTCTCTCATGGACGATATTGCCGCCAGCCGCCGGGAATGGGCCGACCGCTGCGAGAAGTCAGCCGCAACTAATCTCGACTGGCCCCGCCACGGCAGGCTCCTTGCCGCCGCCTACGAGCGGCTCTCCCTGAGCCATGGGGGGAGCTGAGTGAAGAAGCGCCCGGTCGTTATCACCATCGATGTCGAAGCGGTACCCCGCTTCGAGCTCTGCAACCACGTCGAGTACCTCATCTGGGGACGGTTCGGCAAAGAGATCGTCGGCATCACCCGGATGATGGACATCGCCGACGAACATGGCTGCAAGCTTACCTTCTTCATCGATTACTGTGAGAAGTTCCTCTATCCATCGGCGTTCGAGAACGTGAGCTGCCGCATCGTCGAGCGTGGTCATGACCTGCAGCTCCATGCCCACATGGATCTCCTCCCCCGGGAGTTCTGGAAAAAGCACAGCCTGGAAAAATACCAGATCGGCCTGAGCGAGCTACCCCAGGACCGCGCGGAGATACTGTTCGATTTCCTCATCGATTGCGCCGTCGAGATGGGGGGCGTTACGCCGGTCGCCTTCCGGGGGGGGAATTTCCGCTTCAACCACGAGATCCTGAAGGTGATGAAGGGGAAGGGGATCGACCTGAGCTTCAACTACAATATCAATTCACTGCACCAGCCGAACAACGCCACGAATTTCCCGATGTTCAAATGGAGCAATGACGTTCTTGAACTGCCGCTGGCAATCACGGAGTCTGGCGGCAGGATGCAGCCGTTCGAGTTCAACGATTTTTACAACTACGGGCTCCTGACGTCGATCAGACCCGACCGGCACCGCGCTGTCTACAGGTTCATGGAGAAATATTTTCGACAGTTCGAAAATGCGGTGATGGTGATGCTCATGCACTCCTGGTCGTTTACCGACGTCAACCCGCAGACCGGCTACCGCACGTTCCGGGACCTGAAGCTCGTCAATGATTTCGAATCGTTTCTGGCAAACCTGCCGGAACAGTTTGAGATCATCACCGCGTCCGATTTGCTCAACCGTTACAGGGAAGGGAGCTTGAACGTCGGAATCACCAGGGATGTCGAACTCATGGACCGCGAGAAGTACGGCGCCAGGGAGCTCTGATCCTTTCGACCGTGCCGGCAGGCAATCTATAGAGGATTTTATGGAATCTGATTTCAAGGCAGCGTGGGCTGCACATTTCGAGGCCGAACGGCAGAAATCGCCTCTGACCGAAGAGCAGGCGGCCGAATACGAAAAATACGCCCTTGCCAACAGGGAACGAGCCTCGGAATCGCTTGAAAACATCCTGAGATATCTCCACCTCGACCTGCGCGGTAGGCGCGTTCTGGATGTGGGGAGCGCCTACGGTGGATTTTCGATCGTTGCCGCACAAAAGGGTGCGGAAGCCTACGGGGTCGAGATCCTCGACTACCTCCACCGCCTGGGAGAGGCGAATGCGCTGAATGAACCAGGCAACATCAAGCTCATCAACGCAGACATCCTGGATAGGGGCATTTCAGCGGAACTGGGAGCGGAGCCGTTCGATCTGATCATGCTGCACGACGTTTTTGAGCATGTATACGACTCCTCGGCTCTTTTCAGGAGAATCGGCGATCTCAGCGATGTCGGAACGACAGTCAATTTTGCGATCCCCAACGGCGATTGCTGGCAAGCCATCGAACGCGAGGCTCACCGGTTCATGTTCGGGCTTACCCTGCTGGAGCCCGGGGCATGGTCTGAATTGACCGGTTCATTCAACATCTACTACCGTCCGCTGCACTACTACCAGCTATTCTTCCAGGCGATCGGCTTTTCCCATCTCTACCTCATGATCGACAGGCAGCTGGTTCAGACCGCCGTCGAGAGGGTTCAACTGAAATTCCGGGAACTGGAGCAAAAGGTCACTGCGGGCCCGTTTGCCTCCGATCACCTCAATTCCCTGGCACGCCACCGCTTTGCCCTTCTTGAGCACCAGCTGGCAGAGGATATCAAAGAAAAGAACCCCCTCTATATACACCTGATGTACGATCATTACGTTTGGCAGGGATTTGCCGCGAAAAACATCGTGCAGCCCCTGGAACATGCCGAGGATATCGTCCGACTTACCTACGGGACCCCAGTTTCAGTAGAGACTGAGCCGTCGTATACTAAGCCCGAGAAAAAGAGAGTAGTTATTACGATTGACGTCGAGGCATCACCCTATGCGCAGTCAGAGGACCACGTAGACCGGCTTATCTGGGGAAAATTCGGTAACGAGGAAGTGGGCATCCGCCGGATGATGGAAGTCGCCGACCGCTACGGGCACAAACTCACGTTCTTTGTTGATTATTGCGAGGTCTTCCGCTACCCAGGCCGGTTTGAAGAAATTTCCCGGGAGATTACGGACAGAGGCCACGACCTTCAGCTTCATGCCCATATGGACCTGCTCCCGGAGGAATTCTGGGAAAAGCACAACCTGAAGAAATACCATATCAGCTTGAGTGATGTGGATAGACAGCGTGCCGGCATCTTGCTCGATTTCCTGCAGGAAACCGCCCAGAAGATGGGAGGCGGCAACAAGCCCGTCGCCTTCAGGGGGGGCAGTTTCAGGTACAATAACGTATTGCTGCGGCAGATGAAAGAGCGCGGCATCGACCTCAGTTTCAACTATAATGTTCTGTCGCAGCACCAGACCAATAACAGTGAAAACCTCCCGCTTTTCAAATGGAACAATGGCGTGTTCGAGCTGCCGATGGCTAACGTCTATATGAATAACTGGCTCAGGGATCTCGATTTTAACGATCTGAACAACTTTCAATTCACTGATTTCGTTTACGCCTTTATTGACAAATATTACACTATTTACCCCTCCAACTCTGTTGCCGTCATGATCATGCATTCATGGTCTTTCTGTTACACTGAGGAGAATACGCGGTTCAAAATATTCAGGGACAATAAGCTTGTTGACAATTTTGACAGATTTCTTGCAAATCTGCCTCAAGACATCGAAATAGTAACTGCGACTGATGTGCACAACCTGATAACAGCAGGGGAACTGCAAACAGACATTGTTCGCGATGTGGACCTTGTTGATAAGTATAAGTTTAGATCCAGGATTCTTTAGGAAGAACATCCGGAGGTGATATGGCGCTCGATGTGATGGCGGAACTTGCAAAGTTGCTGCGAGAGGTTTTTGACGATGAGGATATCGAAGTCGATCGTGAGACCGTGGCAAGCGACATCCCCGGATGGGATTCGCTGTCCCACACCGTCGTCATGATGACGATAGAGAACCACTTCGGCATCCGGTTCCCCGGGAAAAGCGTCTTCAGCAATGTGGGAGACCTGGCGGACAACATAGAGGAGCTGACCGGCAACAAATGCTAAAGCATCTGGCTTCAAAAAACTTTTCCGACCCGAGAGAGATCACCCTTGACCAGATAGAGGGTCGGACATTTCTGGTGGACTCAGGAGGCTATACCTTCCCGTGTCGCTACAACTCGTTTCCGGGAAGCCGCTTCCTGTTCGTCATGCTTCACGACTCTGTCGACCGGCGAAACCATCCTCTTCCTGTCCTCCCCCGATGGAACTGGGGGAAAATTCTTCGCGCCAATATCCTGTCGATTGACGACCCCACGTTGTACCTCGACGAAGACCTCAGTACCGCGTGGTACATCGGCACAAAAGAAAGGGACGTTATTCCCGGACTGGCGCGGATTTGCCAGACGGTTGCAACACGGCTCGGGCTGATCTTTTCCCGGATCGTCTTCTATGGCAGCGGCTCCGGGGGGTTTGCCGCCATTGCCGCAGCAATGCATTGTTCTGCTTCCTGCGTCGCCATTAATCCTCACACGGACCTTCATAACATTGAAACGGATATAAAGTCTCCTTTTTCGACCATGTTCGATCCTGCCTGTTCTCCCGAGGAGAACCGCACCTCTGCCTGGGCTCGATGGAACATGACGGGGGCCGTGGGGCTGTCAAAACGCTATGGGCGTTTTCCGTGCATCGTGGTGGTCCAGGATGTGCACGACAGCTCTACATACTCCCGTCATTATCTCCCGTTCTGCGAAGCGTTAAAGGTGCCGCATACGGGGGGAATCGGGTTTCACGGCCTTATCAAGACAATTCCGGTAGACTCGGAGACTCCGCAGGGGGCAGATTCCCTTGCCATCGTATGGCGTATCCTTTCCGAGGGGATGCCATTCATCGAAAAATTCCATTATGCCGATGTAAGCCAGCTTGATCCGGATGCGCTTGATGGCAAGCCGTTCGCGGTTCAGAGCGAAGGTCTCACGTTTCCCTGCCGCTACAACTCGCATCCGGGTTCTAAAACCCTCTTCGTGGCATTTCACGCCGCAGTGGATCGGGAAAAGAAAACTTTGCCCCTCTACGCGCGGTGGAACTGGGGAAAAATTCTAAACGGCAATATCCTATGTATCGACGATCCGACTCTCTATCTGAATGACCGGCTCCGTATCGCCTGGTACATAGGCACAAGAGAAAAGGACGTTATCCAGGGCGTGGTGCGGATTGCAGAGACCTTTGCAGAACGGATGGGGCTGACACCTTCGCAAATCATATTCTATGGTGACTCAGCAGGTGGGTTTGCTGCGATTGCCGCTGCCGCAAAAGCTTCCGCGACCTGTGTCGCGATCAACCCCCAGACGCAAATTGCGCTTTACGAAAAGAATGCTCTGGCCGCCTTCGCCAAAGTATTCGATCCGGCTTCCTCCCCGGAACAAAGCAGCACGGCGTTCCCAACACGCTGGAGCGCTATCGAGGCAGTGCGGGCTGCACGAAGCGCCGGACGAACTCCGAGGGTGTTGATTATACAGAATATGACGAATGATGCGTTCACCGTCAAAAACCATTATCTTCCCTTCTGCAATGCATTCGATGTGCCGAGTGACGGGGGGGTAGGTTGTCAAGAGTCTATTATGTCGATGACATATGACGACGAAGGCGGGCATGACGCGGCTGACACTCCGGAGGTGGTGAGGGAGATCACCTCCAAAGGTCTGTCCTTCCTGACAGGAAAGGTCATCGAAAACAACAATGCCGCGACAGCTCGATGCGGGGATGCCAGCCTGAAAAATGCGGAGGGAGAGGCATCTGTCGCTGCCCAAAAGGCGGCTACCGAAAGGGCTGAAGAAGAGAAGGCTGCTGCTGATAAGGGCGCCATGTACTATGCCAACGCCAGCGAAGTCGCGTTGTCCGACGTTCAAGGCAAAGTCTTCACCGTTAACGCCAACGGGATCGATTACCCCGCCCGTTTTGCCTCGAACCCCGGCAGCTCGCTCCTCTATGTGGCATTGCATGGTGCCGTTGATCGCACCCAAAGATTGCCGGTCTTTGCACGTTGGAACTGGGCAAAGATCCTTGGCGGACATGTCCTTGCCATCTGCGACCCTACACTTTTTTTCGATGACGAACTCACCGTCGGATGGTATGTCGGTGACAAGGAACGCAACGTCATCAAAGGAGTTGCGGAAATATCCAGTGCTATCGCGTCAAAGCTGGGGCTGCGTCCCCACCAGGTCGTTTATTACGGCAGTTCCGGCGGAGGTTTCGCCGCGATGATGGCTGCCGCGATCTCTAATGGCTCAGGAGTTGCCATTAATCCGCAGACAGACCTCGCGAACCATCTACCGTTCTACCGCGACCAGTTTGCGAAGATGTTCGACTCCGCCGCTTCTCTCGACGAGAGCCGCGCAGCCTTCCCATCCCGGTGGAGTTGCGCCGAGGCGATGATATCGGCCAGCGCAGCGGGGCGCTGCCCGAAAGTCGTGATTATCCAGAACCTCATCGACACCTACACCCACAGGGAACACTACTTGCCCTTTTGCTCAATGTTGGGAGTTCCGCTGGAAGGAGGCCGCGGGTACGGTGATATGGTGATGTCGATTACTTACAGCCACGAAGACGGCCACGGTGCTGCAGATACCCCTGATGTGGTTAGAACAATTCTTTCCGACGGGCTGTCTTTTTTGATGGCGAATAGGAGTTACCAGGAACAAACGGTTTGAACATGAGAGTTTCTTATATTATCGTGACGAAAGATCCCCGCTTTGAAATGGAGGTGTGATGATGGAGCCTGTAATAAACGCTCCGAGAGAAGTTGAGGCCGATGTAGTTCGGTCGGGACCGTCGGTTCTTTGCTCTGCATATGAAAAGATCGAATTGGTGTCCAGAGACTACATCAACATGTCAGTGTTGTTTTTCTGTTCACTGCTCGTCCACAGCTTCTTTATCATAAGAGGTCTTGGTGAAGCTGACGCTGGAAGGTTGTTGCAGTGTGCGGTTTTGTGGCACGTGACCGGCGACGCAGCAGCCGCGTATTCGCGTGTTAGCCCCCTCTACGTAAACTTCATGAAGCTATTACTCGATTGGGATGTTTCAATTGCGTCAATCCCGACATATCTGAACTGGTTTAATGTTTTCATGAGCAGCATGGCGATCTTCCCGGTATACTGCTTCTGGAAGATGATATTCAATCGGAACGTTGCGCTCTGGGGAACAATTTTCCTTTTGTTTTCTCCCTCTTTCTGGCTGGCATCCATCTATGGGATGCCGCATCTTCCCGCCTTTGTTTTTCTTTCTTTAGCGCTGCTGTTTTTTCTTCTTGCCCTCGAAGATGACGGCAAGGTCACTATCAGCTTGTACCTCTTGTCTCTGGTTTCGATGATGGTCGCCTGTACCTTCAAGGCCGACATCTTCCTCTGCGGGTCGGCTTTTGGAGCAGTAGTGCTGCTCAAAAAGAAGCTGTCTGTAAAAACCGCTGTATTGGCGGTAATACCAGCCATTTTGGGAGTCGCCTCTCCGATCGTTTATTATAAATTCATTGCCCTGCCTGATGTCTCGACCTCTGCATTCGCTAATCAGTGGTCTGACCAGTACCTTTTCACCATCAAAGCCTTCCTTAACCGCAAAAATCTCTTGGTTCTCCCTCATGTCAACGGCCCTGTCATCTTTTACACTGCTTTGACCGCGGCGCTCATAGTATCAGTAATTTGCAAGAAGCAGAGATGGTTGATCCTTGCCGTCCTTATTTGGATACTTCCAACAGAAATATGGTGGGGGTTCAGGGATGGCAACTCTTCTCGCCACATGATGATGGCATTTTCAATCTTCCCCTACCTGTGTGGTTTGTTGCTTTTCGCTATCATTCCTCAAACGAAATACAAATTTCTTCCCCACTTAGCATGTTTTTTCTTTCTAATTCTTAACTATTATTCTACTGAAGCAAGCGGGGACGGCGTAATTTATCCGAGCACACAAATTTTTTCCTCCAAACGCCTGCTGCAAAAAGTAATCTTGGACCAGCACAAAAGAGCAAAGGATTTCGTTGCGCTAAAAGCAGAAAAAAAAGCCTTCATAGGAGGAGCAACAAATCCGTATACACTGTATGAGGTGTTCAACAATGCCACGGAGATACATTTCCCAAACAGAGCAAACCTCTTCGAAGTCAAAAAAGAATCGGGTATCATGGAGACCGTTCTTTGGAGGGAAATCCCGTCAAACAATGCGGCTGAAGAAGCGGCTAGGCTGAAAAAGGAAGGGTGGGCGGTTTGGTCTCAGGAATTCGACCTTGCTCAGCTGGATGAAAACTCCATGGACGAGGACCTGCGTTCCCCTTCGGTTAATCTCGTGAAAATTTCCAACCCCGGATTCGAAACCTGGGAGGGCAGCTTACCATCGGGTTATACAGTCAGGGATGGGGGCATCGTCCGTAAGACTACAGCGAACCCTTATGAAGGAAATGCTGCTTTGGAATTGTCTACGGGCCAGAAGCTGAGCTACCTGTATCAGAACATCGCCCTTGATCCCTCATTTGGTGGGAAAAAAGTGATCGTTTCGACGATGGCTAAAGCTGACAGGGATCGAGCCGTTGTCTGGGTATACACCGTCATCAATGGTGTCCAGAGCAAAACCCTCTACGGAGCTCCGCACCCCGGAGATGGGAAGTGGCATCGCATAGGTGTTGCGCTTCAATTACCGGAAAAAACTCCAGAAGGCCGCCTTTGCTTCGTGCTGGAAGGTGAGCCCTCCAACGCCATCGAGTTTGACGACGTGAAGATGTATACCAAATAACCCGAAATTAGAGAGAAAGGGCCTTGAGCAAGTAAGTTGACACGCTTGAAATGCCATTCCCTGCTATAAGAAACGGGACAATCTTATGGCCGTCCGACGAAAGGTATTCCCCTAACAAGGAAGAGTTATGATATCAGTAGTGCTTCCCTGCTTTAACGAGCAGGACAACGTTGAGATAGTGCATGACAGTTTGTCAGCAGTGCTGCCGAAGTTGGACCCTGCCTATGAGATCATCTTCGTCAACGACGGCAGCTCGGACGGCACGGCCCGGAAACTGGCAGAGCTGGCGGCGAAGGACCCCCGCGTCCAGACTGTCGAGTTCTCGCGGAACTTCGGGCATCAAGCGGCCATCTGCGCCGGGCTCGACCTGGCCTCGGGCGATGCGGTCGTGATGATGGACGCCGACATGCAGCATCCTCCCGAGATGATCCCGGCCCTGGTGGAGAAATGGAAGGAAGGCTTCGACGTGGTCTACACTGTCAGGGTCGATCCCCCTGACATTGGCTACTTCAAGAAATCAACCTCCAGATTCTTCTATAAGCTCATCAACGTACTCGCCAAGATCGAGCTCCCGGAGAACTCCGCCGATTTCCGACTGGTCGACCGGAAGGTGGTGGCGTGCCTTCGCGACCTGAAGGAAACCACCAAATTCTTCAGGGGGCTCATCAGATGGATCGGCTACCGCCAGGTGGGGATCTCCTACACCGCAGCGCCACGCCACGCGGGGGTCACCAAGTACACCGTCTGGAAGATGGTGAAGTTCGCCTTCGATGGCATCACCTCCTTCTCGACCTTCCCGTTGCACATAGCGACCATGGTCGGCTTCGTGGTCTCCGTCCTGAGCTTCGTCTACGCGTCCTACGCCCTCTACATCAAGATCTTTACGAACCTGGCGCTGCCGGGCTGGGCATCGATCCTCATACCGGTGCTGTTCATCGGGGGGATCCAGCTCATGTGCCTAGGGATCATCGGGGAATACATCGGCCGCATCTACTCCGAAAGCAAGGCCCGGCCGACCTACATCATCAGAACCATCAACGGAAAGGAACCAAGGGTCGGTTAACCATCATGGCCAGTTATCTTTTGGTAGTCGCGGGAATCGTCGCATCGGCACTGGCGCAGATCTGCATGAAGATGGCGTCGGGCAGCGCCAACAAGCTGCAATGGGCCTTCTTCGTCGGCTCCAGCATCGCAAGTTACGGCGGGGCCTTCGTGCTGTACTACATCTGCCTCAAGTTCTACCCCATCAGCAGGCTGAGCCCCGTCATGACCATCTCCACCATGCTGCTGGTGGTCGTCTTCGGCGTCGTCATGAACGAAAAGGTCTACATGAGGCAGAGCCTCGGCATCATCTTCGGGATCGCCTCCATACTCCTCATCGCTTCCGAAAAGTGAGATTGCAACTGGGTCGGGTGGCTGAATCACTTCGCCAGGAAACTTTTCGCGGGTCCCGGGCCCGCAGATCAGAGGGAAGTCAAAATGGCAGCATCTCCAACCACGGTGTCGCAAAAAATCCTTTTATCCTTCCTGTTTCTTTCTTTGCTCCTCACCACTTCCGGCCCGGCCTCCGCCTCCGAAGTACGCAAGTTTCCTTTCCCGTTCGTCAATATGGTCGCCATCATGTCAGACACTGACCTCTCTGACAAGGACGAGTTCGAGCACATGCACCGTTTTCTCAACACCGAGCAGGACTGCGGCTCGTTGGGAAGAGGGGTAGGGCTCGACGTCGGCGACACCTTCTGGATGGACCTCTATCACGGCACCGACAAGGACAACTGGCGCATCAATTCGAAGGGCTGGTCCTGGATCTACTGGCACAACGGCACAAAAAAATACGGCGACCTCATGGAGAGGTACATCCTGGGCGGTTGGATCGACATCCCCCATACGTTCTTCTCCTACTACATCGGCGCCGACACGGATCTCTCCATCAAGGCCGAGCAGGAGATCTTCCGGACCTGGGGCACCACCTCGGGGCCAAACGTCTTCCGTGAAGAGGTGGAAAAGGTGCTCGGGGAATGGAAGCGCATCGGCTATCACCCCGTCGCCTGGGCCGATCATGCCAACAATCCCTGGGACGTTATGTTCTACGACACCGGCAACCTCCAGCAGGGCGCCGATGCCGGCGACAACGTGGTGGTCCTGAAGCCGTCACAGGTGAAGGTGAAAGAATTGAACGTGATCTGCTTTCCCCCTACCGGCGAGGTCTGCCAGGTCTCCAGAGTGGTGTCCGAGGACCATGGCACAGTGCTGCTCCTTAAGAGCCCCTTAAGGCACGCCTACGCACCGGAAGAAGCGGTCACCATACACGGGGCCGGGCAGGGAGGGCCACGTCTTGGTGCCGTGAAGGGGAGTCCCTACTACTGCATGGACCTGATCCTCAGGTCCGGAATCAAGTTCTTCTGGATCCGCCCCGGCTGGCAACTCGCCAAGAGGACCGGCTCTGGCAGCCTCGGCTTCGAGAGTTCCATAGCGCCGTTCCAGCTTCCCGACGCCCACAGGGTATGGGGATTCTACCGGTATTACGAGCAGCCCGAGGCGGATAACGACCACCTGGGACGCTGCGTGGACCGAATCCTCGCAGGGGACGACAAGGGCGGGCCCCTCCGGCCGGGAACCTACTGCATCGTGACGACCCACCTTGGTTACGGTCGCTTGGAAAACGGCCAACTTGCCCTCGCCGACGAACTCTACAAGCGCAACGGCAACGGCTGGTTCAACGCGGAGACCGTCAAGGCACTGAGAAGACTTCGGGCCGCCCAGGATAACGGCCGCATTCTTGTGGCCAGGACCTCCAGGCTGCTCCGGTACAACCTCGTGCAGGACATGCTCTCGAAGTACCATGACAGCAGGTACGGCTACACCAGGGAGTACCGCAACGGCATCGAGTCCATCGTCATTCACGAGATTCACGACGATGTCTTCGGTGCCTTCAGGCCCGAGCCCGAGGACCTTCGCGGCATTACCTTCTATACCGCTGACCCCGCCAGGACCAGGATCTTCATAGGAGACCGGCCGGTCTCCCCCTCGCTTCTGCAGGTCAATCCCGCAGACGAAACCGGGCTTCCCAGTATCGGCTTCAAGTGGTTTCCGCCCGACACCACGGATTACACAAGGAAATAGCAGGTTAACCGCCGATCCCCGTTGAACTGCTAGGCCACCCTGCTGGCCGGGCCGGAAAAGTCGCGGCGGGGATAAAGGCCGGCAGGAGGTTGTCCGGTGCTAATCCGACCAGCCCCCGTATTGCCCCTGATTCCGCTAGGTTCTAGGATAAAGGGGATAAAATGACTTGATTTTAAGAAGTGGCGCTTATAAAATATGCTGCCGCAAAGAAAATAACCGGAGGAACGAAAGTAATGAGAAAAAACCTCGTAATCAGCCATGTGCTCTGTCTTCTTTTGGCTTCGCTGCTGTTCTCTGGCTGCAGCAAGGAACAACCGCCCCAGGAGTCGGCCAAGCCTGCCCCGGCGGCACCGGCTGCTCCTCAGGCAGCAGCCCCGGCGCCTGCGCCGGCAACCGACCCCAACAAGCCCAGCGAGGCATCGCTGGAAGCGGATCTCAAGTCCGCAACTGTCAGTCTGCTCACCGTCGACAACGCCAGCTTCGAGAACTGGGATAAGGGCGTGCCGACCGGTTGGTCGGTAAGGGACCACCAAAAAGTCTCGAAATCCAGCGACGCAACAGACGGCAAGACGGCCGTCGAGGTCCCCGCCACCAAGAAGGCTCTGAACTACGTGTACCAGAGCGTTCCGGTCACCCCTGCAATGGCTGGCAAGCAGGTTATTGTAACAGCAATGGCCAAGGCCTTCGAGCCCGGCAGCACGCTGGCCTGGGGGTATACGGTGCTCAACAAGGTCCAAGGCGAATCGATCCATGGCGTGCAGCACCCCGGCGACGGCAAGTGGCACAGGATCGCTGTCGTGATCCCTATACCCGCCGGCCCCGCGGACGGCAAGGTCGCCTTTGTGCTGGAATCCGCCGCTTTCTCAAAGCCGTCTCTCTTCGACGACGTGAAGGTCTACACCAAGTAAATCTGCATGGGCTGCACCGGCCCTCTCCGAGGAGGGCCGGCGTCTCCCCAGCCTGCGTGCGGTCCCCCCACTGCCAAGGGCCGCACTTGGCCCCTACGCCCTGCCACTTCGGTTTGTGCCGCCCGGGGCCAACCGATTCGGACCACCATCCGAGCTGCCGCCGCAGCAGGAGGTACAGTGGCCACCGACCTGAAGCCCACCCTTCTTCTTGCCATACTGCTGTTTACCGGCCTTGGCAGTGCAGCCACCTCTTGGGGCTACGCGCCCCCGACCTCGTTCATAGCCTACGCCGACCGGATGGACGCCAAGTATTTTCCCGTCTTTTTGCGCTCCTTCGAAATCCTGAAAAAGGGCGATGTTGACAGATTGCACGAGTATTTCCACGAGGATATTTTCCGCGCCAACACCTCGAGGCAGCGGGTTTCCTTTGAAAGTAACGGCTCGGCACCGTCGGACATCATCTACCATGACACCTACGCACTTTTTCCGCAGGGCTACCCGGTCCGTTTCCCCGTCCAATGGCGCGCCAACCCCAAGAACGACCTCTCCTGGTCTTTCGACTTCCAGAGCCTGGTCTGGCTTGACGACTACCTATCCAAGGGAGAGAGGGGCGACTACGCCTCGGCCGCCAAGGCCTTCCGGGTCATGTCCGACTGGATCCGGGCCAACCCGGCCTGGCCCACCGACAATCCCCTCATGTACGACGAGCACTGCTGTGTCCTGAGGCTGGAAGCATTCTACCGGGCGCTGCGGATTTACCAGAAATCCCCCTATCGCGACGACGAATTCCTGAACCAGCTGCTGTGTGGCATCCTCAATCACCTCTCGCTGCTAGCCACGGAGGAGCTGTTCCACTGGCACAACCGGATGATCATCGTCGACTCAAGACTGATCAAAATACTGGACGGATTCTATGAGTTAAAAGGAAGGGACGAACTGCTGAAACTGGCAGTGGAGCGCTTCAGTGAGGAGCTGCGGGCGGAGTATTCCCCGGAAGGAGTCCACAATGAACACTCGAGCTGCTACCACATCTACGTCAACTCCGCGCTGGTTGAATTGGTCGACTACCTCAAAAAGAAGGGAGATGCCCCCGCTGACCTCGTGGAGCTCCAAGAACGCTCGGCCGACTTTTATGCATACATACTGAAACCCGACGGCTCCTGGCCGGACTTCGGCGACTGCTCGGATGGGGGGAAGTACGTGATGACGGGGACGCTGGGTGAGGATTATTTCCGCCGACACCCGGAGGTAAGGTACGCCCTGACGTCGGGGCGCGAGGGGAGAAGGCCGCTGCATCCGATCCGAGTCTTCCCGCAATCGGGCTACGCGGTGTTCAGGGACGTCTGGCCGGCAAAGACCTACGCCGCGGTGAAGTCGGAGTTCCACTCCGACGCACACTACCACGAGGACGAGACTTCTTTCGTGCTAAGCGCCTTTGGGCACGATCTCATCGTCGACCCCGGCATCTACAGCTACAACCGCGACCCTTTCGGCAGCTACATGAGGAGTTCGGCGGCGCACAACATTCTTGCAGTGGACGACCGGGATTTCGAGAGGGACTGGGGGATGGTTGGCCTGGCGGGGATCACCCGCTTTCATGTAGCGGCGGACGAGACATCGGGGATGGTAGAACTCACCCACCCCCACTACGAGAAGATCGAGGTCGGGGTGTTCAGGCAGTTCGGCCAGCTCGCCCCCGGCAGCTATGTTGTGAGAGACCTGCACGAGTCCAAAACGACCCGGGTGTACTCCCAGTTGTTCCACCTCGCGCCGGGAGCCTCGGTGCGAAAGACGGGACAGAATACCTTCGCGGTGAGTTGGAAGGGATACCCCTACGTGCTTTGGTTCAGGAGCGTCTTCGATTCCTTTGACGTCATAGAGGGAGCCATCGCTCCGATTCAGGGATGGTACTTCCCATCATACGGGGTCAAAACTGCGGCCCCGGTGCTGAAGCTCGACCGGGTCGGCGACAGCGGCAGTTTCGAGACCCTCATCGCCTTACTTCCGGAAGGCACCGCTCCCGAATGGGAGAAACTCGCCCGGCAGTCCTCAGAGCTGTCGGAGTCGCTCGCGGCTCACCCCAGACGTTCCCTCCAGCGAGAAGTGTCACCTCCCGAACTGACCCCGCCCAGAAAGAGAAACAAAACGTCAGGGCGCTGATGCGTCGGGCCTTCCTGCCTGTGCTGCCGAGGATTTATCTTTAACTCCGTTGCGGTCAGCTCTTCCGGAGCAGCAAGCCCATCTCACCGATATTGAACTTCAGGCTGCGATCCGCCGTTACCGCTTCGAAAGCACCCCTGGCAATCTTCAGCGACGGTAGTTTCAGGAGCAGATGGTTAAGCAGGATGCTCGACGTACGAGCCATTCGCGGTGGGGTGTTCGTCACCAGTATTATGATACTCCTTGGACTTGATTACTTCGCCTGGGGCGGAAGGGTTGGGCTCGAAGTGCTCGCATTCGTATCCGAACTCGCATTCGAGCCCCCCTGCGAACTCCCCTGGGAGCAGCCCACGTAGCAGAACCTGAGCGCCGCTTCGCAGGTGCCCCTGGTTGCAGAACTCTGCTTTTTCACCTCAACGTCCTTGTCATCCCCCATGCATGCCGCGAAAGCTTGATTGCAGGAGGTTCGGCAGTCCAGATATACATCCGCGTGCGCCCCCTGCGGCGCAAAACTGACAAGCAGGGCGCAAAGCATGACGGTCACGAAACTTCTTTTCATCTCACACTCTCCTTTTCCCGGGCTACCACGAACTAAGAGCCGCACGCATCCAGGTGTTTGCGGCAACACAGACGTAGATATAATTGGAATCCCACGAGATCTCGCCCTGGTTGCAGGGATCCGAGGAACTGGCCGGCGTGCGCGGGGTGTCTATCCGCAAGGTATCACCGTGCAGGTGAAGCTTGCCTGCCCCGGAGATGACAGGCTGGGTCCCGATACCAACAGCCGCCGCCGAGCTGTCGCCGAAGATGGTGTTGCCGATGTTGATCTGATTGGAGGCGGTGCCATCGTTGGCGTTGACATTGGCACCGATCATGATGTTGTTGGAGCCGGTAGTGATGTTGTAGCCAGCGAGGTAACCGACCGACGTGTTGCTGTTACCGGTGGTATCTGAATAGAGCGCCTGGTAGCCTGTCGCTGTGTTGTTGCTGCCGGTGGTGCTGAAAAGGGCAGAGGCCCCGAGTGCGGCGTTGTAGTCGCCGCTGACGTTGGTATACAGGGCGGAGGCGCCAAATGCGCTGTTCAAGGTGCCGTCGCTGTTGGATGTCATGGCGGAATCGCCAGTTGCGGTGTTCAAGATACCGATGGTGTTGCCGGCAAGAGCGCGGGTGCCGACCGAGTTGTTGTAACTGCCGGAGGTGTTGCCATAGAGGGAGCTGACCCCGATGGCGTTGTTGTTGGAGCCGATACTGTTCAGCCTGAGGGAGTTGCGTCCCACTGCTGTGTTGAACAGCCCGGTGGTGTTGGTTGTCAGGGAGGTTACACCGATGGCGGTGTTGTCATTGCCAGTGGTGTTATTCATCAAGGCACTGAAGCCGAGGGCAGTATTCTCCGCGCCAACATTATTGTTATGAAGGGAGTCGACCCCCACCGAGGTGTTCCAATTGCCGGTGGTGTTGCCGTAAAGGGCATTGGTACCATACGCCGCGTTCTTCTGGCCCGAGGTGTTGAGGGTGAGGGAAAAGGTCCCGCTAGCGGTGTTGTAGGCACCGGTGGTGTTGGCATTAAGGGCGTAGTAACCAGTGGCGGTGTTGCTTATTCCTGTCGTATTGTTTATCAGCGCACCAGCTCCGTTTCCCGTATTGGCTACGCCGGTCATCGTCAGATTGCCGGAATTGCCCGAGAAATAATCGTTAAGAGAAGTAATTGCAGAATCATACGTCGTCCCAGCCGGTCCCTGAGGCCCAATCGGACCCTGTGGGCCTGTAGCACCAATCGGTCCCTGAGGCCCCGTTGCCCCCGTCGGACCAACCGGCCCCTGCGCTCCTGCCGGACCTGCAGGCCCCTGCGGCCCGGCTGGCCCTTGCAGGCCTGCGGGAATATTTGTCAGTTGTGACCCGTCACCAATAAAAGCAGTCGCTTTCACCGTGCCGTTTACCTCCAGCTTTTGTGACGGCGCGACCGTACCGACGCCGACATTACCGGCAAAATAGTTCGTGGCGTTGGGCTCGTTGACGTAGACCCCATACATGCTCCCTACGGTACCAGTCCCGAGGTTTTGGGTGTCAACAAAGATTCCGTACCAGTTGTTGATTATCCCGCTGGCCATCCACGGCCTTGTGTAGAGACCGTATGCATAGTTGATTGTACCGGTACTGCCGTTATAGGGATAGGCATTCACCCCGAATGCAGAATTCAGAAAACCGGTTCCCTTGTGTTGCGCGGTAAACCTTATACCAAAAAGCGCATTATTATTTACAGATCCTCCGATAGCTGTTCTTGCGGTGCCATTGATGCCGTAAACTTCTCCTGTGGAATCTGTATCAGGATCCGCTGTGACATCGAAGAAGCCGCCAATATTGCCATACCCAGTCGTAGCCTTGGTGGTATAAGATATTCTTGCCGCCATAATATTTTGATTCGTTTCCGTGGTGCTCAGATGAAATTTGCTGACGGGGGTGATGCCGATACCCACATGACCGTCAGCGGTAACCATGAAGTTGCTTGTTCCGGTCGTATCTTGTATTCCGAGCTTCACCGCACTCCCTGCCTCGGTCGGCCCCTGCTGCATGACCAGGGTGGCGCCGTCGGTCGGAGTGGCTATCAGGGAAAGCGCCCCGCTCTGGGTCTGAGGCAGACCTGCCGGGCCCTGCGCCCCCTGCGGGCCTAGGGGGCCTTGTAGCCCCGTCTCGCCTGCGGGGCCTGCAGGTCCTGCTGGGCCCGCAGGCCCCTGGGGTCCGGCAACCCCCGCAGAACAGCTCCAACTCGAAGTGGCCGCACTGTATTGCAGTATCTGGCCGTCGCCGCAGACCTGGCCGAGTGTATCGGCAGTGGCCGCATGGTAGGAAAAGGGCATCTCCTGCCGTGGGGTTATCTCCTGGTCAGTATCCACTGATATCCCCAGGTAGTACGTGATGTCAGGCGTCAGGCTGATGGGCGTGCCGCTCCCCAGAATGGCGGAGTATGATCCGCTTGTCACCGGTACGCTGGAATGGGGTTCACTCCAAAGGGGGGTTCCGCCTGCAGGAGTTGAGTAAAGAGAAAAGGTCAGATTGACAGGATGGTCGATAGGCACGCCGGACGAATCCCTGACATACCCCTGGTAACTTATCGTGGCCGGGACCGCGGCCATTGCCGCAGCGATTCCGATAATGGAGCAGATGCACACAATTGCGATCAAATTCAGCTTCTGCATGGTACTGGTCCTTTCAGGCGGGAAATTGCTCTGGCAAAAAATGCGAGGATATATCCGGTATGGAATATGGAAAGACAGGACAGCAATTTGTGTTCCCGAATCCACCCGTGCTCAGGATAACATAAAATAAACAACGCCATATAGTTCCGAATAACAGCCCTGAGTTTTACCATAAATAAAACAATATGTTAAAAGGCTTGTCGAAAATTATTCCATGATGCGATAGGGATAGACTGGCAGCTCTTACAGGTTGGAGATAAAGCACAATAATTAAATATTGCTATTAATTAGCTATTTAGCAAAACGGTCCGTGAAATGACCGCTTAAGGGCAAGGGGCAGGCCCCTGCTCTCGCATTTTTTCCCTTGAAGAAGATGTGATAAAGAATTATAAATTTATATTTTAAAGAATTCTTGCGCATACGACCCTCAGCTCGTTTTTCCCATCGGAGGTTATTAAAATGAACAACATTTGCGTCGTCGGTCTAGGCTACATCGGTCTCCCCACCGCAAGCCTGCTCGCCACGAAAGGGTTTCAAGTGCACGGGGTCGACGTCAACCCGAAGGCGGTCGAGACCATCAATGCCGGGAAGATTCACATCACCGAGCCCGACCTGGACATTTTGGTCCGGGCGGCGGTCCAGAGCGGCAACCTCAAGGCATTCCTTGAGCCCGGGCCTGCCGACGTCTTCATCCTCGCCGTCCCCACCCCCTTCAAGGGAGACCACGAGCCCGACCTCTCCTACGTGGAGGAGGCCACCAAGGCCATTGCACCCCATGTTGCGGAAGGCAACCTCATCGTCCTCGAATCGACCAGCCCGGTCGGCACTACCGAGAAGATTGCCGAGTGGCTGAGGGCGCTCCGCCCCGACCTTTCCATTCCCTCATGGAAGAAGAGCGGTAATGCACCCGGCAGCGGTTGCTGCCAGGTATTCATCGCCCACTGCCCGGAACGGGTCCTCCCGGGCCAGATCATCCGCGAACTCGTCGACAACGACCGGATCATCGGCGGTATCGACGAGGCGTCGGTACAGAAGGCGGAGCAGCTCTACCAGCGGTTCGTTAATGGCAAGATACTGAAAACCAACTCCCGCACCGCCGAGATGGCCAAGCTTACCGAAAACGCTTACCGGGATGTGAACATCGCCTTTGCCAACGAGCTCTCCATCATCTGCGATACCCTGGGGATAAATGTCTGGGAACTGATCGAGCTGGCCAACCACCACCCCCGCGTTAAAATCCTCCAGCCCGGGCCGGGCGTAGGAGGGCACTGCATCGCCGTTGACCCCTGGTTCATCGTCAATTCCGTGCCGGAACAGGCCCGCCTCATGAGGACCGCCCGCGAAGTTAACGACAGCAAGCCGCATTATGTGATCGACAAGGTCAAATCCAAAGCGGAGCGCTTCAAACAGCCGAGCATAGCCTGTCTCGGACTCGCCTTCAAGGCCGACATCGACGATCTGCGGGAAAGCCCGGCCGTGGAGATCGTGGAGGCGCTGGTAAAGGGGAACGTGGGGGACATTCTGGCGGTTGAACCGAACATCCAGGTATTACCAAAGAAGCTCGCCTCCCACAGCAACATAGCCCTGACCGACCTGGACAGCGCCCTCCAGAAGGCGGATATCATCCTCCTCCTCGTCAACCACCGTGCGTTCAAGGGGATTGACCGGGGAGTGCTGAAGGAGAAGGTCGTCATCGATACGCGGGGGGAATGGCGTTAGAGTCGTTACCATAACTGCGAAAGGAAAACATTGATTACGCGAAGAACGCAAAGAAGGCGCGAAGAGCCCTAAGGAACCAGAAAAAGCTTTAGGTTTAATCATAAATATAGATTTGCTTCGCGTCCTTTGATTTTTTCATGGCGTCCTTTGCGGTTAAGGGTTATCAGGAGGTAAAATATGCCGGACCTGATTGTAAATAACCAGTACAACATCGGCCACATCTGTACCCGTCAGCAGTGCGAGGCAGGGCTCGGCGAAAAAGTGGCGATGCGCTGGGTCTCGGCGCACCTGGAGCGGAAGGATTACACCTATGCCGACCTGGAAGCCGAGAGTAACAGGTTCGCCAATGCTCTGCAATCCCTCGACCTCGAAGCGGGGGACATTCTCTTCACCTTTCTCCCCAAGATGCCGGAGCAATTCTTCGCCTTCCTCGGGGCTCTGAAGCTGCGGCTGATAACCGGCACGCTCTTTTCCAATTTCGGCGAAGAAGCCCTGCTCGACCGTCTGGGAGATGCCGGTGCAAAATGCGTCATCACCAAGAAGAGCTTCCTGAAGAAGATCGGCCGGATCCGCTCCCAGCTTCCCGCTCTGCGCCACATCATCGTGGTGGATGGTGAGGATGACCCGGCAAACGGCGTTGTCGGCTATCAGGGACTCATGGCGGCCGCGTCGCCCGACTTCGCAACCACGCCGACTCCCGCCGATACCCCCTCCGTGCTCCATTACACCTCCGGCTCTACCGGAAAACCGAAAGGGGTGCTACATCGCCATCACAGCATACTGTCCCAACACCGGACAGCCCGGGAGATACTCCATCTCGACAGTGACGATATTTACTGGTGCACGGCGGACCAAGGGTGGGTCACCGGCACGTCCTACGGGATCATCGGTCCCTGGAGTCTCGGCGTGACACAGCTCCACTTCGGCGGCACTTACAACGCGGCCGCTTGGTTCGACCTCTTGGAGCAGGAACGGATCACCATCTGGTATTCCGCTCCCACGGCGCTCCGGATGCTGATGCGGGAAGATCCTGCCATCTTCGCGGGGCGCGACCTGGGAAGCCTCCGGCACATCTTCAGCGTCGGCGAGCCGCTCAATCCCGAGGTGATCCACTGGGCGCGCCGCACCCTCGGCAGGGACATTTACGACACCTGGTTCCAGACCGAAACCGGCGCCATTATGATCACCAACCGTCCCGGCCTTGAAGTCAGGCCAGGTTCCATGGGAAAGCCGGTTGCCGGCATCGAGGCCGCCATCATCGCCGACGACGGCATGCCCATGGCCGACGGGGAACAGGGAAACCTCTGCGTCAGACCCGGCTGGCCCTCTATGTTCACCACCTACCTGAATAACGACGAGGTCTACCGGCAAAAGTTCAGGCACGGCTACTACTTTTCCGGCGACACGGCCTACCGCGACCCTGACGGCTATTTCTGGTTCATGGGCCGCAGCGACGACGTGATCAACACCGCCGGCCACCTGGTGAGCCCCTTCGAGGTGGAGAGCGCGCTTCTGGAGTTGCCGGAGGTGGCCGAATCAGGGGTCATCGGCGCGCCGGATGAACTTCTCTTCGAGAAGGTGGTGGCATTTGTCCACCTGCATGCGCAGTATGAGTGGTCACGTGAACTGGAGTTGAAACTGCGCCTGCACGTGGCGAACAAGGCCTCCTCGATCGCCACGCCGCAGGAGATTATTATTGTCGATTCAATACCCAAGAACAAGAGCGGCAAGATCATGCGCCGGGTACTGAAAGCCCGCTACCTGGGGACAGATGCCGGAGACGTATCGACCCTGGACATATAGAAATACGGGCTTAATGTCGAGGAGGTCATTTCGATGGACAGGATACTCGTTACCGGCGGCGCCGGGTATATCGGCAGCCATGTGGTGCGGCAGCTGAGCGAGTCGGGGCGTGAGGTCATTGTCTACGACAATCTTTCGACCGGCTTCGCCGACTCCCTGATCCACGGGGAACGGCTGGTGGTGGGAGACCTCGCCGACAGCGCCAAACTGGCGCAGGTTTTCACCGAGTACGGCTGCACCACGGTCCTCCACTTCGCCGCCGCCATCATCGCCCCGGAATCGGTCGTGCTCCCCCTGAAGTATTACGCCAACAACACCTGCAACACCCTCAATCTCCTGCGGGCCTGCGTTGAGGCCAAAGTGAGGAACTTCATCTTTTCCAGCACCGCCGCGGTGTACGGGATGGCCGAAGGGGGCGCGGCCTCGGAGGAGTCGCCGACGCTCCCGATCAGTCCCTACGGCACCTCCAAGCTCATGAGCGAGATGATGCTGCGGGACGTGGCGCTGGCCCACGGGGTGCGCTACGTGGCCCTGCGCTACTTCAACGTGGCCGGGGCCGACCCGTTGGGACGCATGGGGCAGCGCACCAAGGATGCGACCCATCTGATCAAGGTCTGTTGCCAAGCGGCCCTGGGAGAGCGCCGGTCGGTCTCCATCTTCGGTAGCGATTACCCCACACGGGACGGGACGGGGATTCGCGATTACATCCACATCGAAGACCTGGCTTCGGCGCACCTGGCGGCCCTACACTACCTTGAGGAGGGAAACGACCCCGTAACCCTCAACGTCGGATACGGCCGCGGATCGACCGTCAGAGAGGTGATCGCCGCGGTGCGGGAGGTAAGCGGGGTGAATTTCCCCGCCGAGGAGGCGCCGCGCCGCCCCGGCGACCCGGCCATGCTGATCGCCGATGCCGGCCGGATTCGCAAGGTCCTGGGATGGGAGCCGCGTTTCGCGGAGCTGGAGAAGATCGTTCGCGACGCCTGGCAGTGGGAAAAGAAGCTTACCGGATAAAGTGGCCTGAAACGAACCTGATGGATTATGTAAAACAAAAATGAACTGGCTGATTTACGGAGACATCCTCGACCGACACGTCGTTGACTCGTTCTGCGACGCCCTTGAAGAGTCAGGTCATGTCGTCACCAGATTGCCCTCACTGCAGCGCTCCCATCGTTACCTCGCGGACTGCGACTTCCAGCGGGACATTCTGGCCAGACTTGAAGTGAGCCTGCGGGACGCAGAGATCGATGTCCTGTTCAACTTCCGCGCCTCGGAGCTGGGCCCCGCCGCCGTCGAGTCCGTCCGCGACCGTGGCGTCACCACCATCATCTGGCTGCCGGATGACCCGCTTCTCTACGACTTGTCCTACAAATACGTGGTCGATGCCTACGACATCGTCCTGCATTGCGGACATGCCGACGTCATCTCTTTCTACCAGGAGAAACACCCCGGGATAAATGGCTTCAACTTCCCCTTCTGGTCAGGCAGCAAATACTACTATTATTCGTACGATCCGGAAAACGCGACCTGTGATCTCGGTTTCGTCGGAAACTGCCACACGAAGAACCGGGCGGGGAGATACGAGCTTCTGGCGTCGTTGCCGTTCAGGGTCTCGTTGTACGGGCTGCTGCCTCACGGTTTCGTCGATCATGCCGGTATCCACAGAGGGTACCTGGACAAGTGCCACCCCGAAGTGATCGGCAGGTTCAGGGTTGCCCTCAACATCCCCCAGTTTTTCAGGGATTCCGCAGATACCGAATACCAGTTCGACGGCTTGTCCCGGTTCGAGTCGTTCTTTTTCCCCAGCAGGATTATCCAGCAGGCCGGCTGCGGGGTCCCGACTGTTACGCCCCGCACCCGTCATGCCGACAAGATCATTCCCTCTCTGATCATCTACGAGTCAAGGGACGATCTCGTCGCCAAGGTGGCCCATCTCCTCGGTCATCCGGAAGAATTGCTGGCGGTCTCGGCACAGGCGCGGCGCGACTTTGAGACGTTCCTGACGGCCGCAGCGCGCGTGGCGATGTTGGAGCATCTGCTGGAAGTCCCGGAAAGGAACTATTCCCTTGAGGAGAGGTGTGACCTCTGGAAAGAGTTCGCTGGCGCGAAGGCGCTGCCCACGTCTCTGCCGTGGGTGGGCGTTGCAGGCGCCACCGGTGCCGATTCCCACTCCCTGCCACGGGAAGAGGGCGGAAGTCGCGGCAAGGAAGAGACAGTCCGGCCTCCCGACTTCACCGAGCCGGGCATCATGCTGTCCGAAGCGGGTATCCGTTCCGGCTCTCTCATCGACAGACTGGCGCATGTCGCAACCATGGTGCGCCGGGAAGAACGACAACTCATGTTCTGGATGGGACGAAGCGACCCCCGGGAAGGTGATTTCGTCGAGTTCGCCACAACCCTCGAATGCCTGACGGGCCAGGGGTACTGGACGAGCATCGATGTGCACTCCCCGTATTCGAATCAGCAATACAAGGGAAGGCTCTTCTACCAGATACTCCTTAACGACCGGTTGCTCCTGGAGGAGGATATTTCCGACTGGGACGAGGCGAACAGTGTCGTCATCAGGTGGCGAGCGGCACAGCCCACCAATGAACTGTCGATACGGGTCGTGACAAAGGCGGGATGCGAAACCTGGAACTGGGGGTGGGCCGGGCGGCTGGTTATCAAACGAATCCATTCCAGGGTATTCGATCATCCCGGAGGATATGAAGTCACGGCTTCCAGCCCCTATTCCATCATATACCGTGAAGCTGCCATAGGCCATGAACCGGTCTCTTCGAGCCCGGCCACAGGAGGCTCCCGGCCGTACGGCTTGGGGAATAACTACCTCTTGCCGTCCAGGGAAATCCCGCGGAAGGTGGTCGTCTGTTCCACGGGGAAGTCGCAGCGGATTTCAAGAACGATCATCGTGATCAAGTATCTGCTGAATTTCTGGTGGAAAGAAGGGAGCGAAGCCGATAAGATCAGCTGGCTGCGAGAGAGAAATCGCCTGTTCGTCACCCGGTGTCTTCCCGGCATCATGGCGCAGCTTGATCTGGTGCATAAGGTGTATGTCTACATCGAGGAAGCTTTTGTGTCGCTCTTGCCGGAAGAAATCGGGCAGCTGGTCCAAACCGGGAAGATGGTAATCGCTCAGGCTCCCGACTGGCCGGCGTTTCAGGACAGCATTGCCGCAGCCATAAACGAATCCCTGACCGGGCTGCCCGATCCGGAATCCGTCGTGTTGCTGGTCCGGCTGGATAATGATGATGCCATTTCAAGGGATTACATAAGAACGGTGGACGCCTTCGTAAACGAGTACCCCGAGGCGGTGTCAGGAGGATGTATCACCTTTCCGTACGGGTTGCAGCTCAATGAGAAGACCGGGGAGATGAGGAGCTACCTTTTTCCCAATAACCATTTCCTGGCAAGCGTCCACGGCCGAAGATCCAACCGGCACGAAACCGCACTCAGCTTCAACCATACGCACCTGTTCAACCAGGAGATGCCAATCTGGCAGGTGATGACTCAACTGCCGATGTGGGTGGAGACGATCCATGACCAGAATCTGTTCAACAGATTCCAGAATGGCCTGACGGTGGTCTTTGATGAAGGGGTGCGAGATCGCTTTTTCAAAACAATCGCGCATGATCTATAAGTATCGTCCGGACCATTCGATAAGGAACCAAAGGTTTGCTCAAACAGCATATCCGTCATTCAATGCAGTTGAGAGGAAGCGAGGACCATATTACCATGACTAGGAAGAAAATTCTTTGCGTCGTCGGCACCCGCCCTGAAGCGATCAAGATGGCGCCGGTAATTCTTGCGCTCAAGAAGGAAGGGGAACTGGAAGTTCGCACCGTTGCCACGGCCCAGCACCGCCAGATGCTCGACCAGGTGCTGAACCTGTTCGGGATCGTCCCCGAATTCGACCTGAACCTGATGAAGCCTGGGCAGGACCTGACCGACATCACGTCGAATGTCCTTCTCGGCATGCGCGTCGTGCTGCGCGAGTGGCGTCCCGACTGGGTCCTGGTCCACGGCGACACCACCACCACCTTCGCCGCGGCCCTCGCGGCGTTCTACGAGAAGATCCCGGTTGGCCACGTCGAGGCGGGGCTGCGCACCGGCAACATCTATTCACCCTGGCCGGAGGAGATGAACCGCCGCCTTGCCGGAGCGATCACCACCTTCCACTTCGCCCCCACGGAGCGCGCCCGGGAGAACCTCCTGAAGGAAGGGGTGCCGGCGGAGCGGATCTGCGTCACGGGGAACACGGTCATCGATGCCCTGCAGGCGGTGGTCGCGCGGATCGAGGGGGACCGTGCGCTGGAGCAGACCCTTGCTGCGGATTTTACCTTTCTCGACCCCGCCAAGCGGCTGGTCCTCGTCACCGGGCACCGCCGCGAGAATTTCGGCGAGGGGTTCGAGCGGATCTGCCGGGCGCTCCTTACCCTGAGCACGATGCACGACATCGAAGTCCTCTACCCGGTCCATCTCAACCCCAACGTCCAGGAGCCGGTGAACCGCATCCTCGCGAACAGCCCGAATGTCCACCTGATCGAGCCCCAGGACTACCTCCCGTTCGTCTACCTGATGAACCGGGCGCACCTCATCATCACCGATTCCGGGGGGGTGCAGGAGGAGGCGCCGTCCCTCGGCAAACCGGTCCTCGTGATGCGGGACACCACTGAGCGCCCCGAGGCGGTGGAGGCGGGGACTGTCAAGCTGGTCGGCACTGACATGGAGGCGATCATCGGCGAGGCGACGACGCTTCTCACTGATGCCGCAGAATACGAGCGGATGGCCCGGGCGCACAATCCCTACGGCGACGGCAAGGCATGCGGCAGGATCGTTGCGGCGCTGACGGACAGATGAGCAGGATGCTCTACTTCATGCAGGTCCCGTGGGACTGGGTGAGGCAGAGGCCGCACTTCCTGGCCGAAGGACTTGCTGCCCGCCATGACGTCACCGTCGTCCATAACAGGCCCTACACACGATTCAAGCTGGTCAGGAACGAGCGGCCGCCCGCCCTCCGTTTCAAGGAACCGTATCTCCTTCCGTTCGCTTACCTGTCCCGAATCAACGCTTTCCTTGTGTCCGCTCAGCTCAGGGAGCTGCTGGCCGGGACGGACATCGTCTGGCTCACCCACCCCTTTCAGTACGCTCAGATCGGCCGCGCCATAACCCCGCGGCACAAGGTTGTCTACGACTGCATGGACAACAACCTCGAATTCGCTTTTGTCAGGAACAACCCCCTGCTGTACTCCAGGCTGTTTTCCGTTGAACAGGAGCTGGTGCGGCGGAGCGATATCGTCGTGGTCTCCTCGACCTACCTCGGACAGATACTGGAACAGCGCTATAATTTGCACAAGGAGGCGTTTGTCGTCAATAACGGGATATTCCTGGGCGACGGACGTCTCCCAGGGACCACACCGCCAGCATCGCCCCGCAAACTAACCACGATCAGTTATATCGGCACCATCGCCGAGTGGTTCGATTTCGACCTCGTACTTGCGAGCCTCGCCCGTTACGAGAACCTCGTCTACGACCTTTACGGCCCCGCCGAGGTCCCGATTCCCCGCCATGACCGTCTCAATTACCGTGGCCGGATCGAGCACCGGTTCGTGTTCGACGCGATGCAACGGTCGGACGCCCTGGTCATGCCGTTCAAACTGAATGAGCTGGTGCTGGCCATCAACCCGGTGAAGCTGTACGAATACGTCTACAGCCACAAGCCCGCCATCGCCGTCCGTTATTGCGAGACGGAGCAGTTCGGGGAATTTGTCCATCTCTACGATTCCGCCGAGGAATACCTGCGGTTGGTGGATCAGCTTGTCGAAGGGAGCCTGGCGCCGAAGAAACCCGAAGCCGACTGCGTAAGGTTTGCCGGGGACAATACCTGGGAAAGGAGAGCGGCGGAGATCGCGGAGATCCTGGGAAAATGCAGCATTCGTTAAATCCAATGCCTTTAGCCACGGATAACAGCGGATAAATGCGGATGAAATCAAAATCCTTAGCTATCTGACGTTATCCAGAGACAAAAGCCTTCTTATTCAGGTTGAGAGCCATATTCCGAAGCGTTGGAGGAGTCATGTTCGACGACCAGGGAACTGAGTTGATTCTCAAAGATCTTACGTTTCAGATTATTGCAGCTGTTATCGAGGTTCATAAAACTCTCGGCTTCGGTTTTCTGGAAAATGTCTATGAAAAAGCTTTGCTCAAAGAACTCAGGCTGAGAGGGTTAAAGGCTGAAGCCCAAAAAGAAATTAAAGTTGTCTACAAGAACGAAGAAGTCGGTTCGTATTTTGCTGACATTGTTGTCAATGACGAAATTATTCTTGAACTGAAGGCAGTTGAAGGTCTTACAAACATGCACAAAGCCCAGCTCCTTAACTATCTTAAGGGCACCGGATTGAAGCTCGGGTTATTGATCAATTTTGGCAAACAAAAGGCTGAGTATAAGAGATTAGCTCTTTAAAAAGATTTTATCGGTGGTTATCCGAATTTATCCGTGGCTAAAGTAGGTTCAGTTTCTGCTCATCTCTTCCTAAAGCACAAATTATGCGCAAAGCGATCAGTTCTCTAAAACGCATAGACATCAGGATGTATTACCTCTTTATCAAGTACGTATGCCTGCTTGATTTCGCGGCGGTACGGACCTTGTTGTCGGTGTTCCTCGTCCGGTTTTCCGCCCCGCCAGGATACAAGCCGCAGATATTCTACGACGGGAAGCCGCACGTAGAGCTGCTCGCGTTTCCTCCCTGCGACAATCCGGTGGTATCGATAATAATCCCGGCTTTTAACCAGTGGGACTATACTATCTCCTGCCTCCGCTCGATCCGCGCCAACACGGAGCGCATCGCTTACGAGGTCATCGTCGCCGATGACGGCTCGACCGATGAGACGGGAAACATTCTCGACCACGTCGCCAATATAAAGCTGGTCAGGAACGAGCGGAACCTGCAGTTTCTGCAAAGCTGCAACAACGCTGCCCGCCATGCGGCTGGCAGATACATCCTCTTCCTGAACAACGATACGAATGTCCAGAAAGACTGGCTCCTTCACCTCCTGGCACCTGCTGAGGTGGACGAAACCGTCGGCATCGTCGGCCCCAAGCTGGTCTACCCTGACGGCAGGCTCCAGGAGGCGGGGGGGATCGTCTGGCGGGATGGATCGGCATGGAATTACGGCTGGTTCGATGATCCCGAGAAGCCGGCATACAACTTTGGGCGGGAAGTGGACTATGTGTCGGGGGCGTGCCTACTCGTTCGGCGGGACCTGTGGGAGAAGGCGGGGGGGTTCGACGAACGGTTCGCTCCCGCGTACTATGAAGACACCGACCTCGCCTTCCAGGCGCGGAAGCTCGGTTACAGGGTGATGTATCAGCCGGAATCCGTGGTGGTCCATTTCGAGGGGGTATCGTCGGGAACCGATATTAACGCGGGAATAAAGTGTCATCAGAAGATTAACAAGCACAAGTTCGTTGGAAAATGGAGGAGGGTATTGGTGAAAGAGCATTTTGAGCGAGGCAGGAATTTGGCATTGGCCATTGACAGAGGGGAATGCGCAAGAGTCGAACTTCGACGCGAAAGGCCTCTTATATAGCCGCAGATACAAGGCGAATAATGTCGCCTAGAGATACTTGAACCGTATAGGCATACGTTGAATGCAAGAACCTGGGAGAGGGTGCTTAGGTATGTCGGGAAAATGACACACGATAGACTGTGTTGTCCCATGATGGTACAATGTACAGCAGCTTCGGTTACAAAACCCCTTCGATGCTGTGGGATGTGTGTCAATTTGGTGGCGTGGGAGCAATGGTAACGGTAAATAAATTTTTACATGTAACTTTGTTTGCAATCTCTTCAAATAGTCACTCATGGGGCTTCTACATCTATACATACCGTCCATTTTTACGTAAACTTTGTTTAGTGAACACTGTCCGCAATTGACCCTTTAAACTTGAAACCTACTAATATGCTGATGCTGGGGATCTGGCATGCTTGTTGATTATAAGAGAATCTGATATTTCTTTTATGAGGCCAAGCATGTATTCTTCTGTTACCCTTCCGGATCCTGCCCTGTGCAGATGTCGACAGTCCTTAGGCGAAGCGTGGTCTTGTCTGGTTGAATACTCCTCCGGTTGCCTGTATAGGTTAGACGTTGGCTACGACAATCTATGTATGCACCCGGATGCGGCCAAAATCGCGGCTTACCAGGCTGACCAGGGTTTTTGAACATATTCTTCTGCGATAATGCTCTCCAATTCGCGGTCATCAGAATGTATCCGCTGCAACAATCTGTTTATTCATCGGCCTTTAAACATTTTTACAAAAGGAACCGGATTTAAAGAGTTTATCAATCGGTTTCTCTGTGATAAATTTACTCAATTTACCTCGGGAGGGCGCTGATTCGCTTTTCGCGCCATTATGGGAGGAAGTATGTGCGGCATAGTCGGTTACATAGGGTCGCAGCAGGCAACCCCGATCATTCTTGGCGGGCTGCAAAAGCTCGAATACCGGGGGTACGATTCCGCCGGCATCTGCACGATTGCCGACGGAGCGTCGCAGATCAAGCGAAGCGAGGGGAAGCTTGCCAACCTTGAACGACTCCTGAATGCTGAGCCGATAACGGGGACGGTCGGCATCGGCCATACCCGCTGGGCCACCCACGGCAGACCTTCGGAGACCAACGCCCACCCCCATCCTGCCGGCCCGGTGGTGGTTGTGCACAACGGCATCATCGAGAACTACCTCCAGTTGAAGGAGGACCTCAGGGGGAAGGGGCATACCTTCAAGAGCGAGACCGATACCGAGGTCATCTCCCACCTGGTTGAGGAGCGGTTCAGGGAATCGGGCAGCTTCGAACAGGGGGTGCGCTCGGCACTGCTGCAGCTGAGGGGTGCCTATGCGGTCTGCATCCTGTGCGAGAAAGAACCCGGAACCCTCATCGCCGCTAAACTCGGATCCCCCATGGTGGTTGGGCTTGGTGAAGGTGAGTATTTTGTGGCCTCGGACATCCCCGCGATTTTGGCCCATACCCGGACGATGCTCTTTCTGGAGGACGGAGAAATGGTCGTCTTCCGGAACGGCACCGTGACCCACACCACAATTGACGGTGTCCCCGTGGAACGCGCTCCCCGCCATATCGACTGGTCCCCCCTCATGGCTGAGAAAGGTGGGTACAGGCACTTCATGCTGAAGGAAATTTTCGAGCAGCCCCGCGCCGTTCGGGATACCCTCGCCGGCCAGTTGCTGGAGGAGGAAGGAGACGCTCTCCTTGCCGACATGAAGCTTGCCGACGCCGAGCTGGCGGAAATCAGCCGGATCTGCATCGTGGCCTGCGGCACCTCCTGGCATGCCGGGCTGGTGGGAAAGTTCTTCATCGAGGAGCACTGTCGCATCCCGACGGAGGTTGACATCGCCTCCGAATTTCGATACCGCCAACCCGTTATTGACAACCGGACCCTGATGATCCTGGTCTCCCAGTCGGGCGAAACCGCGGACACCCTTGCGGCGCTGCGGGAAGGGAAAGCGCGGGGCGCCAGGAATGTCGCCATCTGCAACGTGGTCGATTCCTCCATCGCCCGGGAGGCAAACGGGGTGATTTACACCCATGCCGGGCCCGAAATCGGCGTCGCCTCCACGAAGGCCTTCGTTACCCAACTGGTGGCCCTCTATCTTTTTACCATCAGGCTGGGAAGGGCCATCGGCGCCATCGACAAGGCGAAAGGGCAAGCGATGATCGCTTCCCTCATGCATGTGCCGATCCTCCTCGAAAAGGCGCTTGAACTCAACTCACTGGTAGAGAAAATAGCCCATCAGTACATGAACGCTACGGATTTTCTCTATCTCGCCCGCGGCATCAACTATCCCATCGCCCTCGAAGGGGCACTGAAGCTGAAGGAAATCTCCTACATCCACGCCGAAGGGTATCCTGCGGGGGAGATGAAACACGGTCCCATCGCCCTTATCGACGAACATGTGCCGGTGGTGATACTGGCGCCCCGCAATGCCAGCTACGAGAAGACGGTCTCCAATATGGAGGAGGTCATTGCCCGCCGCGGCAAGGTGATTGCCATTTGTTCCTCGGGAGACGAGGAGATACGAGGGAAGTCCGAAGCCACCCTTGAGGTTCTCACGGAGGGTGACGACATGGCACCTCTACTTCTCTCCGTGCCGCTGCAGCTCCTTGCCTATCATATCGCGGTGCTGAAGGGAACGGACGTCGACCAGCCGAGAAACCTGGCGAAATCGGTCACAGTTGAGTAGGCCCACGAAAACCTGCTGTTGTGCCCTACTTTTCGGAGGAACTTGTGGTACGTGTACGAAAAATCTGTTTGCTGTCATGGGTGCTGGTGATGTTTGCGGGGGCCACGCACGCCTCTGCCATCCCGGAAAGGCTTAATTACGAGCTGACGTGGGCGGGAAAGGTGAAAATCGGCACCTCCAGCATCCAGACCTCTGTTTCCGGCCAGGATGTGGAAATCGTCTCGAAGATCGACTCTGCGCCATGGTCTGCCCCCTTCTACAAGGTCGACGACCTGGAAACCAGCAGGCTCGAGCATGTCGGCAAGGGGGTTGCCCTGCACAGCTACAAGATGAAGCTCCACGAGGGAAAAAACGACTGGTACCGGGCGGTTTCCGTCGATCGCACGGGAAAGCAGTTCAGGTTTGCCAACCTCCTTACCGGGGAGAAATCGCACCAGAAACTTGCCGAGTCCGCCTGGGATCCGGTATCCAGCCTCCATTACCTGCGGAAGCTGCCGCTTACCGTCGGCAAACCCGTCTACGTGAACGTTCTCGACAAGAACAAACTCAATCGCATCAGGGTGAATGTGCTCCGCAAGGAGACGGTCACCACCCCCGCGGGCACGTTCCGGACCATCGTCATCAGCCCAGAGATGACCATCGACAGCGAGGGGCTCTTTTACGCCCGCGGCCCGCTCACCATCTGGCTGACCGATGACGGGAAGAGAGTACCGGTGATGATCGAAAAGCGGATCGAGGATCTTTTTCGCCAGGGGGTTCCCGGTTATCTCAAACCGATGGTCCCCGCCTCCGTCTGGGGCAACGCTCCGAAGATCGAGACGATCCGGGCGGTGCTCAGCGGGGGGAACTGGTGAACTTCGGGACTCTGAATTCGGGAAGGGTATGAAAATCCTCTTCGTCTCCCTCTTCCTCCCCATGGAGAAGTCCTACCACGCCGGCGGCCGCTACGTGTTCGAGCTGCTGCGCCAGCTGTCGCGGCAGCATGAGATCCACCTCGCCACCCGGCTCCAGGAGGACGAGTTCCCCCAGCTGGAGGAGTTGCGCTCCTTCTGCCGCGAGATCCATCCCTATCCTTACCCGGAAAAGGCGGCGCGCGGGCTTCTCGACAACGCGCGGCTCATTGGGAATTACTTCGGCTTCAGCCGCTTCGCCGACCGGCTGATCCGCACGGGCGAGTACGACCTCGTCCAGGTGGAATGGGTGGAGTCGGCGCTCCTCATCGGGAAGAGCGCCACCCCGATGGTGCTCGACGCTCACGACGTGATCTCCAAACCGGCCGAACGGGCTGTCGGTCGTGCGCACGGCTTGCGGCGGGCCGCCGCGCGACTCTTCTCCCTGCTGGTCAGGACGGTGGAAAAACGGATCATGCGCCGCTTCACTACGATCCTCACCATGTCTGACTACGACCGCAGCTATCTCCTCTCCATGCTCCCCGGGCTGGATGCGCGGACGGTGCCGATCCCGGCGGGGCTCGACATCGGCGACCGAAGGTACGAGCGGGAGGAGAATACCATCCTTTTCCTCGCTTCGTACCGCTACCGGCCGGTGAACGTTGCGGCGGCGCTCTGGTTCTTCCGGGAAGTTCTCCCCCTGGTGCGCGCGCAGATCCCTGCGGCCCGGTTCGTCATCGCCGGCTACGGACCGCCTGAGGAACTGACGGAGCTCGCCGTGGCGGACCCGCAGGTGGCGGTGCCGGGGTTCGTGGATGACCTTGAAGCCTGCTACAAGCGGGCCGCGGTCTTCGTGGCCCCCGTTCTGAAGGGTGGCGGGATCATCGTCAAGGTGCTCGATGCCATGGCGGCGCGGACGCCGGTGGTGACGACCACGTACGGCAACGAAGGGGTAGGGGGGGTACCGGGGCGGGACCTGCTGGTGGCGGACGATCCGGCCGCGTTTGCCGCAGCGGTCATCGCCGTCCTGCGCGATGCGTCCCTGGCTGAGCGGTTGGCCGGGAATGGCCGCGCCTTCGTGGCGGAGAGGTACGGCCTCGATGCGGTAATTGGGAAGATTGAAGGGATTTACGGCGAGTTGACGGGTCGTGACCGGGGATCAGTGCCCGGGGATCAATAAAACCCGGATCGGAAAACCGAAACAGCGGGACAAGGGAATATAAGAAACAGGATCGTAAAACCAGGTTCAAGGTATGCCGATTTTACCGATCCCTGATCCCGCTATTATCTCCCCATTCCTTTTAACTGTTCTGCCGCCTCGGTGTTGGCCGGATTGATCTCCAGCGCCCGGCGGAAATCCGCGCGCGCCTCGCCGGTCCGGCCGGTCGTCAGGAGCACATTCCCCCGGTTGACATAGGCCAGGTCGTAGTCCGGGTTCCGGGCCAGACACTCGCCATAACGCTGCAACGCTTCAGGATAGCGCTTTTCCAAGGCGTAGACGTAACCGATGTTGTTATATGGCTCGGCGAACGTCGGCTTGAGCCGCACCGCCGTGAGGAACTCCCCGAGCGCGTCGTCCAACCGCCCCTGCATGCCGTAGACCTTTCCCATATTGTTGTGCGCTTCCGCCAACTCCGGCTTGTTGGTCAGGGCCGTCCTGAACTGGGCAAGGGCCTCGTCCAGTCGCCCCTGGCCGGTGTAGATGAGACCGAGATTTATGTACGCGTCGGTCTGCTCGGGCCAGAGCTTGATAGCCTTACGGTAGGCGCTTTCAGCTCCGGCCATATCGCCCTTTCTCTCCAGTGCCCGGCCGAGATTCAGGAATACCCGTGGATTCTGCGGGGTCTTGTCGGCATTGTCCCGCCAGAAGGCGACCTCGTCTCCCCAGACCTGATTCCGGGCGACCGTCAGGCCGCCGAGTGCCAGTACTACGATTGCGGCGCCCGCCACGACCTCCCTGCGGGGCCACCCGGGTATGACGGTGCCCGAACCGCCGAGTCGGGAAACAACTGCCGCCAGCGCCATGAAAAGCCCGATCGACGGCAGATACATCCGGTGCTCGAAGATCACGTCCACGATCGGGATGATGGTCGATTCGATGGAGACGGTGATGAAGAGCCAGAAAACGCCGAAGGCGGCCAACCGGTAGAGTGGCGCCCTCTCTTCTTCCCGCCGGGAGAGACGGAGGCAGAAGAGCCCAGTCGCCAGCAGGGCCAGGAGCAGCGCTGCCGATCCCATTACGGCGGGGTCGAGGAACGAGCGGGAGATCGGGTAGTCGTAGTCGAGGCGCTGCCCGGCAGGGAAGATGAGGAGCCTCAGGTAGGTAACGAGCACCCGGAACTCCGTGGCGATGTAATGGAGCCGGGACATGCCGGTCTGCACCCTCATCGCCTGCTCGATGCCGACCACGATGTTCCACTTGAACTCGCCGGGCCAGAAGACGAGAAAGGCGACGAACGAGCAGAACAGGGCGGCCATGCCGACGAAGAGCGCTTTGGCGTGCTTTCTCAGGGGCCCCTCGAAGAAGAGGAGTTCGTACGTCAGCGCCACGAAGGGGAGGGTATACGCCGTCTCCTTTGTGTTCCAGGCCAGGAGCGCCGCGACGAAGGAGGCGGCAAACCACCCCCCGGCGAGGGGTCTGTTCCCCCCCGACTGGCTCCAGAGGAGCCGTGCCCTGATGTAGCCGTTCAGGGAGAGAAGGTAGAAAATAGTGGCCAGTGACGCGTAACGCTGCACGATGTAGGTTACCGCCTGGGTCTGGATAGGGTGGGCGATGAAGAGGAGCGCGGCGAACAGCGCCACGAATCCGGCACGCGATCCGGCTTCATCCCGGTTTTGCAGCGCCGAAAAAGCCGGCGTGCGGAAGGTGAGGGAAACCAGCCGGTAGACCAGGAAAGCCGCCAGCAGGTGGACCGCGATGTTGACCAGATGGTAGCCGGCAACCTCGAAGCCGTTGAACCGGTAATTGAGCGCGAAGGTGAAGGCGCCGACGGCCCTCCTTCCGAGTTCCCGGTGGGCCGAGAGGGGATTGGCAAAAATGGCGAGGTTCCTGATCAGCGGAGCGTTGACGATATTGGTGAAATCGTCGAAATAGAACGGTGCGTGCAGGGTGTTCGCGTAGATGATCGAGCCGAGGATAACGATGATGGCGACGTGGACGGACTTTCTGTCGAGTAGATGCATGGCTGGTTCTCACAATGACGATCGGTGTACGGCTGATATTCTCCGGCCATTAAAGTACCTTAAAAACGATGCCAAGGGCAACAGGAAAAGTCCATCCGTCACCGTGCTGGGAGAGCGGGGTAAGTCCGCTGACGGGCGTTCCTCAGTGAAATGACTGGCCTTTTGCCGAGGTGCCCGATAATTCCCTTATTTATCGCGGGGGGCTGGTTGGTGCGCGTCTTGCACGTTCATTGGCCGTTGATTGCTACGCTCCGCTGGTCGACGGTTGCGGCGCCATCGCACAGGATGTTCCAGAGAAAGAGAAAAGCAGTGGCAAACCCCGGTAAAATTCTGTTCGTAACCCCCCCGTACCATAGCGGCGTGGCGGAAATTGCCGGTCGCTGGATACCGCTCAACCTTGTCTACCTGGCCGGTGCTGCCCGGCAGGCTGGTCTTGTGGCCGAGATCTGCGATGCCATGGCCATGAACCATGGTTATGCGGAGATCGAGGCGCGGTTCCGCGAGAGCGCGGCGGATTACGTCGCGTCCACCGCACTCACCTCCACCATCAACGATGCCGTGAGGACACTGGAGCTGGCGAAGCGGATCAAGCCCGACACGGTGACTATCCTCGGCGGGGTGCATCCGACGTTCATGTACGAAGAGGTGCTGACGTCATCGGCCGCCGTCGATTATGTCGTCTGCGGCGAAGGTGAAATTACCCTGCGGGAGCTGCTTGCGGTATTGGAGGAGGGGGGCGATCCGGCAACGGTTGCCGGCGTTGCCTTCCGGCGGGGCGACGGGATCGTCACAGGCCCGAAGCGCCCCATGATGGAGAGCATCGACGATCTGCCGGCGGCGTGGGACCTCCTGGATTGGCAGAATTACACCTATTTCGTCATCCCCGACTCCCGGCTCGGGGCCATCATCACCTCGCGCGGCTGTGACCATGACTGCACCTACTGTTCCCTGCAGAAGTTCTGGGAAAAGTCGTGGCGCGCCCGCGATCCCCGGAAGGTCGTGGACGAGCTGGCATACCTGTACACGATCTACCAGGTCAACGTCTTTCTGATCAGCGACGAATATCCCACCCGGGACAGGGAGCGCTGGGAACGCTTCCTCGACCTCCTCATCGCCAGGGAGCTGCCGATCTACCTCCTGATGGAAACCAGGGCCGCGGACATCGTCCGGGACCGGGACATCATGGCGAAGTACCGCACGGCGGGAATCATCTACATTTCCATCGGTGTCGATACGACCAGGCAGGCCGTCAGCGATGCCGGCGCAGAGGAGCAGGGTGAGAACGTAGCAAAGCAGGCCCTGGACGTGATCCACGGACACGGGATCGTCAGCGAGGCCTCTTTCATGCTCGGCTTTCCCGACGAGACCGGCGACAGCGTCAAGAGGACGTTTCAGCTGGCCAGGTACTACAACCCGGACAACGCCAACTTCCTGGCAGTTACTCCCTGGCCCTATGCCGACATGTACCCGGCGGTGAGGGAGTACGTCAGGGAGCGGGATTACGCGAAGTACAACCTGGTCGACCCGATCATCGAGCCGAAGACGATGAGCCTCCACCAGGTTGAAGTGGCCATCGTGGACTGCTACCGCAAGTTCTACATGGGCAAGATCATCGAGGTCATGACCATGAAGGACTATTTCAAACGGGGCTGTCTGATGCGGTTCACGAAGCTGTTCATGGGGAGTTCCTTCGTCTTCAAGAAGCTTGGCGTCGGGATTCTCGGCAAGCTCAAGTCGAAGTAAGGAGTGTCCATGGAGCCACGGGAACTGGCGGAAAAAATAGCGTCCAAACAGGCCCCTGCGGTCATCGATGTCCGCACCGGCTTCGAGTTCCGGGCCGGCCGCATCCCGGGGGCGATCAATGCGCCGATCTGGAAGATTATGCTGGGACTGGCAGCGCTTCCGCCCGACAAGCACACGGAACTGGTCGTGCTGTGCGAGCTCGGCCCCCGCGCCATGATGGCCAAGGTGCTGCTCGGTATCCTCGGCTACCGCAACATCGCGCTTCTCACCGGCCATATGGCCGCCTGGCGGCGGGCCGGTCTTCCGCAGGAGAAATAATTCATTTTCTTTACAAAATCTTTACACTACCATTATTGCCCCTTTATGTTTCCGTGTTAACGTAGCTCCGACCCTGAAGTGGGGACAGTTCGATGCGATGGCTGCCGGAAACGCGCGGGTGGTCAGCACTTTAGACAACATTGTCGATTGGAGGATCAGATGAGCAAGATACTTTTCGTGACAGCCCCATACCACTGCTGGGGCGTGCAGGTTGTCGGCACGTGGCCCCCGCTCCATCTTGCCTACCTGGCCGGCGCTGCGCTGGAGACCGGGAACGAGGCCAGAATCTACGATGCCATGAACAAGCGGCATTCGTTCGAGCATATCCGGCAGGAGATCGAGCGCTACCAGCCCGATTACGTCATGACCCTGGACTACCTCCCGGTCACCGGCGCCATCAGCACCGCCACCGTACCCGACGCACTGAAGCTCCTCAACATCGCCAAGGAAGTGAACCCGGAGATCGTGACGCTCCTCGGCGGCCCGCATCCGAGCTTCATGTACGAGGAGATCTACGAGGACCGGGAAAACCGGGTCGACTACGTCCTCTGCGGCGAGCCGGAGCAGACTCTGAAGGACCTTTTGGCGGCGATTCCCAATGGTGAGGCCAAGAAGGTGGCCGGCATCGCTTTCCGTGACGGCGACCAAATCGTGGCCAACAAGCGGCACCACCACATCGTCAAGCTCGACGACCTCAAGCCGGCCTGGCACCTGCTCGATTGGGACGACTACCAGTATGAAGTCGAGCCGCGTGGGCGGATGGCCTCTATCCTCACCTCGCGGGGCTGTGACATGGGGTGCGCCTTCTGCAGCCAGCGGATGTTCTGGCGCGAGGACTGGCGCTGCCGTACCCCGGAGAACGTCATCGAGGAGATCGAGCACCTCATCACCACCTACGACATCAAGTTCTTCACCCTGATCGACCCGTACCCGACCAAGCACCGCGACCGGTGGGAACTGCTTCTCGACATGCTGATCGAGCGGAACCTGGGGGTCTACTTCCTGATCGAGACCCGGGTCGAGGACATCATCCGCGACGCCGACATCCTCCACAAGTACCGTGACGCCGGGATCATCCACGTCTACTTGGGCGCCGAGAGCGCCGACAAGGACACCCTCAACAGCCTCAACAAGGGGACCAGCTTCGAGCAAAACAAGCAGGCCCTCGACCTCCTCCGCGAGGCAGAGATCATCACCGAGGCCTCCTTCATGATCGGCTTCCCCAACGAGACCTGGGATTCCATCGACAACACCATCGAGTCGGCGATCTACCTCAATCCGGACATCGCCGTCTTCCCGGTGGTCACCCCGATGCCTTTCACCCCGCTCCACGCGGAGATGAAGGACCGGATCCGGGTCTGGGACTACTCCAAGTACAATCTGGTGACCCCGATCATCGAGCCGCACGAGATGAGCATGGAGGAGATCACCCAGGCTCTCGGCAAGTGCTACATGAGGTTCTACAGCAACAAGGTTCAGGAGATCGTCGAAATGGACGACTGCTTCAAGCGGCGGTACATGCTGAGCGCCTTCCGTCACATGATGCGGGACCACGGCGATCACTTCGATTTCGAGGGCTCCGATATGCCCATGCATTACGCCATCAACTCGTAACCGCCGGGGCGGGTCGCCGCTGCCGTCTCGATTCTCGGGTTCCCAACAGAAAGCCCCCCATCGTGTGTCGATGGGGGGCTTTCGTTTGCACTCATTTTATTAATTGGACCGATGTTACTCGTTACCCCTTCATGCGCATCATCCCCGAAATCGCACCACTGAAAAAGGCGATCAGCCAGCAGGTGTAGATGCTCAGGCTGACGCGATGGAACACGCGGTTGACGGCCTCGGCACGGTTGGCCAGCGAGGCAATGAGCGCCAGCAGAAAATGGAACGCCATTCCCGCCAGCGAGGCGATGCCGGTGATATTGTGCCATTCCGGGGCCTTGCCGTAGGCCTGCGCGAACAGGTTCATCTGGTGGGTTCCCAGGTAGTCGCACAAAAGGCCGATGCCGAAGATGACCAGGTGCTTCCGGTGCAGCCCCTGCTTGCGCCCGCTGAAAACTGCCCAGGTGTAGAAGAGCAGAGCCAGGTTCATCCAGATAACAGCTTGTAACAGCATCAGCCAACCCCCGAAAAAAACAGGGAATGAGCCGGGTCTCATTCCCCTGTTTTGAGCATATGTGCAAAGCTTCGTTTATTTCTTGATCGGACCTGATGAAAAAACGATGCTCTCGAACGTCCGGTTGAGGGTTTTGCTTGGGAACTGCTTCATTTCAACCCCGGGGGTGAGCTCTATTTCGTTGCCAACCACAACTTTCATGGTCGGTACCGCCGCCCAGGTTTTCTTGCCGTCCTTTTCCAGGCAGAGATAGGTATAGCCCCCGGCGTCCGCGGTTTCCACGATTTTTCCCGCCAGTTTGGGAGGAGCAGCGGCGGGGCCTGCTGCTGCGGGGCTTTGACCAAGGGTGGCGTTGCTGGAAAGGGGAGGGTGGCCTGCCGGCATTGCAGGTGATGGCGACGCCGGTTGTGCGGCAGGTTTGTCGCCGTCACTCTTCACTCCCGAGGAGAAGTAGATCTCATCGAACGTCCTGTTGAGCGATTTGCTCGTGAATTTCCCCATTTCTGTCCCCGGGAGAATCTCAACGGTATCACCAAGCTTGACTTCCGTTGCCGGTACTGCCGACCAGCTTCTCCTGCCGTCCTTTTCCAGACAGATGTACGTATAGTTCCCGGTTGTCATGGTTTCCACGATTTTGCCGGCAAGAACCGGAGGCAGTTTTGATTCCCCGCTGACGTTCTTCACCGCAGCTTTCACCGGGGCACCGGGGGCTTGCTGGTTCGACTTTTCCTTCACGGGGCCTCCCGAGAAGATTATTTCATCGAAGGTCCGGTTAAGGGCTTTACTGGTGAAGCCGGGCATGACCGGGCCGGGGTACAGGCGCAGGTTGTCACCGACGGCGACCTTCATGGCTGGCATAGCCACCCACGTTTTCTTGCCACCCTTTTCGAGGCAGACGTATGTGTAGCCGCCGGCGTCCATGGTTTCCACCACGTTCCCCGTGATTATTTGGTTCTCGGCGTCATCATAATTGCCGGCCATAGGTTTTGTGGTTTCCGTTACCTTGGCCGGTCCTGCGCATCCCCCCAGGCTACCCACCAACAGCACGAGCATCAACCCGGTTGCCAGTAGATTCGTATCACTTTTCATATTCGGACTCCTCACCAGAATTTGTCGACCATATCGGCAGGTTGCGTGTTAATACGCGGAAAATGGCCGTATTCTTTTTACCGTATTCGCCATGAATTTGGAAGCATTTTAATGCGGTGCGCGGTTAGCTTTTCAGGGTTTGTCCCTCCAGAACCTTGCGACCCCGTTTTCGTTCTTCGAAGCATCGATGCGGGGAAATTATTCGTACACCATGACGGTGACGACCACTACAGCCCGGCGGTTTCTTTGCCGTCCGTCGGTAGTTGCGTTATCCGCTTTGGGGCGCGACTTGCCGTACCCACGGGTCGAGATTCTGTCGGGGGCGGCACCAAATCTTACCAGCGTCTTCTTGACATTCTCAGCCCGTTTTTTGGAAAGCCGGATGTTATAACCTTTCTTTCCGATGAAATCTGTATGACCGGCAATTTGTATGGAAGCATCGGGGTTGGAAACGATCAGATCCGCTACCTTCCGGAGTTGGCCCATATACTTTGACTTCACATATGACCTGTCGAATTCAAATTCGATGGTCACTTTCAGGATGATTTTGCGGCCGGTTATGTGACGAACCGTTTTTTCTGCAGTAACAGGAGCGGTTTCCTGCGGTTCCCGCGGTACCGATGGAACTCCTTCCGGAGTTATGCCGGCAGGACGATCCGCTGCCGTCACCGTGCCAGGTGCCGCCGGGAATTCGGGGCTCGGAGTGGTGGCTGCTTCGCCTTGTGCCGCTGTCGGGGCGGGTTTTGTTTCAACCGGCGCAAGGGGTTCTGCCGCCTGCCGGGCAGGGTGCGCTTGAGCTTTCTTTGTGGACTTCTTCGTAGCCTTCTCTATGGTTGGAGCCGAGGCTTCGGGAACGGCACCAACGGGACCTTTCGCCTCTATAGCACCATGTGCTGTCGGCGTTGAGGCTGCTTCAGGTTTGCCCTGATCGGAGGCCCTTCCAGTTTGTGGCGCTTCCGGTGCGGGTGTCGTGGCCGACGCCGTAACAGTTGCTTCGGCAGCGCCGCCGGTTGTTTGCCTGACTGCGGCAACGCCGCTGGTGGTTGCTGCGGCGGCAGCGGCGGGTTCGGTGGACGCAGTCGCTGCTTCGCCCTGCGCCGGTGTCGGCGCAGGAGTCGCTGCTGACGAGACAGGCTCGGTTGTGCCCTTCGCGTATTTCCTCTGCGCGGCCTTCCCGGACGCCGGCGTGGTTGCGGTTGCTTCGGTAGAGCCACCGGTTGCCTGTTCGGCGGCTGCAACGCGGCTGATGGCTGTCGGAGCTGCGGCGGCAGCGGCGGGCCCCGCGGGAACAGCTGCGTTGCCCCGGACGATTACCGGCTCGGGAGTTGCTGCCGGCGGGACAGGTTCGGCTGTCCCCTTCGCGGATGTCCTCTGCGTGACTTTTTCGGATGCCGGTGCCGTTGCGGTTGCCTCGGCAGAGCCCCCGGCGGCTTGCTCGGTGGCGACAACACCGCTGGTTGTCGGAGGTGCAGCAGAGGCGGGTTCGGCGGGAGCAGCGGTTTTGCCTTGTGCAGTAGCCGTGGCTGATGGAACAGACTTGGCTTTACCCTTTGCTGCGGATTTCCTCTGCGCGGCCTTCCCGGAAGCCGGCGTCGTCGCGGTTGTCTCGTCAGAGCCACCGGTTGCCTGTTCGACAGCGGCAACGCCGCTGGTAGCTGTCGGAGCTGCGGCGGCAGCTGCGGACCCGGCGGGAGCAGTTGCTTGGCCCCGGACGATTACCGGCTCGGGAGTTGCTGCCGGCGGGACAGGCTCGGCTGCCCCCTTCGCGGATGTCCGCTGCGTGACTTTTTCGGAAGCCGGCGCCGTTGCGGTTGCCTCGGCAAAGCCCCCGGCTGCCTGTTCGACGGCGGCAATGCTGCCGGTGGCTGTCGGAGGTGCAGCAGAGGCGGGTTCGGCGGGAGCAGCGGCTTCGCCTTGTGCAGTAGCCGTGGCTGATGGAACAGACTTGGCTTTACCCTTCGCTGCGGATTTTCTCTGTGCGGCCTTCCCGGAAGCCGGCGTTGTCGCGGTTGCTTCGGCAGAGCCACCGGCTGCCTGTTCGGCGGCGGCAACGCGGCTGGTGGCTGTCGGAGCTGCGGCGGCAGCTGCGGACCCTGCGGGAGCAGTTGCCTGGCCCTGTGCAGTTACTGGGGGAGAAATTACGGCTGACGAGGCAGGGTGAGACGCAGATGTCTCTGTGATCTTGTTCACTGCAGCTTCAATCGCTTTGTAGATGCCGTACGGAACCGCCGCGATGCCCCCTGCAATGTAGGTTGAGGCAGTGCCAAGCGCTGAGAGCGAAGATGACGGCAATGACGGGTTTTGAGCCGTTACCACTGGTGCCACTGCGGCGGCCGCTCCTGCCGACGTTGTCACTGCCTGTCCGGAAGCTGAAGCAGCAGCGCCCGCGAACGCCTTCATTGCGGCTTCCACCTTGCGTTTCATTTCCGCAACTTTTTCGGCTTCTGCTTTTGCACTGGCCGCTTTGGATGCGGAGAGCCCGACATGTCCCGCCATCGTCCCCTCACCGGTAACGGTCTGGGTCGAGGAAGCTTCGGGGGCAATGGGAGCGGGTGTTACTGTAGACGATGCCGTTTTCTGGGGCTCGACAGATGCCGTGGCCTGAGTTTTGTTTCTTGTCTTGGCTTTTTTCCTGGTGGCTTTTACCTCTGTACTCTTATCGTCCGATTTCGAAGGAACGGGAGCGGCAGATTCGTCTTTGGAGCCAGGCGGTACGGGGCTGGCAGGACTTAGTGGGAGCTGCTGAGCTGGAATCCCGGCCTTTCCGACAGGAGTGACGATATTCGCCCAGTCCGAATAGATGTCCGTTGCCGCTACCGGGCAGCCATCTTTATCGACGGGGATACCTGCAGGAGTATCCGTGCATTTGCCGAGATAGGCAGGGACGACATCCGGACATCCGTCTTTGTCAACTATGACTGCCAGTGGCGTGTCCGGACATTTGTCGAGATAATCGGGAATCAGGATCCCGTTTTTGTCGACCTTGAAACCCTTCGGGGGTCCAAGTTTGTCGAGGTCCACAACCGGCGGCTTGGGAGGCGCGGCCTGTTTTGGTTTTTCCTTCCTTTCCACACCAAAGTAGTAACTCACACCGAAGCTGAGTTCGTAATTGCTTCGCGCGTTTTCATTGCCGGTTACGATCAGGTGCCGCACATCCGTTCTCAGCGCCAGATAATCCGTGAGAAAATATTTCAGGCCCAGACCGTAATTGAAAAAAGGGTTGCTGGTGGAAGAATTGCTGTTGTTAACAAAAATTCCTCCGAAACCGAGAGCGATAAAAGGAACCCATTTTTGCCCGGGCGTGAAGGGATAGATAGCGTCGAGGCGCACAATGTAACCGCTTGAATTACCATTGCCGGTTTTTGTTTGCGGGGTGAAATAACTGGCTGACGCTTCGATGCCCAAACTGTCGACTATGGACTTGTCGATCAAGTCATAGCTCAGTTTTATGCCGTACATCGGGGTGGTCGTGCGGGAATTCGAGTCGGCAAAGCTGAAAGCGCCAATGGTAGGAGTGAGAGAGAATAATCCGAGGGGCCCTTGACGTTTCGTTCTCTTTGCAGTTTTTTCGGATTTGGCAGTTTTTGCTGTTTTTTCGGGTTCTTCTGCTGCGAGAACGGCACTGGAAAAAGACAGGCACGCTAGGGTGCTGACTATTTGAGCAAAGGCCCGTTTCGTCAATTTACTGCTCCAGAGATTGTGGATTTCCGCCCATCATATATCAACCCGGCAACGACTTCAACTTTAAAACCACCGTTATAGCTCCCTGTACCGGCACGGGTATTGGTAAAAAGCTCCGGTGATTCAGGTGCAATCCCATGTCCTTCCCGATGACCTGCTTTACAAAGGGATGCCTGATACGCTATCTTAAGAAAATTAACTCACACCCGTATCATGAGGTCTTCTGTGACGACACGGATTCACATTCTCCCCGAAAACCTGACCAACAAGATCGCCGCGGGCGAAGTGGTCGAGCGGCCATGCTCGGTCGTCAAGGAACTGGTGGAAAACTCCGTCGATGCAGGATGCACCGATATCGTGGTGGAGGTAGAAGGGGGCGGAAAGCGTCTCATCCAGGTAACCGACGACGGCTGCGGCATGTCGCGGGAGGATGCCCTCCTCGCGCTGGAACGTCATGCCACCAGTAAGATATCCGACGAATGCGATTTGTTCGGCATCTCCACCCTTGGGTTTCGCGGCGAGGCCCTGCCGGCGATTGCCTCGGTTTCCCGCTTTACCCTCGCGACGCGTGAGAGGGGGAGGGTCGAGGGGACCGAGATCTATGCCGAAGGCGGGAGGATCAAGGAAGTCAAGGCGTGCGGCATGGCGGAAGGGACGGCGATCGCCGTCAGGAACCTGTTCTTCAATACCCCGGCCCGGCTCAAGTTCATGCGGAGCGGCGAAACCGAAGCGGGGCATGTGGGGGAATTCCTGACACGTCTGGCCGTTTCGCGCCCCGATATCCGCTTCACTTACATCAATGACGGGCGTACGGTGTTCCGCGTGCTCCAGGGCGGCCTGCGGGACCGCATCGCTGCCTTGTTCGGCGGTGCGCTCGTCGACACCCTTTTCCCGGTGGAATCGGACAGTGACGGGGTACGCGTCAGCGGGCTCATCGCCTCCCCCGACTGCAGCCGGTCCGCAGCCTCCCATCTGTACACCTTTATCAACGGCCGCTTCATTCGGGACAGGGTGGTGCAGCACGCCGTTCTCGGCGCCTACCGGAATTTCCTCGAGCGGGGGCGCTATCCTGTGGTGGTTATTTTCATCGAGGTTCCATCTGCCGAGGTGGACGTCAATGTGCACCCCACCAAGCATGAAGTCCGGTTCCGCGACCAGGGGAGGGTTCACGACGCCATCCAGGGAGCCCTGGCGGGAGTCCTTGCCAGCACCCCCTGGCTCAGGGCCTCTCAAGGCAAGCCGGCACCGTTTGTTCCTTCCCCGGCATCGGCGACGGAAACCAGGGTGGCCGAGGTGCGCGAGGCCCTTGCCCGCTACCGGCCGGAACCGGAGCGCCAGCAACGCTTTTCTCTCCCGCCTTCTGGCGCGTCGCCGGCGGTTTCATCTGCGGAAGCGAGAATGTTGAACGTGGAAAGCGGGGCGCGGCGTGACGAACGCTTTATGCCGCGTTCAGAATTCCGAACGTCACATGCAGAATCGTCCGGCTACTTCTCGGCGCTGACCGTTATCGGCCAGTTCAACGCCGCCTATATCCTCTGCCAGGATGGGAGCGATCTGGTGATCGTCGACCAGCATGCGGCCCACGAGCGGGTGGCGTTCGAACAGCTGAAGGGCCAGCATGGCCAAGGCGGGATCGAGTCCCAGGGGCTGCTCTTTCCCGAGACGGTCGAGCTGTCGTTCCGGGAAGCGACGACGCTGCACGAGAACCTGGCCGGCATTGCGGGGCTCGGCTATGAAATCGAGGCGTTCGGCGGGAATGCCTGGCTGTTGAAGGGGGTGCCGCGGCTTCTTGCCGAAAGGAATTACCTGCGCATTCTCCTGGACATCCTCGAAGAGCTTCAGAGTCTTGGCAAGAGCCGGACGTTTGCCGAGGCGCTGGAGGAAATCCTTGTCCGTATCGCCTGCCACAGTGTCGTACGGGGGGCTCACCCCCTGACCCCTCCCGAGATCAGTGCCCTGTTCATGCAGATGGATGCCACGGATTTCTCCAGTAACTGCCCCCACGGCAGACCGGTCTATCGGAAGATCACCCTTGGGGAGATCGAGCGGATGTTCAAGCGCCAGTGAGCAGGGAACAGCTTCATACGTCCCGTTTGGTGGTGATCGTCGGTCCGACCGCATCGGGCAAGACCGAGCTGTCGATACGGCTTGCCGAGGAATGCGGCGGAGAGATTGTCAATGCCGACTCGATGCAGGTCTACCGGGGCATGGACATCGGCACGGCCAAACCGACGCCGGAGCAACGGCAGCGGGTACCCCATCATCTCATCGATATCGTGACCCCGGATATGAACTTCACCGCCGCGGATTTCCGGCGGGAAGCAGCCCGGGTCATCGCCGACATAGGACAGCGCGGCAAGCATGTGTTCGTGGTGGGCGGTACGGGGCTTTACATCAAGGCGCTCCTGCAGGGGCTCGCCGAATCCCCCGGGGGGGATGAGGCTTACAGGGAGGAGTTGCAGCTGCTGGCCCGGGAGATGGGGAACACCGAGTTGCTCCGACAGCTGGCGCTGGTTGATCCCGAAACCGCGCAGCGTCTCCATCCCAACGACCAGGTGCGCATCATTCGTGCCCTGGAGGTGTACCGGCAAAGCGGCCGGCCTCTGTCATCGTTCAGGGATGCGCACGGTTTTGCCGGCACCTATTACCAGTCCCTCAAGATTGGCCTGCGGGTCGACCGAGACGAGCTTTACCGGCGTATCGAGCAACGGGTCGACCGGATGGTCGCGGCGGGGCTCGTGGACGAGGTGCGGGGGCTTCTCGCCGCGGGATACGGGCCCGGTCTGAAATCCATGCGCTCCATCGGCTACAAGGAGATGTGTGCCTTCCTCGCCGGAACATACGGGCTGGAAGAGGCCGTCAGGCTCATCAAAAGAGACAGCCGGCGCTATGCGAAACGCCAGTTGACCTGGTTTTCCCGGGAAAATGAAATTTATTGGCTTGAATATCCTGACAATTTTGCTACTATCTGTAAATATGTGATTGAATTTCTTGCTTAGAGGAGAGGTTTTATGGCCAAGGCACCGTTTAATATTCAGGACCAGTATCTGAACCAGTCGCGCAAAGAGCGGGTAAAGGTCGTGGTACAACTCATGTCCGGTGTCAAAATGGAAGGGTACATCAAGTCGTTCGACAATTTCTCGGTCCTCATGGAAGTGCAGGGGGACATCCTCATCTACAAGCACGCCATCGCCACCATCACCTCCGTCGATGGCACCTTCCACCTTCACCAGTAGCACATCCACGAAGGCCGCACTGCCAGATCCGGGGCACAGGGGCGCACGTGTTGCGCCCCTTCCTTATGGTCGTAGCGCCCGAGTCCCCATGAAGAACAAGGAACTCTATCTGATAATCGTGGCCGCCGTGCTGTTCGTCGGCCTGCTGGTTCTCGTCTGTTCGATGGGGACGATTTTTCTCCCTGTCCTGATTTCGCTCATCCTTGCCTATCTGCTGGAACCCCTCGTCACCCCCCTGGAGAAGCGGGGCGTGAACCGCTCCCTGGCCATCGTCATCGCTTTCTGCGGGGGTTCCGTTCTCGCCGCCGGCCTGGGCGCTTTTTTTACCACTTCCCTGGTGGCGGAATTCCGGGATGTACAGATCAATCTCCCCGACTATGCGACCCGCCTCTACAATGTGATCCCCCAGCAGGTCAAGGTATACCTGGATATCGAGACCCCGGCGAAGGTCTACGCCCATGCGAGCAGGATACTCGACGAGCTGCGGGGGGTATCCTTCGACCTTTTCAGGGAGGCCTTCACCATCGTCAAGAAGGCGTTTGCCTCGACCCTGGCTTTTGTCCTTGCTCTCCTCGGCTATTTTATCATTCCGGTCTATCTCTACTATTTCATCAAGGACTTTCCGCAGCTGAAAGGGAGCATCGTCGATCTCGTCCCCGGGCGCTTCCGCGCCCGGCTCGAAGAAAGGGCGCGGGAAATCGACGAGCTGCTCTCAGCGTTCATTCGGGGGCAGTTATCGGTCTGCGCTATCCTCGCGGTGCTTTACAGTATCGGCCTCTACCTGATCGGGATCGACCTGGGTGTGATGATCGGTACCCTGGCCGGCGTAACCTTCATCATTCCCTATTTCGGCACCATCCTGGGGATACTCCTCTCCATGACCATGGCCTTTCTGAAGTTCCACGACATTCTCCATCCGCTCCTCTGTCTCGGCTGGTTTTGCCTGGTGCAACTCGTCGAAGGGTCGATCATCACCCCGAAGATCGTCGGGGACAAGGTGGGGCTCCATCCGGTGGTCACCATCCTGGCCCTCCTCGTGGGAGGGCAGCTGTTCGGCATTCTCGGCATGCTGCTGGCGGTGCCGGTCACTGCCGTCCTGAAGGTACTGCTTCGCTCATTCATCGAGGAGTACCGGGGCACCGCCTTCTACCAGGGGAGCTGATGGACGGGCTCGTGATCGAAAGAATTGTCCCCGGGAGCATTGCCGAGGAGCTAGAGATCGAACCGCGGGACCGGCTCGTTGCCATCAACGGCCACCGCATCCGGGATATCATCGATTACGAGTTTTATGCCGGTGAGAACGAGCTGACCCTTGAGATCGTCAAGCCCGACGGTGAGCTCTGGGAAATGGAGATCGAGCGGGACGAAGGGGAATCCCTCGGGCTGATCTTCCCCGCTCCGGTGCCCGCCCAGTGCGGCAACAAGTGTATCTTCTGCTTCGTCCACCAGCTTCCCCGGGGGCTTCGCGCTCCCCTCTATGTGAAGGATGAGGACTACCGCCTCTCCTTTCTCTACGGCAACTACGTCACCCTCGCCAACATCGGCAGTGCCGATGTCGCGCGAATCAAGGAGCAGCGCCTCTCCCCCCTCTATGTCTCCGTCCATGCGACGGCGCCGGCCGTGCGGGAAGAAATGCTCGGCAAACGCGGCATCATCCCGATCCTGGAGATCATGCAGGAGCTGGCCGCTGCCCGGATCGCCATGCATACCCAGGTGGTACTCTGCCCGGGGATCAACGATGGCAGGGTCCTCGAAAAGACCGTTGCCGATCTGGTGAAGCTTCATCCTCTGGTCGCCTCGCTGGCTGTGGTGCCAGTCGGGCTGACGCGCCATCGCAAAGGCTTGCCCCGTCTGCAGCCGGTTACGCGGGAGTACGCTGCCGCATTCATTGCGGCATGGGAACCGCGTGTTCGGTCCTTGGCCGATACGCTCGGCACCCCCTTCCTCTTTCTTGCCGACGAGTTCTACATCAAGGCCGGGCTCCCGTTTCCGCCTCTTGCCGCCTACGGCGATCTGCCGCAGGTGGAGAACGGCGTGGGGATGGTGCCGCTCTTCCTTGAAGAGGCGAGTGAAGTCCTCGCCCGGGCGAAACGGCTCAAACCGTTTCGCGCCACCGTGGTCACCGGTGAATCCCCCTACCATTACCTCGCGGATTTTCTCCTGGCCCTGGCCCGAAAGACCGGCGTCGACCTCCGGCCGGTGGCGGTGAGAAACATCCTTTTCGGCGAAAACGTCACGGTCACAGGCCTGGTGAGTGGTCGGGACATTCTTGCCGCCCTCAAGGGGCACGATCTGGGGGGGATGGTCTTGATTCCCGACGTGATGCTGAAGGAGGGGGAGGGGGTGTTCCTCGACGACCTGTCGGTCGCCGAACTGGAGGAAGCGCTCGGAACCAGGGTCGTCGTGGTCGAGGCAACGCCCCAGGGGATCTACACCGCCCTGATTTGATCTTTCTGCCGCCTACCTGAGCGTGGCGATAATCTCGCTGCGCGAACTCACTTTCATAGTCTTCATGATCTTCTTGATGTGGTCTTTGACCGTATATTCGCTGATAAACATCTTTTCCGCAATTTCCCGGTTCGTCATTCCCCCGCAGATGTGCCGCATCACCTCGGTTTCCCTTTTCGTCAGCCCGTAATCGCTTTGCACCCGGGTAAAATCCACGTCATGTTTTTCGACGATCCGTTCCACCAGGACCATGATGTGTCGCGGTTGCTCCCCTCGTTCAGATGAGTCGATATAAAAAGCCCGCAGTGAGCAAGGCAAGCCGGCCGCAGGGTCGATAATTTCACAGACCGGCGCTTCTCCCAGGAGCGAACCGTCAGTCGGACCGCTGTGCCCGAGGCGGTCACAAAGCTCGTCAATGGCGGGGGGGAGGCTCGACTGTGTCATTCCGGCGTTACGGGCGGAGTCATGCAGGGCCGGGAGCATCTCCAGGGCCTCCTTGTTCGCATAGAGCAGTCTGCTGCCGGGGCCGATGATCAGCACTCCCGGGAGAGCTCTTTTTTTAATGATATCTAGGACATTATTCATTAAATACAAGTATATCCGGTACGGGAAAAAATACAAATCCGGGAAAATTCCCACTTTTGAGGGATTGTGGTAAGCACAGGTTCTTTTATGCTTTTGGTATGGAAAAGCTTAGGGAACACAGGCAGGGTGGTCGGGCAGCATTTCACAAATCGGTCCAGTACGAACATTGTGAAGTTCAAGCGGGGCGATTCGTGAACTGTCTGAAGGCCGGGGAATGCGTGGACGTTAGCGACGGAGGTATGGGATTGAGCACGGATATTCCCATGCAGGGAGGCGAGGTCCTGAAAGTTTATCTGCCCCTTGATGTGACAGGTACCAGGCTCCCCGTCTATTCAGAAGTGATGTGGTCGCGGGCTGTCGGTGAAAAATTCCGGGCCGGGCTGCGTTTCCTTGCATAAATTCCGGGTTTTGTTGAATTGAACGGAGGAGACATGGGTTTACGACAAGCTTTGACAGCAGCAGCTTTTTCGGTCTTGGTCTGGACTCTGGCCTCTGCGGCATATGCCGCCACCATCGAGTACTTCGTCGCCAACGTAGACACTCCGGCAAAATATGACGAGCAGTCCGGCGCTTTCCGTGTTACAGGCGGCGACGCCATCGAGTTTGATCTCACCTTTGGCATCAAGCCGGTTGACGGCGCCATCCACTATCCCCTGACGGTTACCTTCGGCGTACAAAACACGGATCCCTCCGGCTTGCCTGCTTCTCTCATCAGCGGAATCCCCGCTGAGCACGAATTTGCTCCAGGGGATTCGACTTTTACGGACCGAGTACGCATCACGGCTCCGAGCGTTCCCGGGGCATATCAGGTGAAAATTGGCGCCATCAGCGGCGCGGGCACCGCCCAAGGTCTGCGGGAAGGGAGCGGGATTGTAATCGGCCTTATCGTTCCGGACGCCTGCGCCCCGGCGGATACGATGCTCTCCCTCGCGCTCGACAACCCGCGTCTTGCTTACAATGACGGATCGACCAGGCTGGCGGCCACGCTCACCACCCCTGAGGGATATGCGGTGTCGGGTAAGTCCATCGATTTTAAGGTTGGTGCGGATGTTATCGGCTCGGCCGAGACCGACGAGAACGGGACAGCATCTATTTTCTATAATCCGGGCACGCTCGTAGTCGGTGACCATACCGTTTTTGCCAGCTTCCAGGGAGCCACATGCGGCTATAACCCCAGCGGCGATTCAGCCACGCTGGGTGTCAGATGACGTTGGTGCAGCACCATCCGGGAGAGGCCTCAGTGTACGATTAAGCAAAGAGAGGAAATTTATTCAAAGGAGGGACAGGACATGAAAGGCAAGTGGATATTCATTTTTATTGGCACAATCCTTTTGCTTGCATTGGCGAGCACCGGTGCATTGGCAACCAGCAAGTGTGGTGGCGCCGACATCGCAAACGGACCCTTCGTGTACACGGCTCTTAGCGTCACGCAGGCGACATTCAACGGGGCGAGCAACACACCGATTACCACGAACTTTGGTATCACGGCGCCTGCCGTTGACCCGAAGCAACAGACAGACCTGACGGATATGTTTCCGGGGGAAGGTCAACTCCCGTGCGCTGAAACCGCTCTCGCAACGATCAGTGCGCTTGAAATTCGTAAGGTGGGTGATGCCAGTGGCAATCCGATCTCCCCAATCGACATCGACAAGTCTTCCCCTCTCGGTCAACTCATTGCCGGAGCCTTTTCCCTGAATCCCAGCAGCCATATCTTCGCTGTCGGTGAAAAGATATCCGTTACGGTCATTGTCAGCAATCCCGGCGTCAGTGATGCGGATTACGGCGACTACGATATCAAGCTGGCGGCCCAGGCCCCTGGATACGGCATAGGCGTGGGTGATGGTCCACACTTTACCCTCAGTCTCAGCGGCCAGACGGAAATAGACAAGACGCCGCCGGTAGTAACCGTAACCAAGCCTGCCGGTGACGAGATCCTCGGCGTTATCCCGATCGAAATTCAGGCATACGACCCCGATACTCCTCCGGCTTCCGGTCTGGATTCCAGTACCATGAGTGCTACCGTGAGTAGCGTCGGGGGAATCGTTTCCAATCTTTCCATTCCGTTAACTCTGGACCATACACAGCCGGTTGCGGCTGGCGTCACCGTAACCGGGACCGGAAGCTATACCCCGACCGGAGGCACCGGTTCTTTGGGCACAACTGATGCTCAGGCATTCACCGGTTCGTCCCGCAGCGGTATAGGGACGTATACCATCAATGCCCAGGCGAAGGATTTGGCCGGAAACACAGGTGCCGGAAGCAAGACTTTCAAAGTGAAGTATGACGTCAGCTTTAACCAACAGTCGGCGCCACCTTCCTGCACGACCAAAGTCGGTAACTCGGGAGATAATTGCACGGCCATGTTCCAGTTCTCCGTGAATCGGTCGAACACTACCTCAGACGGGGCATTCATGTACGACCACACGGTGGTTGTGAAGCTGGTTCGCGCAAGCGATGGCATGGAAATGGCGACTCACTCGTATGGGACAGCATCTATTACTTCGAATGTACAGATCCAATCCACACCTGGTTACCAAACCCACTTCAAGCGCGGTGACCTGCGTGACTCAAGCAATGCAAAACCACTTGCTTCTGGAACCTACAGAGCGGAAGTCTACTTCTACGATGTTGACAACGTCATAGTACTGCAAGGCGTAAGCAACAATGTGACGTTCTGACGAAGGCCCTTGACGGACACAAACGATACGCAACGCCAACGACAGCAAAGACGCCTGCATATCAAGCTGGTGTCTGACATGCCGGAACCTGAAAGCAAAAATCCCGCTGATGTCCAATCAGCGGGATTTTTGTTGTCCATCGTCCAGATGTCAGGAGATGCTACATCTTATGGCACTTGCCGCAATCGCCCTTGACGCTGAACGCATCCTTGCCGTTGTGGCAGGCGCCGCAGGATTTGCCGGTTTCCATATCAGCCATGGGTACCTGCTTGCCGCCGGTCGCGTACGGGAAGATTTTGGTGTGGCAATCCGCGCACTTGAACATGCCGAGGTGGAAATCGTGGCTGAACGTTGCGTCTCCCGCATCGGTCTTGAAAACGATATCCTTCGGCTTGAAGCCCGGGTGGCACTTGGCGCAGTCGCCGGCCGTCGAGAAGGCATCCTTGCCGTTGTGGCAGGTACCGCAGGATTTGCCCTTGGCCATGTCGGCCATGGTATTGTGTCTGGCCCCTGCCTTGTAGGGGAAGACTTTCGTGTGGCAGTCCTTGCAGCTGTAAGCTTCGAGATGGAACTTGTGGCTGAAGACCGCGTCGGTGACGCCCTTGACCTTGAATGAGACGGTTTCGGGCGGCTTCATTCCCTTGTGGCAGTTGCCGCAGTTGCCGGCGACGGTGAAGGCCCGCTTGCCGTTGTGGCAGGCACCGCAGGTTTTCCCCTTTTCCATCTGGGCCATGGTGACGTATTTCTCGCTGCCGGTGATTACCTTGCCGTTGTGGCAGCTGTGGCACTTCCCGTCGGTCTTGGCAATATGCACCTGGTGGCTGAAAACGACGTCGGTTGCTCCCTTGGCCTTGTAGGTTATAGAGCGGGGCTTGCCGGTATGACAACGGGTACAGGACTTGTCGTCGGCGACGCTGAAGGCCTTGATGCCGGTATGACAGGCACCGCACGATTTGGTCTTTTCCATTTCCGCCATGGTATAATGGCGGCGCTGTTTCAGGTTGAAAATTGCGTTGTGACAAATCCTGCAATTGTTGTTATATTGGGCCAGGTGAATGTCATGGCTGAAAATAACCGGATCGGCGTTCTTGAAGGTGAATCGAATGTCCTTGGTTTCTTTGGCTCCGGCGACGAAAGGCACAGTCAATCCTATGAGAACCGCGATCATACTGAAACGTAGCTTCATGATGCACTCCTTGTCAGCTAATCATCGAATTAAAACCGCAATACTATACACATCCGGCAGTAACTCGTCAATTTAAAATGTTGGTTCATCGATGCACAGCCTGTAAATACTCGGCAGGTCGTCGGTCCAAAGGAGGGGTCATGAGGTATCTGTTTGTGTTCCTGCTGGCAATTGCCGCGGCTTCCGCTGTCTGGGCCGAAACCTATGAGTGGGTCGACAGCGCCGGAGTAACCCACTTCACCGATGATCTCGACCGTGTGCCGGCGAAGTACCGGGTTCGACTCAGGGAGCGGGAATCGGTGAAAGCAGAAGAGAAAAAAGCTTCCTCTGGGGGGGATAAGGCTGCGGCGGTTGTTGAAAATACCCCCGTAAAGGCGGCAGAGCTTTACGGGGGACATGCTGAAACTTGGTGGCGTAGTCGATACGCCGATATCCGGCGCGAGATCGGAAAGCTCCAGGGTGACTTGCCGGCAAAGAGGGAAGACCTCACGCAACTCCACCGCAAATGGGTAATCAGCAAGGGGCGTACACCGAAGCCGGATGATCCCAAGCCGGACACCTATTTCACCAAAGACGGGACGGGGACAAATCCATTGAATGCCCCGGGGCGCCGGAGGGTTGCCTATTTCGAAAAGAAGGCAGAAATAGAAAAGGATCAAGCGCGTATCGAAGAACTTGAAGGGCAGTTGAAGGCACTGGACTCCGAAGCAGCGAGCGCGGGTGTTCCGATGGACTGGCGGAAATAACGGCGTTGGCAACATCAGGGTGGGGGCGCCATTTGTGTTGTGCGGCCGTTATCGAAGACGGTGCGTTTTCATGGTGTCACTTCAGGAAAAATCTCAGCCGGCGGTTGCCGCTGCTCAACGCCTGATTACCGGTTGCGGGCTCTTTCAAGCTGTGTTATAAAAAGACACTTTCGATGTGGCGGAGTACCCATTCATGCACGGTTTGGACAGAATACTGGAAGCAGCACTCGCAGAGGATATCCATACCGGCGATATAACCACACTGGCGGTGGTGCCGGGTAAAAGGGATGCCGGAGCCATACTCAAGGCCAAAGAATCCATGGTGCTGGCTGGCATCGACGTTGCTGCCCGGGTTTTCCGACTGCTCGACCCCGCTATTCGTTTTACCCCGCGTTTCTCCGACGGCGCCCGACTCCAATCTGGCGACATTCTTGCCGAGTTGCAGGGGGATGCGGCTTTCCTTCTCCAGGGGGAGCGCGTGTCTCTCAATCTTCTTCAGCGTATGTGTGGTGTCGCAACCCTTACCTCCCTGTACGTGGAGGCGGTCGCGGGGACGCGGGCGCGGATCGTCGATACCCGCAAGACCACGCCGGGGCTCCGGGTCCTCGAGAAATACGCGGTGCGGGTTGGTGGTGGGATCAACCACCGGACCGGTCTCTACGACGGGGTCCTCATCAAGGAGAATCATATCGCCGCCGCTGGCGGTATAGCGGAAGCGGTGCGGCGGGCCAGGGCCTACATCCCCCATACCATGAAGATCGAGGTTGAGACGGAGACTCTGGGGGAGGTCGGTGAAGCACTTGCCGCGGGAGCCGACATCATCATGCTCGATAACATGGACCTGGCTGCCATGCGGCAAGCAGTGGCAACGATTGGGGGGCGGGCGCTGGTGGAAGCTTCGGGGGGCGTCAGCCTCGATACGGTCCGGGCCATTGCCGAGACCGGTGTCGATATCATTTCGGTCGGTGCCCTTACCCATTCTGCGCGGGCCATGGACATCTCCATGCTGCTGGAGGGTTATTGAAAGAGCCGATAGTACAGACCGCGGAGGACGGTACAAAAGACCTGGACCGGAAGATTCTGGAACTGTTCCGGGCAAAACAGGGGGGAACCGTATCGGGCGAGGAGTTGAGCAGTGCTCTTGCCGTTTCCCGAACGGCGGTCTGGAAACACATCAAGAGCCTCAAGGAATTAGGGTATCAGATCAAGGCAGTCCCTTCCCAGGGGTATCGGCTGCTGGCCTCCCCCGATCTGCTCATCCCGGCGGAAATCACTGCAGGACTGGGGACGGAACGGATCGGCGCGCGACGGCTCATCTGCTTCCGGGAAACCGAATCCACCAATGACGTCGCCTTCAAGCTTGCCGAAGAAGGGGCTCCAGAGGGCACCGTGGTGGTGGCCGAGTCCCAGCGCCGCGGCAAAGGCAGGCTGGGTAGGCACTGGGAGTCTCCGCCAGGGGTCAATCTTTACTGCTCCATTATCCTTCGCCCTCCAATTCTCCCCCAGAAGGCATCGCAGCTCACCTTCCTTTCGGCTGTCGCGGTGGCCCGGGCCGTGGCGGCAACGACATCCCTGCAACCCGCCATCAAGTGGCCCAACGATGTCCTGGTCGAGGGGCGGAAGGTGGCCGGCCTTCTCAACGAGATGAGCGCCGAAACCGAAAAGGTCAACTTCGTCGTGCTCGGCGTCGGCATCAACATCAATATGGAGCAGACCCAGTTTCCCGCCGATCTGCGCCATCCCGCCAGCTCTCTGGCGATAGAGGCCGGCGGGACGATAAGCAGGATCGGGGTGACCCGGGCCTTCCTCAAGGCCCTCGACGCTCTCTACGATGATTACCTCGCCCACGGGTATGAACCCGTGAGGACGGAGTGGCTCGACCGCTCCAACATGGTGGGGCGGAAGGTGAGGGTTTCCTTCCATGACAGCGAGGTGAGCGGAGAGGTCATGGGGATCGATGACGACGGGGCACTGCTGCTGAAGCTGCCCAACGGCCGGTCGGAGAGGGTTCTGGCCGGGGATGTGACACTACTGTGATCTGGGACCGATGAACGGGGCACGGTAAGCCGTTACCGATCCCCGGTCCCTATTCCCGGGTCCCGGAGGTTTTCTTGCTTTTAGTCATCGACGTGGGGAACAGCAATATCGTGCTCGGTATTTACGATGGCGAGCTCCTGGTGAAGGACTGGCGCATCTCCACCGACAAGTCGAAGACCGCGGATGAATACGGCATCCTCGTTCATGACCTGTTCCGTCTTGCCGGGATCGGTTTCGCCGACATAAAGGACATCATCATCTCGTCGGTGGTGCCGACCCTGACCGGCACCCTGGAGAAGCTGTCGCTGCATTATTTCGGCTACCGTCCCTATGTGGTCGGGCCGGGAATCAAGACCGGCATGCCGATCCAGTACGACAACCCGAAGGAGGTCGGGGCAGACCGGATTGTGAACGCCGTCGCCGGCTACGAAAAGTACCGCTCTCCCCTGATCATCGTCGATTTCGGTACCGCTACCACATTTGACTTCGTCAACAGAAAGGGGGACTACTGTGGCGGGGCTATCGCGCCCGGCCTGATGATCTCCATGGAGGCCCTGTTCCAGAGGGCCAGCAAGCTGCCGCGCGTGGAAATCATCAAACCCGCTGCGATTATCGCCAAAAACACTGTGAATTCCATGCAGGCAGGCATCTTCTATGGATATGTGGGGCTGGTCGACGAGATCGTGACCCGGATGAAGGCGGAGAGCCGGGAAAACCCGCGGGTTATCTCCACCGGCGGGCTGGCCGGTCTCATTGCCCCCGAATCGAAGACCATCGAAGTGGTTGAGGAGTTCCTGACACTGGAAGGGTTGCGCATCCTTTATCAGCGGAATTGTTGAGACGTTCCTGAAAGCTTCTTGTTCGGCAGAGTACGGTGCAAACGAGTAAAACCAAATATACATGAGGGGGTTTTATGGCAAAGTACGATACTGCAAAGCTGAGAAATCTTGGAATTGTCGCCCACGGCGGGGCCGGAAAGACTTCCCTTGCCGAGGCTATCCTCTTTACCGTCGGAATGACCGACCGCCTCGGCCGGGTCGACGATGGGACATCCAACCTGGATTTTGAACCCGAGGAGATCAAGAGGAAAATAACGATATCGGCTGCCTTGCATCACTGTGACTGGAATGGCCATGCCCTGCACATCGTCGATACCCCCGGCTACGGAAACTTCATCGCCGACACCCGGGCGTGCATGCGGGCACTGGGTGGGGCCGTGGTGATTCTCTCCGCCATTTCCGGGGTCAAGGTCCAGACTGAGGAGGTCTGGGAGTGGGCCAACGAGTTCGAGATACCGCGCATCGCCTTCGTCAACAAGATGGACCGGGAGCATGCCAACTTCCTCCGGGCCATCGACGATATGGAAAAATCCCTCAAGGCGCGGGGGGTTGCGGTGCAGATGCCGATCGGCGCCGCCGAGACCTTCGAAGGGGTGATCGACCTGATCCGGATGAAGGCGTACCGCTACGCCAAGGACCTGTCCGGCACGTGCACCGAAGGAGAGATTCCCGCTGAATACCAGGCGGAGGCGCAGCGCTTGCGTGAGATCCTCGTCGAGACGGTGGCCGAGGCCTACGACGCCCTGACGGAGAAGTACCTGGAAACCGGCGAGCTGACCGAGGAGGAGATCCTCGACGGTCTCCGCATCGGCACCCTTCGCTATACCTTCACCCCGGTCTTCTGCGGTTCCGCCCTCATGAACATCGGTGTGCGTCACCTCCTCGACTATATCTGTCACTGCCTCCCGTCTCCCCTCGACCGGGGGCGGGTGCAGGGAACCAACCCGAAGACGAAGGAAAACGAGGAGCGCTCCCCCGACGAGAGCGACCCCTTCTCGGCGCTGGTCTTCAAGACTACCTCCGACCCCTATACCGGCAAGATCACCATCTTCCGCGTCTACTCCGGGACCCTCAATTCCGATTCGACTGTTTATAACCCGACCCGTGACTGTGAAGAGCGAATAGGCCAGATCTACGAACTGGAGGGGAAAAAACAGAAACCGATCAAGCAGGCCGTTGCCGGCGATATCGTGGCGGTAGCGAAGCTCAAGGAGACCCTCACCGGCGATACCCTCTGCGCCAAGGAGAAGCCGATCGTTTACGAGGGAATAAAGCCCCTTCAGCCGGTCATATCCTACGCCATCCAGCCGAAGACCAAGAACGATGAGGACAAGATCCACGGTGCGCTCCAGCGCCTCATGGAGGAGGATCAGACCATCCAGTCCCGCCGCGACGAAAAGACGCGCGAACAGATACTCTCCGGCATGGGGCAGGTCCACCTGGAGGTGACCATCGAGAAACTGAAACGCAAGTTCGGGGTCGAGGTGGAGATGAAGACCCAGAAGGTGCCGTATCTGGAAACCTTCAAAGCGAGTGTCAAGGCCCAGGGGAAATACAAGAAGCAGTCCGGCGGCCGCGGCCAGTATGGCGACTGCTGGGTGGAATTCGCCCCCCTCGGGCGCGGAGAGGGTTTCCTGTTCGAGGACAAGATCGTCGGCGGCGTCATTCCGCGCCAGTACATCCCCGCTGTGGAGAAGGGGATCTTCGAGGCTGCCCAGGACGGCTTCCTGGCCGGCTACCCGATGGTCGACTTCAAGGCTGCGGTCTACGACGGCTCCTTCCATACCGTCGATTCGTCGGAGATGGCATTCAAGGTCGCCGGGTCCCTCGCCTACAAGAAGGCGATGGAAACCGCCAAGGCAGTTCTCCTCGAACCGATCATGAACATGAAGATAACCGTTCCCGAGGAGTGCATGGGGGACGTGATCGGCGATCTCAACTCGCGCCGCGGCAAGGTGGTAGGGGTGGAGCCGAAGGCCAATTCCCAGATCATCCGGTCAGTCGTACCGATGGCCGAGGTTCTCACCTACGCCAACGACCTTAAGTCGATGACCAGCGACCGCGGCATGTTCACGATGGAATTTTCCCATTACGAGGAAGTGCCGAGCCACCTGGCGCAGAAAGTTATCGCCGAGTCGGCTGCTAAGAAGGAAAATGCTCATTAATTTGTGATAAGGGAGGGAGTGCGATGGCCAGAAACTTTCCGCCGGAAACGGTCTGTGAACGCAAGGGGATTGGCGAGAGGGGGGCGAGCCAGCAGGTTCTCCTTCTGGTCCTCCTCCTGCTTGTGGCGGCCGGAGGTTATCTTTATTTTTTCACCGGTCTGATCAGGCCGCGGGAGGAGGTGGCAAAGTCTGCTCCTGCGCAGCCAGCTGCGGTGAAGATGCCTATCCCTCCCCGTCCTGAGCAGCCTGCCTCCAAGGAGGCGGTTGCGGTCAAACCCGAAGAAAAGAAAGGGGGG
>JAMXLF010000014.1 GCA_024281055.1 Geobacteraceae bacterium
TTCATAACGCAACAAGCGCCAAGCCGTTCAAGTGGACCAAGAGCGCATCAGCAATTATTGAATCAGTTCAAAGAGCAAAACAAAGTGCAAATATTACTAGAAAGAACTAACCAAACGGGACACTAGGCCACGAAGCGTTGGTTAATTGTCCTGGTTGAGCCGATGGGCATCCTAAGACAAAGGCCAACGAACGTTGAGCCGTCGGGGGACCGGTTTTTAAAGTTTCAATAAAGTCAAAGCGGGGGCTTGGGTGAAAAAGGAGGAATGTAGACGGTTGCTGCTCCCTGCCGGCCTGGACCTTGAAAGTCTTGGTGAAACGTGGGATGTGGTCATCCATCAGCAGGAATCGCGGTTCCTGGAGTTTTGGGACACGTTCGAGTGGGGACTCTGGTACGGAGGGCATCTCCTGTACAGTTGCGGGGAGGAGTACCACTTGTGCGCCCGTGACGGAGGCTGGATGGGGGAGGAATTATGCCGGGAAACGACCCGAGACAGGCGACGGTTCTGGGGGGACTTCGAAACTCAGGAGATGAGGGGGACGCTGGAGGGGATGCTCGGTCTAAGAGGGCTGGCACCGGTAGTTGAGAGTGCATTCCGCCGGCGACAGTGCGAGTTGCGCAACGAGACGGGAAAGATCGTCTGCCGGCTCGAGTGGGTTTCGGTTTCTGCGGGGAAACGGGGTGGAAAAGAGCTGCTGCGATTCTGCCGGGTGATGCCGCTCCTCGGCTACGAACCAGAGGCGGCACGAGTGGTGGAGCACCTCACCGCGGCCGGAGCGGCCACGTCCGGGGATGGTCCGTTGGACGTGCTGCTGCGGCACGCGGATCGGATCCCCCAGCACTACACCCTGCGACCCGTCTTCGATCTCACGGGAGAAATGCCGGCCCGCGAGGCGGTGCGGCGGATCGTCTGCTCAATGCTGGAGATCGCAGCCCGAAATGTGCCGGGAATAGTGAACGATCTCGACACGGAATTCCTCCACGATTACCGGATTTGTCTCCGGAAGATCCGTTCTGTACTGGGTCTGGTAAAAGAAATTTATCCGGCCGAGGAAACCCGGCGAATACGTACTATCGTCGGGGATCTTGCCCGGCAGACCAACCGGCTCCGTGATCTGGATGTGTACCTCCTGGCGCGTGACGAATACCGTGGATTGCTCCCCCCCGGACTCCGCCCGACCCTGGAGAAGATGTTCAAGGATTTTTCCGCGGAGAGGGCGGATGAGGTGCGGCGGGTGACGACGAAACTGCGTGCGCCGTCCTGGCACAAGCTATTCCGCGAGATCGAGGAATATTTTTCTCAGGCGACGCCGCACGAGTCTTCGCCGGCTGCAGGCCTTCACGTGGGTCCGCTGGCGTTCGGCCGCATTTACAAGCGATACCGGAAGGTCCGCGGGATCGCACGGGAGATAGGAGCAGAGGCGTCCGACGAAGCAGTGCACCAACTCCGAATCGAGTGCAAAAAACTGCGCTATCTCATGGAGTTCTTTAACGAACTCATTCCCGAGGAGGAAGGGGCGGCGCAGCTGAAGGTGCTGCGCCGGCTACAGAACAGACTCGGCGAGTTCAACGATGCCTCAGTGCAACAGAAATCTCTGCTCGACTATTGGGAGCAGCATAAATCCAAGAGTGCCACCGCCCTGGGAGTTGGCGGTCTTGTCTCTATCCTCTACCAGCGGCAGCAACGGACGCGTGGCCTTATCGATCAGGAACTTGAGGTTTTCTGCAGCGGTTCGACCGCCTCATCCTTCAAACGCACCTTCAAAGTGCCGGTTTCCGTTGCCGCAACGGCAGAAAAGAGGGCTGCTCACCCGTGAATGTTCTTTCGGCCTACAGCATCAAGGGTGGCGTAGGGAAGACCGCCCTTGCCGTCAATCTGGCCTATGCGCTCCGCGAGAGGGGGCAGCGGACTCTCCTGCTGGACCTCGACCCGCAGGGTGCGGCTTCCTTTTATTTTCGCGTCGACTGCGCAGAAAAATTCCGCATGCGCAACGCTCACTCCATGGCGGCCGGATTCCGCAGAAACGTACGGGAATCCGACTTTCCCGGACTCGACATCATTCCTTCCAACCTCGCCTACCGGAACTTTGACCTGGTGCTGGAGGGAATGGCGAAGCGCAGGAAGCAACTCCGCGCCATGCTGGAGGAGTTCAAACCCGATTACGATGTGATTCTCATGGACTGCCCGCCCAACATCACGCTTCTCTCCGAAAACGTTTTCCGTGCGTCGGATATTATCCTGGTGCCGGTCATCCCGACTATTCTGTCGCAAAGAACATTGGCACAATTGATCGATTTTTTCCGGGACGAAGAGCTTCCGGGCAAAAGGCTACGCCCGTTTTTCTCTATGGTGCAGAAGAGAAACAAAATGCATCGTGAAATGATGAACGCCCTTCCGGAATTGCATCCCGGTTTCCTGAAAACAGCCATCCCCTTTTCAGCGGACGTGGAAAAAATGGGACTCCACAGAAAGCCCCTCCTGGCTTACTCTTCCGCCTGTGAGGCGGCACGGGCCTACCGGGCGCTGTGCAACGAAATCCTTGCTCCTTTGGGTCCTCGATCATGATTGAAATCGAGCGGAAATTCCTCCTGAAGTCCCTCCCGGACGGTGCCCGAGGCGGGAAACGCATACTGCAGGGGTATCTTGCCCACGACGAGCAATTAGAGGTACGTATCCGGCAGTACGGGGAGAAGCATTTCCTCACCGTTAAGGAGGGGCGAGGGCTTAAGCGCAGGGAGATCGAAGTCGAGATTTCGCCCCGGCAGTTTCAGGCGCTCTGGCCGTTCACCGAAGGACGGCGGTTGGAGAAAGTCCGTTCGAAGGTCAAGTACGGACAATACCAGGTGGAAGTGGACAGCTATTGCGGCGAGCTCGAACCGCTGCTCATTGCGGAAGTGGAGTTCCCGTCGGTCGAGGCGAGCGAACTCTTCGAGAAGCCGGACTATTGCGGATTGGAAGTGACGGACGATTATGCTTACAGCAACAGTTCTCTGGCAATCCATGGCCTTCCTCACGGTCCGGCCCCGGAGTACCAGATTGCGGCACTCCCCTACCTGTTTCGCAGCGGGAGACTTCACCTCGTGCTGATTATGAACTCCTCTCAGACCCGCTGGATCATTCCCAAGGGGCAGCCGGAGTCGGGCATGTCCCGGCACGATGTCGCAGTCATGGAAGCCATGGAGGAGGCTGGCGTCATTGGCAGTTGCCTTCTCGGTCACCGACCGTCCAGTTGCCGCAACAAGGAAAAGATTCTCTTCGTGTACCCTCTGAAGGTGACGACCGTGCTCAAAAAGTGGCCGGAGATGGAGTGGCGCAAACGCGCTGTCGTCCCGGTTGACAAGGCCCTGAAGATGATCAGGGATCCACAGCTCTCCCTGTCCATCCAGCGTTTGATCTCCCGGTTAATTTGAACCCCGCAAAAAGGGTGTCCTTTCCTTTTCCCGTAGGTCGTTCCATCTCCCACTGTTTCTGATCCGCCCACCCCCCGGTCGCCGTAGCCGTAGCTCTCTGCGGCGACGCCCCTCTTCGTGACACTCGTCAGCCTGTTCAGCGCGTCGTAATAAAAAAATTTGATGACACCAACATTTTATCCGGCTGTTGCATGAAGTACATTTTCCTGTGGGATACTGCTCCAAAGCTGAACGAGACTCACGAAGAAAGGGAATAAGTCGCCAGATGAACACTGTCGCTCCCCCACCCACGTTCCCCGATTCTGTCCTCGTAACTGGAGGATGCGGCTACATAGGCAGCCACGTCGTACGCCAGCTCTCCGAGGCAGGCGTGCGGCCGGTGGTGTTCGACAACCTGTCCACCGGCTTTCGCGACGCCCTCATCCATGGCGAAGAGCTGATCGTCGGAGATCTGGCCGATACGGAGGCCCTCGCGGCAGTTCTCACCAGATATCCCGTGAAGACGGTCATCCACTTTGCCGCATCCATCGTGGCCCCGGAATCGGTGACGCACCCTCTCAAATTCTATGGGAACAACACTCGCAACACCCTGAACCTCCTCCAGGCCTGCATCGCCAACGGGGTAGAGCAGTTCATCTTCTCCAGCACCGCTGCGGTCTACGGCATGCCGGAGAACGGCGTGGCCGCGGAGGAGAGCCCGCTTTGCCCCATCAATCCCTACGGCACCTCTAAGCTCGTGAGCGAATGGATGCTGCGGGACGCGGCGCTGGCCCATGGCATGAAGTACGCGGCACTTCGCTACTTCAACGTGGCCGGGGCTGACCCTCAGACCCGGATAGGGCAGCGCACCCCCGAGGCAACCCACCTCATCAAGGTCGCCTGCCAGGCGGCGCTCGGACTGCGCAGTAGTTGTTCCATCTACGGCGCCGACTACCCCACCCCGGACGGAACCGGCATCCGCGACTACATTCACATTGAAGACCTGGCGAGCGCCCACCTGGCGGCTCTCAGACACCTGGAGCGTGGGGGGGAAAATGCGACGCTCAACGTCGGCTACGGCCGGGGGGCGAGCGTACGCGAAGTGCTGGCTATGGTAAAGGAAGTCTCCGGCGTCGATTTCCCGATAAGGGAGGATGCCCGTCGCCCCGGCGACCCGGCCATGCTCGTGGCGCGGGCCGACCGCATCCGGGGCGAGCTCGACTGGACGCCGCGCTTTGCCGACCTTCGGACCATCGTCGCGGATGCGTGGCGGTGGGAGAGCAAGCTGGCGGGGTCGTGACGCGAGGTCATCAGGAGGTAACATGTCTTCTACGTATGTAACTACCGATCCTGTCACCGGCAGAACGCGCGTTTTCTTCGGTTATCTGTACGAATGCCGAGCCGAGTCCCCAAACGGCTGCCCCTATGCCCTGAAACTGCCGGACGGCAACCACTGCACCCACCCCAACAGCCGCACATATGATTGCGGCAGATAAAAGATAAGGCTGCATTGCCATAGGAACAATCGCTATGCCCTAGCAGTCGATCGTAACGCGATGTGACCACATTACGCACAGAGAGGAATACACCATGGAAGTCTCAAACCTGAAATTCGGATTGGAAATCGCCGCGGCTCTTGTCGGCATCATCGGCATCGCCTTCTTCGTCTACGTGATGCTCTTGTCCGGGAAAGCCAAATGAACGCTCACAGAGAACACGATCGCATCGCTCTGTGCGGGGACATCAAAGCACATAAAAGATTGTCAGAGATGGCACCCAACTGCCAGGTAGTCGAAGTAGTTCAGCGTACGGTCGTTACCGCCGACAACCTCCCCGCTTTCCAGGGCCTTATCCCACTGGAACAGCAGGCCGAAATCCACTGGGGGGACTGCATTACGCTTCTTCTCTTTTACAACGGCACGAAAAAGTGTCACGGCACCATGACCATCTGGCACAACAGCGCGCGGGCAGCGATCAAATCGACGGATATCAACCAGTCCGGCGAATGGGATGAGCGATGCAGCATACTCGTTACCGATGAAGTCGAGAATGCGTGGACCATCCACGGCGAAGAGATCTCGGGAAGAATAGCCTTCGACCTCTTGGGTTTTGAAGGCATCATGAGCTGCGGCCAGTTCTTTCGGGCAAGCCCCCTCCTCTTTCCGAACGGTGCCGGCAGTGTCTCCACCAGCCGGAACTAGCGGACAATCGATGGAAGAGATACTCATTCATTCGTGGGATGAGCTTCAAAAGGAGTTATTCGCCGACTCCTGGAATGAGGAACTCGGGCGGTTTCGGTCGCGCTTTGCCTTTCGCGGCCTGTCCGATGCCGGCTACCGACTGGAAACGAGCCTGATGCGCCTCGGCGGAAAGTACGCCGAGCTCGAACGGCATCTGCTGCGGAACTTCACCAAATACGCCCATCGCAACGTCGTGGAGCGGGACTCGCTCTGGCACTGGCTCTCCGTTGCCCAGCACTACGGCCTCCCGACGCGGATCCTCGACTGGACGTACTCCCCCTTCATCGCCATGCACTTTGCGACGGTGAACATCGACAAATACGACCTGGACGGCGTCATCTGGGCGGTGAACTACGTCAAGGCCCATCAGATGCTACCCGCCAAATTCAGGAAAATGCTGGAGGACGAGGGGGCGAACGTGCTGACGGTGAAGATGCTGTCCGAAGCCGTCAACTCCCTCACCGACCTCGCCGAACCGGCGCACGACGACATTGCCATCTTCTTCGAGCCGCCGTCCCTCGACGACCGGATCGTCAACCAGTATGCGCTCTGCTCGGTCATGTCCGGCCCGACCAAGGCCCTGGATGAATGGCTGAGGGATAAGGGGCTCGGCAGGAAAATCATCATCCCCGCCTCTCTCAAATGGGAGATCCGCGACAAGCTCGACCAGGCGAACATCACCGAACGGGTGCTCTTCCCCGGGCTCGACGGGCTGAGCAGCTGGCTCAAGCGGCACTACAGTCCAAGGATGGCGACGTCCGGAGTCTGAATTTCTCTTTCTCTTTCACATACCCTTTTCTTCCACACTGCAGGGGTCATCTTTTCCCATCATGACTTTTATGGCGATTGAGGCCATTTCCGCCTTTGCCATTATCCCGGCTGCGAAATTCAGGGTACTCATCCGGCGGTAGTCTTCTGCAAGCATGACCGGAGCTGCGATTGAATCTGTTGTCTCTTGCGAAATATTTTCATTGATCAGTTCAGTACCTGCTTTTTTGATAAGGGCATACTTCCTGTCAAAGAGTCGTGGCGCATTTGCCGCCCCGGCCGCCGAAATCAGTATCTCCCCCGCCCATTTCCAGTCCAGGTGCTCACAGATGACATGGAAGTGCCTCCTCAGAATGTCGAAGTTCGCTATTTCAGGAAAGCCGCAGGATGAGATCAAGACCGCCTTGGGATGTCGCCCGAATCGCTTGGGGTGCTTGGTTTCCCCCTTGGGGGAACGGATCTGGGCAGGTTCCAGAATAACGAAGAATCTGTCGACCACGTTCTTGACCGTGGCGGGAAGATCGAAGAAATAGAGCGGTGCCGCCAGGAGGAGGTAGTCGGCCCGTTTGTAGACATCGAGGATTTGCTCGAAATCATCTTTCTTAACACACTCTCCCTGCCCCTTTCTCCCCCAGCACGACCAGCAACCGGTGCATGGCCCAATGTTCATCCTGTGGGGATAGAACTTGTGTACCTCCAGGTCCTCCCCCATCCCTTCGATACACAGGTCGAGCATCTTCTCGGTGAACGATCGCTCCCTCAGAGAGCCTGAAATTGCCAACACTACGCTGCTCATAACGGTTTCCTCTTTTCGCTATCGGGACACACGGTACCATTCAATATCCGCCCCATCGATCACTTCCCCGAGGGAGTCGGCAAGAGATCAGACAGGAGGAAAAAGCATCGGCTGGACACCCGCGCCGCGCACTCCCTTCACTCGCTCTTTGCAGTCGATGGTGACGCAGTTTTTCCCCTTTGCCTTGCTGGCGTACATGAGGAAGTCGGCACGGGCGACTATGCTGTCCAGGGTATCTTCCGCTGTCGCCAAAGCTCCCCCCACCGAGACGGTGATATGGAGCTTCTGTGCTCTGAGAGGGAGAGTCGTTTCCGAACGAGGAGACGGTATCTCTCGGCCACCTCGAACAGCTCGACAAGCCCGACGTTTGGGAGAACGGCAAGGAACTCGTCGCCGCCCCAGCGGCCGACCACATCGCTCGACCGCATGCAATTGAGCAACGTCGTTCCGATGGCAATCAGAACGAGGTCGCCGGCCGCGTGACCGGAGGTGTCGTTGACACCCTTGAACCCGTCGATGTCGATGAAGAGGACGCCGAATGGCCACCCGTACCTGTTCAGCTCGGCGAGCCGCGTCTCAATGGTCGATTCGAGATAGAACCTGTTGGCGAGTCCGGTGAGGTAGTCTTGCGGGGGGAGCCGATGAAGATCTTCAAGCCGCGATGTACCGCCACTGCTGATCTCCACCATCGCTGCCACGCCCGAGCCGGTCAGGGAGGTGGCGCGGACCACGACAGGGATCAGATGGCCGATCCGATGATGAAAGAACGTTTCCTTTTTGATGTCTCCGCCACTGCTCCAGCAGGCGAGTATCGGACAGTGGTCGTCGTCGGCAAGGAAGTTTCCATCGCTGCTCAAGGGTCTGAAGGAGTCCCAACAGTGTATCCCGAGGAGTTCATCCTCCTCGTACCCTGCCAAAAGCGATACCCTGGCATTGACGTAGGTTATGCGCCGGTTCCTGTCGACGAAAATGACCCCTACGTGCAGCTTTTCCAGCAGCTCCTCGTAAAAAGAAACACTCTCCAAAGATAGCCCTCTCAACGGCCCTTTTGATCGTCACGCTGCCATCGGGTCAATGCCTTTCGCTTCTCGCGGCACCCCATGTACCTGGGCATGGTTCTCATGATGGCGGGTATTGCCGTCTGTATGGGCACAGTGCCGTTTTATGCATCTGCGCTGGTATATTTCGCGGTCCTCAATTTCGTCTTCTGTCCCTACGAGGAACGGAAATTGTCCAAAGCATTCGGCGAGCATTACAAGGGTTATGTGGAGCGGGTCAGACGATGGCTCTAATGCGTCGAATCTGACAGAGAACCCCGCCTCCTCATTGCCTTTCCTCCACTTCGACCGGCGCCATGACAAATCCCTCTCCAACCGAGCCACCTGAGTTCTCGCGAATTCAGTCCTCGGCCTGTAACTTGCCGAATTCCTCGTCAGCCCGAGGACATAGCAGCCTCGTTACCACTACCGCTATCGTAACGCTCTTGGTCGGATCAGAGACACTCGTCGCCTCGATATGATAGGTCCCTATATTCGCAGGGGTATAGCCGCCGGCACTCGTAATGCTGCCGCCGTCCGGTTCCACGACATGCCAGTTGACCCGCTGGTCGGCCGTACCGACCACGATTGCCGAGAAGTCCATCGTACCATTGACGACAACCGAGGGTGCAAGCGGCAACACCAACAAAGAGCCGGCAATCATTGTCTGTGCCGTTGGGATCATGTCCACGGTATCGGTCAGGAAGGCGCTCAAAGGAGTTTGCTTAGTGGTGTCGGTCGTTCTGTCGGTTACGGTCACCTCGCCATTGCTGACTGAAATGGCTATCAGATCGAGCATCAGGTCGAGACCTTTATGGTTCGCAGCATAGCCGTCGGTGATGAAATTGACACCATCCGCACCGAACCGGACCAGTGTGGGACGGAACACTGTCCGAAGGCTGCCTACGACGTTGTCCAGGGCACTCCTGATCGACTGCATCCTTGCCGGGTCCGGGGCTGCGTAAAGGCTCGCCAGATCATCGCTGCTGTTTGCCTCGGCAACCGCCAGATGGCTGAGGGGATTAACGTTGGCAACGCCGGCCGCGGCGGCAAACGAATAGTAAGCGTAATCGCTTCCGTTGGCATTTCCCGCCGCTTTCAGGAGAAAGGGGGGCGTCAGACCGCTCACGTTGAACGAAAACGAGCCGTCCGCCGCAGCAGGAGCAGATAGCTCATGGGCGGGATTCGACGAATCCTTCAGGTAGACAGTTCCGCTGAGCGGCGCACCCGCCGCCGCCACCCCGGAAACCGTCGGCGCGGAAGAAACCACGCCGGCACCGCACCCCGCCACCATCATGCCAAGAGCCATCGCCAGGAATAACCACGCTCCGCTCCGCCTCCTCATAGCCTTTCCTCCACTTCGTAATACGGTGATATGACAAATCCCTCATCGATTGTCGCGTCTCCACCGGGACAACGGCGTTGCAGCTTTCTCTATTTTCCCCATGCGGAGACAACGCTTGCACGCTGCGGACTTGTCGTGTTGTCCATAGTGGCGCAGTATCGAGCAGTACAGTTGAATCACCACCTTTCACCCGACTATATGGGCCAAGATACGGGCTGTATACCATACTCATGTTAATTTTCCGTTACACCGGTATAAATTTTCTGCAATCAGCTGTGTGGAGGCTTTTTCGATTTTCTTCATTATGCCTCGATTTCAAGCCGCGCTGTCTCCAGGAGCAGATCTGCCTGAAGACGGTCACTCGGAGACAGATTATCGGGAACCGCCTGAAGGCCAAGCATCTTCCCCACCTGATATCTCGCGCACCTCGTGAAGTTGCCCATGCAATAGAAGTTTCGGACCAGCTTCGACGTCTGCGGCATCCCCGGCATGATCTGCAGGAAGAACTGGCAACGATCGATTTTTTCACATTCGTTCATTCATTCCCCTCCGTTTGAATCGGGTGAACTGCCATGTTCACATGGACACAAAATGAAAAACCCAAACCAAAAGCATTACACTTTCGATTCAGGCTTTCCGGATCCCGGCCAGCGGGTCGGCAAAGTACCGTTTTCGATATCCCTTAACGGGTTGAAGCAGGGCCGCTCTTTTTGTCTCGCCCTTCAGGCCGTAAGGCGCGCAATCCCGTATGGACGGCCTATTAGTGCTCCAAGTCGTGCATAAAACGCGATCCATTCCGTGAAGCTCACGGATATTTCTTTCATTTCGATGGCATCATGATCGAAACACCAGACCGGCGCGTCCTCCCGGCCGATCCCGCATTCATCGCACCGGAAACAGAACCTGTTCCCCGCGCAATCCGAAGCAAAGCCGAAGTAACCTTCCGGCATCCCCGCTTTGACACAGGCCTTGGTCGTCTCCAGGGCTATCAGCGGCAGGTCGAAATCCTGAACGTCGGGGAAGTTGACTTTCTGCTCGACAAGGGCGTCAAAAATGAAAGGGGTATAGATGTCACCGAACTCCCGCACGAGAAACTTGTAGGCAGACGGTAATGCTATGCCGAGATGTCGCTCCACCAGCCCGATCTCGCCTTCCGTTGCCCGGCAAAGCCGGTTGTTCAGATTCCACTTGTCCACGAACCGTCTTATCTTTTCAGTTTCCGGGATCATTTCATCTCCAGCAATAATCTGTTATTCAGCAATGCCCCCAAATTGTGTCATGATTAATCAACAGGCGATCAAACCACTTCAATGTTCGGATGCAAAGGGTGGGATGTAGCTTGTCGGAGTTCAGTTCAGGCACAATTTCTCAGGACGAACTCAACCTCTTCGATCTGGCTAGCCCAAATCGACCCGCAGCTCGCGCATTCAAGGAGGTTTTTTGCGTATCCTCCGGCGTTCATGATTACTTCGATGCTGTCCCGGGAGTTGCAGACCGGACAATTCATCGTGGTTCTAAATCCTTCAACATACGCTTCGTTCGTCAACCTCTTCATTGCGTTCACTCCTGTCTCCTTATTGATCGGACACTACTGGCACTATGATACACAAGCAACATTGCAACCATCGCACATCTGCGTTAAATTTTTGTTCCCCCCCAATCCTTCCCAGAAGATTTCGAAAATTTAGATTATCGCAAAAAATTGTGTAGATTATCCTACGGGGAAGTAAAGATTCTGCTGGTGTGCCTTCCCCATCGGACGACCGGCGCGAAGGAACGAACTTTTGTGCTGATTATCCCGTCGCACCGTGGTAGGATGATCGTATCGTCATGAGCCGGGAGAGAGAGATCGATGACCCAGATAGTCGGGATAATCCAGGTCAAGGGAGGGGTTGGCCGTTCCACTATCGCCACGAACCTGGCGGCCGCCTTTTCCCTCGCCAAACCGACGGCGCTCATCGACTGTGACCTCCCGCAGGGGACGAGCGCTTCGTGGTACGCGGTGCGCAAGTCGGAGGCGCCTCCGACCAACCTCACCCTTGCCACCGCCCGTGATTACCGGGAACTCATCGCCACGGCAAAGGAGCTCTCCCGGGACCATCGCTACATCGTTATCGATGCGCCCCCCCGCATCGCCGAGATGACCCGCGCGATCATCGTCATGAGCTCCCTCTGCCTGGTGCCTCTGGGGGCGAGCGCCGCGGAAATATGGTCCACCGCGGACCTGCTGCGGACAATCGAGGCAGCCCGTGCATACCGGGCCGGCATCGATGTCAGGATCGTGTGGAACCGGTTCAGGGCCCGCACACGGGAAGCCGCCGATCTGAGCGAAGCGGCCCGCAAGGAGCTTGGACTTTCGGAACTTGCTACCCGTCTCGGCTACCGCGTAGCCTACAGCGAGGCCCTGGCCAGGGGGCTGTCGGCGGATGAGTGGCTCGACAGAACGGCCCACGCCGAGGTACGGGCGCTCGCCGAGGAGGTGCGTGAAATCCTCAAGGAGAAGGTACGATGAACCGAACAAAGACTAAGCCTACTGTCCATAAGCCGTCATTCGACGAGGATAGCGTTCTGAGGTTCGTTGCTGGTGGGATAGGCTCTGACAGTCAGGTGGGGAAACCATCGACACCCGGCTCGCGGAAGGAAACGGACGCCGGCCGACTCCCCCTCACTCTCATGCTCAAGCCGGAAGTCATTGCCCGGCTCGAGGAGGAGGCCGCTCGCAAGGAGAAGTCGGCGGCGCAGATCGTCGAGAAACTCGTTTCCAAACATCTGGGAAAACACTAATTCCCCTACCCTCGCCACCCCAGTTAAAGCTGCCCGCCACCTGATGCGTTGACAAATGCGTTATGAACGCCGTCTCCCGGCAGATCGGTTCGGGTGGCCCCGACCCAGTAACAGGGGATGACCTTCGTGCCGTCTGAGTAATTCCCAGCCACATAGACAGTGCCACCGATCACAGTTATGGAAGCAGCATAGGCGTTGTGAGTACCATCTCCCGGCAGATCGACACGGGTCGTTCCGACCCAGTAGCAGGGAATGTATTTAACGCCGTCGGAATAGCATCCAGCCGTATAAACGGTGCGGCCTGAAATGGCTATCGAATAAGCGTAAGCATCATGAGCACCGTTGCCCGGCAGATCGACACGGGTATTCCCTGCCCAGTAACAGGGTGTTGCATGCGGTGATGCAATTCCTTGGGGGTAGTCGGCTGTTTTGAAGTAAAGCCAGTATGTCGGGGCATAATACCCGGCCGTATAGACAGTGCCGCCTGACACTGCTATGGAAAGGGCAGCCGCATCATTTAAGCCGGCATCCAGAATGGTGGGAGCGGTTCCTTTCCAGTAACATGGTGTATGCAGCGATGCCGGCGAGCCCCAGGTAAACGGGTCAGCCATGTACCCGGCCGTGTAGACGGTTCCGTCGGACACGGCTATGGACAGGGGATAGCCATCTTTACGGACATCAATCCAGTTCAGATTGGATTGTGCACTTTCCGCGACAACGACTTCCAGCGGGTTTCCAATAGGGACTGCATAAGGAAATACGTGTAAATCAGTACGTGTTGTCCCTGTCCAGAAACATGGAATGTGGTTCCTGCCATTGTAGTAAGAACCGGCCGTATAGACAGTGCCGCCGGACACGGCTAAGGAAGTACCAGAGGCATCATGGACACCGTCGCCCGGAAGATCAATACGTCTACTTCCTGACCAGTAGCAGGGAATATTTTTAGTGCCGTCTGAGTAATAGCCGGCTGTGTAGACAGCGCCTCCGGACGAGACTGCCGGCGAGAAGGCGAGAGCGTTATTGGTGCCGTCGCCGGACAAGTCGGTGCGGATGGTCCCGGTCCAGTAACAGGGTATCCACTTAGCGCCATCGAAGTAACTCCCTGCAAAGGATGGCGTGGTAGCCTCGATTTTGAAGTCGGTTGAGGACATCGCGCTTTTGTCTCCAACCGTAACGGTAATCGGCCCGGTCGTCGCACCATCAGGGACTACGGCAATGATCTGGGTGGATGTGCATTGGGTTACCACGGCGGCTGTCCCGTTAAAATTCACGACATTGTCGGCCGGGGTCACGCCGAAGTTAGTTCCCGTGATGGTTACGGTTGTGCCGGCCGATGCGCTTGCTGGGTTGATGCTGGCGATTGTGGGAGATGAGTCGGGAGAAACCGCAGCAGTGATTATAGAATCTCCGTTACTTCCGCAGCCGGCTATCATCAACAACAAGAAGAAAAAAACTCCTAGAGTTCTCCAATTACGACACATTGTTGCCCTCCTTTTTCCCCATTAATCACCACATTCATCTCAAGAAAGAGTAATAAAGAGTTAGTTAGTGACTGATCTTAGTAGTGTTCCAATTTCTAACAGTTGCCATTGGATTAATCTTCTATAACACAGTCTGTATGACAACGGTGTCACGATTATCTGAATAATTGATAGGTGCAAATGAAAAGCCCACACCAAAGCATTGCGCTCATGATGCGGGCTTCCTGGGGCCTTTGTAAGGTCAGCAACGTACCGATGCAGATCAGTTTTCTATACCACACCCTTAATGGCTACGGTGTCACGATAACCCAAAATTATTGTGAAGCGGCCACAGATGGATGCCAGGTATGGTGCGGGAAGCCGGGTATCGACGAAGCCCCTCCTGAGCCGCTCCACATACTCCTCCCGGGGTTCCCCCTCCTCCTCGACCGGATCGACATAGACAAGGCAGCTACAGCTCCGGCCGCCAACCTCGACCTCCAACATCTCCTTGCGGTAGGCGCCGTTCTGCACTCCCTCGTAGAGGTCCAGCCTCTCTTCATCCGCAGCCGATATCCAGTAGACCGTCCCGTGGACGACATCGTCCGGAGACGTGACGACGTTGGCATAGCCGCGGGTTGTGATGATCCACCGGTATCCTTTCAGGAGCCCATGCCCGACCTCCCGATAGTCCGGACAGCGCTCCCGCATCTGCTCGCGCCAGAGGTTAGAACCGTAGGCAAAGTAAAGCTTCATCGGTTCGCCGCTTCCCATTACTTGACGAATACGTACAGACTGGGGCTGCCGTTGCTCTCGGTCCAGATCCCGACCATCAGATTCTTCGCTATCGACATGGCACCGAAATAATCCGTGTTCTTGAAGCTCGCGTACCCCGTTGATGAGAGTGCGACCGTCAGCGCATAATCCGCCTGTGCAACACTGCTGAGCTGGATTGAGGTCATTGTCGCGGCAATATCGCCGTAAGCATCGTTAACCAACCCGTCGCTCGCGAACAGGGCGCTGCCGTAATACGGCGTGTTTGGTCCGTTCCCGGCGGAGAGCCAGTCCGTACGCCATATGCCGACGAGGTCGCCGGCAGCAAAGCTCGCCCCGCCAGTCCGGGTAAGGGTCATCAGGCTGAATGTTCCGTCAGGATTTGTGGCGACGGCGACCATGAGGTTCTTGTCCTGGGAGAGGACCCCTGAAAAACTCGTCCATGCATTGCTTGCCACGCTACCCGTGGCATCGATAGTCAGAGTGGCAGCCGGAGTGCTGCCGCTGCCGCTGCTCCGCGTTTCACCCGTGATGCTCATGGTGCCGCTTGCGTCGATGGTTGCGTATCCATGCGTCCAGGCGGGCGAAGCGCCCGTTATCAGCTGACCAAGACTCCACGTCCCCTGCAGGTCGGCCTGGCCATAGGTCGCGCCCCCCCTGCACATGACAATCATGGCGTAATCCCCGCCTGCCGGTGAGATCGTTCCGACTATCATGCTCTTGTCCTTCGTCATGATACCGCGGAAACCGGTGCCGGTACCGCCGGGAAATGTGACCACACCGCTGGGATAGATCGAATAAGTCACCGAAGGTGTCGTCCCTGAACCGGCACTCGACTCGTAGCTTGCGGCGGCCGCAGTGCCGCTCGCGTCGATGCTCACCATGCTACTTTGCCACCCCGCCCCTGTTCCGGCAGTTATCTGCTGCACATTCCAGCTCCCCGCAAGGTCAGACACGGCAAAAGCCGATCCGGCAAGGGCACCGGGGATGGTCTTGTCCTCGCCGCTGCCGGTTACTCCGCTTGCTTTGGTCGGGTCGTTGCCCGACTGGGCGACCCCCGTTACCGTACTGATGAAGCCTAAATCTACGGCGGTTATCGCAAGGACCGCAAACTTGTTGGTCGCACCCCAGTAGACGGGGAATACACGGGCGCTGGCGGTCCCATCGTTCTCGATGATATAGAACTTGTATGTTCTGCCGGCCGGGAGGGGGAGCGAAAAGCTTTTCCCCCCCGACAGGTCTGCGCTTGCCGCGACACTGCCCATTGCCATTCCGGTTGTTGCGTCAAAGGCAGCAAACGTGCCTCCCGTAATTGAGCCGGTGACCGTCGCCGTCGTCATGCCGGGCACAGTGACAGAAGATCCCCCGGTGCCGCCACCACCAGCACAAGCTGCAAGTACCACCATTGCCAGAACCACAGCCAGCACCTTGCTAAATCCTGCAAAAATCTGCCGCATCATACGCCCCCATCATTAGTAGAATATTGATCCATTTCCATCATCTACCTCCCCTTGGGGCAGGTTATGTCAATAAACAACCGCACATCCCATCCCGCCTTCTCCATACACTGCCGGTAAAACTCCCCGTCTTCCCCCATACTTATCTCGTACCCTCCCTGATGAGAAGAACCGAAGGAATTTAGCTGCAACCCTCCCGCGGGAAACTTCACTACCACTTTCCGCTCAGCGCCCCGGTGACAACGCTGTGCATCGGCCTCGTAGCGGTAAACTTCCTTTTGGCGCTCTCGGGCATCTGCTTGCTGCTTCGGCGTCAATGCATTCCATTCCTTTTCCGTCATATTCAGTGGATAACTGAAACATCCTGCAAAGAACACGAACACCCCGAAGAGTAGTGACCTGATTTTCATAAGGCCCATCATTCTATCTGCGCCCCTTCCCCTCCGTCACACTTCCGAACCAGAGCAGCAAGTCGAGCAGGGCAAATGTGGCTGCCTGCACGGTGTATGCAGTCGGCCGGAACGCCCCGCCTTCGTCGATGGCGTGGATGCCGTCGGAGGCGACCTTGTAGACCATCTCCGAAAACCGGTAGAGGATGGAGCGGTAATGAAGGTATACCCTGCCGGTATTCCTCTGGGCATGGGGATCGTACCCCCCCTTCAGGTGCTCCAGGATACGGGCCACGTCGACACAGCTCTTGTCCCCCCCCTGGCGCGTCTGGATGAACTGCGCCGGCACCATCTCGGGCTCGATCCGGTGAAGGGCAAGGTATATCTTTTCCTGGAGGCTCCGCAGGTTCGCCAGATTGCCCCTGATCCGCGGTAACGCAGTCGCCTGCATGTTGACAAGACAGTCGAGAAGCTCACCATGGGCGTCACTCCCCAGATGGCGCTCAACGACGCCAAAGACATCCGGATAGCGGTTGACGATCTTCACCCAGCCCAGTTCCTCTGCACTTTTGCGCAGGCAGGCAAACATCGCCGCCTCGTCCCGCCCCTTGCGATACACCTGCCAAATCCCGTCGAAGTCCCGTTGATACCGCTCGAACAAGGGCTGCACACCGGTGATGGCCACGAGCGGCAGATCGGGCGCCCTTTCGGTAAAGTACTTGGTGGCCGCAATGATGAAACTGCCGTCGGGAGTTTCCTGGTTGCGGTGCTTGTAGCACTCCACGTCCAGGATAATGCCGCAGAGTGTCTTCCCTTCGTCCCCCTCGATAATCTCCTTCCCCGCCTCCAGGCTTGCAACGTGACGCAGCGCAATCCCGTATCGCTGTCCGTCCCGGAACAGGGCATCCACGTATTGCTCGTCGTCGTCGATGACCAGCATGGTCAAATGGTCAGCATCGGGCTTGCCCATTCATGCTCTCCTCTTCGGCAGGGTGATGCGGAACCTGACCGGGCTGTTGGCAAGCTTCCGGAACGTGCCGCCGTGCACCTCCACGCACTTCTTCACCCACGCCCCACCCAGCCCCTTGCCGGGGCTCGTCTTCCCCTTCCGGCCGAAGGTCAGGAAATCCCGGGGCTTGAAACCCTGGGGGAAAGGCACCCCGTTGTTTTCGCAGTCTATCTCGATCTCCTTGAAAGTCTCCCGGACCTCGAAACGGACATACGGCGCCCCCTGGCACGTGAACCCGTCCGGAAAACCGTGGACCTCGGCGTTTCTGACGATATTCTTGACGGCCTGGACGAACGAAGGACGGTGCAGACGCGCCGTCGTCTGCCTGGCACACTCCAGCACCAGCTTGAAGCGTCTCTCCAGAAAAAGCGGGATGATCTCCTTCTCGAACAGCTCCACCAGCTTTACCTCCTCGAAATCGTCCGCCGTTATCCGGTTGCCGAAGATGTCCTCCGTCGTCTCGATGATTTCCCTAATCTGCAGAAGGCTCACCGTCGCAGTTTCAAGGGCCGCAGCGATGGTTTCCCCGCTCCCGTCGCGCCGTCTTGCCACCACTTCATCGAGCATGCGCCGTTCCCCGAGATAAGCGGCGACTCCCCGGATCGGGGAGAGCGCCATCTGTATGGTCGGGTTGACACTGTGGCTTACGTGACGCAGGATCGCATGTTCGGTCTGCTGCTTGTCGGCGACATGGCGCAGGAGCCTTTTCTGGGATTTCAGCTCCCGGTAGTAATCGAGTGCTGCTCCTGCCATGATCAGGAGGATAACGAAGGCGGCGCTCATCGGAACGATGACAGCGCCGGCGCGGCCGAAGAGGTTGAGGAGGACGATGAGGAAGACCAGGCAAGAGTTAAGCAGCAATATCTTTCTCATCGAGCTGAAGTAGGAGCAGACCCCCGCCGAGAGGAGGATGACCACCCCCTGGCCGGCTGTCATGGCGACTGGCGACACGGGGACCATACGACGCACCGCGATGAATTCCCGCACCCGGAGGAGCCACCAGAGCAGCCGGGTGATCAGGTCGTCGAGGAGCGCCGATTGCCCGAGATAATATACCGACATGGCAATCAGCGCGCCTGACACGACATTGGCCAGCAGGACCCGCTCACGCGAACGGTAGAGAAGATCGTAAGAGCCTGCCAGCCACTTTCGTGCGACGGAGCCGTTGAACCTGACGGCGAAGGGTTTCAGGCGAAGACCGATCCCGATCGCCGTCAGGCATTTCTTGACCCGCCGCCACAGACGGTTACTCTTCATAGCGGTCCGCTGAAAGGCTCACTGCTAGAATCTCGCATTCAGGTTCAACTGAAACACGTCGACCGCAAGCGGCGGTCCGGAAATCTGATCGGCACTGGACCAGCGGGCCTGCAGCCAGAAATTTTTCAGCAGCCCGAATTCTCCTCCCACTATCCACCCCTTGGCGTTTGTCCCGCCGACATGGAAATCGGGATCGGTAAAGGCATCGATGACCGCATCCGCCTCCAGGTACTTGTAGAAGAAATAGCCCTTCCAGTCGCCGAATTCTCGAATGGTCGGATAGCCGATCGCGAGGCCGATCTGGTAGCCGGTAGATTCCTCCTTCACATCGGGGTTGCCGGTCCTCTGCACCACATCGGCACGGTTAAAGCCGAGGTTTTTCACGAAGTCTCCCACAAACACGACATGGACCGGATCCCAGTAGCCGAGGTCCACCATGCCCGTGACGTTCAGCTCCCGGAATTCGGACGCCAGCGCTGTCTTGATCGCGGACGAGGGATCGATATCGAAGAGGGTGTTCCCCTTCTGCTGGAAGAGCGGTGCGGTGTAATCGTTCTGGCCGGGAAAGGCAGGATAGTTTGCCCGTCCCACGACGTTCTCGAAATCATAGAAGGCAACCCCGAGCATTGTGCTGACTTTTTCCCGCGGTTTGTAGTTCAGGATCGTCTGGCCTGCGAACATCCACTTGTCGCGGGAAGAGAACTCCACCTCCTGCACGGCAAAGGCCCCGGCCGTCACTGTCCCGGTCAGCCGGGGGGTGAGCTGCTTGGTATAGCTTCCTGCAACACCGTCAAAGCGGAGATCGGGCCACCAGACCAGATCGGTCGATAACCAGGGGCTTGGGATCCGACCTCCCCAAAACGTGAGAGACTGCTGCGGTGTCCATTTCAGGTAGCCGAGATCGAGTGCGATCGATTTCTTGTTGTAATAATCGCCGAGCACGACTCTTTGCGAAACCGGGTTGCTGGTGGTCCCGGTAGAAATGCCGATCACGGCCTCTACCTGGTCGTTCACCCGGGCCGTCATGTTCAAACGGGCACGAAGCAGCAGGCGGTTCCGGTCGGTCGTGGTGTTCAGCAGAGTCGTAGGACTGCCTGGGTTCAGCAACAGGGCGTTGTTCTGATCGAAGAAGTCCCCCTCGTACTGGAGCCGGACATCTCCGGCAAAGCTGATCCTGTTGAGCCAGTCCGGCAGTGATTTCCTGGTTTCGCTCTTCGCCTCCAGGACCGCTTCCTCTTTGATCTCGTTCTTCATCGTGCCCTGGACTTCCTTGCGGATCTCTTTGGTAACACTGGCCATTACCCGGTCATACAGAGCCTTCTCCTTGCCGAGGGGCGTGGAGGCCAGCTTCGCCATGATTCCGTCGGCCTCTTCGCCGCTGAGGGTCCCCTGCACCCGCAGGTAGTCGACCACCGCTTCGATATCACCACCCGGAATGAAGCTGTTTCTGACCTTGTTGGTTATTTCCGCGTACTCGTCCTCATCGATTGTCCCTTTGCTCCGGAGCACCGTGAGTACCGCTTCCAGGTCTTTCCCGGCCTCGTCCGGCGTTTTGATCTTTTCCTTGAGTGCCGTTGCCTCATCGCCGGTTATGACTTCCTTGTTCTTGAACAGATCGACCAGCGCACCGATGACTTCCACCCGGCCGTTATCGGCCGGCTTTTCCTCACCCCAGGCAGCCATGCTGAATACCGTGGTTATCCATGCCACCGTGAGCACGAGTATGAAACGACGCAGCATCAAATTTCCCTCCAGATCTTGTAGTTGAGACGATTATCGAGATGGTTTATCCTTGAGATGTTATCTTGATGGTCATGCCGCCCGGCATCCCCTCGGGAGGGACTTCGCTGATCCGCATCGAGACGAGCGCTTCTTTGACCGCCTTGTCTACTTTCTGTTGCCCTGAAGAAGTGGTGATCCGGTAAGAAATGACCGCCCCCTTGCCGTTAAGGGTGATTTTCACCACGGTCTGGTACTTACCCTTCGGAATGCCGCCGTCCTGCTCCAGTTGTCTGTTCACCTGCGCCCTGATCTCATCCTGGACCTTCTGGATGTAGCGGCCGTATTTCGCCATAAGGTTCAGCCGGTTCATCCCCCCTCCCGGGCTGCCGAGGGTGATGCCCCGCCCCCCCTTCTTACCGACCAGGCCGAAGGCATCGCTTCCAGCACCACCATCACCGTCGACCCCGAGGTCGCTGCCGGCTGGTGTGTTATCCTGGGACTCCTGGGGCTGGTCCTGGGCCTGCGGTGTGTCCTGGGGCATCGACACTTCCTTGGGCACTTCCTTCGGGACTTCCGGCTCCGGCGGCTTTTCCTTTACTTCCGGCGGCGGTGGCGGCTTCAGCAGGGTGACCGTGGATATCTGCTCCTTTTTCCTCGGCCCCACATCGGTCATCATCACCTTGACCAGGAAACCGACGCCGGCCAGCAAGACAAGGCCGATTGCCCCCGGCACCAGCCAGTTCTGGTACGGCATCTTATTCTTGTTCTTCTTCTTATCGGTCATCGTTGTCTCATGTAGGGGCAACCCCGTGTGGTTGCCCTGTTTTTGGCGTCAGGAAGGGCGGCCACATGGGGCCGCCCCTACATTCGATTATTTCACCAGCTTCTGCGTCACCAGCCCCAGCTGCGTAATCTCCAGCTTCTGGAGGATGTCCAGAACGTCGATGATGCTTTTGTAGGAAATTTTCTCGTCCCCCCTCACCACCACCGGCAGGTTAGGGTCCGACGCCTTGTACTGGCGAAGCCTTGTTTCCAGCTCCGGCAGGGTCACCGGAAAACTGTCGAGGAAGATGGTCCCTTCCGCGGTGATGGTAATCGCCTTGGTGGTCGGCTTGATCTTGCTCGCCGCGGCGCTCGCCTTGGGTAGATTCACGTTGATCCCCTGGACAGAGGCAGTCACAACGATCATGAAGACCACCAGGAGGTTCCAGGCGAGGTCGAGCATCGGCACGACGTTGATCTCGACTACCTCATCATGGTCATCCGATGGCGCTTTCATGCTTCCTCCCCATGAAACCCTTCGACCCGCAGGGCGTATTCTTCGATGAAATGCCGCGTTTCCACGTTCAGGTTCTTCATGTGCATGACCAGGTAGCTGTAGGCGAACAGGGCCGGAATCGCCACCAGCAGGCCGAACAGGGTACAGGCGAGCGCAGAGGCGACCCCCGGGGCGATGGCGGAGAGGTTGGCCTCGCCCGCCTCAGCCAGGTTGGCAAAAGTGTTCATGACCCCCCAGACCGTACCCAGAAGCCCCCAGAACGGTCCCCCCGAGATGCCGAGGGTAAGGACGATCATCCAGGCGTTCATCTTCCTGGTTTCGTCCGAGTTGGCCCGGTCCAGGGCGGCGCGGAAGATGTTCAGGGCCGATGGGGTAAGGACGACCTCTTCCTGGCCTTTTGCATGTTTTTCGGCCCAGTGCATGATCTGGTTGTAGCCCGCCCTGTAGATGCGGAACAGGGAGGATTGCTCAAACGCGCTGTCCTCAAGGTCCAGTTCCAGCGGGTCGTGGAGGTTGTTGAAGCTCTCCAGGAACGCGTCATTCCCCTTCTTTATCTTCTGCAGCCTGGTGAACTTGTTGATGAACACCCCCGCTGCGAGGAACAGCATGGTCGTACAAAGGGCGATGACGAGCCAGCCGTCGAAGGTGATGTTACGGGCGGTTGTCTTCATGAGGCGAATGGTGAGGTTTTCTCCGCCCCCATTGCCGCTCTCCTCCTGCTGTATGGTGGTCAGCTTCCCGTCCTGCCCCTGGCCTGCTGCCGCTGCCGCGATCCACGCGGCTGAACGGGCAGCGCTGGAGAGTTCAACCTCGTCCAGGTCACCGGCAAAGGCGTTCCCCCCCCTCATGGACGCCCCCATGGCAATTTCGGTCGCCGGCGAGGGAAGAGCCGCAAAGAGGTTCAACGCCGACACCTGTCGGCCGTCGATGTAGACCGCCGCGAACTGCTTCTCGGAATCGGCGGTGACTGCCACATGGTGCCACGCCTTGAGGGTGATCGTCCCTTTCTTGTCGCTCACGACCGGCTGCTTGCCGCTTGTCCCGACCCGCAAGTAGGGGCGGTCCTGATCGATCCCGACAACGATCGACTGCCCCCCGTCATCCCAGGAGAAGAGGTGGGCGTCGTTCTGCGGCTGTTCGATCCGTACCCAGGCAGAATAAGTGAAGCCCTTGGCAAAATTGAGGGATGGGGTCCGCTGGACGACGATCTTTTCCCCGGTCCCCTTGAAGCTGTAACCGTTACCGATGGCGGACGGTGTGCCGTGAGTGCCGGCAAAGGCCGAGGCGTGGTTGCCGTAGGAGGTTGAGTCCTTGGGCGCCCCGTCATTCTCCGCCAGGTGATAGACCAGCACCTGGCTGGTGTCGTAGGTCCCGCCCGGCTCTTCCAGCCCGCCGGGGGCGGAGTCGTTGCCGTAATAAAGCCAGATGGCATCCTGGCTTCCCCCGCCGGCCATCTGGGGGACCCGGACCCAGACAAGTGCGATCTCCTGCTTCGGGTCGAACTTCTCGATATGGAACTTGAGCGGCACCTTGTCGTCCGCGCTGACGAAGCGCAGGTCGGAGCCGTCCTTCTTGGCGCTGGAGAAGCTGAAGTTCCCCGAATGGAGGCGGACCAGAACCGGCACGTCGGTCAGGTTATCCTTGATGCCCGCCCCCTTGTCCGACAGATCGAATGCGACCTTCCGCCGGCATTGCCACTTCTTGTCCCACCAGGCGTTCGCGTTGAACACCCCGGCAACCAGCACCAGCGACAGGGCCAACGCCGTTATCCCCGCAAATCTGTTCCACCACTCTTTTCCCATCACTTCTTCCTCCGATGTGTGCTGTTATTCCCGTTCCTTCTTATCCTTTTGCGGCGCATCCTCGTCGAAACTGAGCACCTTCACGTCGAGCCACTTGGCGATAAAGTCGTCCGCTAAATCCGTGGAGGGGGTAAGCTTCGACACCGCCTGGCTGACGGCGGCATTCTGATCGATCGCACTGCTGGCAGCGGAAAGTGCGCTGGTCCCACCCAATGCTCCGACGCTGACCGTACCCTCGGACGTCGGAACTCCCACCGAACCCGCAGAGAAGCTGATGTTTTGTGCGTTGAGGACCTGCGTGGCGCCGAGTACCAACTTGTTGCCCGCCATGCCTGCCTCGCCCGCGTCGATGTTGCCGTTCGGGGCAAAGGCGTATATACTGCCGGCCGGCGGCGCCGTTTCGCCGATTCCTGCGGAGTAGGTCAGCGCCCGGATACCGCTTCCTACAGCCGGCGGACTGAAGACGAGCTCGAACTGGGCCGGCACGAGAATATCGCCGGTGGCGGGGTCGGTTTGGGCCGGTTTCACCATCACCAGCTTGGGCGGATCAGTGCTGATGGTGCTCTTGGAGCCGCGGCCGGCGTTGATGTTCCCCTGGTCGCTCCATGCGGTGATATCACCACCGTAGAAGGTCATCACCCGCGACTCGTTGACGTTCAGATCGCCGCCGGACACGATGTTGATGTCACCGCCCTTGGCGGTGTAGATGCCGGTATTTTTCTGCATCTGCGCCGCAAGTTCCTTGTCGAGGATCATGGCAGTCTTGCCCACGTTCACCGCGCTGCGGGCCAGGACGTAGATATCGTCCTTGCCGGAGTTGGTACTGATCTGGGATGAGGTCATGTTGATGGAGCCCACCCCGTCGTTCAGACTGCCGGTGCTCCCGTTGGTGGCGGAGCCGAAGAAAAAGGTATTGATCATATTACGCGCCGCCGCCAGGTCCGCCGCAGCCTTCTCAGGGTCGCTCGCCTTGTGCGCGGCGTAGTCGGTGCCGTAGTCCCGCACCCCTTCCTGGACGATGACATCGTTGCCGCTGGCATCGGTCGTGTGGATGCCATTGAAGAGGAGATCCGCCTGCGCCGGCGTCACGTCCTGCGTCGTCCCGGCCACAACGACAAGGGTGCTCCCCTTGCTGCCGAGCGCCTGGTTGTAGGCATTGCCGCTCGACTTGATCCCCGCGCTCGTGCCGAGATCGATGTCACCGCCTGCCTGCACGAGGAGACTCCCCGCACCTCCCTGGTCGATGCCGGTCGTCAGTGAGCTGCCGCCGGTGGACGAGCTGAAGCTGATGTCGCGGCCAGCCTTGATGGAGGAGAAATCGTTTGCGCCGAGGTTCTGGCCGGCGTAATAGATGTCCCTGATGTCCCGGCCGGCGCTCACCTCGGCCTGCTTCGGCAGGAAGAGCTGCAGGCCGGTCAGGTCCCGGCTGGCGCTGACGATGATTGCCGTGTTGTCCCGGAGGTTGCCGGGATTCGAGTGGGTCTGGTAGGTCGGGGAGGCGAAAAAGTCCTCGGGGTTCATTGCGGCCCCCCCTCCGTAAAAACGGGCCGGGTCGGCATCCGACATGGAAATGATGGATTGCACGCTGTTGTTGCTTTGATCGAAAAAGCCGCCGCTGATGTCGCGGCCTGCCGTGAGTTGCAGATTGCCGTTCGCGGAGGGCGCCAGGGCGAAACTGTTGGAGAGACGTATGTCACGGCCGGCAGAGAGCTCGACGGTGCCGGGGAGCACCCGCTGCCGCCAGTCCTGGCCCGACACCACGGTCGAGAAGGGATCGGCCCCGGTCATGGCGATATCGCCGGTAACCGTCGTCACTCGCAGGCTGGTATCCGGCGTATACCCGGGAGCCCAGACCGGATTGGCCGAGTTCGTGGGGGTCAGGATGGTGGGATTATACACCGTGCCGAGGAGCGCGTTTCCCTGGGCGACGACGGAAAACCGGGTGTCGAACGCTTCCAGCACTTGATTGGCGCTGCCGAAATTGCCGCCGGCATGGAGAATGCCGCTCCCCTCGTGCACGAGGAACCGTCCCTGCAGGTCCCCACCCGCATAGATGTCCAGGTCGCCAGCGGTGGATCCGAATGTGCCGGCCTGACAGGTGAAATCCCCGCCGCTCCTCACATCGAGGCTCCCTCCACCCATGGTGGCCAGCCCCCTGGTGTCGGGGCCCGAGACGCCGTACTGGGCGGAGAAGGTCGTGACACCTTTTTTCACGGCGATCAAGTCCCAGTTATTACTGTCGATGCTCCCCTTCATGTCCCCCGCCACATCGAGGCGTATGTCGCCGCCACCCTGGTACTCCCAGTAGTTCTGGTTGTATGCCGTGCCGGAAGCCGGATTCTGCACGCCGGTCGTGCGGATGGAACCGAGGGTGCCGGTGCTGACAAGATTCAGGTCGCCGCCGACCGTGATGTCGATGTCGCCCCGGGCCGACTGGATGGCCCCCCCCTGAATGACCAGGTCCCCGCCGGTCATCCCGGAGATGGAGCCGTTGTAGGTGCCGAGGGTATACTTCATGCTGGTGTTGATCATATAGCTGTCGCGCGCGCCGTTACCGAAGATGGCATCATTCCCGGCGGCAAAGCGCAGGGGCCCGCTTTCCGTGTAGACGAGGGTATTGGCACTGACGGTCAGGTTACCGGTGCCGGTCCGCACGGCCATGATGTCCGCGCTCCCCAGGTCGCTGCCGGCAACGAGATTGATCCCCCAGGAGTCGCTGCCGCCCGTGGCCGCCAGGTTCCGGAAGTATGTGGGAGCATCGACGATATTCTGGTTCACGTTCAGGTTGCCCGCGGCCCTCAGGGTGAGGTTCCCCGCCTCACCATTGAAACGCCAGCCGGTGTTGGGAATGATCTGGTTGGACGCGTCGCGCTGGGGACTGAAGTCCCATGCGGAGGAGACCGTCAGGTCGCCGCTGCTCCGCACCTCGATCCCCGGCAGGAAGTGGAAAGCCCCGGCGTTCCAGCCGTCCATGCCGAGCCCGGCCAGGAGCCGGGTCTTGATCGTATCGGCATTGGTCATGTATGACGACGTCTCCGTCTGCCACGCCGACTGTTCGGCTGCCCCGATGCTGTTCGTCGTGTGAATGGTGAATGCCTCGGCAGAGACGCGGGATGCCCCCTTGATGCTGCCGTTGAGGTCCATGGCCACATCGTTCGCCGTCCGCTGCGCCCGCAGCCCCACGCTGCCGCCGCCTCCGTTCCCCGAGACATCGACGAGGCTGCCCGATGCAAGGGAGAGCATTCCCCCCTCGCTGTTGAGAGCCACACTGCCGCCGGTTCCGTTTGCGTCCGTAGCATGAACATCGATCGTGCCGCCAACCGCCAGGTCCTTGCCGGCGTTCAGGGTTACGCTCCCGCCGCTCGTGCCGGAACCGTCGATCTTCCCCTGGAGGGCAAGGTTGCCACTGTCGGCAGTGAGCGTCACGTTACGGGCCTGCACGGTTGTAGAATTGTCAACTGACAGGTCGCCGGTCCTGGCGCGAACATCGACCTCTTCGGTGAAGCCACCGGAGGCGATCGTCCCGTTGAGACCGGCGAAGTCCGTCACCTGCGAGGTGTCGATGCTGACGCTTCCCCCCTTGCCGCCCGCCGAAACTCCGCGGATCGTTCCATCCACGGTCACGCCCTGCACGGGCGCCGCGAGGGCAATACTCCCTGCGTCGCCCGCTCCGGCGCCGGAGACGTCTACGGTAGCGCCGCTGTCGATGCGGACAACCCCGTTGTCGGCGCGCAGTGTCACGGTTCCGCCGGGTTCGGTTTCGCCGGTGCCGTAGTCGTATCCCGTGGCAGCGAGCCTGGCGCCTTTCTCCAGCACGACCCCTTCGCCGGCAGCGCTGCCGCTGGCCGTCATGGTCAACCGGCCGGCCTGGACTTCCACGGTGGTTGCCACGTCGATCGTGCGCGCCCGCATCTCCAGGCTCCCGCCGATCGTGGCGTTCTGGCCGGCCGTGCCGGTTCCCTGCCTGAGGTTCAGCGCACCGTTTCCCGCGTCGACGAGGAAGTTCGCCACCTGGTAGACCGGCGCTGCTGCGTCCGTGGCCCCGGGCGTCACGTAGGGAGCGACGGTTATCCGGGCCGCTGCGAGGTTCAGGTCGCTTCCGGTAGTGAGCGAACCCTTGCCCCGGAAGGTAAGGTCGTTGGCGGCCGTGATCGACGTAGTCCCGAAACCGCTCACCCCGATGTCGCCCGTACCGATGACGGCCTGGTCGGCGCTGAAACTGAGAGTTCCCCCCCCAGAGCCGGCACCGCTGCCGGCCAATGCCCCGCTGTTGAGTATTTCGAGTTGCTTGGCGGTAAAAGCGGCCGTGACAGGCTGGCCGGCATCCGCAACGATTCTGGCAGCATCGATGCTCAGGGTCCCTGATACGCCGAGATTGACGTTGCCGCGGACGAGGAGGTCCGTGCCGCTCTTGAGGCCGATACTGTCGAATCCGCTAATCTGGTTGAAGAAGCTGTTCGTGAGGGCGAGTCCGTCCGTCTGGCTCGTAGTGGTGCCGAGAATAAGCCGGTTGGAGGTGACGTTCAACTGACTTGACTTTCCTGTCAGGCTCCCGCGAAGGTCGATCTGATTCGCCTGAAGATTGAGTGTATCGTCGACGGAAACCACGGCGTTCGTGCCGACGGTCACCCCTCCCTGGGTAACCATGGTAACGGTCCCCCCGGTGCGGGTGACCGTGCCGTCGGCTGCGGTCTTCTGCTGTGCGGCCGCCGTGACCGAAACGCCGTCCTCCAGGGTTATACCGTCATTGGCCGCCAGGTTGATGATCGGTGCCGCAAGGACGCTTCCCTTGGCAATCGTCACGGTGCTGGTGGAATTGGTGGGGTTGGACGTATCCAGGGTGCCGAGGCTGATTTCCTGCAACCCCTTGCCGCTCAGGGAAGAAGAGGTGATCTGCAGGGTCCCGACAAGAGACGGATCGATGGTGGTGTCAAAGCCGAATGTGGCCGGGAGAAAGGCTGCTGTGCTTTGAACATAGATGTTCTTGCCGCCAAAGGCAACCGAGCCGCCATCGTAGCCCGGGAGGGCCGCTGCGTTGATGGCGCCGTTGAGGATCGTGGTACTGCCGTTGATGGCGACGCTCCCTGCGTCTCCGGCCGTGTAGCCGGTACCGTTGGTAATGGTGAAATTCCCCTCTGAACGTACATCGTCCGCAGTGCGCACCGAGTAATAGTGGACTATGTTCGTCTTGTTGACCCCGGTCCCCATGACCGTGGAATATCCGGAGACGATCGGCGACCCGTCGCTCGCCAGTGAGTTCCTGGCCTGTGCGGCGGTGCCGAGGTCGGTCAGGACCATGGCACCCGGGAGGAAGGCGTAGTATGCGGGGAGAATGGAATAAACACCGGCGGCGAGACCCGCGCCACCGTTCAGGTAGATCGCCTGCCCCGGGATGTCGTACAGGTTGCCCGGGACAATCACGTAGCGCCCCTTGACAGTGAGGGGGTTGACCGAACCCTCGATCCCCGGCTGGAAGTTGTAGGCCATGATGCCACCGCCGCCGGAAACATCGATGGTCGCACCGTCACGGACGATTACTTCTTTGCCGTTTATCGTGATGCTTTTCGTGGGAGCGGCAGCCACCTCGATTCCCGCAGCATTCGGGCTCGGACTCTTGTCGGTGGTGCGCAGAACGCCGTTCGCATCCACGAAGCCGTAATCGACTACCGCGGAACCCGCGGTCGACAGGATGCTGCCGGGCGCAAGGTAGACCCGGGTGCTGCCGGCAGCGCTCGCGTACGGGTTCTTCGTGGGGTCCGGGTCGTTGAGGACGATCTCCCCCAGGGGTACGACAATGGTACCGTTGTGTTCGATGCCGCCGGCCGCGTTGATCGTCAGCTTGCCCCCGGCCGAGTAAACGGGAAGGCTGGTCGGGTCGTTCCCCGGCAGCGTCGTGACCTTTCCCCCGGACGAGATGGTGAAATCGGTTGGGGTGGAGACGGTCTGGACATTGCCGTATGCGTCGGTGAAGGTGCTGCTCGTCATGCCCGGGTAGATCCGGTCCGCCTTCAGGGTGAGATCGCCGGCCGTGGCGAGCCGGCCGCTCCAGAAGGCGTTCGGATAGCTGTACTGCCGGTCGTAAAGCCGGATGTCGCGACTGGCGGTCATCTGGACCGCATTGAAACAGGACAGTGCCACGTCCCCTTCCACATCGACCCAATCCCCCACCAGGTTGAGGCTCCCCGTCCCTGTCAACGGCGTTGCGACCGGCTGCCGGTCGCTGCTGTTCACGAGCCTGATCCAGGGTGAAGCGATGTTGATCTGGTCGGTGCCGGGATCGCGGATCTCCGGGGCGTCGAGCGTGAGCTGGCGGCCGATGACCAGGTCCATGGAGCCGCTGAATGCGATCTCCCGCCCGCTCTTGAAGGTAAGGTCGTCAAAGCCCGATGACAGAACGTTCCTGATGAAATCGGCGGAAACCGTCCAACCATTGTTCTTGTCGGTCTTTTCTATGGACAGGGTCCCGCCCCGCAATCCGGACATGTTCGCTTTTCCAACGATGGATGCGCCGTCGTAGAGGAACCGGTTCAGGTAACTTATGTTCACGGTACCGGGATCGCTTGCCTGGACGACCGCGACCGGAGCGGAGTTGCCGGTCCCCTGGTAGACCGTTACCGGCTGGGAACCGGAAACGTCGACTGTCGCCCCTGCGTTCAGAATCACGTCACCGTTCTTTGCTGCAAGCGTCACGGTCCCCCCGTCCATGGGCGTGTACCCCGCGGTTATGCCGTTACCGACTACGGTGGCATCCGGTTTGTTATAACCCGCGGCATTAATACGTGCGCTGGCGTCGAGAGTAACGCTGTTGAGAGTGGCCGTCAGGGCCACATTTCCCGCCGGGGCATCGAGGAGCCCCGCCATGTCGACGCCGGGACCGGTCAACGTGATGGTTCCCGCCGGCGCTACCCTGATTGTTGCGCCGCTGTTTATCGCAACCTTGGCCGCATCCACGTTCGATGCGATGGGTGTACCGTCCAGGTCATGCCCGGCAACCAACTGGATCGATGATGCCCCGACATCGGCAAGGGAAACCGTGCCGTCGCTTCCCACGCTGCCGCTGGCAGTGGCGGCATAGGCGACACCATTCTGTGAGGTGAGGCGGCCGTTCACCGTGGAGGGGATCTGAAGCTTCTTGAGAGAGGGCATGAGAGTGACGCCACTATCCACGGCAACGTCGTTGAGGCTCAGCAGGGCGATGGAGGTAAAGCCGGTATCCGCGAAGCGGTTACCGCTCAGTACGAGTCTGTCCTGAAGTTCCGCCGGCAGGGGAGTGGATGCGTCGAAATTCTGGCTCGGATCGACGGCTGTGCTCTTCACTTCCACGTTGTCGGCGCTGAGGGAGATCGTCCCCCCCGTGTTGCCCGGCAGGGAAAGGCCACGGAAATCGCCATTGGCGATGAGTGTCGCCCCCTGAAGGAGGATCGAGCCTGCGTTGCCGCCGCTCACGCTCCCGTTCGGGTTGATCTGGTAGCCGCCGCTCACGTCGAGGACCGCCCCCTGATTGACGATAACCCCCCTGTTGGCGAAGTTAGGCCCGGTCAGATCGTTGTAGGTTTCGTCCTCTATCGTGATCGTACCGCCGTTCAGATGGCCGGAGGCGAGCTGATTGCCCCCATTCTTGCCGGTCGTGAGGTTGTCCACCTGTTGCCCCGCCACGTTGATCCCACTCCCCTCTGCGAGGTAGATCTTCGAGGCGTAGTTCGCGTCGAAGGCGTAATCGGGGTCGCTCTGATCATAACTGGTCTTATTGTCCCGCGTGATGAGCGTCACCGATCCTCCCGGCACGCTGATCTGGCCCTGGTGCTCGATGAGGCGGGACGTGGCAGTCAGGCTTCCACCCGGCTGCAGCTCGATGCTCGCATCCTTGTTCGTGGTGATCGATGAATTGGCGTATATCTGAAGATTGTTGAGCCCCGCACTGTTCAGGGCTCGGGCCGAGAGGACGGTGGTCTTGGTCGGGTCCGCCGGGCCGGTGGGGGAAATGGCGCTTTCGGAGAGAGGTGTGGTGTCGGAGGCGATCACCACCTGTCTGGTCACAAGGTCGTTGCCAACATCATTCCCGCCCGGAGCCTGCCCGATGACAAGGGTTCCGCCGACCGGCTCCTGGAGCCCGCTGGCGGTCTGCTGTCCCACCTGGTTCGACGGATTGGCGGCAAGAGTCTGGTAGAGACCCTTTGTGACGCTGCCGTTCATCGCACCATCGAGGGTGAGGCTGCGAGCAACGAGAGTCAGGGTCCCCGCATTGCTCCCCTCGACGACGTTGCTGGCAAAATCGTTCAGGGGGGCGGCACCGCCATAGTAAACGCCGGTAAAGTTGGCCACGACCCCGTATTTCTGCGATGTAAGCTGGTAGTTCCCGAGCACCCCGGTGTAGGCGATATTCTCCGGAGCGTTGCTAATGTCGTAGACATTGTTCCCCGAGATCAGCTTGGTGGTCGCGATGGTCCCGGTGCCGTAACTGGTACCGCCGCCGCTGAAATTGAGAAGGCTGCCGCTGCGGGTGATGATGTCGCCGCTCAGGGCACTGATCGTGATCGTGCCGCCGGTCGTGCTCCGCTGCATGGCGGTCATGTCCTGTGAGCTGAGGGAGCCGGAGATGTCCCCGAAGCTCGCGCCGGTCAAAGAGTTGGCGGTAACGTCCGTCCCCTTGAGGGTGCCGTTTTTCTGTTGAAATGCGTCCCGGAGCACCACGCTCGTGTACTGGTTCGTGACCGTATTGTCCGCTGCGTTCTCGTCGACCCAGACTCCGCTCACGTCGATGCTGCCGGTGCTCGACAGGTAGACCCGTTCTCCCGCCGTTAACGTCACGAAGCCGCTCGGCGCGGATATCGCTCCGTTCAGCTCTATGCGCGCAGCACCGGATTGATCGAGACCGGCAAGCGTGATGGAGCCCACAGGAAGTACGGAGGCACTGTTCACGGTGTCCGGTTCGGTCGAAATCGGCGTTTCGGTAATGCTCCCGACGCCGGTAACGATGCTGTCCCGGGCAAGGAGCTCGATCTGGCCGTTGCGCTTGACGGCGGTGACGGACCGGATCAGGCCATCCTGCCGCACCGTTCCTCCGTACATCCCGACCAGCCCCTGATCCGCGGTGAGACGGCCGTTTGCCATGTTCCACGCCAGTCCCGGGTTTGCCTGCACGTTGGCAACAAGCGCCCACCTGCCGGTCGTCGCGGAATTCGGATCCGGGGCGATGTTTACCTGAGTACCTGCCACAAGACCGATCTGGCCGTAAGGGGCATCGATGGTGCCGTTGTTCTCCACGGTCGGGCCGATGAGAAACACCGACCCGGAGGTGCCGGTGGTGCTGATGGTGCCGTGGTTAGAGACAGCGCCGGGCGTGCTCCCGGCATCGGCCTGGAACTGGTCGGTCCATTGGATGATGCCATTCTTGTCCGTGAAGGTATTTATGTTGAGCGAAGACGCCACCAGGGAATGGACGTTCACCTGGGAGCCGGGGCTGAACAGGATCCCGTTCCGGTTGATGAGGTACACCTTGCCGTCAGCGGTCAGCTTGCCCAAAATCTGGGTGGGGTTGGTAGTGTCGTTGATCCGGTTCAGGGCAGCCCAACTACTGTTTCCCTGCTGGTTGAACTGGACCCAGGCGTTCGCCCCGATGTTGAACGAGCTCCAGTCGATGACCGCCTGCGGTGCGTTCTGGTTGACGACCATGTGGTTGGCGGTAGTCGCAACCCCTGCTATCCCCTGCTGCATCCCTCCCGTCTGGAGCACCGGCAGCTGCGTGACTGGCACCTGGGGCAACGGCACCTGCCCGTAAAACCCCGGTATCTGCGGGGCGACAGCCAGGCTCAAGGTGGGATATGAAACCAGTATGTTCACGAGAACAAGTGCGCAGACTTTTCTCAGCATGGTCAACCTCCTCAGGTGCGGCACAACAATCAAATCCCCCCTCCTTCCTCCCCCCTCCGGGGGGAGAACCTCTTGCCCTCCCCCAGCGGGGGAGGGATGGGTGGGGGCTAGAACGTATACTTCATCTTGAAATAGATCCGGCTGTCGCCGGACTTGGTCTGGCCGGTGCCGGCCAGTGCTACGCCCCAGTCCAGCTGATACTCCAATGACTTGTACAGGTACCCCCGGACCCCGGGGCCGACCCCGTAGATCAGGGCATTCCGGTCCTGGCCCGGCAGAGGACTCTTCGTCTCCAGGGCGGCAAAATCGGAGAACACGTAAGGGCTGATGAGAAACCTGTCACCAAACCCGAAAACCTCGGCAAGATTCGGAGCGGAGACCTCCAGGGTACCGTGGATCGCATTGTCCCCCATCACCTCGCTCTCCTGATAGCCACGTACGCTCTCCATCCCGCCCGCTGCAAACTGCTCGTTGTCGATCAGCGGCGCGTCGGCGAGTTGGCCGTCCAGCTTCAGGTAGAGCCCCATCCCCGCTGGAAGCTTCTGGGTCCTTTCCACGCCAAGAGTCACGTAAAGATAGTCGGCTTGCCCCTTGAACCGTTTCTCATCGAATTGGCTCTGTCGGGTTAGAAAGCCGCGGAAAGCGAAGTTTGCCGCGGCATTCAGCTGGGTCACCCCGCTCCCGTCGGTCAGAGAGGCGGTGTAGGCAAGGGTAAAGGGGAAATAGGTTATCGGCGTTTTCGACTCGCCTGCGTTGTTGCTGGTGAAATTGAGGTTCTCGTCGAACTTCTTATAGTCGAAGCCGGCAGTCAAGGTATGGGTATAGCTGTCAAAGCCCGAAAGCGGCAGAAGATAGCGAAGCCCGATAATGTCTCCTTTGCCGACCACGTTGAACTCTTTGGAATTGGTGTTGCTATTGGAGTAGACCCCATACAGGACGAGGCGCTGGTCCCTGTCCCACGGCAGCGGCATGATATAGGAACCGGAATATACCTGCACCTCATGGATATCCTCCGGAGAAAGCTGGGCCTGGGCGGAAATTGAATGGCCCTTCTGCCAGAGGTTGTCGTACTTGACCATCGCGCTCAGGCGCAGGTCGGTGGTGTCGTGGCTCGACCGGTTGTTGAGCTCCAGGCTGCCGTGCAGCGGCAGCTTGTCCTCCACCTTGAGATCGATGTCCACGATGCCCACATCTTTCCCCGGGGTGATAGCGGGCGTCACCTTCAGGTCCGGATTGCTGATGAGCTGTCCCAGTTCCTTCTGCAGCCGTGGCAAATAGAGGACCTCTCCCGGCGTAAGCGACGGAAGCTCTTCCAGGATCTTAGCTGTCGCAAAATACCGGTTGCCGGTCACAGTCACCTTGCCGATCCTGCTTTCGATCACCTGGAGGGTGACAACCCCCCCGGTTAGCGTCTGTTCCGGGATGTTAACCAGTACAGCCGGGTATCCCTCCTCGTGGTAAAACTTCTCAACGGCGTCCCGCGCTTTCTCCACGTCCGCCGCGCTCTTTCCCGGTCCGGCGAACGCCGCCACGACGTTGCGGAGCTGCTCGTCGGGGAATAACGTATTGCCGGTAAAGTAAAACGCCTCAATGGTGAAGCCGGCATCCCGCGTCTGCTGCTCTTCCGCAGATTGCGGTCCCTCTTCCCCAAGGACAGGAGCTGCAGTCAACCAGATAGCCGAAATCAAAATAACTGCGCAAAACCGACACCATTTCCATCGATGCGGGGCCGTACGAAAAGACATTGGTTGATTTGTCATTGGACCGTTTACTATCCTTTTCTGAAAAATGCTTCATAGTTATACCCACCCCGGGATACGTTGGGAGCCATGGAAGGGACGATCCTTGTGATCGTTCGCATCCTGACAAACGGGAGGTTTGCCTAATGATCTTTCCGTCTTACCCGCCGCCGGCCAGATATCCCCGAAGCTCGGCCGCGAGTGCGGCGCCGTCCCGGAACCCCTCGATTTTCCCCGCAACGGTACCGTCCGGGTGGAGCAGCACAATCAGGGGAAAGCCGTTCTGCCCATACTTCTCCTTGAACTGCGCCTGCTGGTTCGAATTGACCTTGGCCCAGACAAAGCTCTCCTTCATTTCCTTGATCCGGGGATCCTGAAGTGTCTCGGCGAACGTTTTCTTGCACCACTGGCACCACTCGGCGTACAGGACGAGCACGGCCGGCTTCCCCGCCTGCTTTGCGGCGGCAAGTGCCTTGTCATGGTCCTCTACCCAGGGGAGGCTAACCCCCTTGAAGGTGTCCGCTTTGGCGAAGGAAACCACCTCCACGTCAAGGGTTACCGGCTTGCCGGAAAGGGGGTGGTTGAAATCGACCGTAAATGCGCCGTCGTCTGCCGCGCTGATCAGCCCGGTCCGCTCCCCGGCAGGAAACGGCGCGCCGATTCTGGGCGTGAGCGTGATGGTGATCGTATCGCCGGCCACACCGACGGCCACCGCGCCGTAACTTTCGCTGAACTGCGCACCGTCCTTGGCCAGGAAATCGAGCCGCACGTCGTAATCGGTAACCTCGGCCACCCTCGCCTTGAAGTAGGGGACCAGTTCCACCACTTTCCCCGCCGCCGGAAATGCCTTGAACCGCTTCGCGTATTCCTCGGCCGGCATGCGAATCGACGTCGGAAGGCTCTTGACCCGTGGAAGCCTGACCTGGTCGGCCGGGTTCGGCATGGGGAACGCTTTTCCCGCTGGGAGGACGAGGTGCTTCTTCTCCCCCGCCGCCATGCCGACCACTACCTCCCCCATCCCGAAGAGCTCCGACTCTTTCCCCGCCACCACCTCCTCGGGAAGATAGGCCTTCGGCTCCTCGTACCAGGCTACCCGCTTGCGGGCCGGGTCGCCCGACACTCCGGCAAGGGTGGTGCGTACCAGGCTGCCGTCATCCAGGGTTGCGGTGTAATTTACCTGCACCAGGTCGCCCGGCTGGACGGTCCCGGCCTGATCATCCATATCAATATTGACTGATGTAGCCCCCTTCAGGGTGGCCTGCGTAATGGCCGTGCCGAGTTTCTCAACAGCCGCCTGCCGCTCCGCCTCTGAACCGGCGGAAGTCTGTCCGCCCATCCCCGGATGTTCCACAGCGGCCACCCTGACATCGCAGGAGAGCGGCTCGCCGCCGAAAGGGTTGCGGTAGTCGATGATGAACATCCGCTCGTCGATCCTGGTAATCCGTCCCACAAGGGGACCGCTCCTGACCAGGCTCCCGACGCGGGGATGAAGGACGATCTCATAACGCTCCGGGGTCTCCCTTATGGTTCCCGGCCCGAAGGGGGTTTCCACATCGGTGCCGTCCTTGGCCGCAAACCGGACCAGCACCTCTTCCCCTTCGACTTTGACCACCTTACCGGGGATCAGCGGGTCGACGACGAAATCCTGACCTTCCTCAGGCTCTTTCCCCTTTTGTGCCAGGAACCTGGCGCGCGCCACGCGCATCTCCTTTGGCCGCTGCCTCACCACCGCCATCTTCAGCGGCTGCGACCCCTCCAGGTCCTTTGCGTGCAGCACAACGCTGCGGCTCTCCCCGCTTCTCATCCCTATCACCTGCGCCGCCAGTCCGGCCGCTATCTCCTCCTCGAAGCTGGGGAAACCCCGGTCTCCCTGCACCGCGATCCCTTTACCGGCAATCAGGGGAAGCTGCTGATCCTCTTTGGGCGGCATGAACACCTTCGATTTCAGCTGCCCCGCATCGTCCGCCACCCGCCTGGAGGTGGTGGCGGCAACCTCGCCGTCGGGGAATCGGCAGGTAAACTCGGCTGCCACTCGGTCCCCAGCCGCCACGGGTTTATTATCCTTCTCCATGGTCGCACAGCCGGCAAACGCTATCACGCCGACAGCCGTTAGTATCCGTAGCCCGAACGACAAAGCCATTTCTCCCTCCCCGCACGCATTTGCCTCAACAAGGTGCGTACTATAGCAGCCAATTGTTACACCTGTTCAACAGATTGCTTAATATTGCAGTAATAATGACGGGCGATCGTAAGATCGAATCGATTGACTATATAAATAGAACTGCTTGACGGCGAGAGCACTTGATCAGTAAGTGGAAAAGTTTGGGAGTATGCAAACATTGCGCTTGATCGCTCGGGAGAAAAGAGCTTTCTGACACGGGCACAACCTGTCGCATCGTGTGCGTTCTGCTGCGACATGTCCTACACGAATTATTCCAAAGGAAGCTAAACTTTTATTTTCCTGTGATATGGCTGCAACAATTATCGGTTATCATCCCGAATCGATTCACGAGTTTGAAGCACTCTCGAAAATTGTCCGAACTTTTTGATAACTGTCATGCGAATGCAATAATGATCGGTTATCATCATTTACGTCGCATGATCATCGGACAGATCGATGGAAGGGCCCATGGGAAAACGCGATATGATCGACAGACTCGTCGAGATCCTGCTTGACCTGAAAAAGACCGAATTCACCGGCTCCCTCAAGATCAATTTCAGTCAGGGGGGGATAGGCAGAATCGAGAAGCTTGAGGAAATGAAGGTCAAGTCAACGAAATAGTCGTAAATGCCACTTTAAAAATCACAGGGTACTTTGCCGTCCTGACCACCGTCAGGGAACGGAAAGCCCGGATCGGAAAGCACTGGTATAGGTGCGTTTGATTCGGGCTTTTTCTTTTTGCGCTCTTGTCGACACCGGGAAATACAAATTCGGAAAGGAGGACTGGAAGAGACAATCGAATATTTCGCTAATCACTGATCGCGGACTTCGCAACTCCGTTCGTCCAGATAACCAGGCAGGGCAGCCGCTTTGACGGATCGCCACCCGCCCATGAGGGGCAGCGGAATCTGGAAGAACATCGGGCAGGGATTCCTGCCACATCACAAGAGGAGGAAAACTAGAAATGATGAAGAAAATCGTCACCATTATGGCCGCCGCCCTGCTCACCCTCGGCGCCGCCGCCAACGCCATGGCCTACTTCGCCAACGGCGACCTGATCCAGGTTGCCTACGTGCGGGGCGGCACCAACGAGGTCGCCACCGACCTCGGCTCGATCAGCAACGTTCTCGGCGGTACCACCGTCACCCTGACCGGGAGCAACGCCCCCTCCCTGAGCGCCCTCGGCGCCACCTCCTGGGACCAGGTCTACGTCGCCTACTTCGCCCTCAACACCGCCAACAAGAACTTCTTCGTTTCCGGCGACAGCAACACGGCCGGTACAAAGAACTACACCTCCCTGGCCAGCACCTTCAGTAACCTCTATGTCGGCTATCAGGCGGCTGGCGGCACCACCAGCCAGACCGTCACCCTCGCCCAGACCGCCGTCCACTCCTACAATACCCTGTTCAACACTAACGACACCTCCGGTGTTAGCAACGGTTACATGGGTGGCTATCTCACCACTTGGACCGGGACCGAGGCCAACCTCGCCGCCCTCGCCACCGGCGGCACCGTGACCAGCACCATCTACGAAAAGGCGAACGCCGGTGCATTCGACTCCGCCAGCCCCTGGAGCGCCACCCCCCTTACCATCGCGAACAGCAACGGCATGGTGGTCGCGAGCGCGACGCCGATCCCCCCCAGCTTCCTCCTGATGGGTTCCGGCCTCCTCGGGATGGTGGGTATCCGGAGAAAGTTCACCGCCTAATCGGAGATTCGCATTGTACGGGCTTAGACGACACTTTCCCCCCGGCCTGTCCGGGGGGAACACCATCAAAGGAGAAAAAGCCATGAAGAAGAGCATCAAGGCCCTGGCCGTTGCCGGGACCATCGTCGGCCTCGCCGGCGCCGCCAACGCGGCAACCACCTACAACATCAACCTCTACGGCGCCTCGGCCCAGTATACCTACTGGTCCACTCTCGCCCCGGCGTTCCTCGCGTCCAAGTATGGCTGCACCGTGAACACCACCGGTCAGGATTCCACCAAGAAGCACTACATCGCCGTCGGCACAGGCTGCAACGGCACCAACAACGACACCATCAACTTCCGCGTTTCCTCCAAGGCGTCGTTCGACGGCATCTTCGCCGTCACCAACAACAGCACCGTCGACAGCAACAACCTCTCGTCCAACTGGTGCAACAGCGATCCGGGCAGCCGCATGATGGCTGACGAGGGCCAGACTTCTGGCGGCTCGGTGAACGGGCTCAAGTGCGTCTCGGTCAACGTGGGCGCCTCCGATGTTGCCGCAGCCACCTTCACCCAGCAGTCCCACGGCGCGCTCCTCGGCCCCAACGGCGGCGCCCAGACCGACCGCGTCTTCAACACGATCCCGGTACCTGGCACCGGCATCAACACCTACCGGCCGATCGTCGTGCCGTTCGGCTTCTTCGCCAACAACAGCATCAAAGTCTATACCTGCCAGGGTGGCGCCAATGACGGCAACCTCTGCACCACCGCCACCGCCTCGACCGACTGCGCCGGCAGCACCTGCGCCCAGAACACCATCAGCAACATCACCCGCGAGATGGCGGTCAACATCTATGCCGGCAACTCCACCGCCTGGACCGACTTCGGCGACTCCTACTCGGTCGCCGGGGACTCCACCAACTCCATCGTCGCATGCATGCGCCATGCCGGCTCCGGCACCCACGCCACCCTCGACTACGCCGTCATGCGCGGTACTGGTCAGGGTATCATGACCGACGTTACCCTCGCCTCCGGAATCGCCTACTTCAACGACGGCTCTCCCGACGAGATGAACTGCGTCAACAAGCCCGGCGGTGCCAGTCTCGGCGCCAACCCCGGCGCCATCGGCTACTCCGACGCCGACCAGCTCACCGGCACCGGCGCCACCACCTATGCGAATACGGTCGCCCTCAAGTACAACGGGACGTTCGGCCGCCGCACCGCCATTCGCAACGGCGCCTACGATTTCTACACCAACGAGTGGCTCTACGAGAACACCACCAAGGCGAACAACCCCCACCAGCAGATTCTGGACCTCGTCGCCTTTGCCAGCAACCCGGCCAACCTGACCACCGCCAACATCGGCACCAAGGCGAGCTACTGGGCGTCCCAGAACGAGATGGTCTACAATAAGGGCGCTGACAATGCTTACCCCGTCCTGGTCGGAGCCAAGAACAAGCAGACCCCCTAATCGTTGTTTTTCTGCACATCCTGTGATCGAGGGCCTCTCCGGAGGCCCTTATTTTTACGAACCTCTCGGGGAGGAAACATGCGTACGGCAACTATTCTGCTGTTGATGCTGGTCATGTCGGCAAACGTTCGGGGCGAGACCAAAATTACCGAAAAGCCGGACCAGATTCTGGTGGAGATAACCGGAGTACCGCCGACCCAGGAAGAGCTGGCAGCGCATGAACGACAGGAGCGGCGGAACGAACTGGAGTCGGCCATCCGGCACCTCGTGGTCGAGCGGGAAGAACTGTCCAGGAAGGGACCTCCGGAAGGACCATCCGAGACAGCCCAGGAGCGCCGCGCCCGATTGGTGGAGAACCGCCGCGAAATGGACAGGATTCAGGACGAGTTGCGAGAGTTGAACAGTCTGTTAGATAACGCTCAGCAACGAAACTAGTGTCCCGTTTGGTTAGTTCTTTCTAGTAATATTTGCACTTTGTTTTGCTCTTTGAACTGATTCAATAATTGCTGATGCGCTCTTGGTCCACTTGAACGGCTTGGCGCTTGTTGCGTTATGA
>JAMXLF010000015.1 GCA_024281055.1 Geobacteraceae bacterium
TGGCGCCGCATCTTCACGATCTTCGGCATCTGCTCGATGAAGACCGGGCAAGCCTCCAGGCAGGCCCCGCAGGTGGTGCAGCTCCAGATGGCCTCCACGGTGGTCGTTTCTTCCCGCTCACCGTCGATGAGGGGAATGACGGGTGTCCCGCCGCGCTGAAGGATGGGACCGTTGGCGAGGAGGTTCGCCTTGATGGCATGCACAACCTGGCGGGGGTTCAGGGGCTTGTCCGTGACCGCGGCCGGGCAGGCTTCCTGGCAGCGGCCGCACTCAGTGCAGGCGTAAGAGTCGAAGAGGTCCTTCCGGGTGAACCGGTCCACGCGGCCGGCCCCGTAACTGTTTCCCGGCGCAAACTCCTCCCGGGGGAGGAGCATCGGCTTCTCCAGGCTCTTGAGGAAGCAGTTAGGGATAGCGGTGAGGATGTGCATGTGCTTGGAGAGCGGCAGAAAGCAGATGAAGGCGAGGAGGACGATGGCGTGGAGCCACCAAAAAACAAGGATGAAGGATGAAGGATGAAGGATGAAAGTTGGAGGAGAAGCGAGAAGCAGTCGGGCGACGAGTGCGGAGACCGGCTGCCAGGCGCCGTCCTCCGCTCCGGCGGCGATTCTTGACCCGTGGAGGCCGAAGGAGGCGAGCATGAGGAGGAAGATGAAACCGAGGATGAGGAATGCCTCGGGGCTTCTCGCTTTGACATAAGTGCTGTCCAGGTAATCCGGCGTGAAGATGAGCCGCCGGCTCGCGGCGAGGACCACGGCTGCGAGCGCCAGAAGCGAGACGATGTCGAAGGCCAGAAGGAGCCCGTGGTAAAGGGGCGTGGGGAAAAGCGCAAGACTCATCCCGGGGAAGACGCCGTTCACGAGGAACTCGCCGTTGGCAAGGAGGAGCACCAGGAAGGCCCAGAAGATGATGGCGTGGTTCGCACCGAAGGGGCGGCGCACCACCCGGAGCTGGCCGAATGCGTAGCGGAGCATCTCACCGAATCTTCGGCCGGGGTTCGCGAAACGGTCCTCGGGCCGGCCGAGGAGGACAAGGCTGAAGCGCCGGTAGCAGCTCCAGACAAAGAACGCCAGGGCGGCAAGGAGAAGTGGTGCAAAGATGGCGGGATCAGGGGTCATATATACCTCGGCAGAGAACTGTTACATCACATGACATAAGAAAAAACGTTATCCACGAAAAACACGAAAGTCACGAAAATAGATCGGCGTAAAACGGAAATATTCACCAAAAACGATGCATCATCTACGTGGATTTCAGTGTTCTGTTCGTGTGTTTTCGTGTCTTTCGTGGATAAGATGGTTCCGGTTATCGCTTATGCGACCTTTTTCTGCTGCCCGGCTTTGAGATCCCGCAGCCTCCTCGTGATAGCCGGGACGATCTGAAAGAGGTCCCCCACGATGCCATAGGTGGCCACCTCGAATATCGGTGCCTCCCGGTCGCGGTTGATGGCGATGATCGTGTCCGAGTCCTGCATCCCCACCAGGTGCTGGATGGCGCCGGAGATGCCGCAGGCGATGTAGACCTTGGGGCGTACGGTCTTCCCCGTCTGCCCCACCTGGCGCTCGGCTGGCATCCAGCCGGCATCCACGGCACTGCGCGAAGCGCCCACCACCCCGCCCAGCTCGTCGGCCAACTCCTGGAGCATGGCGAAGTTCTCCTTCGCCATCAGCCCCCGGCCGCCGGAGACGATGAACTCGGCGCCCGCGATGTCGATCCCTTCCTTCCCCGACCGGTCGCCGATCACCTCCAGGACCTTGACGAGGATATCCTCTTCCCGCACAGGGCAGCTCTCGCGCACGACCTTCCCCGCCCGCCCCGGCTGGCACTCCGGCATGGCCATGACGTGGGGACGCACGGTCGCCATCTGGGGACGGAACCGGTCGCACATGATGGTGGCCATGATATTGCCCCCGAAGGCGGGGCGGGTCTGCATGAGGTTTCTCTTGTCGTCGATGGCGAGCCCCGTGCAGTCGGCAGTGAGCCCCGTCTTCAGTACCGTGGCCACCGCGCCGGCGAGGTCGCGCCCGAGTCCCGTGGCTCCCATGAGGATCACCTCCGGCTTGTGGCGCTCAACAAGATGGCAGACCGCCTTCAGGTACGCCTCGGTCCGGTAGTGGCGATAGACCGGATCATCCACGAGATAGGCCGTGTCGGCACCGTAGGAGAAGGCCTCGTGGCAGAGGTGCGCAACGTTTTCGCCAATAATGACCGCGGCGAGCTCCGTGCCAAGGGCTCCGGCCAACTCGCGCCCCTTGCCGAGGAGCTCCCAGGAAACCCTGGCCGCCTCGCCGGCGGTCTGCTCCACGAAGACCCAGACGCCTCGGTAGGCGGCCAAGGCCTTCGCCAAGGCCACCGCCTCTTCGTCCACCTCCTCCGAGGCTGCGCCTCCGACCGCCGCGAGATTGGCGAGAATCTTTTGCTCCTCGGGGGTGAAGAACATCTCGATCGCCTGGGCCGGGCAGACCTTCACGCATTTCGCGCAACCGATGCACGTGCCGGTGTCGATAATCGGCTCGTTCGCCTCGGTCATCTCGACTGCGTTCACCGGGCAAGCGCTCTGACAGCGGGCGCCGCAGGCGATGCATTTCCCCTCCAGCAGACACGCCCTGCCGCGGGGCTTCTTGATTGGTTTCTTCGGTTCGGTCATGGATGGTTTCCTTACTGTCGGTGATTGAATCGAACCCCTCCCCCGCCTCCCCTTGTCAGGGGAGGTGCTATCATCCCCCCTGACAAGGGGGGACCGAGGGGGGTTACAGCGGCAGCAGATCTTTAGCGAGGAGCCGCTCGATGAGCAGCCCCGCCGTCCCCTCCGGGTCGCCCACCCCGTTGCCGATGATCTCCCCCTTCTCCCGCTCGGGGGAGAATATCCCGCTCACCCAGGTGGGGGAACCCTTGAGGCCGATCCCCTGCTCGTCGAGTTTGAGGACCGCGTTGTTCCAGACCTGGACAGGGGCTTCGTCGGAGGCAAGCCGCATGGGGACCGTCGGATAGCGCGGCCGGTTCAGCTCCCGCACCACGGTAAGGAGTGCGGGAAGGGGTGCCTCGACGATCTCGTGGCGCCCCTCCAGTTTCCGCCGCACCCGAATACGCCTTCCCGCCGGATCGATCTCCTCGACCCGGTCCACGAGCGTCAGCTGCGTGTAGCCGAGCCGGGTGGCGATCCCCGGCCCCACCTGGGCCGTGTCGCCGTCGATGGTCTGCTTGCCGCAGATGACGAGTCCCACCTCTTCCTCTTCGGCGAGCCGCCGGATAGCTGCAGCAAGGACGCTGGAGGTGGCCAGCGTGTCGGCCCCCCCGAAGACCCGGTCGGAGAGGAGGATCGCCTCGTCCACCCCGAGGGCGAGCGCCTTCCGGAGCGCCGCCTCGGCGTTGGGGGGCCCCATGGAGAGCGCCGCCACCCGGAACCCGAACCGGTCCTTCAGCTGCAGCGCCTCCTCCAACGCATGGGTGTCGTAAGGATTCACGATGAACGGGATCCCCTCCCGCACCAGAGTGTTCGTCACCGGGTCGATCTGTACCTGGGTCGTGTCCGGTACCTGCTTGATGCACGCGACTACGAGCATGCTTCACCCCTGAGAGAACTAGTTTACTTTTACGTAAACTGTTTAGCGTGACTAAAAAAATACCCTTCTGAAAAGGGGGCACAATTCCTGGGATACGTGGTTACCCAAAAAATCAAATGGCATTCGGTCCACGAAACACACGAAATACACGAAACACAACCCATATCATCCGAAAATTATTCCTGGTTTCGTTCGTGTCTTTCGTGCCTTTCGTGGACAATGGTTTACCGGTTCATGCCTCCCGCTTCACCGGGTTGGCATACCCGGCGCAGGTGCCGCGAAGCTTCTCGTGGATGGCATCGAGCATCTCCCGCTCGTCCGTGAAGCCGGCGCTGGCCTTGACGTTCATCGCCAGGGGGAGAAGACCGAGGAGGAGGTTGCGGATGTTGCCGCACCCCTCCCCGCCGCCGAGGACCTCCATCAGCTTCCGGTTGAGCCCCTTACCGATGGTGACGCCGACCAGGCCGTCCAGCCTCGCGGCGACGTTGCGGCAGTCGAGCGTCGGCGACTTGCGAACATCGACACCGGCGGCGGTGATCACCAGGGTGTCGAGGTCAGCGACCACCTCCACCTCGATGTCGTGGAAGCGGTCACGGAGGAGGGCGGTCAGGCTGACCCGGCCATCCTCCCGTTTCAGTGCCCGGTAAGAGATGTCCCGCTGGAAGTCCTCCATGGTGTTTCGCTGCATCGTGTCGCCCTACCCCTTTTTCACCTTGGGAATGAAGATCTGCTCCGGGTCGAGCACCTCGTGGATCAGGTGGAGCTCTTCCCGGGTCGGGGGGAGAGTTTCGCCGGAAACGCGGCTGATGTCAAGGTCGAAATGGCACATCTCCCGGATCTCCTCCGGGCTCTTCCCGGGATGGCAGGTGTCGAGGTAAATCCGCCCGGTTTCGGCGTCGAAGCGGAAAACCCCGGCCGTGCTGATCACCGCCGACGGCCCACCGCGAAAGGCCGCGCCGTAAAGCTCTTTCCGGTGGACGAACTCCCCGCCGGGCCACTTTTTGACCCGCCACCCCGGGCTCGTGATGTAGCTCACGTTCGGGGTGAAACGGCGCTTCTCGTGGACCATGATGAAGACGGTCCTCCTGGCGAAGGAGTTGATGTCCGGGTTCCCGCCGCTCCCCGTGAGCCGGAGCTCGGGATCGAGGTAGTCGCCGATGCAGGTAGTGTTCACGTTCCCATACTCGTCCACCTCGGCGCCACCCAGAAAGCCAAGGTCCACGTAGCCCCGCTGGGCGATGGAGAAGGCGTCGTAGAGCCCCGAGGCCCGGGAGGCCCCCATCTCACAGCGGGCGTCCCCGACAGAGGTGGGGATTTCGGGAGGACGGCCGTCCAGGGTACCTGCCTCGAAGATGAGCTTCAGGTTCGGGGCGTGGGTCTTCTGCGCCAGCATGATCGCCACCATGGGGAGGCCGGTACCGGCGAAGACGATCTCGTTGTCCTGCACCTCGCGGGAGGCCGCACAGCAGAGAAGATCTGCCAAGCCGAATTCTTCCGGATTTGCGTAGTCCCTGGTCATGTCATTGCCCCCTTTTCACGCCGGTGGAGTAGTTGAGCGCCGTGTTGGCCCTGAGGTTCATCATCCGGGGCCAGCCGAGCTTATCCAAGTAGCTCATGTGGTCGTGGCCGAAGATCCACTCCTTGGCAAAGGCGTCGAACCCTTCCTGGGTGCGAGTCTTGGCGTAGAAGTCCTTCAGGAAGGCGCCATCCACGTCGTAACGGCCGAACATGCCGGTGGGGTGCGCCCCGAAGGGACACTCCAGAATGTAGTCCACCTCGAAGCTCGTGATGGTGTTACGGTCGCTCTCCCGGCGCAGGTACTCCTCGGGAACAACCTCCTCGGCCATCACTATGGTGATGTCGGCCGCCCGGGCAGCCTCCGGGTCGGAGTAGTACTGGCCGGCAACCCGCACCGTCCCCTCCTCCCCTACCTGCTGGACGCACATGACCGCCACGTCCACCTTGGCCGCCGGGACGAGCACCTGGGGACCGGCGCCGAAGAAGGGATCATCGGTGAAGACGTACTTCTGCTTCGGAAAGCGCTTGCCGTCCCGCAGGCCCGCCCGGCCGAGGGTGTCGTATGCCGGGTTGTGGATATCGGTCCCGAGTGAGGTCTGCGTCACGGCGTAGGGGGCGCCGGAGGCCGCAGCGGCAAAGCGGAAGAGCATCTCCGCGTGGCTGTAATCCTCCACGAGGATTTCCTTTTTTCCCACCTTGCGGGAGAGGTTGGCGCCGTACTTGCCGTACAGCTCGTGCCCCACCCAGCACGACTCCCAGATGTCGACGCAGCCGGCACCCACGAGAAACTCCGTCTGGGGGCCGCCGTTCACCTCGATGAGGTGGAGCCCCTTCCTCCCCTGGCGGATCAGCTCATAGACGATGGCAAAGGGTCGGCGCCAGATGGTAAAGCCGGAAAAAGTGAGGCTGGAGCCGTCCTTGATGATTTCGGCCGCCTGCTGCAGGGTGATGCGCTTACTGTTACTCATTGCTACCCCCTTATTACTTTCCCCCTCCCTTGATGGGGGAGGGCCAGGGTGGGGGTGAGAGCAGCCCGCTGCAGGACTTTCACCCTCCCCCTCGCCCCCTCCCATCAAGGGAGGGGGAATTGAATTGATCCGTTACGCGAAGTTCCTAAGTATCTCCCGCGATATGATCACCCGCTGGATCTCGTTCGTCCCCTCGTAGATGGCCGTGATGCGGGCGTCCCGGGCGTAGCGCTCCACGGGAAAGTCCCGGGTGTAGCCATAGCCGCCGAGCATCTGGAGCGCCTTGTAGCAGGCGCGGTTGGCCGCCTCGGTGGCGAACATCTTGGCCATGGAGGCCTCCTTGGCGAAGGACTTCCCCTGCTCCTTCCGGAAGGCAGCGTTCATCAGGAGCAAGCGGGCCGCCTCCAGCTCGGTGTAGCCGTCGGCGATCATCCATTGGATCGCCTGGAAGGTGCTGATCTTCTGGCCGAACTGGGCCCGCTCCGTGGTGTATTTCGTGGCGTAGTCCATGGCCGCGAGCCCCACCCCGAGCCCCAGCGACCCGATGCCGATCCGGCCGCCGGCCAGTTCCCCCACGGCGGTGCGGAAACCGTCGTTCAGCCGCCCCATGAGCGCCGACTTGGGGATGCGGCAATCGGCGAAGAGGACCTCGTTGGTGGCCGAGGCGTGCTGCCCCATCTTCTTCTCCTCCTTGCCGATCACGAGCCCCGGGGTCCCCGCCTCCACGAGGAAGCAGCTGATCCCCTTCCCCTTCGGGGCATCTTTGTCCGTGACCGCCCAGACCACGAAGACGCCGGCGTAGGGGGCGCTCGTGATGAAGATCTTCGCGCCGTTCAGGACGAAGGAATCGCCGTCGTCCACCGCCTGGGTCGTCATCCCCGAGGGGTCGGAACCGGCGCCGGTCTCGGTGAGAGCGAAGCTCGCGGCCGCAAACTCGCCGGAGCAGATTTTCGGAATGTAAGCCCGCTTCTGTTCCTCGGAGCCGATCGCCTGAATCACCTCGCAGACCATGTTGTTCACGGAAACGGTCACCGCCGTGGAGGCGCAGGCCCGGGCGATCTCGGTCATGGCAACGCTGAAGGCGACGGTGCCCGCGGCGGCGCCACCCAAGTCCTCCCGGATGTTCAGCCCCATGAAGCCCAGCTCCGCCAGCTTCTTCAGGTTGGCAAGCAACGGCCCCCGGTCGTCACTCCCGTCGAGCTCCGCCGCCACCGGCGCAAGCTCGGCAGCGGCGAACTCCCGCGCAGTCTCCTGGATAAGTTTCTGCTCTTCGGTCAGTTCGAGAAACATGGTCTACTCCTTTGCTGTACTAAGCCACGCTTGCACCCTCCCCCAGCCCCTCCCATCGAAGGGAGGGGAACCTAAAGTCCCCTCTCCCCTGGTGGGAGAGGGCTAGGGAGAGGGGGAAAAACGCAGACTGTGAAAGCACTGCCGTACCGTGTCAAAATGCTGCGACGGCCACGATGGGAATATCCTGCGCCTGCGCCCACTGCTCCCACTCGGCGGAGCTCTTGCCCAGGAAGGCGGCCTGGTACTCCTCGCGGCTCCTCGCCGCCAGCGACTCTTCCAGCCGCTCCTTGAAGTGGGGCTCGAGCGCCGCCACGGCCACCCAGCCGTCGCTCGTCTGGTAGATGTTGTATTCGGGAATCCCTCCGCCCAGGATTGCTCCGGGGCTCGTGGTCCGGTAGCGGAGCGGTTCGGCCATGGCCGCTGCAGCCTCGGAGAGAGACACTTCGGCGTAGCCGCCCCCCTTCCCCCGCTCCCGCGCCAGCAGAAGCGTCAGGGCTGAGGAGACGGTCTGCTCGGCACCGGCCATGTCGGCCAGCAGGGTACGCGGCATGTGGGGGGGCGCCAGGAGCCCGAGGGTCGCCTGGTAGGTAAGGTCGTGACCGGCTTCGTTCTCCCGAGGCGCAGGGTACCCGACGATCGCCACCTGGCAGAGCCGCGGATAGCGAGCCAGCAGGCGCGGCCAGTCGAGACCGAGCCGCGCCATGGCTGCCGGTCTGGTGGCCGTGATGAGGAGATCGGCCTGGGCGAGGAGGTGATGGAGGCAGGCACGCCCCTCCTCGGTCTTGAGGTCGATGCGCACCACCGCATGGCCTGCCGCCATGTCGCGATACCAGGCATTATGGTAGCGCTCCATCGGGTCACCAGTGGGAGGCTCCACCTTGATCACCTCCGCCCCCAGCTCGTGGAACCGCCGCGCCGCGGCCGGCCCGGGGAGATTGAGGGCCAGGTTGAGGACCCGTATGCCGTCGAGAGGTTTCATTGTTTGCTCCGTGAGGTTATATTCCCCCTCTCCCTTGCCCTCTCCCACCAGGGGAGAGGGAATTTCCCCCCTCCCTTCGATGGGAGGGGCTGGGGGAGGGTGCCGCGTTCTCACTTTTCAATTCCAATTCGGGCCTGCACCCCCTGCTGGAAGTAATGCTTTACCTCCCGCATCTCCGTCACCAGGTCGGCTGCGGCCATGACCCGCTCGTCGGCGCTCCGCCCCGTGAGCACCAGCTCCACGTTGTCAGGCTTTTCCGCCATGAGCGCCAGGATCTCGTCGACCTCCACCAGCCCGAACCAGGCGGCGCCGTTGATCTCGTCGAGGATCACCAGGTCGTACCCGTTGCACGCCAGGGCCTTGTGCGCCAGGTCGAGGGCGAGCCGCGCTTGGCCAATGTCCTCGGGGTGGGGGTCGCCCTTCTTCACCCAGCCGTTGCGGCCGGTCTGGTGGATGGTCAGGTAGGGGAAGAGCGCCTCCGCCGCCAGGTGCTCGCCGTAGGGGTCTCCGCCCTTCATGAACTGGACCATGCAGACCTTGAGCTGCCGCCCCGCGGCGCGCATCGCCAGCCCGAGGGACGCGGTGGTCTTTCCCTTGCCGTTTCCCGTGTAGACCTGGACCATCCCCCGCTCGAGGCTCATTTGGCGAGCCTCGCCGTGAGGGCCGGCGCGAACTGCAGCACGTCGGCGACAACGAGGACGTCGGCCACCTCGCCGATGGGAGCATCCTTGTCCTTGTTAATGGCGACGATGAAGTCGGATTTCTTCATCCCGGCCAGGTGCTGGATGGCGCCGCTGATGCCACAGGCAACGTAGAGTTTCGGGCTCACCGTCTGCCCCGTGGTTCCCACCTGGTGGCTGTGGTCAACCCAGCCGGCGTCAACCACAGGCCGGCTCGCTCCGAGCTCGCCGCCGAGCGCCTTGGCCAGGGCGGCGATGACCGGCACGTTTTCCTTCTTCCCGACCCCCCGGCCCGCGCTGACGATCACCTCGGCCCGGGTGAGGTCAACCCCCTTCGCCTCGGCCGGCTCGTAGCCGACGAACTCCAGGGTGCCGCTTCCCTCCGCGGCCAGCCGCTCCACCCGGGGAGTGCCGCCCGGCCGCGTCACCGGGAACGCCCCCGCCTGGATGGTAAGGACCGCCTTAGAGGTGGCGGGCTTCACCGTGCGGCGCATCTTGGCGTTGCAGCACCCCACTTCGAAGCCGCCGTCGGCAAGGGCGACGATCTCGGAGACCTGTGCGGCCTTGAGGGCTGCCGCCACGCGGGGCGCCAGGTCCCAGCCGTAGGAGGAATGAACGAAGACGACGTAGTCGGGGTTCTCCCGCGCCACCGTCTCGAGGATCAGTTTCTTGTGGAGGTCAGGGTTGTATTCGCCGCAGGCAGCAGCGTCCGCCAGGTAGAGGGTGCCACCGTAGTCCGGCAGCTGGCCCTCGGAGCCGACGAGAAGCATGGCGCTCTCGCCCCCCAGCTGGGCGGCAAAGCCGCACAGTTCGTAGGTGGTGTCGAGGAGTTTTCCCTCCCGGTATTCGCCGATCAATAGTGCTTTCATGTAAGTCTCCTTTATAACCCCTCCCGGCCTCCCCTTACCTAAGGGGAGGAGAGTTTGGCCCCCTCTTAAGTTAAGAGGGGGTGGGGGGAGTTATGTTCGAGCAAGTCTTAACCTCTGCCTGCTTCATCTCAATACCGCGGTCTTGTCCTTGAGTATCCCCACCAGCTGGTCCACGAGCGCCCCCACCTCCCCTTCGAGGACGATGCCGCCACCTTTCTTGGCGGGAGGATGGAAACTGGCCGTGGCCGTGCGCGCCTCTTCCCGGAGGAGATCGCCCACCGGGATCGCTTCGATCTCCTTCTTCTTCGCCTTCATAATGTTGGGGAGGGTCGGGTAGCGAGGGACGTTGAGCCCCAGTTGGCAGGTGACGAGGGCCGGGGTCTTGACCCGCACCACCCCCTTGACGCCCCCTTCGAGTTCGCGCTTGGCGGTGATGGTGCCGTTGTCATAGGCAAAGCCGACCAGGGTGGTGGTGCAGGGAAGCCCCAGGTCCTCGGCCACCGTCACCCCGACCTGGGCCGAGCCCCGGTCCTGGGACTGCATGCCGGTGAAGATCAGGTCGAACCCCTTGTCCCGGGCGTAGGCGGCGATGATCGCGGCGATCTGCCACGGGTCCTTGAGGGAGGCGGCCGGGTCCTGGACATGCACCCCCCGGTCGCACCCCATGGCGAGCGCCTTCTTGATCGCCTCCACCACCCGGTCGGGGCCGATGGAGAGGACCGTCACCTCATGGGCGTCCCCCAGCTGTTCCTTGAGGCGCACCGCCTGCTCGACGGCGTACTCGTCGTATTCGTTCATCCGGAAGGCGAGGTCGGTCTCCTCGAACCAGACCCCGCTGCCGTTGGGTTTGAACCGGGACTCCATGTCCGGCACCTGCTTGATACATACCAGTATCTTCATACGATCCTCCGCTTTCGTTACTGTGACAGACCTATCCGCGCGACGAGACCGTACCCTGCGTCTTCCGCAGCGCTGTCTTCGGCGAAGCACTCTTCCACGTGGATCACCTGCCCGTGCCGGTGTGAGTTCGCATGGGCGAGCCGTTCGGCGACGATCTCGGCCAGGTCGCGGACCCGCAATTCTCCTTCGCAGTCGGCCATCTTGATGCCGTCCTCGAACATGGTGAGACAGAAGGGGCAGTTGGAGACCAGGAGCGGTGCGCCGGTCTCCCGGGCCATTCCCACCCGCGCCACGCTGATGCGGCTCCCCAGCTTCTCCTCAGCCATGATCCGGCCGCCGCCCGCACCGCAGCAGAAGCTCTCGTACCCCGATTTCGCCATCTCGGTAAGGCGCCCGCCGGCCGCGGCCAGCACGGTGCGCGGCGCCTCGAAGATGTCCATGTAGCGGCCGAGATAGCAGGAGTCGTGATAGGTGAAGTCGAACCGGTCGGGGACGAGCGAGAGCCGCTCCTCAGCCAGGAGCCGGCCGATGAAGGTGGTGTAGTGCTCCACCGGGACGTCGAGGCCCAGGTCGCGGTAGTCGCGCCCCAGCGTGTTGAAGCAGTGGGGGCAGGTGGTGACGATCCGCTTCACCCCGTATGCCTTGATGGTTTCGATGTTCTCCCGGGCCGTCATCTGGTAGAGGTACTCGTTCCCCAGCTTGCGGACCGGCTCGCCGCAGCACTTCTCCTCCTTGCCGAGGATGCCGACCTTCACGCCGGCGGCCGCGCAGATCTTCACGAAGTTTTGCGCCACCTCGCGGTTCCGCTTGTCGAAGGAGGCGTAGCAGCCGACGAAATAGAGGATATCCACATCGCTGTCCCGCTCCATGAGCGTCACGTCGAGCCCTTCGGCCCATTCCCCGCGGGCGGCGTAGGCCAAGCCGAAGGGGTTGCCGTTTACTTCCACGTTCCCCACGGCAGTGCGCACCTCGTCGCCTGGGAACGCCCCCTCCATGAGGGTGAGGTTGCGGCGCATCTCGATGATCTTGTTCACGTGCTCGATGTTCGCCGGGCAGATCTCCTGGCAGGCCCGGCAGGTGGTGCAGGACCAGAGGACGTCCTGGGTGACCGCCTCGCAGAGGTTCGCCTCTGGTGCTCCGAAGGCGGCCTCTCCCACCTGCTTCACCACCTTCATGGGGGAGAGGGGCTTCTCCGTGGCATAGGCCGGACAGCGGTCCTGGCAGCGCTTGCAGGAGGTGCAGGCGTCGGCGTCGAAGATGTCCTTCCAGGTGAGGTCGGTCACCCGGGCGGCACCGAACTGCTCGATGCTCTCGTCCTCCAGGTCGATGGTGGCGATGGTCCCCTTCGGCTCCAGGGGAGCGAAGAAGCTGTTCACGGCGGTGGTAACCATATGGCGCAGCTTGGTGCGGGGAATGGCACAGAAAAAGCCGAGCACCAGGGCGAAATGGACCCACCAGAAGACCTTGTGGGCGGTCTTGATGGACGGAGTGTCGTAGCCCGTGAAGAGCTGGGCCGCCAGGTACCCCACCGGCGAGAAGCGGGCCAGCTCCGGATTCTGCTGCAGCTCGGTCACGGCCATCCGCGCCCCCTCGATCAGGAAGCCGGTGATGAGGATGGCGAAGAGGAGGACATGCACGCGGTAATCGTCGTCCACCACCTCCAGCCCCGCCGGCTTCACCACGAAGCGGCGGATGAAGAGGCCGGCCAGCATCAGGATAGCAAGAAGGCCGGCGCAGTCGAGGACGAAGGAGTAGGCCTTGTAGAACTCGCCGGAGAGCAGATTCACATGCATGAGAGGGGTGAAGAAATCCGCCTGGAACATGACGATGATCGTCCCGGCGAACAGGGTGAGGAACCCCCAGAAGAAGAAGGCGTGGGGGATGCCCCCGTCCTTCACCCGGGCCACCTTCACCTGGCCGAATACGTCGGCGAGGAGCCGGCCGATCCGCTCGTCGTAGCGGTCGAACCGGTTCAGGGGCTTACCCTGGCGGTAGACCTGCAGCCGCTTCACGAAGCCCCAGGCCAGGAACCCGAAGGCGGCCAGGGTGAGGCAGTACATGGGGAGGACGACTCCGTGGCCGATGTTCCAATAGATTTCGCGGGTTGCTTCCATGATCTGTTCCTTCCTTTACGGCCCTTCGGGCCGCCCGGTTTCCCCCTTCGCCGCAGCCGAGTGAGCAAGGGTGCGGCGGGAAAAGGTCGCCGACTGTCTGAGCGAAGCGAGTTTCGGCGACCGCCGCCGCGCCCGGCGGAGCGAGGGAAGTCCCGCAGGGACCTGTGGCGTCAGGGGCGCCGTTTTCTTTGCCTTCTTTCTTTTGGGCGAGCAAAAGAAAGAAGGTGGGTGTGGGCAAAGCCCACGGTTCTAAGCAAGAAGCATTTTGGAGATGACGACGCGCTGGACCTCGTTGGTTCCTTCGTAAATCTCCGTGATCTTCGCATCGCGGTACATTCTTTCCACCTCGTAATCGGCGATGTACCCGTACCCGCCGTGGATCTGCACCGCCTCCTTGGTAACGTATGTGGCGGTCTCCGATGCGCACATCTTGCACATGGCCGACTCCATGGCGAAGTTCATCTTGTTGTCCTTCATCCAGGCCGCCTTGTAGGTGATAAGCTTCGCCATCTCGATGCGGGAATACATGTCGGCCAGCTTGAACTGGATCGCCTGCAGGTCGCAGATGGGGGCGCCGAACTGCTTGCGCTCCTTCGAGTAGGCGAGCGCCCGGTCGAAAGCCCCGCCTGCGATGCCGAGCGCCTGGGAGGCGATGCCGATCCGGCCGCCGTTCAGAGTCTCCATGGCGATTTTGAACCCCTGCCCCTCGGAGCCCAGGAGGTTCGCCGCCGGGATACGCAGGTCGTCGAAGGCGAAGGCGGTTGTGTAGCTGCCGCGGATCCCCATCTTCACCTCGTTCTTGAGGATGGTCACCCCGGGAGATTTGAGATCCACGATGAAGGCGGAGATCCCCTTGTGCTTGAGGCTCTTGTCGTGAGTGGCGAAGAGGATGCCGGTCCCGAGGCAGCCGCCGTTGGTGATGAAGGTCTTGCCGCCATTGATGACGATCTCGTCCCCTTCCCGCTTGTACATGGTCGACATGCCGGAGACGTCGCTCCCCACGTCCGGCTCGGTGAGGAGGATGCAGCCGATCTTGCGGCCGGTCGCCAGGTCCGGGAGGAACTGCTTCTTCTGCTCCTCCGTGCCGAAGCGGTAGATGGGGTCACAGGCCAGCGAGGTGTGCGCGGAGATGAGGACCCCGCTGGAGCCGCACGCCTTGGAGACCTCCTCCACGACGATGGCGTAGGAAAGCATGTCGAGCCCGGCCCCCTCGTATTCCTCCGGGATGTAGCTCCCCATGAAGCCCATCTCGCTCATCTTCGCGATGAGTTCCTCCGGAATCCTGTGCTCCTCATCGATCTTTATGGCCAGCGGCTTGATCTCCTTCTCGACGAAGTCACGCACCGAGTCGCGCAATACTTTGTGGTCCTGGCTCAGCTCGAAATTCATGGTCTCCTCCAAATTGTTTGTGTAGGGGCAACCCCATGTGGTTGCCCTTATAACGGGCGGCCACACGGGGCCGCCCCTACGAAACCTATTTCTCTGTAAACACTGCCTTTCGCTTCTCGACGAAGGCAGCCATCCCCTCTTTCTGGTCATCTGTAGCGAAGAGAACCCCGAAAAGTGAGGCCTCGTAGCGGAAGCCGTCTTCCTTGCCCATATTGAGGCCGTTGGCGATAGCATCCTTGGCATAGGCAACCCCGAGGGTCCCCACGCCGGCGATGGCCGCCGCCGCTTCCCGCGCCTTGGCGAGGAGCTCATCCGGGGCGAACACCTCGTTGACGATCCCCCAGGCGAGCGCCTTCTCCGCATCGATCATCTTTCCGGTGAAGATCATCTCGTTGGCCCTGTTGGGGCCGATCAACCGGGCAAGGTTCTGGGTGCCGCCGAAGCCGGGCATGATGCCGAGGGTCACCTCGGGGAAACCGACCTTTGCCCTGGTGGAGGCATAGATGAAGTCGCACGCCAGGGCCAGCTCCAGCCCGCCCCCCAAGGCGTAGCCGTTGACCGCGGCGATGACCGGCTTCGTCATCTTCTCGATCAGCATCATCACCCGCTGCCCCTTGAGGCCGAACCGGTGCCCCTCGTGAGCGGTCATCGTCGCCATCTCCTTGATGTCGGCGCCGGCCACGAACGCCTTCTCGCCGGCCCCAGTCAGTATGACGGCCTTCACAGCATCGTTCAGGTTCAATTCAAACAGGGCGCACTCCAGCTCCCCCAGCACCTCGCTGTTCAGGGCGTTCAGGGTGCGGGGGCTGTTAATGGTGAGCGTGGCAACGCCGTCGGCCGTTTCGATGAGCAGATTCTTGAATTCCATGGTTCACTCCTCGCTTGAATTCCCCCTCCCTTGATGGGAGGGGGCAAGGGGGAGGGTGAAAGCGTTGCCCCCTCTCCCCGACCCTCTCCCACAAGGGGAGAGGGAGGAAAACTCTAATAGGTGTAGAATCCTCTCCCCGACTTCCGCCCCAGGTACCCCGCATTCACCATTTTCACCAAGAGCGGGCAGGGACGGTACTTGGGATCCTTGAAGCCTTCGTACAGGACATTCATGATCGCCAGACAGGTGTCGAGGCCGATGAAGTCGGCCAGGGTGAGCGGCCCCATCGGCTGGTTGGTGCCGAGCTTCATCCCCTTGTCGATGTCCTCGGCGGTGGCGATCCCCTCGTAGAGGGCAAACACCGCCTCGTTGATCATCGGCATCAGGATGCGGTTCACGATGAAGCCGGGGTAGTCCTGGGAAACCGCCATCTCCTTCTCCAGCTTCGCCACCAGTTCGGCGGTCGTCCGGAAGGTCTCCTCACTGGTGGCGTGGCCGCGGATTACCTCGACGAGCTTCATCACCGGCACCGGGTTCATGAAGTGCATGCCGATCACCTTGTCCGGCCGTTTCGTGACCGCGGCGATCTTGGTGATGGGGATCGAGGAGGTGTTGGAAGCGAGGATCGCCCCCTCCTTGACCGTCTCGTCGAGCTTCCGGAATATCTCCAGCTTGAGCGGCTCATGCTCGGTGACCGCCTCCACGGCGAAATCGACCGGAGCCAGGTCGGCCATGTTCTGTGTCGTCCTGATCCGGCCGAGGGTCTCGCCGATGAGGGACTCGGGGATCGCCCCCTTCTTCGCCTGCCGCTCCAGGTTCTGGCGGATGGTGGCCACCGCCTTCTCCAGCTGCGCCGCCGCGATGTCGTAGAGAACGACCTGGTGTCCGTACTGGGCAAAGCAATGGGCGATGCCGTTCCCCATCTGGCCTGCACCGAGCACTCCGACTGTCTTGATCATATGTTCCTCCTGAGGGAAATATCTCGCTAAGAATCTTCACCCTCCCCCTCGCCCCCTCCCATCAAGGGAGGGAAAAACACTCCCTCTCCCCTCGTGGGAGAGGGCTGGGGTGAGGGGCGTTTTATACTCTCTCGAATATCACTGCCACCGCTTCTCCCCCGCCGATGCAGAGCGTCGCAAGGCCGTAGCGAGCCTTTCTCCGGTGCAGCTCACGGATCACCGTGGCCGCCAGACGACCACCACTGGCCCCGATGGGGTGGCCGATGGCGCAGGCGCCGCCGTTGACGTTGACCTTCTCCAGGGGGAGGCCCAGCCCCTTGACCGCCAGGAGGGCCACGGAGGCGAAGGCCTCGTTGATCTCGAACAGGTCGATGTCGCCCACGGCGAGCCCGGCCCGGGCGCAGACCTTTTCGATGGCGGCCACCGGAGCCTCGGGGAAGTTGTCGGGATGCATGCTGGCCGTGGCCGAGGCGACGATCCGCGCCCGGGCGGTAAGGTTATGCCGTTTCAGCCCCTCCGCGTCGGTCAGAAGCGCCAGGGCCGCGCCGTCGTTGATGGTGGAGGCGTTGCCGGCGGTGATGGTGCCGTCCTTCTTGAAGACCGCCTTAAGCTGCGGCAGCTTGGCCGGGTCCCCCCGGAACGGTTCCTCGTCGTCACTCAGGGTTTCGTCACCTTTTTTCCCCTTTTTCACCACCGGCACAATTTCGTCGCGGAACACCCCCTCCTTGACCGCCGCCTGGGCCAACTGGTAGGAGCGCTGGGCAAAGGCGTCCTGCTCTTCCCGCGTCAGGCCGCCGCGCTCCGCGCTCGCCTCGCCGATGTCTCCCATGTGCCGGCCGGTAAAGGGGTCCTGCAGTCCGTCATAGATCATCAGGTCGAGGAGCTCGCCATGCCCCATCCGGTAGCCGGCACGGGCCTTCTTCATGATGTAGGGTGCCAGGGACATGTTCTCCATGCCGCCGGCGATCACCACCCGGGAGTTGCCGAGCCGGATCGCGTCCGCGCCGAGCATGATCGCCTTCAGGCCGCTGCCGCACACCTTGTTGATGGTCAGGGCATGGGCCGCATCAGGAATGCCGGCCGCCCGCATCGCCTGTCGCGCCGGAGCCTGCCCTGCGCCCCCTGACAGCACCTGGCCGACGATCACTTCATCCACTACGCCGGCATCGAGGCCGGTCTTCTCCACAAGCTTCTGCATGACCGCTGCCGCCAGCTTCGGCGCCTCTATATCGGCAAGCATCCCACCCAGGGAGCCGAACGGCGTACGCAACGCTTCCACCACAAAGACATCATTCATCGCTTCCCTCCACCGAGGTAATTTTGGTTCCACTATACATACAGTTTACGTACATGTCAACCATTTTTATAACACGTTTATACAATATTTAATTTTGCGTGCTTTAGAGCTACCCCCACTCTTACCACGCAACCCGTGTCAGCCGCCGCTGTGTCGTCTGCGCGCCGTATATAAAAAAGTTTTTTAATGATGTTTATTGTCACACATAAAAGCCGTGGGTGTGGACTGATCGCCCGAAATAAGTGACGCTCTATGGACGAAAAAAGGGCAGCCCGTCGGCCGCCCCCACTCCATCACCCTGGCAGACACGCATTACAGATGAACGATCCCGTCGGGGATATCGGTGAGCTTGACGCCACCCCCCTCGCTGACGGCAAAGGTGTTCTCGATGCCGATCACCCCCTGCCCCGGGATGACGAACTTCGGCTCGATGGCGATGGTCTGCCCCGCCTGGAGCGGCACCTTGAATCCCTGGGCGAGGACCGGGAACTCGTCCAGTTCCAGCCCGACCCCGTGGCCGACGAACTTTGCGTTTTCCCCCGGCGCCCCCATGAAGTTCCGGCCGAGCCCGGCCCCCTCCGCCATCTCCAGCGCCTTGAAGAAGAGCTCTTCGCAGATTGCTCCCGGCTTGAGGTTGGCGGCCAGCCAGTCCTGAATGGCGCACGCGGTAGCGAAGGCCCGTTCCAGCGCGGGGACAAGCTTCCCGATGACGAACATCCGCGTCATGTCCACGATGTAACCGTCGAAGACACCGGTGTAATCGATGAGAACCGGCGTGTCGGCGGCGATCGGCTCGATGGAGGCGCCGTGGGGCGCGGCTGCGGAAAGTCCGCGGCCGGTCACCGGCCCGTCGAAGAAGCCTGGGTCACCCGCCGTGGCCGAAACCGCCAGACCCTGGAAGAGCTCCTGGTTGAAGGCGCGCATCCGGACATACCCTTCGCCCCCCGCCTTACGCAATCGGCACTCAAACTCCGCCGCCAGGTCGAGCTCCCGCATCCCTACTTTCAGAAACTCCGGCACCTGCCGGAACACCTTGCCGAGGGCGGCCCCGCTCCGGTGCATCCGCTCCAGCTCCCAAGGGGACTTAACCGAGCGGAGTTCCCGGTTGATGACGGAGACGTCCACGAACTCCCGCCCCGGCAGGAGCTTGGCGTAGTAGTTGTACTGCTGGACCGGCAACACGTCGAAGGTGAATCCAACCGTGCGGACATCCTCGCCGAAGAGCTGCGGGAACTCCTTGCTGGACGGGAACGGCCCGGTATCCTCGATGCAGCTCTCTTCCCGGGCACGGGAGAGACTCTTACGAACGAAGAGGCGAGCATCGCCCCTCGCCGGCACCCAGAGGGTCGCATTCTGGCGCGTGCCGCTGAAGTAGTAGACATCGATGGGATGGACGAGGAGCGCCCCGTCGATCCCCTTCCCTTGCAAGGCCTCCTGCAGACGGCCGATCCGCTGTGCCACTTCCGTTTTCGTCAGCATTGAGCGCACCCCCATTCGTTGAAGTAGGCGATCTCCGCCAGGTCCTTGCGCGGCCGCGCCTTCGGCTCCTGGTCCGGGTAGCCGAGGGGGGTGATCCCCACGACCCGCACGCCAGCCGGGATGCCGAGGGCACGGCTCACGACGGCCTCGTCGTACAGCCCCATCCAGCAGCTGCCAAGCCCCAGGGCATGGGCAGCAAGGCAGAGGTGCTCGAAGGCGATGGCGGTGTCGGCGACGAAGTAGTCGATACCGTTCTCCACCCCCGAGTCGGCGGGGTCGGCACAGACGACGATCACCACCGGCGCCGAGGCGATCGCCCTCTTCCCCGGGTTGTCGTCGGGGAAGGCCGCCAGGAGCGCCTCCCGCTCCTCCATCCCGGTGAGGACGAGAAAGCGCCAGCACTGCATGTTCTTCCACGAGGGGGCGAGCCGGGCTGCGTCTAGCACCTGCTCGATCTTCGCCCACTCCACCGGAGTATCCTTGTACTTGCGGATGCTGCGGCGGTCTCTGATTACCTCAAAGATATCCATAAACGAAATCCTCCCTGAAAAACGATTCCCTCCCCCTTGATGGGGGAGGGTCAGGGTGGGGGTGAGCTGGCAGTTTCGCACCAACACATTTTCACCCTCCCCCTCACCCCCTCCCATCAAGGGAGGGGGAACTCTCTCAAATAATCGCATGATGCCCCACGACCGACCGGTAACTGCGGTGCGCCGCCAGGTAGCGGGTGTCCTCGGCGTAGGTGGACGGGTAGATTGGGGGCACCGGCTGGTGGTTGAGCTCCCGGTCGACGTTCACGAAGGTGAAGAGGCACGAGTTGGAGAGGGCCTTGGTGGTACGGTCGCGGCTGATCCGCTCGATGCTCGCCTCCACGCAGACAAAGCTGCCGCTGGTGTAGACGACCCGGGAGGTAAAGTGGAGCTTGTCACCCATCCGCACGGGGTGGAAGAAGTTGATCCGGTTCACCGCCGCGATGATGGAGCGGCTGGAGGCGACGAGCTCCGAGCAGATGGCGGAGAGCTCGTAGGCCCGGCGGATCAGGTAGCCACCGAAGATCTTCTGGGGGACGTTCTCCTGCTCCGGGTACATCCGCTCCCAGGCGTCGGTGACGAGCCGGCCGGCAAGGTGTCCCGCAAGGCCCGGCTCCTCCTGGGCCTCGTGAAGGGCTGCGAGCGTCTCGTATTCCTCCCTGCTCGGGGGTTCGTGGAGGGCCGCCTGCTGGTGCCGGTACTCCTCGCGCCCGGCGATTGCCTTTTGCGCCCGGGACTTTTCCTTTTCATCCAGGTACTCCAGCGGCGGCAGCGACACGCTCACCGCCCCGTCCCCCATGCCGGAGCGGGCGACCATGGTGAAGTAGCAGGAGGCAATGTGATTGGCCGGCTCGCCCGGCTGCTCCACCCGGATACCGATGACCAGCGAACTCCTTCCCACATGGTTGATCCGGGCATGAAAGGCGATGTCGCGGTTCACGTCGGCCGCGTGGCGGACGAAGATATTGTCGATGGCCGCCGTCACCACCCGCGCCTCAGGGTGAAAGCGGTTCACGTAATTGAGGGCGGTTCGCTCGGCCACGAGGTCGAGGATCTCCAGCAGGAGGCCGAACCGGAGGTTCCCCGGCAGGTCTTCATCAACCACCATGTGGCGGCGCCGCAGCGCCGGGTCGCTCCCCAGGGGGAGAGTTTCGTAGTACGAGGTGTCATTAGGACGGGTCATTCCACAACTCCTTTGCAACGGTTTTTCTGATCGAGTATAGCCGCAATCCGGTATTGGTAAAGGTGGATGCGCACATAACCCCTCCCGACCTCCCCTTACCTTAAGGGGAGGAGAAAGTCACCCCCCTCTTAAGCTAAGAGGGGGGCTGGGGGGGGGAGTTATGACAAATTCTCACATGTTTCTCCGGTACTTGCCGCCAACCTCGTAGAGGGCTCTGGTGACCTGCCCCAGCGACGCCACCTTCACCGTCTCCATCAGCTCGGCAAAGATATTCCCCCCTGCCACCGCTACCTCCTGGAGCCGCTTGAGGGCCGCTGGCGCCGTCTCCCGGTTCCGCTCCTGGAATGCGCGGAGATTGGTGATCTGCTGCTCCTTCTCCTCCTTCGTAGCCCGGGCCAGTTCTCCCGGCACTTCGTACCCCTCCTCCCCCGCCCGGGGGTTGAGGAAACAGTTAACGCCGATGATGGGGAGCTCCCCAGAATGCTTCCGGTGTTCGTACAGCATGGACTCGTCCTGGATCTTCGAGCGCTGGTACTGGGTCTCCATGGCGCCGAGCACCCCGCCCCGCTGGTCGATCCGCTCGAACTCGGCGAGGACCGCCTCCTCCACGAGGTCCGTCAGCTCCTCGATGATGAAGGAGCCCTGGCTGGCGTTCTCGTTCTTCGTCAGGCCGAACTCGCGGCCGATGATCATCTGGATCGCCATGGCACGGCGCACCGACTCCTCCGTGGGCGTGGTGACCGCCTCGTCGTAAGCGTTGGTATGAAGCGAGTTGCAGTTGTCGTAGATGGCGGTGAGAGCCTGGAGCGTGGTGCGGATGTCGTTGAAGTCCATCTCCTGGGCGTGGAGCGAGCGGCCGCTCGTCTGGATGTGGTATTTCAGCTTCTGGCTCCGCTCGTTGGCGCCGTACTTCTCCCGCATCACCACGGCCCAGATGCGCCGGGCCACCCGGCCGATGACTGTGTACTCCGGGTCAAGGCCGTTACTGAAGAAGTAGGAGAGGTTCGGGGCGAAGTCGTCGATGTGCATGCCCCGGGAGAGGTAGTACTCGACATACGTGAAGCCGTTTGCCAGCGTGAAGGCCAGCTGGGAGATGGGGTTTGCCCCCGCCTCGGCGATGTGATAGCCGCTGATGGAGACCGAGTAGTAGTTCCGCACCTTCCTGTCGATGAAGTACTGCTGGATGTCCCCCATCATCTTGAGGGCGAACTCGGTGGAGAAGATGCAGGTGTTCTGCCCCTGGTCCTCCTTGAGGATGTCGGCCTGGACCGTGCCGCGCACCGTCTGGAGCGTGCAGTCGCGGATCTCCTCGTACTCCGCCGGGGTCGGCTCACGCCCCTCCTTCTGCCGGAACACGTCTACCTGCTGGTCGATGGCGGCGTTGAAAAAGAAAGCGAGCATCATGGGGGCCGGGCCGTTGATGGTGATGGAGACGCTCGTGTTCGGGGCGCAGAGGTCGAACCCGGCGTAGAGTTTCTTCATGTCCTCCACCGTGCAGATGGAGACGCCGCTCTCCCCCACCTTCCCGTAGATGTCGGGGGGGTAGTCCGGGTCCTCGCCGTAGAGGGTCACGCTGTCGAAGGCGGTGGAGAGGCGCTTCGCGTCGTCGTCCTTGCAGAGGTAGTGGAAGCGGCGGTTGGTCCGCTCCGGGGTCCCCTCGCCGGCGAACTGGCGCTTCGGGTCCTCCTCGGCCCGCTTGAAGGGAAAGACCCCGGCGGTGTAGGGAAAGAAGCCCGGTGCGTTCTCCAGCATGCTCCAGCGCACGATCTCCCCCCAGTCGGCGAAGTCGGGAAGACAGACCTTGGGGATGCGGGTCCCGGAAAGGGTCGTGGTGTAGAGGTCGCTCCGGATCTCCTTGTCCCGCACCTTGGTGACGAGCTGGTCCTTGCGGTAGGTCTCCTTGAGGCAGGGCCACTCCTTGAGGATCTTCTTCGGCTCCTCGTGGAGCTTCTCCTCGTGGCAGGCTATCTGTTTGTCGAGCTCCGCCACGGCGGCATCACCCAGCACCTCTTTCGCACCTTCGAGCTGAAAAAGACGGCGGGCGACCCCCGCCTGCTCCAGGACGCGCTTGCGGTAGCCGCGCGCGGCATGGACGAGCTCCCCCAGGTAGTGGACCCGGTCGGGGGGGATGATGTACTTCTTCAGGCTCTCCTTCTCCGTGACCTCGAGGGTAGATTCAAGCGCGAGCCCCTTCTTCCCGGTGATGGCGTCGATGAGGGCCCGGTAGAGGACATTGGTCCCGGGATCGTTGAACTGGGCGGCGATGGTGCCGAAGACCGGGAGCTCCTCATCGGAAACGTCGAAGAGGTTGCGGTTCCGGCGGTACTGCTTCCGCACGTTTCGCAGGGCGTCCTCGGCTCCCTTCCGCTCGAACTTGTTCAGGGCCACCAGGTCGGCGAAGTCGAGCATGTCGATCTTCTCCAGCTGGGTCGGGGCGCCGAACTCGCAGGTCATGACGTAGAGGGAGATGTCGGCGATCTCCACGATCCGGGCGTCCCCCTGGCCGATGCCAGAAGTCTCCACGATCACGAGGTCGAAACCCGCCGCCCGGACAACGTCGATGGCGTCCTGGATGGCGGCGGAGAGCTCCGAGTGGGAGTCGCGGGTGGCAAGCGACCGCATGTAGACCCGGTTCGTGTTGATGGCGTTCATCCGGATGCGGTCCCCGAGGAGGGCGCCGCCGGTCCGCTGCCGCGACGGGTCAACGGCCAGAATGGCGACGCTCTTCCCGGGGAAGTCGCGCATGAAGCGGCGCACGAGCTCATCGGTGAGGGAACTCTTCCCGGCGCCGCCGGTCCCGGTGATCCCCACCACGGGCACATCCCGCCCAAGGGCTCGGATGCGGTCCCGCACCGCGGCGTACCCCTCTGAATGCTCGTGCACCGCCTGCTCCGCCAGCGTGACGAGGGTGTTCACCGCACGGATGTCCTGGTGCTGGAGCTTGCCGATCTCCTCGTCGATCACGCGCTCCGGGGCGAAGTCGCACAGCTCCAGCATGTGGTTCACCATCCCCTGGAGCCCCATGCGACGGCCATCCTCGGGGGAAAAGATCTTCGAGACGCCGTACCCCTCGATCTCCTGGATCTCGTCGGGAATGATCACCCCGCCCCCGCCGCCGAAGACACGGATATGTCCGGCTCCCCGCTCGTCAAGGCAGTCGCGGATGTACTTGAAGAACTCCACGTGCCCGCCCTGGTAACAGCTGACCGCGATCCCCTGGGCATCCTCCTGAATGGCGGCGGTGACAATCTCCTCCACCGAGCGGTTGTGTCCAAGGTGGATCACCTCTGCCCCCGAGGACTGGAGGATACGACGGATGATGTTGGTGGAAGCGTCGTGGCCGTCGAAGAGGCTCGTGGCGGTTACGAAGCGGATCTTGTGGGTGGATTTATAGGGTGCAGCAGCTGTCGTGTGCATAGCGGTTCTCCTCCGAGGATCTACTCCCCCTCCCTCGATGGGAGGGGGTTGGGGGGAGGGTGATCGCATCACCCCCACCCTGACCCTCCCCCATCAAGGGGGAGGGAAATCAATGAAATTACCCCTCCACCACAAACTCCCAGGCACACCAGAATCTGTCTGGATGGGCATCCGGCGGGCAGGCGATGCACCGGGTCTTTATACGCGGGTCTATTGTTTTTGCGAACTCGGCGTACTCCACGAGCCCCACATTCTTGCACGGGAAGTCGTCGAGACCCTTCCGCTTCCGGGCCGACTGCACGCGGCAGTCGAGCATCCGGAACACCACCCGGCTCTCGCTCTGCTCGATCACGTCCTGGAGATTCAGGCGGGCGTAGAGCCGGTGCTTGAGGCACTCTACCAGGGCGGGAATACCGCCCCCCGGCTGCATCCCCAGCCGTTCCATGATCCGCTTCGCCTCGATGACGGTGAAGTACCGCCAGGCCTCGATGTCCGCCTCAATGGCCACGTCGATGCCGTAGCGCTTCTCCACCGCCTGGAACCAGAGGCCGTCGTGGGCGAGCCAGTTCTTGGCGTCATCCACGATGATCTTCACCAGCTCTTCCTTGGAAAGATCGTACAGGAGCTTTATTCCCTCATCTCCGGCCGCCGATGATTCCACGGCATACCGGTCAAAAGCCTCACCCTGACCCATCGTCATACCTCCTTGATAATTTGCAAAGAGAGGGCGAGGCAAGCCTCGCCCCTACAAAACCCACTTCAATTGAAAAGTACGTGTTTGGCATACCGGGTGCGGAATTTCGGCCGAATCGTCGCCGGCCCGCAGAAGCTGCGCTGAGGCGTAGCAGCGCTACGTCGAAGCGGAGATTCGAGGACACGACGGCGAGGCGGTCGGAAGGCCGCGCCCGCATCAGTGATCAGAGGCTTTGGCTATTCCAAGGCCAGTGATTTGTCGCACTTCAATTTCATCGAACATCTCCTCGCTCCTCCGGCTCCTGAACATCAGCGTCCCCACGATGGCCGCCAGGAGCCCCAGCGGTGCCGAGACGATGCCGGGGTTCTTGAGCGGGAATATCGGTGCCTTGAGGCCGACCATGGAGGTACCGCCGTCGTTCTTCTTGAAGTCGGCCCGGGCCTTGTCCAGCGCCTTCTGGTCCTTGTCGGCAAGCACAGCCCCCTCGGCCTGCCTCTTCTCCAGAGTGACGATGATCTTCTTGGCGTCGTCGGCGATCTTCTGGGGATAGGTCATGACCGGCGAGATCATCACGAGGGCCAGGGCCGACACCGTCCCCACCACCAGGGCGGAGACCACGCCGGCCGTGTTGAAGCGCCGCCAGAAGAGGGAGAGCATGACCGCCGGGAAGTTCCCCGAGGCGGCCACGGCAAAGGCGAGGGCCACCAGCGCCACGACGTTCTCCTTCTCCGCGGCGAGTCCCATGACGATGGCGGCGATGCCGACGAAGAGGGAGGTGAGTCGGGCCACCCGGACCTGAGTCTGCTGGTCGGCCTTGCCATCCTTGATGATGTTCACGTAGACGTCGTGGGCGATGGCGGCCGAGGCAGCCAGCACGAGGCCGGAGACGACCGCCAGGATCGTGGCGAAGGCAACCGCGCAGATGAAGGCGAGGAAGAGGTCGCCGCCAAAGGAGCCGGCACCGCCGCCGAGTTTCTGGGCCAGGAGCAGCGTCGCCATGTTCCCCCCCTTGTCCGCCGAGCTGATGAGCTGCGGGGTGAGGTAGAGGGCGGCGCCGAAGCCGATGAGGTTGATGAGGAAGAAGAAGGTGGAATTGATGAAAAGGGCAATGACGATGGACTTGCGCGCCTCCTGGGCGTTGGGAACGGTGAAGAAGCGCATCAGGATGTGGGGAAGCCCGGCGGCCCCAAGGGCCCAGGCGATCCCGAGAGAGACCTGGTCGAGGGGGTTCTTGAGGAAGAGCCCCGGCTCCATGAAGCGCTGGCCGTAGTCGAACCCCGGCTTGGGAAGAGGGTCCTTGAGGACGTTCATCCGCACGTGGTCCTGGACGAACTGGCTGTTCACCACTGACTCGAAGAAGGAGAAGGGGTTGAACCCCGCCTTCGCCATCACGAGAAAGGCCAGGAGCACGGTGCCGCTCATGAGGAGGCCGGCCTTGATGATCTGCACCCAGGTTGTGGCCTTCATGCCGCCGAAGACCACGTACCCCACCATGAGGACGCCGACGCCGATGACCGAGAAGCGGTACGGGATGTCGAGGAGGACCTGCATGAGCTTTCCGGCCCCCACCATCTGGGCGATGAGGTAGAAGAGTGAGACGGTGACCGTGGAGAGGGCCGCCACGGCCCGCACCGGCTTGGGCGAGGCGCGGAAGGAGAGGATGTCCCCCAGGGTGTACTTGCCGGCGTTGCGGCACGGCTCCGCCACCACGAGGAGGATGGCGATGAAGGAGAACATGGGGCCCACCGCGTACATGAAGCCGTCGATCCCGTACAGGGAGATAAGCCCCGACATCCCGAGGAACGAGGCGGCCGACATATAGTCGCCGGCAATGGCCCAGCCGTTCTGAAGTCCCGTGATGCCGCCGCCGGCGGCGTAAAAGTCGGCGGCCGACGTGGTCCGCTTGGCGGCCCAAACCACGACGCAGAGGGTGATGCCGATGATGGCGAGGAACATGGTGCTGGTGATCACGCGGTTCGGCTTCACCCGGGCGGGGGCAGCCGGGGCCGCCGGTGCCGCGGCCTTCGCTGCGGTGGCCGCTGATGTCCCTTGAGTCGTTTGTGTCGTTTGCGTCCCCTGTGTCCCTTGGGTCCCCTGCGCAACAGCAGGGGGTGCCGGTGCGGCAGGCTTTGCCGGTTCGGCACAGAACCCGGCCGTGGTCACCAGCAGTGTGAGCGTCATTGCCAACAGAGCCTGTTTCAACATGGATCCCCTCCTCACTGGATTTCTCTGACCAGTTCCGCTGTCAGGCGGTCGAAATCGTTGTTGGCCACCCGGGTGTAGTAGATCGCCACGAAGATCGCCACGACGAACTGGGAGAGGATGAACAGGTAGCCGAAGTTGATGGCGCCGACGATCCTTATCCTGAACAGATCGGGCACATAGCCGGAAAGGATCGGCAGCAGGAAGTAGTAGACCGACGCGAAGATCCACCAGCCGAACAGAAAACTCCTCTTTTTGCTCTTCAGTTGCAGGTACTTGGGATGCTGCGCTATCTCGTTCCAGTTGTAGCTCGTTGCCGCCATACCGTCCTCCTTTTTTCGTGTTTGGTAGGGGCGACCGGCCGGTCGCCCCTACTGTCGACGCTCAATCCCAGTTCGCGATTTTCATGGTCCCCCGTTCCGCCAAGTGCTGCTGCATCTTGAACACCTTGAATAGCATGTGGGGCTCGTGGCCGATCGCCTTCCCGCAGCACTCGTGCCGGGCACGCTCGAAGTACTCCTCCATAATCGGCCGGTAGTCGGGATGGACGCATCTGGCGATGATCTCCTTCGCCCGCTCCCGCGGGGAGAGACCGCGCAGGTCGGCGAGCCCCTGCTCGGTCACGAGCACATCGAGGTCGTGCTCGGTATGGTCCACGTGGGTGGCAAACGGCACCACGCAGGTGATGCCGGTCGGGTCGGTCTTGGAAGGCCGCGTCGACGGGGAGTGCATGATGGAGAGGTAGGCGTTGCGAAGGAAATCGCCGGAGCCACCGATCCCGTTGATCATCCGGCTGCCGTTCACGAGGGTCGAGTTGGCGTGGCCGTAGATGTCGAACTCCACCGGAGTGTTCATGGCGATCACCCCGAGGCGGCGAATCGACTCCGGATGGTTGCTGTACTGGATCGGCCGCAGCACCACCCTGCTCGTGTACTTGTCCCAGTTCTCGTAGAGCCGCTTGAAGCCCGGCTCGGAGAGGGAAAGCGACGTGGAGGAGGCAAAGCTCAGCTTCCCCGAGTCGAAGAAGTCGAGCATGGTATCCTGGAGCACTTCGGTCCAGACGTTCACGTCGGAGAAGGGCCCCTTCACCAGCCCCCCCACCACGGCGTTAGCGATGTTTCCCACCCCCGACTGGAGGGGCAGGAGGTTCTTCGGCAGCCGGCCCGCCTTCACCTCGAACTGGAAGAAATCGAGGATGTTGGCGGCGATCTGCTCGGACATCTCGTCGGGAGGGGAAAGCGGCCGCCCCTTGTCCGTCTCCCGCGATTCGACGATGGCGATGATCTTGTCCGGGTCGCATGGCACGTAGAAGGAGCCCACCCGGTCGTCGACCCGCGTCACCAGGTAAGGACGCTTGAAGGGGGGCTTCTCATTCATGACGATGTCGTGCAGTCCCTCGAATGAGGGGATGGCGGTGTTGATCTCGACGATGAGCTTGTCCGAATTCTGGATCACCTCCGGTGCCACCCCCACCGAGCCGCAGAGGATGATGGCGCCGTCTTCGGTGATGCCCGACGCCTCGATGAGGCCCATGTCGAAGCCGCCCCCCCGCTCCTTGGTATAGAAGCCGTAGGCGAGGTCCTGGGCATAGAGGGAGAGATGCTTGTCCCCCATGCGCACCGTCCCGTCGTTCACCTGCTGCTGCACCACCTTCCCCGTCTGGTAGGGCCAGCGCTTGTCGGTCATGCGCAGGGAGGCCCAGCGGTCCTCCACGTCACCGCCGATGGAGGCACCGATGAAGAGGTTGAAGCGCATCTTCCCCTGGAGGTTGTTCTTCTCCACGTAATCCGCCAGGGCCAGGGGGACGACCTTGGGGTAGCCGACCGGGGTGAACCCGGACCACCCCAGGTCCATGCCGTCGCGAAAAAAGGGGATGGTATCCTCGGCCTTCATGATCCGTGCGTGCAAACTGGTCCTTCTGATCCTCTTCAGCAACTCCGACATGACATACCTCCGTTGTGAAAAATTTCGGCATCCGAGCAACATTCGCAAAACAACGGTTTTATTACGTCAACGTAAAGATGACCTTGCACCGCCTACAGAAATTGTAATCTCGCCTATCACACCAAGATTAAAAGATGTTACAAAACAAAACGTTGTCTCACTTATAGGCAGTGCTTACGTTATATTACGTTTACGTGCATGTCAAGTATTTTTAAAACATTTTTTTAGCGTTTAAAGACTTTTCGGGTGAACAGCGTTTTCGCCCCTTGATCCGACGAAAAACGCTCATACCGATTGACAAATCGGGACAACTGCCTTAATGTTTGCTGAATATTTAACGTAAAGGAAAAGGCATGAACGAACTGAGGGAGAGCGAAGAGATCGAATCGATCGGTGATCTGGCAAAAGAACTGGGGCTGACCACCAGGACCTTGCGCTACTGGGAAGAGGTGGCAATCATAGAATCGGTGCAGCGGGCCGACGGAGCCACCCGGGGCTACACCCCTTATTACGTCCGGCGCATCAAATTCATCATGAAATTGAAGGAACTGGGGCTCACCATCAAGGAGCTGCAGGACCTGTACATCGCTTACGGCGAAGCGAAACAGACAGAAAAAATGATCCCGAAGCTTGTGGAGATACTCGATGACCATATCCACAAGGTCGACGAAAAGATGGCAAAACTGGCCTCGTTGCGCAAGGAGCTCGTGGATTACCGCCAGCGGATGATGACGAAATTCAATCTGCCGAAAGAAAACGTCTGAGGATAGTTACAGACTCAAAGGATGTTTTGAAACGCCGCCCCAGCCTGTGGCGATAAAAGAAAAGCCCCGTTCTCGCGGGGCTTTTTGCGTGTCCTTTCTTACAACTGCTGACAATCCGAAGACGCTACTTCTGCTCCTTGAGCTTGGCCACATTAGCGCAGCCGTTCTGGTTCTTCAGGGTGCAGGACTTCTGGAAATCGGCCAGCGCCTTCTCCTTCTCGCCCTTGCCGACGTAGGCAACCCCCCGGTTGTTGTATGCCTCGGCGTTGTCAGGCTTGAGCACTACGGCCCGGCTCAGGTCGCGGATGGACTCGTCGAGCTGGCCGTTTTGCCGGTAGGCCCGGCCCCTGACGTAATACAAGTCGGCCGAATCATTCTTGAGGGCGATGGCCTTGCTGTACTGCTCGATCGCCTTGGCGTACGCCCCTTGCTTGTTGTACTCCACCCCCCGCCGGTAGAATTGCTTGTAATCACCATTGGCGGCTACGGCGCTGCCGACGGTGACCACCAGGTAAACCAGCGCTACGGTCATTCTGCTCCACGACATCTGTTACCTCCTCGATCGTCCATAATCCGCGCCCCCCTGGAGGGGCCGTCACGCGGCTGGCCGCCAGTATACATGAATGGGCGGGAAATTCAACCTTTGGGCACTTCCCTCACCAGTCGCCGAGGGGAGAGCAGGCCAGAAGCCGTTTCTCGGCACGGTTCAGCTTCTTTATCTCAGCCTCTCGCCTGCCGGCACTGCTCCGGGTATGCCCGGTCTCCAGATATACCACCTTTTCCGGCCGCCGGCCACGGAAATACCTGGCGCCCTTCCCCTCTGCGTGCATGCGCAGGCGCCGGGCCAGGTCGGTTGTGATGCCGGTGTAGAGGGAGTTGTCCGAGCAGAGAATGATATAGACCTGCCAGTTCATGGATGGGGATGCCTCGGAAAGGTGATTGCCATCGCTGAAAAGTATCACGTAACGGCGACCAGGACAACAGGAACGACAGAGGGACCGACAGCCCGTCAAAAAACCGGGGCCAGGCCCGATCATCGGCTGATCGATGCCTGGCCCCTTGTCAGTTGGCGGAGGCGGAGCGGTGGCCGGCTATTCCTCCACAACCTGCAGCACGGGCTCTCCGTACTGATCGCGCACCGTTTCCTTCACCCCGAGGAGGCCGTACCACTTACGGAACGCCTCGATGAAGACGATCGCCATAAGTATCATGAGTACCACCGACAGGACCGCCAGGAGCATGAGTCCCTTGGGCAGGTAGTTCCGCGTGATGTTGAGGTAGCCGGCGGACATGGTGACCGGGATCATGAAGATGCCGGGGACTGCGGTGATCCAGGCGTATCGTGCCTTGCCGAGCCTGATCAGCATGGTGGTGCAGATGATGAGCCCGCTGGTGGCCAAAAGCTGGTTGCTCATGCCGAACAGCGGCCAGATGGTGGTGATGTCACCGGTGTAGACCAGGTACCCCCAGGAAAAGGTGAAGAGGAGACTGGTGATGACGATGCCCGGCTTCCACTTGGGCTCGGCGAAGCGGGGCACCACCTTCCCCAGCATCTCCTGGAGCATGTACCGCCCGACCCGGGTGCCGGTGTCGACGGCGGTGAGGATGAAGACCGCCTCGAACATGATGGCAAAATGGTACCAGTAGGCCATCATCCCTTTCATGAAGGGGATGGAGGAGAAGATGTAGGCCATCCCCACCGCCAGGGAGACGGCGCCGCCGGGGCGCCCCTGGACCTGTTCCCCCACCTGCTGGGCCAGTTGCGGGAGGTGCACCGGGGCCATGCCGAGGGTCTGGTAGACCTTGGGGGCAGCGTTGATGGCGAAGTAGTCGGAGGGCACCAGCACGCAGGCCGCGATCAGGGCCATGATCGCCACGAATCCCTCGGTCAGCATGGCGCCGTAGCCCACGAACAGGACATCCCGCTCGCTGCCGATCATCTTCGGGGTGGTGCCGGTGCCGATGACGGCGTGGAAGCCGGAGAGCGCCCCGCAGGCGATGGTGATGAAGACGAAGGGGAAGACCGCCCCGGGGATGATGGGACCGCCTCCGGCAACGTACTTCGTGACCGGCTCCATGGCCAGCTGCGGGTGGACCGCGACGATCCCCAGGGCCAGCATGACGATGGTGCCGATCTTGAGGTAGGTGGAGAGGTAGTCCCGCGGGCAGAGGAGGAGCCACACCGGCAGCACCGAGGCGAGGAAACCGTAGATCGGGATGAAGACGGCGATCTCTTTCTTGGTGAAGGTGAACATCTTCGCCAGGGTCGGGTCGGCGGCGATGTACGGGCCCGACACGATGGCCAGGAAGAGGAGGACCACGCCGATCACGCTCGCCCCCGTGACGTCGCCGGGGCGGACCTTGTGCAGGTAGAGCCCCATCAGGAGCGCGATGGGAATGGTGCAGACCACGGTGTACGTGCCCCAGGGGCTGGAGAACATGGCGTTCACGACGGCGATGGAGAGGCCGGCGAGGGTAAGGATGAGGATGAACAGGATGGCGAAGGAGGCGACCGTGCCGGCCACCCTGCCGATTTCGTACTCGGCGATCCGGGAGAGGCTTTTCCCCTTGTGCCGCACCGAGGCGAACAGCACGACCATGTCGTGGACCGCGCCGGCGACGACGCAGCCGATGATGATCCAGAGCGCGCCGGGGAGGAAGCCGAACTGGGCGGCGAGGACCGGGCCGAGAAGCGGCCCGGCCGCGGCGATGGCGGCGAAGTGGTGGCCGAACAGAACGTACTTGTTCGTCTTGACGTAGTCGTGGCCGTCGGCGAGCTTCACCGAGGGTGGTTCCCGCTCCTGGTTCAGGACCAGGACCTTTTGGGCGATGAACAGGCCGTAGAACCTGTAGGCGAGAGCGAATACACAGAGCGCAACGAAAACCAGAGTCAGAGCATTCATAATACCTCCTGTCAATTGGTGAGGCTGTCCTTATGGCTCTTCCGCGACCCTCCTGGCTGTTTTTTACGCCACTCCCTCGATTCGGATTTAATAAGGCAAGGCAGGATGTTAATTAAACATTAATAAAACTATATGCCAACGCATCTTCATTGTCAATATCTCTCCCCTCGTCCAGCCTGCAGCTTTGGGTATCAGTACGGCCGCAGCTGGGCACCCGCACCGATGTGCCAGTGGAGGTGCTTGGAGGACTGGTACGCCCCCAGATTGGTATAGACGCGGGCCGCCCCGAAGCGGGCCATGAAATCACCGGCGATCAGCTTCGCGGCCTGCATCAGCTCCAGGAGCAGCTCGTTGTCCGACTCCTCCAGGGCAAGGAGGGATTCGACGTGCTTTCTGGGGAGGAGGACGACGTGGTTCTCCCACAGGGGGTTCGTGTGGTAAAAGGCGAAGACCCGCTCGTTCTCGAAGTAGACCGGGACGTCGAGAAGGCCCTTCAGGATCTTGCCGCAGTAAAAATCACAGGTGGGGTCGGTCATGGTGTGTGGGTTCCTCCTCGACTGCCGCGTGTATGACGGCGCAGCCATTCCTCCGCATCCTTCGCCTTGGCCTTGCCCGTAGCCATCGCCATCGTGAACCGGTACAACTCGTCCTGGGATGTCTCGATCGGGGAGCCGCGCCGGGCGAGGAAAATGCCGGCCGCGGTGATCGCGGTGCGTTTGTTGCCGTCAACAAATGGATGATTCGTGATGATCGATTCCATGAGGGCGGCGGCTTTGGCAAAGATGTCCGGGTAGAGATCGTCGCCGTCGAAGGTGGCATCGGGCCGCGCTGCGGCCGCCTGCAACGCACCCAGGTCACGGACACCGTGGGCGCCGCCCGTCGCCTCGATGAGCCGGTAATGGATGAACAGGAGCTGCTGGGACGTCAGGGAATCCATCTACTCAGCCAGTTTCTTCAATGCCGGGCCATACTGCTCGATAAAATCGTTGACCTGGGCAGCGAACTCCGCATCCACTCCTTCGGCATAGTCAGCCCGCTTTACCGGCTCGATCACGATCCGCCCATGTTCCTCGTCCAGCTGGACCTCGACCTCGGAGCCGACCGCCAGTTTAAGCTTCGTCAGGGCCTCGACCGGCAAGGATATCCCACGGCTGTTGCCGATCGCACATATCTTGCGGCGCATTGTTTCCTCCTGCACACGTTATAACCGGATTATAACAGACAAGAATCGAAGCCTCAAACGAAAAAAGGAAAGGCCCAAAAGGTTCTCAACAAAACCCGGCACACGGATGACACGGATTTTACGGATAAAATCTGATCAATCGAAAACTTTCTTTTGAAATAAATTCCAGAAAAGGGTTTATCCGCCTTGATCCGTCCAATCCGTTAAATCCGTGTGAAACGCCTTTTCTCATCAAATCCTTCTACCTCCCCGTGTCAGGGATGCTTAGAGATTTGACAATGCTCCGGGGGCTCTCTATACTTCCAGTTCGCGGTCACGACACCGCCAGATCGGAAGGAGAGCCGCAATGGAGAAAACCATCTACGTGATCGGGCACAGGAATCCCGACATCGATTCCGTCGCATCGGCCATCGCCTATGCCGCACTGAAGCGCGAACTCGGCCAGACGAACGTCGTGGCCGCCATGGCGGGCGAGCCGAACCCGCAGACCCTCTACGTCCTCGACCGCCTCGGGCTGGAGCCACCCCGCTACCTTGCGGATGTGCGCCCCAAGGTCCGCGACATCCTCAACCGCCAGCCGGTCACCGCCGGCGAGGAAATGCCCCTCAGGGACGCGCTGGAGCTCTTCCACCAGCACACGATCCGGGTCCTGCCGGTGATCGACCGGGGGAATGTACCTGTCGGCGTCGTATCGCTCCTCAAGCTCTCCGAGAAGTACCTGGTGGCGGGCACGGACCGGAAACGGGGGATCGATGCCTCGCTCCGCTCCCTCGCCTCCTGCCTCGCCGGGGAATTCCTCACCGGCGCCCCGGGCGACACGGTGGAGCACCTGCACCTCTTCATCGGGGCCATGGTCGAGGAGTCGTTCTCCAGCAGGATCGAAGGGCACGACCCGGCAACCCTCCTGATCATGACCGGCGACCGGCCGTCCATCCAGCAGGCGGCCATCGAGAAGGGGGTGCGGCTCCTCGTGGTGACCGGGGGGCTGGCGGTCGCCGCCGACCTCCTGGCCCGGGCCCGCGAGCTCGGCGTCACCGTGCTCTCCACTCCCCACGACACGGCCACCGCCGCCTGGCTGGCCCGGCTCGCCACTCCCCTCTCCCGCTTCGTCGAGCCCCGATTCGAGAAGATCGGCGTCGCCGAGACCTTCGAGCACCTCCGCCTGAAGCTCCTCCACTCGGGAGAACCGGCGGTGATCGCCGTGGAGGAGGACGGGACCATCGCCGGGGTCGCCACCAAGTCGTCGCTCCTGGCGCCCATGCCCTACGCGCTCATCCTGGTGGACCACAACGAGCTGAGCCAGGCGGTGCCGGGGGCCGAGGCAGTGGAGATCCTGGAAGTGATCGACCACCACAAGCTCGGCAACCCTCCCACCAGCCAGCCGATCACCTTCATGGCGGCGCCGGTGGGGAGCACCTGCACCGTGATCGCCTCCCTCTACCGCGAGCGGGGCCTCTCGCCGACCGCGCAGATCGCCACGCTCCTCCTGGCCGGCATCCTCTCCGACACCGTCATCCTCAAGTCGCCGACGACCACCGAGCGCGACCGGGAGATGGTCTCCTGGCTGGAGGGGCTCGCCGGAACGGGGCACGTGGAGTTCGGCCGGGAGATCTTCGCCTCCTGCAGCGGCTTCGGCGCCCACGGCTCGCCCGAGAAGGCCATCCGGGCCGATTTCAAGCAGTTCTCGGCCGCCGGCGTCCTCTTCGGGGTCGGCCAGGTGGAGGTGGTCGGTTTCGACGAGTTCTTCGAGCTCAAGGAAAGGCTGCGGGAGGAGCTGAGGCGGGTGAAGGAGGCGGATCGCCTGGAACTGGCGGGGTTGATGGTGACCGACATCCATACCGAGACGACGCTCTTCCTGGCGGAGGGGAAGAACGAGCTGGCCCACGTCATGGGCTATCCCCAGCTTGAGCCGCACCTGTATGAGCTCAAGGGGGTCATGTCGCGCAAGAAGCAGATGGTGCCCCATCTGATGAACGTGCTGGCGAAGCTCTAGAACTACCGGATTGCTGCCGTGGAATATTCTACTCCAACTGTAGAATAGTGTACTTTGAGGCTGGTGGATCTGGTGGCCCGATGTCATAACCGGCTGAAATAAGGGCCTTTCTCGAATTGGCACGTTATATGGAATAGACCTGATAGAACCGGGAAATCCGGACTAACACTATCGGAGGTCACTCGTCATGAAAAAGAAAACCGTTCTGATCGCTGCCGCAATAACCGCCCTCACCCTCGGCGCCGCCACGTTCGCGGTCGCCGCGAAAACCGGCTACACATGCTGCAGCCCTGCCCAGGCATGCTGCCAGGTGAAGCAGGCCTGCTGCCAGTAACCGGCAGCACAAGGAAGGACAAGGGGCGGGTGACCGCCCCTTTATTTCATTCAGCCCAGGCACCAAAAAGCCTGCATGCGCGCTGCATTCAGCTGCCGAGGAACTTGTGGGTGCGGTGCCAGGAGAGGTGCTGCTGCGCCGGCCGGTGGGTGGGGTTTGCGGGGACGCCTACTGTTTCGGGAAATACTGCACGCCGGGGATGCCGCGGAAATGCTCATCCTGGGTCCAGAGGACCGCATCGTGAAGCCGGGCCGTCGCCAGTATGATGCTGTCGGCCATGGGGAGCGCCAGTTCCAGGCTCGTCTTTGCTGCGACCATCGCCAGGGACGGCGACAGCTCCACAGCTCTTCCCTGCTGCATGAGGGCTGCCGCCTGCAGGGCGGCGTCTTCTCCACGCTGGCGACACACCACTTTGAACACCTCGTAGATGGTGACCGTCGGGACGATGAGCGACGCCCGGTCAGCGAGAGGAAGAGCGAATTCCCCCGCATTCGGTCCGTCCGCGAAAAATTCCAGCCAGGCGGAAGAGTCAACGACGTTCATACGCGGTCCGGCTCCCGCTCCACGGCGGTATCGATACCTTTCAGGAACCCGCGCATGTCCGCGATTTCCCGCTCCGGGATCAGCTCGATCCGGTTGCCGTAGGCGACGACCTGCATCCGCTGGCCAGCCACCAGGTGCAGCTTTTCCCGCACTTCGCGGGGAATGACGACCTGGAATTTCGGGGAAATTTTTACTGCTTCCATACACCCTCACTATCGATGATGTTTTCGTAAAACGATATACCTGTCGATGCGTGTTGTCAAGCTAATGCGCCAGGGAAGGGATTATCCGTCTTGATCAGTTCAATCCGTCAGATCCGTGTGAAAGGTTTTATCGGGCAGGGCATTCAGCTACCGAGGAACTTGTGGGTGCGGTGTCATACGAGGTGGTGCTGCGCCGGTCCGTGGGCGGGGTTTGCGGGGATGGGTGATTTTCCTGTCTTTCATGCGGGCGAGGAGGCGTTTTCGGCTGGCGCAGGCTTCTAGTCGGTCATATTGTCCAGTGCATGCTCAAGCTGTCGCATCAATTCAGGGATTCTGACCGATACAACATCCCAGATAATGTCTTCGTCAATGCCGAAGTAGTTCATGCACGACGATGTCCCGTAATCCGGCCATTTTCTTCCATTCCACGGCTGGATATCTGCGCCAAACGTCGGCCGGAATCTTCTTCGACGCCTCGCCGATGATTGCCAGGTTACGCATGACCGCGTCCACGGTCTTCGAATCGCGAAAGAACTCTTCGCGCCCCATGGCGCCCACGTAGTCAACGATCCGTGTGGCACAGTCGTGAATATCCTTGAAGAACAGGCGCCAGTCGCGCTCAGACATGGACCGCCTCGCGGAAGATCTTTGTCTTGAGCTCCCCTCGCACCGAGTCCTTGAGGACCAGATCTACCTTTCCCCCGACGGCGCGGCTCAGGAAGAACTTCAGCTCCATATAGTTGTCGAATGTCTTGTGGGACTTGTCCAGTTCTACAAGGATATCGACGTCGCTCCGCTTTTTCTGCAGCTCTTTCGCATAGGAGCCGAACACAGCCAGATCGATCACGCCAAAGCGCTCGGTAAGCCCCTCCTTGCACGACCTCAGCACGGCAAGCAGCTCTTCCTTTGTCTGCACCTTTCTCATCCGACCGTCTCCGACCCCCCTGAATGTCGCCATTCTCTCAAGACACATAAGATTTTATTGCTGGAATTGCTGGAATTATACAGAAATACCGCGAGAAATCAAATCTTCAGTCCGGCCACACGACAGACCATGACCATGAAAAAGGTTTCAATCTGCCTTGATCCGTCCAATCCGTGTTGATCCGTGTGAAAGGTGTTTATCGGGCGGGGCATTCAGCTGCCGAGGGATTTGTGGGTGCGGTGCCAGGCGAGGTGGTGCTGTGCCGGCAGGGGGGGCGGGGTTTGCGGGGAGAGCAGGAGGGCGGATTGGTCGGCTTCGAAAAAGTGTCGTTCGGCGACAAGGACGGTGAAGGGAGCTCAGGAATTTGTAGCGAGAATGCCATTAATCTCCCTTTTGAGGGAGGGAAGGTCTTGGGTAATCGTCGCCCATATGGCAGCAATATCAACGCCGAAATACTGATGAATCAGCTTGTCCCGCATGCCGGCCATGTCCTTCCATGGTATATCCGGGAACCGTTCTCTAATATCCGGGGAAAGGTTCTTCGTTGCCTCGCCGATGATCTCGAACTGGCGTATCACCGCGTCCTGAACGAGCCTTGAGTCCAAAAAGCCACCCTGATCCATGCCCGCGACATACGCTTCGATCTGTTTGATGGCGTCCAGTATGTGACGCAGGTAGATAGTGTCGTCCTTGATCACTGGTAGATCACCCTGAGTTCGGATTTGACGCGGTCTATGAGATATGGGCTGATCGCCTGCTCGGTCAGAAGATCGACCTTGATGCCGAGGCTTTCCGAAAGCTCGCGCTCGATGCGCACCAGCGTGAGCAGGCTCTTTCCGTCCGTAAATTCTACCAACAGGTCCAGATCGCTGTCGGGGCGCTCGTCCCCGCGGGCGTACGAGCCGAACAAGCCAATTTTACGCGCGCCGTATCGCCCCAAAATGGAAATCACGGTGGCTTCTATTTCCTCGCGGCTCATCATGAAACTCCTTGTCCATCGTTTCCATCAAGACACACAAGACCTTATTGACAGGAATGCTGGCATTATACAGAAATACCAAGAGAAATCAAATCTTCAGTCCCGTAGCGCTATAACCCAGACCATGTAAAAAGGGGTTCAATCCGCCTTGAGCTGTCCAATCCGTGTAAATCCGTGTGAAAGGTTTTTATCGGGCAGGGCATTCAGCAGCCGAGGAACTTGTGGGTGCGGTGCCAGGCGAGGTGCTGCTTGGCAGGCCGGTGGGCGAGGAGGGTGCGGACACTAGTGTCCGTGTCCCTCGTGCAGCTTCTCGTGGAGCCAGATCTTTATGAGCGACTGATAGGGGACATCCTTGCTGTTGGCGGCGGATTTGATCCCCTCCAGCAGGGAAACCGGCAACCGCAGGGAAATCGACTGGGTCGTCGGCTTCAGATTGGGGAGGGCAACCCGTTTCGCCTGCGTCCAATCGACGTACTCGCTGGAATCATGCGTCTCCCAGAATTCCCGTTCTTCCTGCTCACTGGCGAATGCAGGGATTTTTTTACCTTGTCTTTTCATAGACAGCTCGCTCCTTGCGGTGCATGTCCCGCGCTGAAATCACCCGGAGGCGGGTGTCGTCGAAGCGCAGGGTAAAGGTTATGTGCAAAAGTCTCCCCTCGTCCGTGGCGCCGAGGGCGTGGAACCGCGGCTCGTGGCTGCTGTGTCCGATATCCGCGAGCACCACGAGTGGCTCATTGAAAAAGACCTGCTCGGCTTCCGCTTGGGAAACCCCGTGCTTCTCATTCTTGCGGGCATTACCGCTGTCCCAGTCAAAGGCCGTTATCCGGTGCAGGTCAATCATAATTGTATACTACCATAATATACAAACAGAAACAAGTGAGACAAGACCAGCACACGGATGGACACGGATTTAACGGATAAAATCAGATCAATCGAAAAACTGCCTGTTACAGCAAACCCAGATGAAGGGTTTTATCCGCCTTGATCCGTCCGATCCGTGTAAATCCGTGTGAAAGATGTTTATCGGGCAGGGCATTCAGTTGCCGAGGGACTTGTGGGTGCGGTGCCAGGCGAGATGCTGCCGGGCGGGCCGGTGGGCGGGGTTTGCGGGGAGGGTGATTTTTCGGTCTTTCAGGCGGGCGAGCAGGAGGGCGGATTCGCCGGCTTCGGAGAAGTGCCGTTCGGCGACGAAGACGGTGTAGTCGTCGCTGATGGACCAGAGGCCGTTGTCGAAGAGCCAGTGGGCGTTTTTGGAAAGGGCGATGCCGTTGGTCAGGTCGTTGTTGCGGCTACGGGCGAACTCTGTAGTTGACTATTCTGCCTTGTAAATTAGCGTCTGTTTGCACCGGGGATACCGGACACATCCCCAAAACTGCTCCCCGGCGTTTCGGCCTTTTTTCGACTCCCGCAGTTTCATCTTGATGTCGCACTGAGGACAAGTAGGCGTCCGACAATCGCCTTCCAACGCGATTTCCAGGAGCCTTTGTTGCTTTTCCTCGGGCAGTTTGCGGATATACTCGAGAAATTTCCAACCGGGGATCAGCATGATTTTCTCTTTGGCAAATTCTTCAGCCTCCGAGGTAAATGTTCCTGATGTAATCAACATGCCATTTTTGATCTTCTCGGCAGCCATGACACCGTATAGCTCACGTACCGGCTTTACGCCAACCCTATAGGTATTCCAAGCTTTACACTGGACGATGCCCTGAAAGGCATCAGTCCCCCGCTTCGTCACACGGATATCGACACCGCCGTCCGCGCCCACCTTTGTTTCATGGGCGTCATATCCAGTCATGGTCAGGAATTCCCGAGTGACAGTCTCGAATCGCTTCCACTCGATCATCTGCAGGACTGACTCACTCCAATGCTGAGGTAAAGGTTCAGCATGGGGGGGCTCGGCTACCGGATCACTGAATCCCTTTGAAAGCTCGTGCTGGAAATTCTGCTTGGCTGCGCTGTATGAGGCCGCATGTGGCATCGAAGCAGGAAGTTCCGTCGACACTCGTTTTCTGGGAGCCGGTGCAGCATCAAGGTGGTTTGACACAAAGATACCGTTTTGCATCTTTCGATACCCGTTTATACCCGAAAGGATGGCAGCAAAGACAAACGTGCCGGGTAAAATAATTTGGCCAAACATCGCCAGCGTTGTAACCATGCCGTTGGCAACCGCGTTTCCCATTTGTCCTGGTGTCACCGTCTTCGGCATTATAGGGCGCGAGGATATTGCGTGGAGTATCACAAACGAAAGAAGCCCCAACAAAAGACACCCCCACCACGGGAGTCGGCTCGCCAGAATGATCAGATCTTCGAATGGACTTGTGCGCTGAGATCGGCTTCTTCTACCCATTGAAAATATCCTTTCAGTAAGGGTTACATCCGCCACTGCCACCGGTGCTTGGCAAGATACTCCTGCGCCGGCCAAAGATCACGATCTACAGGCGGGATGATGCCGCGGCCAGAAAGCATGGAAAGCAGGCCGGGGAAGTTTGGGTCGATGCCGATGGCGCGGGAGGTGATGACCGTGTAGTTGTCAGACACGCCGAGCATCCCTTCGTCGAAGCCCCAGTGGCAGGTGCGGCAAAGGGCCATGCCGTTGCGAACGTCGTCGTTCCGGCTCTCTCGCCATGGGACGATGTGGGCCGCCTCCACCACCGTGTGGCCGTCTGGCGTGACGATGCGAATGCCGCACAGGGCGCAGCGATGGTCGTAGGCCGTGGTCACCACCTTACGGAACGCCTGGTCACGCGCCGCCGGACGATAGTTGTCCGCCTCCACGATCTCTTTCACCAACGGCATGTGGGCCTGCTCCTCCAGCAGCCGGCTGTACTCGAACGCCTCCCGGTTGATGACCGACTGCTCCCGCAACTGCGCCGACGCCTCTGCCGAAAAGCAGGAGAAGAGTAGCGTTTCCCGCAGCGCTTCCCGTCCCTCCCCGCTCTGCATAAGCTGAAACAATCCGTCGTCCAGTTTCGCGCCCAGGGCGTACTTGCGCAGGTAGCTGACGGAGGAGGTGTTGTTGATGTCCACGTCGGTAATGGCTTTGTCCGGCTGGGGGACCAGTTCCCAGAATGGTTCGCGGGAGAGGCGGGAGAAAGGGAAGGCAATGCTGCTGGTCTGGCTTAAGGGGACGATCCGCCGCCAGTAGAGGTTGAACAGCTCGTTCAACTCTATCAAGTCGCCGGTGACATCGATGAATCGGGAGGTTATGGCACCCCGAGCAACCAAATCCAGTACAGACAGAAGCAGGATGGGCTTATGAGGAGCGCGCTTCTTCGTGCTTTCGGTCCACATCTGCCCCGGCGCCCTGTTGAGTCTGGCAAACTGCTTGATATAGGTTTCGAGCTCCGTCATCATTTCTTCCAGTAAGGTGCCTTTTCAGGCATGATCCACCGCACCCCGCCGCGCGGGTCTTCCGTGTCGCCGGTGTAGCGCGGGATTAGGTGGATGTGCAGGTGCATGATAGTCTGGCCGGCGGCAGTGCCGTCGTTGATGCCGATGTTGAAACCGTCGGGGCTTCTCTCTTTCAGCAAAAGCTGACGTATTTCGGTCAGCAGGTCGAGCATTGCCGCCTGCTCTTCACCGGTTGCTTCGAAGAAGGAGGCAATGTGCCGCTTAGGGACTATCAGGCTATGGCCCGGCGTCACGGGGAAGCCGTCATAGATAGCCATTGCGTGGTCGTTGGCAACGATGACTCGGGATTTGTCCGGATTGCAAAAGGGGCAGATGTGATGATTGGCGATCTCCATTTGTCATTGTCTCATGTCTGGGGCTGACCCCGCACTTTCTTGCTCACCTATCCACCCCGCCGATTATCCTCAAACATCTCCACCGGCATGGCATACCTGAGCCGCCAGACCATCTTGATCGGCCGCTCGCTCTCATAACTCACCATATCCACCGGTCCAAGGTAGGTGAACGGCACCGTCACATTGTTCCGCTTCTTCTGCCCACGGGCAAAGACCAGAATCGTGTAACCCCGCTCCTGATGGTGAATCAGGTTCCGCCCGTCGGCGTGGTGCTGGGCGGTGTTGGCCTGTGACTCCCAGTGCAGCAGTTCCCGGCTGATGGGGTAATCCGCATACATGGTGCTGGGGGAGAACTCCTTTTCCGTCTTCTGGAAGGTCACCAGCAGGGCATAGGCCTTGATGTCGGCAAAGTGGAACGAACCGACCCCGGTTTGACCGGCGCTTTCCAGATTGGCCCGGCCAAAGGCGGCTTGGATCTCCTTGTTGCCGTACTGGGCGTGCAGCTCCAGCGGCACGGTAGCCGGAAACTCCAGAGAGGTTCCTGCTACCTCGGTGCTATCCAGCGACCAGGCCAGTATCTCATCCAGATCGGCGCAGACCGTTGGGTTGGCAGCCAGTCGTTGGAAGGCATCCGCCAGCGACGCTACCCCCACTTTCACCGCCTTATCCCCCCAGATACGGTAATAGAGCAGCATGGCCGATAAACCGGACAGCTCAAGCGCCTCAGCCACCTGTCCGGCCGCAAGCATGGTCAGCATCTGCCGCAGCAGTGCCGCTTCCCGTGGCCCATTGATGAAGGCGGCCCGGAGCAGCGCTTTCTTCAGGCGCGCCAGATCGGGATCGACCGGGATCGGTGCCAGTTGGGCCTTGGCTTTCCACTCGCTCCACGATTCCTTGGCCAGCAGCACCTCCGGCTCATAATCGTGGTAGCGGATAAAGTTGCCAAAGGTGAGCTCCTGACCCGTTTCGTTTGTAAAGGTCTGGAGCCGGTCCGGCACCTGAACGGCCAGCCGGCCGAGGTTTTCATGGATGTTCTCCAACACATACTGGCGGGAGAGCCGATCGAGCTGGATGGCGCAGCCGGCCGGGAGGTGGGGGAAATCCTGCTCCACTTCCTTGTCGATGGAGAAGCGGTGCCGGGGGAGAAGCGCTTTCAGTTTGGTGTCGATGCGGTAGCGGCGGTGGGCCTGACCGACAAAGTCGAGCACGGTGAGGCAGTCCTTCTCCGGGGCATGGCGCAGGCCGCGGCCGAGCTGCTGGAGAAAGACCGTCAGGCTCTCGGTGGGGCGCAGGAAGAGGACGGTGTTAATCTCCGGCACGTCCACCCCTTCACTCAGCTTGTCCACAGTGAAGAGGAAGGTGAGCTGGCCGTTCTTCAGCCGGGCCAGCAGGTCAGCACACTGGTCGCTGTCGCTATTGGAGGTAAAAGCGGCTGACGGGATGCCGTGCTGGCTGAACTGCTCGGCCATGTATTCGGCATGGCGGATAGTGACGCAGAAGCCGATCCCCTTGAGGCTCGCCACGTCCGGCTCGTAGCAGTGCAGGGCGGTGATGATCGCCGCCACCCGCTGGCGGGCGCGAGCCGGGTCTAGCACGTAGACATTCTCCAACGCGGCAGCATCGTACTTGCCGCTCTTCCAGAACTGGTCGCCGTTGATAGCGATGGGGTCGGCAATGCCGAAGTAGTGGAACGGGCAGAGAAGCTTTTCCTCCAGCGCTTCGGGGAGGCGGATCTCGGCGGCAAAGCGGTTGCCGAAGTCGGCGGCCACGTTGTCGCCGTCCATCCGCTCCGGGGTAGCAGTGAGGCCGAGGAGAATCTGCGGGGTGAAGTGGTCGAATATGGGGCGATAGCTGCTGGCGGTGCCGTGGTGGGCCTCGTCAACGACGATGTAGTCGTAGAAGCCTCTCCCTACCTGCTCCCAGAGCCGGCGGGAGGCGAGCATGCCAACGGAGCAGAAGAGGTGCTCCAGGCGGGTGGCTTCAAAGGGGCCGACCTGCAGCTCGCCGAAGTTCTGGTCCCGCAGGATATTGCGGAAGGTGCCGAGCGCCTGCTGGAGAATCTCCTGCCGGTGGGCAAGAAAGAGCAGCCGCGCCTGGCGCTGGCGCTGGTCAAAGAAGCGCTTGAAGTCGAAGGCCGCCACCACGGTCTTGCCGGTGCCGGTGGCGGCAATGACCAGATTGCGCCAGCGGTCGTGGGCGCTCCGCTCCCGCTCCAGCGCCTCCAGAATCCGCTCCTGAAACGGGTGCGGGGTAAGATCGAAGAAGACCGGCGGGCCGCTGGCATCTCTGTTTTTGGCGCGGGCCAGGGCACTGCGAAACTGCTCCGGGTCAAAGGGGGCAAACTCCCGGCTGTTCCAGTAGGTCTCGAACTCGACAGAGAACTTCTCCAGCACATGGGCCATGTCCTGGGCGGTGACTTTCAGGTTCCACTCCAACCCGCTGGTGATGGCCGCCTGGGACATGTTGGCCGAACCGATGTAGGCGGTGGTGAAGCCGCTCTGGCGCCGGAAATGGTAGGCCTTGGCATGGAGCCGGGTCCGCTCGGTGTCGTAGGAGACCCGCACCTGCACATTGGGGAGCTTGGCCAGCCACTCCACCGCGGGGGCATCGGACGCCCCCATGTAGGAGGTTGTAATCAGCCGCACCGGCACCTGCCGGTCGCGCAGGTCCTCAAAGGCCGGCATCAGCAGCCGCAGGCCCGACCATTTGATGAACGACACCAAAATGTCCACACCGTCGGCGGAGCGCATCTCCTCCAGCAGTTCATGAGCCAGTTGCGGTTCCTGAGGGGAGCCGGTAAAGAGGCTGCTTTCGGCAAGGGAAGTGTGGGGTCGGGGGAGGCCGGATTGGCCATAATTTGGAGGTGTAATTTCGAGGAGAAGCGGCTTCTTTTCCGGGACGAGGCGATGCTTTTCAAGGTGCCTACGACCCGGGTCGCTGGCAACCTGAGCTAGAATTCGGTTGCAGAGCACCAACCTCTGTTCAGGGTCCGATTCCTCTCTTAGTGCCTGTTCCAGAACTTTAGACACGAAAGCGGCATAGCGGGCAGGCTGTTCCTCCGGATCCAATTTACCAAAAACAGTCCTCAGTTCCGGATGTCGTGACAAGATGTCATGCAGACATTCGTCAATGAGTGCTTCGTATATGCCGGAAGTTATTTGCATCATCTGAAATTGGAGCTATACATTTCAAGTTGAATTGATAAAATGAAAAAGCCGCTTCATCAGCTCTTCCACTGACAAAACAGCCTCGTTACCTCTTCCGCTCCCGCGTATGTTCCCCGCGTTCCCACCACATTAAAGCGCCCCTCATAACATCGCAAAATTACTAGTCTTTAATACGCCGTTTATATCCATTAGTCAAGGATGAACCTGTCACGCCGCCTCCTTCCACTTCTTCTCCCGAAGCTCCAGCAACATCGCCCGCGCTTGAACACCTTCTTCCTGGCCGCTTCATGCCGCTGATAATCCTCGATTCTTAAAGGATGAAGTATGAATGATGAATTATGAAAAATAAACCTGCGACAGGCCAAAGGAGGAAGGATAAAACTCACCCTTCTATTTCAACACATGAATTGCTAAGACTTCTTTTTCCGTTTCTTATGCTTGAGAAAATCTTCTTTCGTCAGCTCCACGTCCCGCAATATCTTTGAAAATAGGCCGGGACCGATTATCTCGCCTGCATGCACTGGGACTACCGTAGCCCGGCCGTCTTCGTGTTTCATAAAAATGTGGCTCCCTCGCTGACGGTCAATGAGAAAGCCGCATCCTTCCAGTATTTCGACAATTTCCTTGCCCTCGTATGCCGGAAACCGCGTCATACGGCGATCCTTTGCACTCCCACCAGGTGCTTGCGCGGCCGCTTCGTTTTGTCGGCCTCACGGCAAAGCTCGATTGCCTCTCGCACCCGTTCCATTAGCTCATCAAGAGATTTCGCCTGTGTGTGGCAACCATAAAGCTCCGGCACCTCGGCCACGTAATAACCGGCCTCATCCTGCTCGATAATGACGGTGTATTCCCTTTTCATGCTGAACCCCTATATACCGCCCCATCAGCTCTCCCACTGACAAAACGGCTCCGTTAGCTCTTCCGCTTATGCGTATGACACCCGCGCTCCCACTCCATAACCACACCCCACATAACATCGCAAAATTATCTGATTTTAATATATGATTTATTCTTGATAGTCAAGGACCGATTGATCACGCGACGCCGCAACGACGCGACGAGAAACTTTTAAGTTCCCAATCCGTTGACCACCCGCTTGAAACCGTCCTTCAGCAGGTTTTCGCCGAAATTTATCAACAAACCGAGGCGACATCCGGTTAACCGCAGATATGTGAGGAGTTGCTTCGAATGAACCGGTTGCAGACGCTCAACGGATTTCAATTCTATGATGACTTTCTGCTCGACAAAAAGATCGGCCCTGAACCCTTCATCGAAGGCAATCCCCTGAAAACTGATCGGAATGGGAAACTGGCGCTCGACAGCCAGGCCCATATCGGCCAGCTGCTTCGCCAGTATAATTTCATAGACACTTTCCAACAGCCCCGGACCAAGTTCCCGATGGATCAAAAATGCCGCATCCATGACTCTGTCAGCTATAGCATTTTCATTCATCAGGTTAAGCCTTTCGTTGCGTCGTCGCGGCGTCGCGTGAAGATTTTATCGGTTTCCAGCGCCTTCGGCAGAGCCAAACACATCCGAACCACTCAATCGCCATTCCTTCGTCCGTTCTATTAGGCCATTACTTCATCCTTCATAATTCATCCTTGCCTCTTTCATCCTTGTCCCTCAAGCCGCGTCCCGCACATAACGTTCGAGGATGTCGGCAATATATTTGTTGATAGTGAGCCCCTTGCTGGCGGCGCTTGCCGCGATCCGCTGATGCAGTTGCGGGCTGATCCGGACATTGAAACTCCCCTTGAACGGCTTCTCGGGCTGCTTTCCCTGCTCCGCACAGGTCTGCAGGTAATCGTCGACCGCTTCCTGGAATGCCTGCCGCAACGTGGCCACGTCAGTCCCTTCATAACTGACCAGGGCCCGGATGAACTCGACCCTGCCGTAGAATACGTTGTCTTCGTCGCTGAAATGAACCGACCCGAAATAATCCTTGTAGCGCATCATGTCTTTCATAGCAGTCCCTCATTTCTCAAAATCTCGGCAATCTGCTCCATCTGGTAACGCTTGAGCACCGGCGTCGGATGAGGTTTGTGCAGGATGATGGGCGGCAACGTTTCGTGCAGGAATTTGACCCTGCTGCCGGAGGTCGCTCCCGAAGAGGAAAGCTCGTAGCCGAAACCGGCAAGCATTACCACCAGTTCCTGCCAGGCAAAGTCCCGTGGCATGGCGAGGAAGCGTTGCACCAGCTTTTCCCGTTTGCTCATTCGTCCTCCAGGTAATTATAAAGGGTGTACCTAAACTATGCAACTAATTTTAGTTGCAAACAAATACAGCATATCGGTGGGAAAGTCAACACTTACAAAGGATGAAGTATGAAGGATGAATTATGATCACGCGACGACGCAACGACGCGACGGGAACCTTTTTAGAATCCAGCCCGTTAACTACCCCTTGAAACCATCTTGCGGCAGTTTGCGGTGAATAAAAAAGGCCGCATCCATGACCCTGTCAGCAATGGCATTCTCATTTATCAGGGCAAGGCCTTTCGTTGCGTCGTCGCGGCGTCGCGTGAGAATGGTTCTGCTTGACTGTAGTGCCCATATATGCAATACATTAGCCCATCCTTACAGAGGTAAACAAAAGTGAACTATGCCACGTGTGTGACCTCAGCCGCATTGTTTTCCCTTTCATTCGGCTGCAGCACTGTTTCCGATCAACAGAAACTGCGCTGGATGGAAACGACACCCGTCTGCTTTTCCAAGCCCGATTGCGACATGAAGTGGGAGGCCAGCAGAAAGTGGATACGGAATAATTCGTTTTACGAGATTCAGATAGACTCCGTTGACTCGCTACAGACCTCCGACCCCCAGCCCTACGATACCCACCTGGCGGCAAGCGTAACCCGGATCGCAGTACCTATCGCCAAAGGCGAGCAGCCATACGCCATCAAGATCAGACCGCGATGCGCCAGCAAGTTCGGGTGCGTGCCTCCCGTCGACGAATTCATCCTCAGCTTCAATGAGTATGTCAGCAATGCCACAAGCAACGATATCGCCTGTTACCTGGATATGCTGGAAAACGACAAACCACAGCTGGGATTCAACCCCGTCTGGTCGAAGGAGACCGGCCGGTATATCGTCAAGCGGGTATGCAGCGGTTCACCGGCGGAAAAAGCCGGCCTGAAGCCCAACGACGTTCTGCTGAAGATCGACAATACCGACCTTGGCGCAGAGGGAACCCTCGCCAATGACTTCAGGTCCGGCGAAGCGGTAATCCTCGAAGTTCTCAGGGGCGATGCCAGGCATGTTTTGAAAGCAACGTGTGCAACCCATGAAGAAATCCTGGCGCTGAAGCCGGAATTGGTAAAAGAAAAGATACGGCAGGAACACAGGCTGATGGCCGAGGAAAGGCTCGAAGCCCTGTCGCGCAAGCTGCAGAAGGGCTTGATCACGCAACAGGAATACGACGCCATCAAAAAAGATCTGCTGGAAGAAAAGTAACGTCACACAAGCCAAGCGAATTGTAACATTCTGATCACGCCCCCCACGCAACATCCTTGATTCTTCCTCATTTTCTCCTCATTCGGCTGGTAGAGTTTTCATCATCGGGAACCACACATATCAAAAAGCAGAAAAGGAGAACAAAATGCGAAGAATCGTGAGATCGTCCCTGTTGATCGCCTGTCTCTTCTCGACCATGGCTCTGGGCAGCCAACTCGCCCTTGCCGACGACGCAGCTCCCGCTCCCGGACCAGAACAGTTCCAGGGGGGACATGGCGGGCACCACCGCCGGGGGCACTTTTTCAAGAGGATGATAAAAGAGCTCGGACTTTCCGACCAGCAGAAAACCCAGGCAAAGGCCCTGTTCAAGAGCAGCCGGGAGGCGAACAAACCGCTCTTCGTGAACCTGATCACCGCGAAACACAAGCTCGAAACGCTCGTCGCTTCGGGAACCGCCGACCCGGCGGCGGTCCAGACCCAGGCTGCCGCAGTCGTCACCGCCGAAACGAGCCTGGCGGTACAGAGGGCGCAGAATACCAAGCAATTCCTCGCCCTGCTGACCCCGGATCAGGTGACAAAATACAATGCCATCCAGGCGAAGCGCGAAGCCAGATTCCAGGCGTTTGTCTCCCGCATGTCGGCTCCCCCGCAGGGCGAGTAGTTTAACCGGCAGGCCTCGCGATTCCGGGTATGACGCCCACATGAAAAAGAACGCAGCGGATCCCTGCGCATCGGGGTCCACTGCGTTCTTCTGGTCACGATCGCTTCATCACGCTCCTTGTCTCCCTCATCCTTTTCCTTACCGCGTATCACCTGACATCCGGCACGAAAGCCGGCTAACCGGCCGGGAAAATTCCCGGCTGAACCCGTCAAATAATTATCATGCAGCTAAAAACCCAAGGAAAATCTTCAGATAGCTCGAAGTGGACCGTCAACGGATTGTCGCATTTCGAAACGATTACAAGAAAGTGGATAAATTTTTTCTAGTCGGAGGTAGATGCTTTATTTGCAGGGCTGCATATCAACAAAAACTGTGGATACTTCTGTGGATAACATCTTTTCTACCGGGGCACCAGATGAGATTTTCGCGATTTTTAACTATCTGCACAAAATAGCGGCACACCATGCCGGCAACAAAAGGCATGGCGGGCCGCCTGAAAACGGCTTGGGAGAGTTCGCGGTGAGGCAGGGAGGATATCCGAGCCTTACAGGGTGTGCTGAACCACGGTCCTTCTCTCAGCTTCGACCGGCCTGGCGTCCTTTTGCCGAATCGGGTCGCTGCCGATGGTGGCCCACCCGGTCGAGCGCTCGAAGGCGAGAATCTTGCGGGTCTTTATCAGGTGCTCCAGGTCACATGCATTCACCAAACCCTGCCCGTCGTCGGCATAGATCACCTTGATTATCATGGCTGATCCCCTTCAGGTGGAATATTAGAATGCACTTAGCATTGTAGCAACAAAACCGTGGCATGCAAGCGCCAAAAAAATCGGGCGATCATCCTGATTCACCCGCCAGGCTCTCGTAAATTTTTTCGAACATCCGCTCCGTCCGGAAAAAGGTTTCCAGGAGACGCGAATCGAAGTGCGCCCGGGGGTTGACCCGCTCATCCCCTTCCCTGAAGACCCGCAGCACCTCGGAGTGGCTCATGGGGGGTTTGTAGCTTCGTCTGGAGCGCAGGGCGTCGTACACGTCGGCCACCTTGACGATCCGTCCCGCCAGGGGAATGCCCTCCCCTTTCAGGCCGTAGGGATAGCCGCTGCCGTCCCAGTTCTCGTGATGGGCGATGGCCACCTCCCGGGCCACTTGCAGGCGCGGCGAATCGCCGAGGATCTGTTCCCCGTAGACAGGGTGCATCCTGATGGCTGCCTCCTCCTGCGGAGTCAGCGCACCCTCCTTCAGGAGGATGGCGGCCGGTATCTTGATCTTTCCCACATCGTGCATCTGGGCAGAGTAGGCAATGGTGGCCACGAACTCGTCGCCGAGCCCCATGTTGGCGGCAAGGGCGCCCGCGTACCGGTTGACCCGGAGGATATGGTGCCCCGTCTCCTCTTCGGCAGCCTCACAGGCCCTTGCCAGCGCCTCGATGGTGTAGATGAAGGCCTTCTCTGTCTCCCGGACTTCGTTGGAAAGGGTCACCAGCGACCCGATGACCACCGCCAGACTGCGCAACACCTCCGCGTCGTAGTCCGTCGCCTCGCCGGGGTAGTTGATGGCGATCATGGCGCCCGGCCGCTCGCCCCCGATGCGGGTGCAGACAAAGTTCTTGATGGGAACCTGCACGAAGTCCTTGACCCGGGGGTCGAAATTCCCCTGGTACGCCTCGACGGTCTCGCAGGTATCGCCCCAGTTGGAGAGTACCAACTCGGCCTCGGGGATGTGAATGGCGTAGATGGACGCGTAGTCGATGGCGATCTCGTCGGACATCTCCACCATCTCACCTTCCCGGAGCTGGTAGACCCGGCCGGTGTAGACACGGCGCTCGCTGTCCTCGAAGATGACGAAGATGTTGCGGGGGCCCCGCCGCCCCTTGCCCCCCAGAACCTTCCCCAAGGCCTCTGAATAAAGCTCTTCACTCGTGAAACGCCTGCAGCAGATCTCCCTGAGGGTGGCATCGGTGAGACGGAGGAGTTCCCGGGTCTGCCGGAGGGACATTTCGCACTGTTCCTGGCTCATGGTCTCTCGATTCCCCGGTCTTTTCAGGTCAGCACGTCGTCGGGCAGCTCGTTGCGATCATCGGGCGTTTTCGGAAAATGCCCCGCAAGGAGCTCGCCGCAGCGCGCGACCACCGTACAGAGGGACTCGCAGGCACGACCCTCCCTGATGCCGGCGGAAAGCTCACGGGCAAGGCCATTCCAGACATGGGCGGGTATCTTGTCATGTATGCCCCGGTCACCCAGAATCCAGACCTTGCGCTCCAGCAGCGAGATGAAGATGAGCACCCCGTTCTGCTGCCGGGTGTGGTGGAGTTCCTTTTCGAAAAAGGCACGTACGGCACGGTCCCGGACCGCGTGGACAAGCCGCCGTCTGCCGACGAAGGAGAGCTTGAGCCGGGGAAACCTGCGGAACAGGTAGCGGGCAGGATAGAATGCCAGGAAAACGAGCGGAATGTACGACCAGATGGTCACATGGTGGAAGACCACGCAGACAACGACCGCCACGAACCCGGCTACCAGCACCCCGCCGAGGACGGCGGCCTCCGGGTAGCCGTCGCTGTGGTCGACCACCATGGTAGCGATCTCGCCGGAGGTTCCGGCCTCGGCGTTTTCCACCGCTGTCCGGATCGCTGCCCGTTCAGTTTCCGAAAAAAAGTCGTGTGCGCGTTTTCTTTTCATCGGCCGTTCACCATTCACCATTCAGTATTCACCATTCACTGTCTTACCAGTCCCCCGACGCCCCGCCGCCGCCGAAGTCACCCCCGCCGCCGGAAAATCCCCCGTCGCCGGAACCACCGCCGCCCCCTCCCCCGAAACCGCCGCCAAAGCCGCCGCCGATGAAGGGACCACCGAATCCTCCCCTCCCGCCTCCTCCCCCGAAGAGAAAGCTCAGGAAGAGGCCGACCGCAAACCCGGCCACCGCGAGGCCGAGCAGAAAGACCAGCGCCAGCCCCGGAAAGCTCAGAAGCACGATGATCGGCAGGCCGATGGCCCCTGCCAGTCCGCCGAGCACCCGCGACATGGCCCCGAAGAAGACGCAGGCCACGAGAAGGAAAATCAGGAGGGTGAAGACCGGAGGGACGCTTCTTCTGCTCTGCCGCAAGTCGCGCGGCTGGGCATGGTACTCCCCCTTGACCACGGCCATGATCGCTTCGACGCCGGCCCGGATCCCGCCGGCGAAATCCCCCGCCTTGAACCGCGGTGCAATATCGCCCCGGATGATCCGGCCGGAGACCAGGTCGGTGAGCTTCCCTTCCAGCCCCCGCCCCACCTCGATCCTGATCTTGCGCTCCTGCTTTGCCACAAGGAGAATGGCCCCGTTGTCGAGCCCCTTCTGCCCCACCTTCCAGGCCTCGGCGACCCGGATGGAGAACTCTTCCAGGTTCTCCTCCCCCAGGGTCGGGATCGTCAGGACGACGATCTGGGTGGAATCGCTTCGCTCGAAGGAGGCCAGCTCCTGCTCAAGCGCCTGCGCCTCCCCCGGCGGGAGGAGGTTGGCATAGTCGTTCACATGGCCGCGCAGCTGCGGCACGTCAAGGGCGAGCGCGGGGGTGGATAGGACGAAAAAGGCAAATAAAAAGACAAAGATTGATTTCATGAATCTCACCGTAGGGGCGACGCATGTGTCACCCCCGCGACAACGGGTTTGGAAAGGTTTTGCCAATCGGGCGCGAGATTTCGTCCAGATCGTCACCGACCCGCAGAAACCATGCAGAGGCGTAGTACCCACAGGGCATAAACAGCGCTACGTCGAGGCAGGGTTTCGAGGACGCGGCGGCGAGATGGACGGAACACCGCGCCCGCTTTTAAAACTTCACTTTTGGAGCCACCTTCGCCCCCTCCTCCGCCTTGAACGGCTCCTTGCGCGCCAGGTGCAGGAGCAGGGAGTTGGTCATGGAGTTCGGGAAGGTCCGGATGCTCGTGTTGAAGAGTTGCACCGCCTTGTTGTAGCGGACCCTCGCGACGTTGATCCGGTTCTCGGTCCCTTCCAGCTGGTTCTGGAGATCCATGAAGTTCTGGTTCGCCTTGAGGTCCGGGTAGCGCTCCACCACCACCATGAGCCGGGAGAGAGCGCCGGAAAGCTCCCCTTGGGCCTGCTGGAACTTCTCGAAGGCCTGCGGGTTGTTGACGAGATCTTTCGACATCTGGATGGAACCGACCTTGGCCCGGGCCTCGGTGACCGCCTTGAGGGTGTCGGCCTCATGCTTGGCGTATCCCTTTACCACTTCCACCAGGTTGGGTATCAGGTCGGCACGCCGCTGGTAGGCCGCCTCAACGTCCCCCCAGGCGGCGAACACCGCCTCCTCGTTGGCTTGCATGGTATTGTACCCGCAGCCGGAAAGCACGGCACAGATCGTCAGGACAGCTGTCAGCATCAGCAAGCGATTCATGATTCCTCCTACATTTATTGATTTGACCCAATATAATCACTGGAACAGCTGCTGTCATCCTCCCGGTAGATAATTTTCATCACAATGAGGAGAGTATAGCAGAAAAGGGAGAAGCTGTTCGCCACAATGAGGGGCAGGTCGTGGATGACGACCCCGTAGATGAGCCACAGGGCCATCCCGGCATCGAGGAGCACCGGCTGCCAGATGGAGACGTCGCGCAGACGCCGGGTCCGGTACGACTTGACCACCTGGGGGATGGCTGCCGCACTCGTCAGCGTCCCGGCGAGAAGACCGATGTGGGTGATTGTCATGATTTCTTTTTCCCCTCGAAGGCTGCGGCCGCCCAGTCGATCTGCGACATCAGCCCGCGTAGAACGGCCACTTCCCGCACATCCAGATCGGCGCGGGCAAAAATGCGCCGGAGAGTCCGCATGAGGTGGGCGGGATTCTGAGGGTTGAGGAAGCCGATGCGAAGCAGCGACTGCTCCATGTGGTGATAGAGCGTCTCCATGTCGTCGCCGGGGGCAAGCACCCGCGGCTGGGTTGATACCTCGCCCCCCCTTTCCCGGAAGAGCTCGTATGAGAAGATGAGCACCGCCTGCGCCAGGTTGAGGGAGCCATACTCCTCCGCGGTGGGAATGGTCGCCTGCCAGCGGCAGAGGGCCACCTCGTCGGTGGTGAGACCGCTGTCCTCCCGGCCGAAGACGAGCGCCGCCCTGTTTGTCTCGCTGTCTGCGTGGAGCCGCGCCGCAACCTCGCCGGGAGTGAATATCTCCCGCCGGTACTTGCCGTGCCGCCGGGTGGTAGCGACCGACAGAGGCACATCGGCCAGGGCCGCAGCCAGCGTGGGGAACAGTTCCGCCCGTTCGAGCACGTCCTTTGCCGAGACGGCGAACTTCGCCGCATCGGGGTGATCGAGACGACAGGGGTTGACAAGCCTGAGCCGCGTCAGGCCCATGTTCTTCATGGCCCGGCAGACCATGCCGACATTGCCAGGATTCTGCGGCTCGACGAGGACAATGGCGATGCCGTTGGTGTCAGTCATGATGTGCGCTCCCGTCGCTCTGTCTGCTCCTCATCCTGCGCAGCCTTTCCCGGGCGCGGCGACGATGGCGCCACGAGTAGGTAAGATGGAAAACCCAGACGCAGGTGATGAGGCCCAGGAGGAGGATGAGGAGATAGTGCTCGTAATGGCCGACATCCTCCACGAAGATTGCGGCGCTCACGCCAAAAAAATAACCCGCGAGGGAGAAGATGATCGCCCAGCTGAGGGCGCTGGCGAGGTTGAGGCCGCAGAATTTTGCCGCCGGGAACGTGGACATGCCGAGAATGATCGGGAGCACGATCCGAAAACCGTAGGTATAGCGGGAGACGAATGCTACGAACGTGCCGTACTTCTCGATGAGACGCAGGGCCTTGCGGAACTTGCGGGCAATGCGTGTAAAGAGCTTGAGAAGAAACGGCCCTTTCCACTTGCCGACGTAGAAGTAGAACTGGTCGCCGAAAAATGAGCCGGCAAAGGCGGTGATGATCACCCCGCCAAGGGAGAAATACCCCTCGTAGGCCAGAAAGCCGGCGAGAATGAGTCCCGCCTCCCCTTCCAGGAAGGTCCAGAGGAAGAGAACCCAGTAGCCGTGCAGCTCGAGGTAGTCTTTAAGATACTGGTGCACCGCCGCTCCTGAGGATGGTGATGGAAGCAGAGCTACCGTTCTGTTCTAGCAGAATTGTCCCGCATTTTCCACGACAATTTCCGGGTGCACTCGACAAAAAAGCCCGGCAATTGCTTGCCGGGCTCTTCGTTCTGCTCGAGGATAAGACTATTTCTGTGCCGCCAGCGCCTTTTCATACCCCACATTGAACGCCTTCTTGTTCAGTTCGAGGAATGCCTCGGGGACACGGGCAAGGACTGCCTTTTCAGCACTTTCCTTGGATATCACGCCGGTCAGCGCCACCATTGCTCCCAGAGCAACGATGTTGGTGACGATCTCGCGCCCGATTTCATTCTTGGCGGTATTTGTGATGTTGAACTTGGTTACCTTGAAATTTCCCACAGGCTCTTTGGTAACGAGGTCCGAGTCGATGAGGAGAATCCCCCCCTCCTTCAGGTCGTGGGAATACTTGTCGCACGCTTCCTGGGTAAGTGCGAGGAGCGCGTCGACAACGGTTGCTTTCGGGTAATCGATTGGCCCGTCGGAGATGATCACCTCCGACTTGGAGGCCCCCCCCCGCGCTTCGGGACCATAGCTCTGGGACTGGACAGCCTGTTTGCCGTCATAGATCGAGGCAGCTTCGGCCATGATGACACCAGCCAGAATCAATCCCTGTCCGCCTGCCCCGGAAAATCTCAGTTCATATCTTCCAGACATCTGTCGTTCTCCTTTGCGTGTGATTACTTGGCGCCTTTGGCGCGCTCAATGACCTTTGCGTACTCAGTTGTATACTCGGGCTTCTCCTGCTTGTAGAGAACGCCAGTGAGTACCTTGCCCTCAAGCTGCTCCGGGGTCATCTTCTCGGCAGCTTTCACCGGCACGGCAATATCTTTCAACCGGTTCATCATTTCGATGACAGATTTGAACTTGTTCCGGCGGCCGTAGGTGGTCGGACAGTCATCAAGGATTTCCACCACGGAGAACCCTTTGTGCTGGATCGCCTCTGCAATCAACTTGTCTATCTGGGTGGCATGATATGCGGTACCGCGGGCCACAAAGGTAGCGCCGGCACCGATGGCCAGTTTGGCTACGTCGAAGGCCGGATCGGGATTGCCGTAAGGTGTGGTGGATGCCTTGGCGCCGGTCGGAGTACAGGGAGAGAACTGGCCGCCGGTCATGCCATAAATGTTGTTGTTCATGATGATGTACGTCATGTCGATGTTGCGGCGACAGGCGTGGATGAAATGGTTGCCGCCGATGGCGGTGCCGTCGCCGTCACCACCGCAGAGGATCACGTTCATCTCGGGTTTGGCCATCTTCACACCGGTAGCAAAGGCAGCGGCGCGGCCGTGGGCAGTGTGCAGAGTACAGCAGTCGATATAGCCGGGGAGCCTGGAGGCGCAGCCGATGCCCGAGACGATCGCCGTGTTGTTCTTGTCGAGACCGAGGGAGTCGATGGCCCTGATAAGGCCCTTCATGACGATGCCGTGGCCGCATCCGGGACACCAGATATGAGGCAGTTTGCCAGGGCGGATATATTTATCGTAATCGAAAGCCATCTTACTTAACCTCCTTCATCTTGTCGAGTATCTGCCCCGGATTGATCGGTTCACCGTCAACACGGAAGATGCCGTGCACCGGCGCATTGCCTTCTATGCAACCCTTCACCACCCCCGTGCACATCCCGAGGTTCATTTCAGGGGTGATAAAGGCTTTGACCTTTTTGGATAGTGCGAGAAGTTGTTTTTCCGGGAACGGCCAGAAAGTGATCAGCCTGAAAAGACCGGCTTTGATTCCCTGCTTGCGCGCCTCGTTCACGGCAAAACGTGCCGAACGTGAAGTAGAGCCAAACGCCACGACAACAATATCGGCGTCATCCATCAAATACTCTTCGTATTTGATGATATCATCGGCATTGGCTTCAACCTTGCGAACCTGACGCTCTTCCTCTGCCTGGACAATGGCAGCCTTGGTGGTGGGGAAACCATCTTCCATTTTATTGAGACCGGTTACATGGAAACGGTAGTTGGTACCGAAGGCGGCAAGCGGCGGGACATCACCGAAGCTGGTGTCGTACGGCTTGTACTTTTCAGGCGGTACACTCGGAGCAGTGCGGTTGATAACCTCAAGTTCGCCCGGCTCGGGAAATACGATCCTCTCTCTCATATGAGCGACGATTTCGTCCGGCATGATCGTTACCGGAGTGCGGTACTTCTCTGACAGGTTGAAGGCGCGGACCGTCTCCTCGAAAATTTCCTGTACCGACGCCGGGACCAGGCATATAGCAGGATGGTCACCGTGAGTGCCCCATTTGGCGCTCATGATGTCGGACTGGCTCGGGCCGGTAGGCATGCCGGTGGAAGGCCCGCCGCGCATGACATTGAATATGACGCAGGGAACTTCGGTAATGCATGCGTAACCAATGTTCTCCTGCTTGAGGGAAAAACCGGGGCCAGAGGTAGAAGTAAGAGCTTTGGTTCCGGTTAGCGATGCGCCGATAAGAGCGGCCATTGCACCGATTTCGTCTTCCATCTGGATAAATTTCCCGCCGACCTTGGGAAGCTCGGCTGACATGACCTCAGCTACCTCGGTAGAGGGGGTGATGGGATAACCGGCGAAAAACTTGCAGCCGGCATAGAGGGCGCCATGGGCTCCAGCTTCATTGCCCTGCATAAAAGCAACTTTCTTTGCCACTTTCACTACCTCCTATTGAATAATTAGGCTGTTACCTTGATTGCGAAGTCGGGACACCGGAGCTCGCACTGCATGCACTTGATGCAGGCCTCCAGGTTCTTGACGGCGGCGACGAAGCCCTGCATCTCCAACACCTTGGTCGGGCAGAACTCCACGCAGATATGACACCCTTTGCAGTACTTCTCGATGATCTCGATTGTTGGAAGCTTCTTTTCCATCTACGTTCGCTCCTTTAATGTGAATGCGCCTTTCAGGCTGGTAAACCCTTGGATAAAACCGCGTTATTATAGCATGGTATACGCAGAAAGACAAGAAAGGCTTTTTTATTGAGTTTCGTTCCAGGCACTATCCGAATATTCAGCCTTCACAAAGACAAAAGAAGGGCGGTTGCCCTTCTTTTGCCTGTCAACCAGTTCTGCCTGCTGCGTAAAATATTACTTCATGCTGTCCACGAGCTCTTTGACGGCAGCTACGGACTTGTCGAACATGGCCTGCTCTTCCGCATCGAGGGAGAACTCGAGGATCTTCTCCACGCCGCCTTCACCGATAACGCAGGGAACGCCGACATAGTAACCCTTCACGCCGAACTCGCCGTTCAGAAGGGCGCAGACGGGGAGGAGGCGCTTCTGGTCGCGGAGAATCGCCTCGGTCATGGCAATGGCGCTGGAAGCCGGAGAATAGAAGGCGCTGCCGGTCTTGAGGAGGGCGACGACTTCGCCACCGGCACCCTGGGTGCGCTTGACCATTTCAGCCATGACCTCTTTCGCCTTGGCCTTGTCGCCATTGTACTTGCGCTCGAGGAGCTCCATGACCGGGATGCCGTTCACGTTGGCATAGCGGATGATGGGAACCATCGTGTCGCCGTGGCCGCCGAGCACCATGGCGTTGACGTCGCGGATCGATACGCCCAGTTCCCAGGCGATGAACGCGGCGAAGCGGGCGGAGTCGAGCACCCCGGCCATACCCATGACGCGGCTGGCGGGGAAGCCGGTGATCCGCTGGCAGAGGGTGACCATGGCGTCGAGGGGGTTGGAGATGACGATGATGAAAGCGTTGGGAGCGTACTGCTTGATCCCCTCGGCAACGGAGGTCATGATCTTGGCGTTGGTGGCGATCAGGTCGTCGCGGCTCATGCCCGGCTTGCGGGGGAGACCTGCGGTGACGATGACGACGTCGGAACCCTTGATGGCGCTGTAGTCGTTGGCACCTTCGAGCTTGGCGTCGAAGTTGTCGACCGGTGAGGCTTCGGCGATGTCGAGGGTTTTGCCCTGGGGCATCCCTTCCACGATGTCGAACAGGACCACGTCACCCAGTTCACGCAGGGCTGCAAGCTGTGCCAGCACGCCACCAATCTGTCCACCACCGATTAATGCGATCTTCTTTCTTGCCATGGTTTCTCCTCCTTGATTGGATTAGTCTTACTTCTTATTCACTGCTATGCAATAGCATCGATTATTGCATTTAAGGTTGCACTTGGGCGCATGGCCTTTTCCGCCTTTACCGGGTCCGGCATATAGTAGCCGCCGATATCCTGGGGTTTTCTCTGGGCGCCGATCAGTTCAGCGTTGATCTTCTCCTCATTGTCCTTCAGCTGCTGCGCCACCTTGGCAAACTTCGCGGCGAGATCCTTGTCCTTGGTCTGTGCGGCCACTGCCTCGGCCCAGTACATTGCCAGATAGAAGTGGCTGCCCCTGTTGTCAATGGAGCCTACCTTGCGGGCGGGATTCTTGTTCTGATCCAGAAACTTTGTGTTGGCCTGATCAAGGGTTTCTGCGAGAAGTTCTGCCTTCTCATTCTTGAAGGTAGCAGCCAGATGCTCCAGAGAGACGGCCAGCGCCAGGAACTCACCGAGCGAATCCCACCGCAGGTACCCTTCCTCCAGGAACTGCTGCACGTGCTTGGGTGCCGACCCGCCTGCACCGGTCTCGAACAGACCGCCGCCGGCCAGAAGTGGCACGATGGAGAGCATCTTGGCACTGGTGCCCAGCTCAAGGATCGGGAAGAGGTCGGTCAGGTAGTCCCTGAGGGCGTTGCCGGTCACGGTAATGGTATCCTTGCCCTCTTTTGCTCTCTGACAGGTAAAGAGCATCGCGTCCACCGGAGCCATGATGCGGATATCAAGGCCGTTCGTGTCGTGATCCTTCAGGTACTTGTTGACCTTTTGGATCATCTGGGCGTCGTGGCCCCTTTTCTCGTCCAGCCAGAAGATAGCCGGGGCGCCGGTTGCCCGTGCCCTTCGTACCGCCAGCTTGACCCAATCCTGGATCGGCAGGTCTTTTGCCTGGCAGCCGCGCCAGATATCGCCTTCTTCCACGGCGTGCTGCATGATAACCGCGCCGGACTCGTCGACAACGCACACGGTGCCGTTTGCCGGGACCTTGAAGGTCTTGTCGTGGGAGCCGTACTCCTCTGCCTTCTGCGCCATGAGGCCGACGTTGGAGGTGGATCCCATGGTGGTAGGATCGAACTGACCGTTCTTCTTGCAGAAATCGATACAGACCTGATACCACCGGGAATAGCATCTGTCAGGGATGACGCACTTCACATCGTGAAGCTTGCCGTCGGGGCCCCACATCCCACCGGAGTCACGGATCACCACCGGCATGGAGGCATCGATAATGATGTCGTTGCTGGCATGGAGGTTGGTGATGCCCTTGTCGGAATCCACCATCGCCAGAGGCGGTCTCTTCTTGTACGTCTCCTGGATATCCGCTTCGATCTCGGCGCGCTTGGCTTCCGGCAGCTTCTGGAGTTTGAGATACAGGTCACCCAGGCCGAGGTCCGGATTGACACCCAGCTCTTTGAAGGTGGCGGCATGCTTTTCGAACACATCTTTGAAATAAACAGAGACGAAGTGACCGAACATGATCGGATCGGAGATCTTCATCATGGTGGCCTTGAGGTGCACGGAGAACAGGATGCCCTTTGCCTGGGCATCCTGGATCTGCTCCTCGATGAACTTGCGCAGGGCACGGACGTTCATGAACGTTCCATCAAAAACTTCGCCGGCCAGGAGGGGGAGCTTCTCTTTCAGGACCGTGACCTTCCCGGCCTGATCGACGAACTCGATCTTTACGTTACCGGCTTTCTCCATGGTCACGGACTTTTCGTTTTCGTAAAAATCACAGCAATCCATCCACGACACATGGGTCTTGGAGTCGGGGGTCCAGGCACCCATCTTGTGCGGATGTTTCTTGGCGTATTCCTTTACCGCCTTGGCCGATCTTCTGTCGGAGTTCCCTTCCCTCAGAACCGGGTTCACAGCACTCCCCAGACATTTGGCGTAGCGGGCATGCAGCTCTTTCTCGGCGTCAGTTTTCGGCTCCTCGGGATAATCCGGGAGTTTGTACCCCTTATCCTGCAACTCCTTGATGGCGGCCTTCAATTGGGGGATCGAAGCACTGACATTGGGGAGCTTGATGATATTGGCCTCGGGCTTCTGGGTGAGTTCGCCCAGTTCAGCCAGATAATCCGGCATCCTCTGTTCCGGTGTCAGGTAGTCCGGAAAGTTGGCGATGATCCTGCCTGCAACGGAGATATCCTTTGTTTCAACGACAACGCCGGCTGCCTTCGTGAAGGCATTGACGATGGGGAGCAAAGAGTATGTTGCCAGTGCGGGGGCTTCATCGATTTTTGACCAAATAATCTTTGATGTTGTCATGTTTTCTCCTTCTTATTTAATTTGCGCACGGTATCGCTGAAGACTTCCGTAAAGGACACCTGGCAGCTTGCTGGAACAGTATCTGCGGATGCTGAACAGACCGGCCTCGCACCCATTCTCAGATTAAACGAGTGTTGTATACAGTATACAAACCCCCTGGGAGTGTCAAGCAAAATGTCATAGATTTTTTTCAGATTTCGTGTGGGAAAGCAGGATGATACCGTCGACACAAACGACGGGGGGCACAAATCGGACACTTCCTACCGGAGGGGCTTTTCCTGGCCGTAGCGCCGGGCCTCGGCAATATCTTCGCGGCTCAGATTACGGGGGATGCGGAGTACCTGGCCGGGCCAGATACGTTTCGGGTCCCGTATCTGGTCCCGGTTGGCGCGATAGAGCAGCGGCCAGAGACCAGAGTCATTGTAAACATCGGGAAGTGCGGCTATCAGGGGCAACGTCTCACCGTGCTTCACCGTGTGATAATTCGGCAACGGCAGGGGGCGTTCTCTTTCCTTCTTGCGCCGCTCCTTTTCAGCCTGGATCAGGGCAAGGCGCTCCTTCTCTTCGGCCTGGCGACGCTGCACCTCCTCCTGCAAAGCCTTCAACCTGGCCTGCTCGCGTTGCTCTTCCTCGGCCTTCAGCCGTGCTTCTTCGCTAAGGCGCTGTTTCTCCGTCGCCAGGTCCGTTTCCAGCACCTCTCCCTTCATCAGGGCAAGCCGGAAAAACTCGTCGGCCCGTTCCACATCTTCCTGGTGCAGCAGGGCTTCACCCTGGAGCAGAGCATCCTCCGCACTGTGGAACTCCGACGGAAGCATAGTGTCCGCCCCCTCCCGGCGGGCCTTGTCAAGGGCCATCCGGGCTTCTTCCCGCCATTGCGGTGCCGCCGGTGCGCAGCCGGTCACGACAGCAACGAGGAGTCCGGTTACTATTGCCAACCGTCTGCCCATCCTCCCCCCGGTGATCATCAATTGGCTGTCGTTTTCAGACCCAACTCACGCAATTGCTTGACATCCACCAGCGAGGGCGCCTCGGACAGGAGACAGGTTCCCTTCTGGGTTTTGGGGAAGGCGATGACGTCACGGATGGAATCGCTACCGGTGAGGAGCATGACAAGACGGTCCATGCCGAAGGCGATCCCCCCATGGGGAGGAGTGCCGTACTCCAGGGCATCGAGGAGGAAACCGAACTTGAGCCGGGCTTCTTCCTCAGAAAGACCGAGCATTTTGAACATGAGGGACTGGATCTTTTCCTGGTGGATCCTGATGGAGCCGCCGCCGATCTCGTTGCCGTTGAGCACCATGTCATACGCCTTGGCCCGGCAGCGCCCCGGGTCGGATTCGACGTAGGCGATGTCCTCGTCCATGGGGGCGGTGAACGGGTGATGGACCGCGGCCCAGCGTTTTTCCTCCTCGTCCCACTCCAGAAGCGGGAAATCGGTGATCCAGACGAACTTGTAGGTATCCTTGTCCGCCAGCCCGAGGATAGAGGCGAGATGGTTGCGGAGCTTGCCGAGGGAGTCGTTGACGACCTTGGGCTTGTCGGCCACAAAGAAGAGAAGGTCCCCCTCCCGGGCGTCGAAGGCCCGGTCCATGGCAGCGATCTCCTCCGGGGTGAAGAACTTGGCGATGGGCGACTGCCACCCCTCGGCGGTCATCTTCACGTAGGCAAGCCCCTTCGCGCCGTAGATCTTCACGAACTCGGTCAGCTCGTCGATCTCCTTGCGGGAGAAGCCGGCGCACCCCTTGGCGTTGATCCCCTTGATGATCCCGCCGCCGGCGGCCACGTCGGCAAAGACCTTGAACCCCGAATTCTTGACGAGATCGGTCAGTTCCACCAGTTCCAGGCCGAAGCGGATGTCGGGATTGTCCACCCCGAAGCGGCGGATCGCTTCGGCGTAGGTCATGCGCGGCATGGGAAGCGGCACCTCGACCCCCTTCGCCTCCCGGAAGATTGTGGCGATGAGCCCCTCCATGACGGTGATGATGTCCTCGCGGTCGATGAAGGACATCTCGCAGTCGATCTGGGTGAATTCCGGCTGACGGTCGGCACGCAGGTCCTCGTCGCGGAAGCAGCGGACTATCTGGAAATAGCGGTCGAACCCGGACACCATGAGGATCTGCTTGAAGAGCTGGGGTGACTGGGGAAGCGCGTAGAATTGTCCCTTGTGGATCCGGGACGGCACCAGGAAGTCGCGGGCACCCTCGGGTGTGGACTTGGTCAGAAAGGGGGTCTCCAGTTCCAGGAAACCGTTCTCGGCAAGATAGTGCCGGGTTATCTGGGCCACTCTGGAACGCAGGATGAGATTCTGTTGCAACTGCGTGCGGCGAAGATCGAGGTAACGATGTTTGAGACGCAGATTTTCCGCCACTTCGACGTAATCGTCCAGGGTAAAGGGAAGCGGCTTCGAACGGTTGAGGAGCCGGCATTCGGACACCAGTACTTCCACTTCGCCCGTTTTCATATTGGGGTTAACGGTTCCTTCGGGGCGGGGGATCACCTTGCCCCGGACGGCGAGAACGAATTCGTTGCGCACCCCCTCGGCCTTTCCGTGGGCATCGGGACTATGTTCGGGATCGAACACCACCTGGGCAAGTCCCTCCCGGTCCCGCAGGTCGATGAAAATGAGCCCTCCGTGGTCGCGGCGCCGCATGGCCCATCCCATGAGCAGCACTTCCTGGCCGATATCCGCGCGGGTCAATGCACCGCAGTAGTGGGTCCTTTTCCAGTCGCCGAGAAATTCTATCACCGTTAAGCTCCTTCCGCTCGTTTGGTTTCGGATAAAATCGAGGTAGTATACTCAAAATACCGGGACGACTCAAGAATATTCCACAGGTGACCAGCGCATAACTGCCGCATGTACTGCGGACCGCGACGAAATGCGATGACTGCCTGTAGCCGGTAACAAAGGGACATGAAGGTAACAAGGGCCGGAAAGCTTGATACAGCTATGGGGAAAGCCCGCCTGGCAGGCCGATACAACGCCGCTCGGCAGGATGGGGCGTTCAGAACCCGTACCCTGCCATGGGACTCGCGTCGTGACCGAGAAGCCCTCAGCCCCGTCTGGCGGCCTGAGCGATGAACCTCTCGATCTCCTCCCTGAAATGCGGAGCAAGATCGGTGAACCGGACACCGTAGTGGATCAGGCCATCGGGTTTCTTCTCAAGCCTGACCACTTCACCGTCCGCAACGATCTGTTGCGATCCGGGAAGGAAGAAAGAACACGTGATACAGTCGCCCGACTCCAGGGGCTTCTCGGTCTCAAGCAGAATACCCGAAACGCTGATGTTGTGGGAAGTACAGAAAAACGGCACGCTTTCACGCGCGCCATTGACCCTTGCCTTGAGAAGAACCCGGTACCCCCTGCGCAACGAGACCGCCAGCAGTTGCCCGACACTTTCAACGAGCTGCTCCGGACGGACCGGCTTGGTGACCCAGGCATTCGCGCCGCACGTGGAGGCACGCTCCAGTTCCGCCGGGACATCCTGACACACGAGGATTATCGAAACGTTGCGGATCGTGCTCTCCTGCCGGACCTCAGAGCAGAGCACGTCTCCCCCCATATCGGGCAGGTCCAGATCAGCGACGATCAGGTTGACCTTCTCTTCCCGGTGGATGCGAAGCGCCTCCTTGCCCGTCGTGGCCGTGAAGATGCGGAAATCGGCTCGATTGAGGATACTCTTATCCCTCTCCAGGAAGGCGTGAATGGCATTGACAATGATAATTTTTTTCATGAACGCAACTTATACAGGGAATTTGCGGTGAATGTCAAGGAGGACGTGTGCTCTTTCCGGCATTGTTCCGGGGTTTTCTGCCCGACAGCAGTAATTATAGCGTCGAGGAATTTTTTGTTGACAAAACAGATACGTATCATTCATATTTAGAGAGTTTGCTATTGAACCGTAGTCAAGAGCCCAGATGGTAGGATCGGGATACATTCTGGGCAGACAGCTGAAGAGGAAAGTCGGGCTGCCCCGTAATCCGGACGGCCCTTTTTCGTGCCCGGAAGGGCAACGCACCATCGAACGGGAGAAGGAGGACAGACAGTGAAAAGGCTTGGCAAATGCTGCATCGAGTGCGGCAGCGGGATTCTCGACAAGGTTGAAGAGAGGGAACTCCGCCAGTTCCGCTTCGAGCGGATCAATTTCACCTGCGGCGCAACCCTGGAGACGTATCACACCGCCAACGGCAATGTCGCCCGCGCTATCCACAGCGGTTGCGCTGCAACCGAGTAAGTGTGCGACCATACGCAGAAACGGGATCGGCCGGCTTCAAGCCGGCCTTTTTTCGTTCATCTTCCGCGTAACTGACAAAGCCCGCCCTGCGGCAGACCTTACCTCCTCAATCACCGAACGCTTCGCTTTCCTGGTATTCGAAGGTCCCGCGAAACGCTTTCTGCACCCTGCCCCGATACAAGAGGTACTGACGCGTACACGGGCATGAGAAGATAAGCCTCACTCCCCAGTGCTCCTGGACATACGCCGGATAATCGTTGCGGGCTCCGCACTCGCAGGTGAACCCCTTTTCATCGACGACCAACTCGGGCATCTCTCACATCTCCTCTCATTTTAGGCCCTGGTTGAGAACGCAAAGCATCCGGTTACCAGTAAGCCGAAAAGAGGATGGATCCGAAATCCTCCCGCACTTTCTGACCATAGAACTCCTTGCCGAGCATCATATAGGAGAAGGTGGCCTGGGCCCACCGGGTCCAGAGGGAAGAGCCGAACTCCAGCGCCGGCACGACCGGGCGCTTGTCCACATTTCGACTGTTCGCAAACGTATTGCCGTCGAGGGTGAGGTTCCAGGCAACCAGACTCACGCTTCCACCAGTATAGGCATAGATCCCCCAGGCGCGACGCGACAGGTCATCCTGGGGAGGGGGGAGATAGCCGATCCCGAGCAGGGTCGTCGTTCCAAAGTCGTCCGGCACATGGTAGCCGACACGAACCTGAACCCCGGCCTGAGCCTGAATCAGGTAGTTACCGACAAATGCCCCGCCCACAGGCATCACTTCAACGCCAACCGCCGCATCCTTCGGGGTGAGACGGAACCTGTGGCGATACTCATAGAGCAGATTGATGACCGGCTCGTTCTTGATCTGGTATTCCCATCCCTGGGGCATATGATAGCCGAATGTCCGATGAACGAGCTTCTGGGATTGTTCAGCGAGTGAGGCGGGACCGACGACGCCGGCAAAAAGCTTCAGGCCGTGCAGGCTCTCCCCGCGCTGGAGGTGCGTTGTGAGACCGAGATAGAGGAATCCCGCATAGGGCCGGTCAGTCGGGTCGGGAATGCGCAGGTCGAGATTGACGGGTGTAAACTGAAGCTGCGACACCTCATAGGTGGAAAAACGCTTCCCTCCGGGCTCGCCGAACAGGTTCCACACCCCGCCTATGAGGCCGGATCCCTTGTGGGTATAGGCAAGAGAGACCCCGTTCGTGTAATTGGCATCGGTTGCATCGAACGCATCGTTCTCCCATCGAACGGAGAATGCGCTCCCTATTCTTTCGGCTTGCGACTCGGCCGAAAACGAAGGTGTCGCCGCGAAAATCGCAGCCACGATCAGCACCAGTGCAATCCCTCCTTTAATAGCGCACCTCCATTCCCGGTATATTCGATACGCATCGAATCGGTGCTCCACGCAATCATTAACAGGATATAACATGTTCAAGAAGTGTCAAGGACGGCCTCCCGCGGTTTGCCGCAAAACAGGTGAACCTGGAGCGACAGAAATTTTCACCAACTGGGAGAGAAAGGCGAAAGGAAACCACTGGACGCCCGACCGGCTTTGCGGTATGGTAGGCGTGTTCTGCAGCTTCATGACGACGTGCGTCGAATACGGACGGCAAAACAGGGAGGGGCGGTATGTTCGGGACTAATGACGACCTGGGGGCGTCTGTCTTCAAAACCTGGAGCAATAAGCAGCGCCGCGACGAGATCGTGAGACTCGTGGCGGCTTACCGGTCCGGCCTGCCTGTCGGCATTCTCTGCAAGATGACCGAAACCATCGCCGGCAGCCGCAAGAGCGCCCGCAAGCACCTTCTCGAGCTTCTCACCCCCGAAGAGCGTCAGGCTGCCATCGCGAAAGAGAGTGGGGGAATACAGATCCTGGCGAAGGAATTCCTGTCGTAAGTTGAAGAAAAGCTCGTTTCCCGCGCACGAAAGCCCGCCAACTTGCGGGCTTTTTCGTTACCGGGTTCCCTCCGCTCCGCACTTCCCCAATACATCCCGCGCAAGTACTGCTATACTTAACAGGCCGACACTCTTTTTTTACCGTCGAGGAGCAATATTATGCACGTCGAGTCACAGTTTGTCCCGTTTGCCGACGCAGCCCGATTCGAGAACGACCTCAGAGCCAGCGGACTTGTTCGAGTCGACAAGATCACCGAAGAGCTCCAACCGGGGGAATACATCAAAATGGGAATCGATGCCCCCGAGAATTACACCGACGGCGGCATCACCTTTGTCTGGAAACGTAGAGATTGAATGCTGCGTGTTGACTCGCCCGCCGCCGTTGACACTCAGAAACTCACTATCTCGAATCCCATATCCAGAAGATTGATCACGAGCTTCCGGTTGCGCAGGAGTTCACCCTCCCCCAACAGGATCTTGCATACCTCAGCCGAGGCATCGCCCACGTCATCGACAACGTCTTTCTGCCCCATTTGTCCGGCTGGTACTGTGGCTGCTGCTGAAAACCTTCTGCCCGTTGCGAGACGCAAAGGAGGCCAGATTCTTCATCTGGCCTCCTTGCTCCGACGGCGCGCTCCGGGCGGCGACACGTCTGTTTCCCTGGCCCTGCGGCGGCAAGCCCTGTCATTCGGAATGCCCGGACCTCCGCGATGCCTTTATCTGCTCCAGTTCTGCGATCACCTGGGCGCCGAACAGCACGATGAAGGCCGCCACCTCGATACTGAGAAGCGCCACCACGACCGTAGCGATGGATCCATAGATGATGTTGACCATGGACAGGGAGGCATAGTACCAGACCAGGATCCGGCGGGCGATCTCCCACAAGACCGTGGCGGTAATTCCGCCGATCAGGGCGTGGCGGAAGGTGATGCGCACCGCCGGCATGACCAGGTACACGGACGTCAGCATCAGCATTTCCCCTGCAATCCCCATGAGATAGAGGGAGACACGGGTCGAGCCGGCAAAGCTCATGATCCGGCCAAAGAGCATGAACTCCCTGCTTTCGAGCGTCTCCACCGCCCCCACGACAACTGACACCAGGACGATTCCCAGGGCCAGGGCCAGGATATACAGGTACGGAATGAGTGCGGAAACGAGAAACCTGCGGTGCTGGTCGCGGACGTGGTGAAAAAAGATCACCGAAATGGCGTTCTCCAGCACGGTGAATGCGATGGAGCTGAAGAAGAGCATGCAGAGAAAACCGATGATGCCGATAACCTGGCGGTTTTCCACAAACACCCGTACCTGTTCCGTCAATGTCGCCGCATAGCCGGGCATCATCAGTTTCAGGTAGGTCGACAGAGTCGTAACGAGCTCTTCGGTGCCGAAGAAATGCGACAGTACCGTAAGCGCCAGGAGCGACAGGGGGACGATGGAGAGCAGTGTGTAATAGGCCACGGCACCCGACAGCAGAAAGCCCTGGTTGCGCCGGAAGTCGCGTGCGACACCCATGAGGAAGGCGATGAACTGCCCAGTCCCGTATTTACGCTGTTGTGCTTTCATCCCCCGCTCCTGCCCCGGGAGTCGTCACTTGAGGTTCTTGCTCGCATAGATGACGACCTTGTCGCCGACGAAACTGACCGTGATGTTTTTCCGCTCGCTTCCCCAGGTGCAGCTCTTGGCAAAGAGCGCCCCCGAGCAGTTGTCCGGTTTGCCGAGGATCTTCACCACCTCATCATACGCCATTCCTACCTTCAACTTCTCGTAGTTCTGCTGGGACAGTTTGCTGCACCCCATGAGGAGAGCGGCAAGAACGAGGAGAAGCATGCATCGTCGAATCATCGGCGCGTCCTTTCCGTTGGTATTGCCGGCGCCCGGAGATTCCGGGAAACCCAAGGAGAATCGAAACTGCCCGAAAAAACGTCAATGGCCTGCGACAGCAGGCCATTGTTCCAGCAACGGGGAAATGGGTCGGCACCGGAAATCAGGCGAGCACCTTCTCGATAGTCTGCGTCACCTCTTCGGGAATGAACGGCTTGAAGATAACCTCGCGGGCGCCGGCTTTGAGTGCGGCCTCGACATTCTCATCGTAACCCACTCCGCTGCAGATCAGCACTCGGGCATTGCCGTCGAACGAGAGGATTTCCTTCGTAGCCTCGATGCCATTCGTTTCCGGCATGAAAATATCCATGATCGTTATTGCCGGACGGTGGGCACGGTATTTCTCAACCGCTTCGCTGCCGTCTGCCGCCTCCGCGACTATGGTGAACCCTGCGTTCTTCAGAATGTCGCGCAGCAATTCCCTGAAAAACAGCTCATCATCGACGATCATGACCGTTCTGGAAGCAGTGTCCATTTATGTATACCTCGTCACGTTTCAATAGCGACACCGATTACAAGCTGCCACAACCCGAGATACCGTCGTAATTCCGCGCGGAACAACGAAACGGGCCGTAGCGAACGGGTTGTCCTAGGCATGGTTATAAAACCATACAATAACGATTTTGTCAATAATTAGAAATAGTTAGTTTGCCCTCCATCAGGTTGGCTCCTACCCGGAGGGAGCGCCTCTTCTGCCTTGACAGCCGTGAAAATGCGCAGATCGGCCCGTTCCAGATGCCCGCGTCCCGGGCGAGGAACACGGAATTGACAAGGAGAACTTATTCACGGTTTCCGGTTATACTGATGGTTAATGACGGACATTGTCAATGGGAAGGGCATCGGAAAGCACTGGCAGGATACGTGCTGTTCATCGGAAGCGACCTTGAGAATTGCCAGGGAACGTGATCGGTGGTAGAGTTACGAAGGTTATCATCAGGAGTTAATCCCATGGCTATCTGGCAAACCCAATCCACCCCCGAGAGGCTCAATGAGGGCTCCCGGCAGACCATGGCCGCTTATCTGGGCATTGAATTCCTGGAGGTCGGCGAGGACTATCTCAGCGCACGGATGCCGGTTGACCATAGGACCATGCAACCGGATGGGATCTTGCACGGCGGGGCTTCAGCCGCCCTGGCCGAGACGTTGGGCAGTGTTGCCGCCACACTGTGCGTTGATCCGGCCAGGAAGCGCTGCGTAGGGCTGGAGATCAACGCCAACCACCTTCGCCCTGTAGCGGAGGGGCCCGTATTCGGACTGGCGAAGCCGGTTCACCTCGGCAAAAGGACCCAGGTCTGGGAAATCCGGATTCTCGATGGGCAGGAAAAGCTCGTCTGCATATCCAGGCTGACGGTAGCCGTCCTGGACCGGTGAACCGGGTACGAAATCATGGTCGCCAACCGGGCTGGTCGCGAGTGGAAGAATATGGGGCGGGCGCGTAATCAGAAAATTCTCAGGGATTACACCCATAGAAAAATTCTACCGTCCCACGTCCGCCACCGTCATCCTCAAAGCCGGCCACAACGCCGATCGTTTTGACATTTGGCGGGGTAGACGGCGCAGGCGGCATATAGCCGATTATCTTTGTCTTTGCCTGAACCCACGTCTGCTCATCTTTTTTGAACCAGCTCGTCAGGACAACACGGGCTGGGCAGCCGAGCTTGGCGTTCGTCGTTACCCCGCCGCGACTCGAAACGGCCGCAACGCGCTTCCACGTATCACTGCCGTGCCAGATGCAGTATCCCATGAAGCTGACATTGCATACCTCCGATTCCAATTCAAAGAGAATAAACTCCTTTTCTCTCGATCCGTCAAAGATAGCGTTGGATACGGGGTCTGAAACAGGCGTCCGGATGTTTGCCTCGATTCCCAAGGCTGGATCTATTTTTCGCCAACTATCATCGGTATTGTCCAGAGCGCACACAGTGGAAGAAAGACACGGAATGAGCATTAACGCCAGGACTAATTTTTTCATCGCTGCCTCCAATCATTTGAATGATCAAAATCATCCAGAATGGTCACGATAAGAATGGGTCGGCTGAGCCTCGGGCGACGATTCCTTCCAACTGATTGAATTGTAGCGGGGTGATGAGACTTCGCAAGAAGGAGACCGGATTATTGATTAACATAGCGGGGGAAGACCCGGAGCAGAGCTCGACGGGAAACAACCGGGTCAGCCGAGGCGGGAACGCCCCCCGGCCTGCAGGAAGATGGTCCCGAGCATGACATCGGCGATGCTGCTCGTCAGCATGCCGAGGGGAAGCAGTACGATGGTGCCGAGGGCAAAACCGGTGACGATGTTGAGGTAGCAGTAGGGGCGGTGCATGCCGCCGAGGCTGGACGGAAGCTGCAGGAGCCAGATGCCGAACATCATGTGAAGGATGCCGACCACCACCAGCATGACGATCGAGAACATCCTCACAGCGGCTGCCAGCTCAGGAATGGTCAGGCCGAGCAGGCTGGTCGCGACCTGGATGATGGCGGCCTGAATGAGGAGAGATATGGTCTTGTCGGCGTGATGGAAGGCAAATCGTCGGTGGAGGAGCTGCTGGAAAGTGAGCAGCAGGTAGACGAGGAGGGCCAGGCCTCCAACCAGCATTGACGCCTCGGACGCCCTGAATACGGGATCGTTGCGGTTGACGATTCTTGACGCAAACAGGAACCAGGGCAGCGTCTGCAAGGCGCTCGTCATGGCAAGGTACCCGGCTGTCTTCAAGCGTTTCGGCGACAGCATAGCCCCCTGTGGGTGCGATGGCGACTGATTCATGTTTTTTTATAATACCACAATAATGAGCGCAGCGCAGCCGAAAAACACGTCACGGGTCCTGCCTTGACAGGTGCCCGCGCCGTGGTAGCTTTGAGGAAAAGACCAGGAGGTCCAAAATGAAACATCTCGTGCTTGTCGCGTTATGTGTGCTTTTCATGCTGACGGGGTGCGTGATAGCCCCCGCACCGCCGGGCTACGAAGTAGAAGTGGCGCCGCCCCTTCCACCGGTTGTAGAGCTCGGTGTGGAACCGTACTACTTCCATGGCGGCTACTACTATTTCTACGACCATGACCAATGGCGCTATTCGAGATCAAGGGGTGGCCCGTGGCGGGAGCTGCCGCGTTCCCACTGGCCGAAAGAGATCAGACGGCAAGGCGGGGAACATCGGGGCGGTGAGCACATGCACGAGCATGAGGATAGATAGTTTCTCATCCGGAGTTTCCGAATGGAAACTAGATAGCCGTGAATGGAAAAACTGCAAAAAAGCCCGCTTGGCGCGGGCTTTTTGCAGCGGCAGTCTGCACGATGCGGAATTTCTCCTGAAGCATCGCGGCCGGAGATCATGGCAAAAGTCAACAAGAGACGGGCCAACTGTTTGGAAGGTGCTAAACCAGCTAGTGTCCCGTTTGGTTAGTTCTTTCTAGTAATATTTGCACTTTGTTTTGCTCTTTGAACTGATTCAATAATTGCTGATGCGCTCTTGGTCCACTTGAACGGCTTGGCGCTTGTTGCGTTATGA
>JAMXLF010000016.1 GCA_024281055.1 Geobacteraceae bacterium
GTTCCCATCCCGAACACGGAAGTTAAGCCCCTCTGGGCCGATGGTACTGCGCGGGAAGCTGCGTGGGAGAGTAGGTCGCCGCCGGGAATTATTTCATATGCCCCGCCAGTCTCTTGATTGGCGGGGCATATTATTTTCTCGCCGCCTTAGTGTAGCTGTTGTCGTCGGAGCCTGAGTATGTTTAGCATTCGTGTCCTCGCCTAAAGGGAGAGTTTGTGCTAGAGTAATTGGTACGAAGCTTCCCGATCGGAGCGGCCATGAGTTCATTTCTTCTCGTCTTTTTTCTGATCTACGGCAGTACGCATGTCTATTTTTTCCTCAAGGTAAAAGCCGCAGTTCCTCTCGGCATGGTTGCCGGCTCGTGTCTGACACTGTTTCTCGTGATGATGCTCGTTGCTCCTGTCCTGGTGAGGGTTTTCGAAAAAGTGGGAATGGAAGGACCCGCCCGGTTTGCCGCCAATGCCGGGTACTTCTGGATGGGATTTCTGTTTCTGTTTTTCTCCGCATCCTTAGTCATCGACCTTTACCACGGGGTTCTGCACGCCTTCGTTTTTGTCTTTCACCGGGAAATTTCTCCTTTTCTTGTGTCGAGTCGAGCAGCCTTGGTAATTCCTTTGGCATGGGGAGCGGTCACCGCCGTATATGCATACTTTGAAGCCCGCGATTTCAGGACTGAGCATCTCGTTATCAACAGTCCTAAAATCACGAAGGAATGCGGCAAGTTGACCTTAGTCATGCTCTCTGATGTGCATCTCGGGCTGATAGTCAGGGAAAAGCGTTTGAAAATGATGCTGGCCAAGGTAACGGCAGCAGCGCCCGATATTCTCGTAGTTACCGGCGATCTGGTGGACGGTCAGGTGAACGCCCTCAAGAGTTTGGCGGATCTTTTAGGGGAAGTGAGGCCGCGCTATGGGAAATTTGCCGTTACCGGCAACCATGAACTGTATGCCGGCCTCGATTATTCACTGGCTTTCATTCAGTCTGCCGGCTTCAAAGTCCTGAGGGGGGAGAAAGAGGTTATCATTCCCGGGGTGCTGACCATCGCCGGGGTGGATGATCCTGCCGTCGCGCGGTATGGCGGGTCCTCAGCAGTAGAAGAACAACATGTTCTGTCTTGTCCTTCTGTGGGTACTTTCACGATTCTACTCAAGCATCGTCCCGAGATGGCGCCGACGAGTCTGGGTCGGTTTGACCTCCAGCTCTCCGGGCATGTCCACAAGGGACAGCTTTTCCCCTTCAACTTGGTAACCTACATGTTCTATCCTGTGCGGGCCGGCTTGAACTGCTTTGCGCACGATTCGGCTCTCTACGTGAGTCGCGGCACCGGAACCTGGGGGCCGCCGATGCGCTTCCTCGCTCCGCCGGAGGTGACGGTAATCGAATTGCGGCCTGTGACGGACATCCGGAAGTAATCTCCTGGACATCTTCCTTCGCAATTTCTCTCAACTCTACTGATATGGAAAATATACATTTTGGCAATTCGCGATAATTGTTAACCTGTATAGTGTGTACGGTTGACGATCGACGGCAAGCTGTGTTAAATAGAGAATGGTATTCCAGCAAAGATGGGAATCTGACACATGATGACATTTGGTGAGGAACTCGAATCCCTGCGCAAACAGGGGCTGTTCAGAAACATGCGGCTGCTGAGGGGCGAGCAGGCGAGCAGGGTCGTGCTGGACGGTCGTGAGTCTATCCTCCTTTGCTCAAATAATTACCTGGGGCTGGCCAGTCATCCGCTCTTGAAGGAAGCGTCTATCAGAGCGGTGGAAAGCTATGGCGCCGGGAGTGGGGCGGCGCGACTGGTGTCCGGGAATATGGAGCTCCACGAAGCGTTGGAAGCGCGGATCGCGGCTTTCAAAGGTACCGAGGCAGCGTTGCTGTTCAACTCAGGGTACGCCGCCAACACCGGTATCATTCAGGCCCTGGTCGGCAGAGGAGACGTCATTTTTTCTGACCGGCTCAACCATGCGAGCATCGTTGACGGCTCGCTCCTCTCCAGGGCAAAGCTCCTCCGCTATCCCCACAACGACATGCAGACCCTGCGCCGGCTTCTCGCGGAAACGGACGTCAACGCACGTCGTCTGATCGTGACTGACGGGGTCTTCAGCATGGATGGCGACTTGGCTCATCTACGCGAACTGGTGGCTCTTAAGAAGGAACACGGTGCGTGTCTTATGGTTGACGATGCCCATGGCACGGGTGTTCTCGGGGATACTGGAAGGGGAAGCGCGGAGCTCTGCGGGGTTATGGCCGACATCGACATTCAGATGGGGACGCTGGGGAAGGCACTGGGTGGTTTTGGCGCCTACGTGGCGGCCTCCAGGGAGATTGTCGACTACCTCGTCAACCGGGCACGGAGTTTCATTTTTTCCACGTCCCTTCCTCCCGCAACGCTTGCCGCTGCCATCGCCGCTTTCGACGTGGTTGATTCTCAGGAGGGCGCCATCCTGCGTCAGCAGCTCGAACTTAATTCCACCCGTTTCAGGAACGGCCTCACAGAAGCTGGTTTTAACACGATGGGAAGTATGACCCAAATCGTGCCGATACTTGTCGGAGGAACTGAAGAGACAATGGATTTTTCCCGACAACTCCTCAATTCGGGTGTCTTCGTCCAGGGAATCCGTCCTCCAACTGTTCCGGCCGGCAGTTGCCGGCTGCGCTGCACTCTCATGGCAACCCATACCCGAGAAGATATCGAAGAAGCTATTGCCTCGATCTCGACGGTCGGCAAGAAATTCGGTGTCATCTGATGCCTTTTCTGGAATCGTCTGACAAGGTAATGATCCATTACGAAGAGTCAGGGGGGGGCCATCCCCTTGTGTTTGTCCACGGCTGGGCCATGTCCGGGCGCGTCTGGCGTTTCCAGAAAGAGCTGGCCGATATGTACCGTTTTATCACTGTTGACCTGCGAGGACATGGCAAATCGTCGGCGGCTCAGGGGTGCTGTAGCCTGGCGGAGTTCTCCGCCGATCTATCTCTTCTCTTTGATACTCTTGGCCTCGCCCGCGCGACCATCGTTGGCTGGTCCATGGGGGCGGAGGTCGTGCTGGCCTCCTTCCCGGCCCTGCGCAAGCGTCTTGCCGCGATCGTCCTCGTCGGCGGAACCCCTCGTTTCAGCAAAGGCGACGGTTATCCCCACGGTCTGCCGGTGGAAGAGACTCGGGGGCTTGCCTTGCGGCTGCGCCGCAATTATCAGAAGGCAATGGGGGAGTTTTTCCGGAGGATGTTCGTCGAGGGGGAGCTTTCACGGGAGCAGGAAAACCGCATCGCTCGGGAGATCGTCATGGGAGGACGGCTGCCGGCACCGGAAACGGCCCAGATGGCGCTTGCGTTTCTTGCCGAGGCCGACCTGCGCGCGGTGCTGCCGACCGTTGATCTGCCGCTCCTCCTCATCCATGGAGCCGCCGACTCGATCTGTCCTGCCGGGGCCTCGCGTTTCATGGCAGAGCGGCTGCCCCAGGCGCAACTGGCAGTCCTGGATGGGGTGGGGCATGCCCCGTTCCTGTCGCGACCGGCCCAGTTCAATGAAGTAATCCGGAACTTTCTGCGGGACGTTTATGGTACCGATTGATCGACGCAGGGTGCGGTTTGCCTTTGACCGTCACGCCGTGGAGTATGACCGTTACGCCTGTGTGCAACAGCGCGTTGTGACAAGGTTTATAGAGCTCATACAAGACGAATATCTTCAGCCCGCGCGGGTGCTCGATATTGGTACCGGTACCGGTCGGCTCTTGGAGAGCATTGCCGCCCGTTACCCCGAGGCTCTGATGGTCGGGATGGATATGGCCTGCGCCATGAGTCGGACGGCGCGGGACACCTTACGGGGGAGGGGACTATTCGTAACTGCTGATGCGGAACAGCTTCCCTTTACCGATGGTTCATTTGATCTGGTCGCCTCCACTTCCACCTTTCAATGGCTGGAAAGCCTGGATGCCGCTTACCGGGAGACCTGGCGCATACTGGCACCTGGCGGCACCTTCCGATTCGCATTGTTTGGTGAGAAGACTCTCTACGAGCTGCGGAGTTCCTACCGTCGTGCCTGCATGGCGGCGGGACAGGGGGAGGAAAACCGGACCCACATCTTTCTTGCCGCCTCCGCAGTCGAGGCGGCCCTTTTGCGGAGTGGCTTTGCTTCGTGTCGCGTCTGGTCGGAGTTCGAAACTGAGATATACCCCGATGTCCCGGCGCTGCTTCGCGCAATCCGCGGGGTCGGTGCCGGGACCACGTCCCCTCCCTCTACGCGCGGCTTGGCTGAGAGAAGGATCATGCTCGACATGATGGAGATCTATCGCCGGGAGTTCAGCGTTCGTGGCCGCATTCCAGCCACCTACGAGGTGATTTACGGGGTGGGGCGCAGAGAATAGATAAATCGCCTCTCATTGCACTGCCTGGAGCACGAAACATTTGAGATACTCGGTCTCCGGAACGGTGAGAAGTACCGGGTGGTCGGGAGCCTGGGACCTGACCTCGACAATGCGCATGGCTCGCCCTGCCTGCTGGGCAGCCCTGGCCAAGAGGTTGCGGAACAATTCCCGTTCCATGTGATAGGAACAGGAGCAGGTGATGAGATAGCCGCCTCGTGCAAGGAGCTCCATTGCCCGGCGGTTGATGGTCAGATACCCTTTTTCGGCCTCCTTCAGGCTCTTTCTGCTCTTCACGAAGGCCGGGGGGTCGAGAACGATGACGCCAAAGCTGCGTCCTTGTCCCTTGAGGCTCCGCAGGCGGTCGAAGACGTCCACTGTTTCGAAAGTCATGCACCCTTCCAGACCGTTCATGGCCGCATTCACCCGTGCCAGAGAGATAGCCCGTTCCGAGATATCGAGACAAGTGACATGGGTCGCGCCGAAGGCTGCCGCGTGTACTCCCCAACTTCCTGAATAGGAGAAGCAATCGAGCACCTCTTTCCCGCAGGCGATCTTTTCCAGCAGGAGATGATTCTCCTTCTGATCAAGGAAATGCCCGGTTTTCTGGCCGCTGAGGAGATCAACCCTGAAGCGGAGACCATGCTCCAGCATCTCGATAGTGTCCGGGATATCTCCCGACAGAACCTCCACCGTTTCTTTCAGTCCTTCCAGAGTGCGCACCGCTGCATCATTGCGTGCCACAATCCCGTGTGGATGGAATATCTCCGTCAGTACTTCGCTGATCAGCGCCCGCCTGCAGTCGATTCCCTGGGTAAGGAACTGCACCGACAGAAAATCTCCATACCTGTCCACGACGAGGCCGGGAAGGAAATCCCCCTCGCCGTACACAGCCCGGAAGGTTGTGAGCTCCGGATAGATGATACGGCGATAGGCGAAGGCCCGCTCTATGCGCTCCCGGTAAAAGTCTGCGCTGTCGATGTCGGCGTGTTCCTTTGCCAGGAGTCGGACGGCGATCAGAGATCGGGGGTTGTAGTAGCCTGTGCCGAGGAAATCTCCCCCCGCGGTATAAACTCCCGCAGCCACCCCTGGGCTTTTTTCGCCCCGGACCTCGCGGATCTCGTTGCTGAACACCCATGGATGCCCGCCGCGGATCCTGTGGTCTTCGCCCTTTCCCAATACGATCTTGAGCACATGAAACTCCATGATATGGCATTGCAAACAAAAATCCCCTCAAAAGAGGGGATCTGGTTGCGGCGTGTAGGGGAATCCTCTAGCCGAGAATATCGACGATCTTCTTAGCCAAGGGGTGAACGACAGTATAATGCACCTCTACCCCTTCCCGTTTTCCCTCGATAATTCCCTTGTTCTTCAACAGCGCCAGGTGTTGTGAAACAGTGGCTTGGGGCAGCCCGAGACATTCCCAGATATGTTTGACATTGCACTCCTTGGTGCAGAGACCGGCCACGATCTTCAGTCTGATGGGATGTCCGAGGACCTTGAGAATCTCGGCTTCTTCCGTAAAATTCCTGCTCTTGTCAAACTCTTCCATGACATCTCCCTCTTGGCGCGTTAACACTCTGAATAGTCTATATGATTGAATGGGGTATTTGTCAATAATTTAATTTTGTTAACGAAACAGCTTTCCACTGAAATGGCAGGAAGCGATGTGGTCGGGTTCCTTCTCTTCAAGGGGTGGGACCGCCGTGCGGCAGAGCGACTCGGCATACGGGCAGCGCGTATGAAAGGGGCACCCGGGTGGCGGCGCCAGGGGAGAGGGAAGATCGCCTGCGAGAAGAATGGGTTTCCTGCCGGCTGCCGGGCGGACCAAGGGAATTGCCGAAAGCAGCGCCTCTGTATAGGGATGGAGAAAGCTGGAAAATACCGCATCCCTTGTGCCTGCTTCGACGATCTTTCCCAGATACATGACGGCAATACGGTCACTCACATGGCGGACAACGGACAGATCATGGGCTATGAAGATGAAGGAGAGCGCCAATTCCTCTTTCAGTTCCTGGAGGAGGTTAATGATTTGAGCCTGAATGGAGAGATCGAGGGCCGAGACCGGTTCGTCGGCGACGACCAACTGCGGCGAGACCGCCAATGCCCGGGCGATTCCGATCCGCTGCCGTTGGCCGCCGGAAAATTCGTGGGGATAACGAAAGTAGTGGTCCTCTGCAAGTCCTACCCGTTCCATGAGCCGCAGCACCTGTTCCCTTTTTTCATCGCCTCGGGCAAGACCATGGATGTCAAACGGTTCGCCGATAATATCCCCCACCCGCATCCGGGGATTGAGGGAGGAAAAGGGATCCTGAAAAATCATCTGTACATTTTTTCGGAAGACCGCCTGTTCTGTTCTGTTCATCTCGGCAATACTCTTGCCCCGAAATGACACGGAGCCTCCCGACGGTTCCAGCAGGCCGACGATAAGCTTGGCCACGGTCGATTTTCCGCATCCCGATTCCCCTGCCAAGCCGAGGGTTTCCCCCTGACCCAGATGGAGTTCGACGCCGTCGACCGCCGTGAGATGCTGAACAGTGCCAAAGGCACCTCGGGTTACGGAAAACTGTTTCCGCAGGGCAGATGTTTTCAGGATGGGAGCGTTCATGGGTAATGTATTCCAGCCATTGGGTGCTGTCAGCATCATCTTTGATATTTCCAGCAGCGGACCTGATGGGCCGGTGCAACCTCTCTGAGCTGCGGCGGTTCCTGCTGGCATTCCCAGCTCTTTACCGGGCAGCGGTCGCAGAAGCCGCATCCCGGGAGATCGGCGAGAAAGGTCGGGACATTCCCGGCGATTGTTTGCAGGGGGGTCCCGGGAGCAGCGTTCTGCGGGAGCGAATTGAGAAGCCCTTCCGTGTATGGATGGAGGGGATTGGCCAGTAGTTCCGTGGTAGTGGCGTATTCCACTATTTTGCCGGCGTACATGACAGCCGTTTTCGCGGCTCTTTCCGCTACGATCCCCAAGTCGTGGCTGATGAGTAGCAGGGCCATACGGTTCGCCTGTTGCAGCTGTCCTATCAACTCCAGTATCTGAGCCTGGATGGTGACATCGAGAGCCGTTGTCGGCTCATCGGCAATGAGAAGCTGCGGCTTGCAGGCGAGGGCCATGGCTATCATTACCCGTTGCCTCATTCCGCCGCTCATCTGGTGGGGGTAGCTCTTGTATCTTTCTGCCGGCGAAGGGATGCCTACCTGGCGGAGTAGGTTGAGTGCCTCTTCTCGGGCAGCCTCTCCGGAAAAGTCTCGATGCAGGCGCAATCCTTCCTCGATCTGGAAACCAACGGATAATACCGGGTTCAGGGAGGTCATCGGTTCCTGGAAAATCATCGAAATACGATTGCCTCGGATTTTGCGCATTTCTTCGGGCGATAGCCGGAGCAGGTCTCGACCCTCAAAAATGATCTCTCCCCCCGCAACCCGCCCCGGCGGGGCGACCAGCCCCATGATGGAGAAAGCGGTAACGCTCTTGCCGCAGCCTGATTCGCCTACGATGGCCAGAGATTCCCCTGCAGCTAGCGAGAAGCTCACTCCGTCAACAGCTTTCAAAATTCCGTGGGAAAGATGAAAATGAGTGGAGAGTTCGTTGAGATGGAGGAGAGTCGCCACGTACACGGACCTCGATGAGTTTGTTTGCTTTGATGGCCGGGCAACTTGGTGCGTTTGCGCGCCAGATGCCGACAATATTCTTCACCGGAAAAAGTTATACCACGATTTTAGAGGGGGGGCAAACGCTTTGCGGAAAGCGGTGATGAGTGCCATTGCCTTTTATACGGCTGGTGCGCACGACTGGAGAACGGACGGTGCCAGAATGCGGGCGTATTTTCCCTCCAGAATTTCCACGAAGAGGGGGACCAGGGCTGGGTCGAACTGGGTTCCTGCATTGTCGCGTAACTCCTTGATCGCTATCTCAAGGGAGAGGGCCTTGCGATAGGGACGATCGGACGTCATGGCATCGAAGGCATCGGCGATGGCGAGAATACGCGATTCAAGGAGTAACTGGTCGGCCGGGACATTGTGAGGATACCCCTGGCCATCGTAACGCTCATGGTGCTGTCCGATGCAGAGACGAACATCCTGGAGGAAATCGATGGGTTCGAGGATCTTCATGCCGATGACCGGGTGTTGTTGGAGATGATGGATGTCTTCCGGAGAAAGCTTTCCTTCCTTGTGAAGTAGAGTGAGGTCAACGCCGATCTTGCCGATGTCGTGAAGAATGGCCGCACGCTCGATGACCTTCATCCGTTCGTGGGGAAGGTCCAGTTTTTTAGCGAGTTCGAGACTGTAACGGGTGACCCTCTCGGAATGACCACGGGTGTAACTGTCACTAGCCTCGATGGCCGAGACGAGCGCATGAATCGTGTTCATGTAAGTCTTTTGCTGCTCTTCGTACAGCTTGGCGTTCTTGATGGCAATGCTTGCCTGAGCGGCGATAGTGGTGAGAAGGTCCAATTCGTCGCTGGTGTATACGGAGTTGTCGAGTTTGTTGACCACGGTGATGGTGCCGATGATCTCGTCCTTGATCATGAGCGGGGCACAAATGAGGGTTTTGCGCTCATAGCCGAGGGCGCTGAAACGGTCGAATTCCGGGGCCTTGTTGATATCGGCGATCAAGAGAGGCTTGCGAGTGGTAATAACCCAGGTAGATACACTCGATGGCTTCATCTGGAGGGAAGTCCCTTCGGGGGCGACATTTTCATGGCCGAGCAGTGTCGTAACCTTAAGGGCATTTCCTTCGGGGTCGTGGAGGATGATATAGCCGATATGGGCGTGCAGTGTCTCCATGGTGGTCTGCACAATGAGGTTGAAGAGCTTATGTATCTCCATGGTGGAGTTGATGGCCAATCCGACTTTGTACAGAGTCGAAAGCCGCGCTACGGCATTTTCCAGGTTGGTGTTCTTGTCCTCCAGGTCTCCTGCCAGGTCGGCGATTTTGTAGTTTGCTTCCTCGATTTCCTCGATCCGTTCCTCAAGGCTTATGTTGAGTGCTTCGATTTCCTCGATCTGCTCTTCCAGTTTCTGGTTCATGAGGTGAATCTCGCGGTGATGGGCGAGGTTTTCCTGCGCTCGGGCAAGCTCGCGTTCCTGGTAGATAGCAGACTCCATCATGTTCTTGAATCTGTCGATCATGCGGTTGAAATGTGATGACAGGAGTTGCATTTCGGCACTGCTCTCGATGGCTGTCTTAGCTTCGAAGTCCCCTTCCTCCAGCCGCTCCATCGATGAAACGAGTTGCCGGATCGGTTTGTCGACATAGAAAATGAGAAAAGCGAATATAGTGATAATGATGAGAACGACCAGAAGCATGGCCGACAGAGTTGTCGTGTTACGTTGTCTGGCGATGAAGTCGTTCAGGTAATCTACGGACAGCTCGATCTCCAGAATGCCGAGGACCTTTTGTGACGGGTCGTGGCATCTGTAGCACTCCGGCACGTTGAGGATACGTGTATACGAATCGTATACCTGTTCACGGCCGGTTCCAGTAATGTGCATGCCGGGCAGAACCGGCAGTTTCAAGTCGGCCCGCTCCTCATCAGGGACCATCCGGCCAACCTCATCCAGATCGGCAGAGTTCAGGATCTTTCCGGACTCATCCACGATACGCAGACCCTTGATCGGCTTCTGTCCGATGATCCGTGTGAAAACCTTGTGGATGTCTTCCGCGTGGCCGGATCGCATGGCGTTGTTAAGGCTGTTTTTTATCGTTTCGACCAGGATTCCGGTATGATGACGGGCAATTTCGTTGAGCATGTCCCGCTGCATCTGGAAGTTGAAGTAGAACACAACGGCGATAATAGTCACGACGATTGTCGTAATCAGCCCGAGGATTTTTATCTTGAGTGTATTCATTATCAGGATGCAGTCTCTTGAATGCTAGGACAGATTTGCTGCTACTCCATATGGCCGAGGTTAGCTGTGATTTGGCGGTTAGTGTGGATAACGTTACGACGCAAAGTGTCTTTTAGTTTCTGGGACGATCGCATGCGCATCACATCGCACTGAAATGGAATTGCTAGTGATTTCAGCATGATTTCAATGGTTGACTCCGAAGTGTCATGCTCATTGGAGTGGCTTCGGGTACCAGAATTATAGCAATTTGCCAGGATCTTGTAATGGATTTTGTCGTAAATAATTTTTTCAAGCAGGTATTATGCCTTTAAAATGAAAGTAATTTTATATGCAATGAAGCTTTCATGCTCTCCGACTTAATAAGCTGATTCGATAACATTTTCTTGCATAAGGCTTCGTGTCTAGAAATCTCCCACATCTCTAAGCTGGTGAAGTCTAATTCAAGTGTCGCTTGATTAATGGGTTATGACTGCTGAATATGGACTGATTTAGAGTTGTGTCGTCCGAAAGCGCTGAATTGGACATCAAGGGTGGAAACGATCCAGGAGGTTGCTGCCGTTTGAGTCGTTAATCACCGCTTGTTCGTCTCCGGTTCCCGTTATGACACGGTGTTACGGCCGGAACTGGAATTGGTGCGACCTCCATTAAGGGGCTTGTCCGGAATATACAAAAACGTTGACTTTGCGACCGGTTTTGTGGTCTTATCAACCGGTTTGAATGAGGATTGAACTATTGAAACCTCTTTTTGCCATTCTGCTCTTCCTGCTGCTTGTGCCCGCGGGGAGTACCGGTTCTCCCGACATACACCCTGAGATGATCAGGGTGGCGGTGCAGAAGGGGGCGGACAGCGTAAAGCTGGACGGGATCGGTATCCTGCTTACCGATGAAAACGGCGTGCCGATCCGAAGCATCTTACCTGTGCAGGTGAGAAAAGTTGCAAATGGCTTGGCGGTCAATGGCAAGGTAGTACATGCATTGATCGCGTCCGCCGCTTCCGTTATCCAGGTCAACGGCAAGGGATACCGCGGCGTCGTGGAATGTACTCCGGCTGACAGGGGAATGGTGATAGTCAATGAGCTCCCGCTGGAAGATTACCTGGCGGGGCTTATTAACTGCGAGATCTCATCTCAGTGGCCGATGGATGCGGTAAAGGCTCAGGCGGTTGTTGCCCGCACATACGCCCTTTACCAGAAAAACCTCCGGAAAAATGCACCGTATCACCTGGAATCGACGGTGATGGATCAGGTGTATGAAGGGTGTGACATCGAAGACAGCCGGGCGGTGCGAGGCGTGAAGGAGACTGCAGGGCAGGTGCTGACCTATGGCGGAGCACTCGTCCAGGCCTTTTACCACTCCAGTTGTGGAGGGCACACCGAGGCGGCGGAAAACGTCTGGGGGGATTCTATCCCTTATCTGCGTGGAGTCGATTGCAAATACTGCCTTTCCGCTCCTTCTGTGCGATGGGAACAGAAGCTTTCCCTGAAAAAGATAGAGGCACTTCTCAGGAATGCCGGTTCGCCGGTTTCCGGGTTGTGGCAGGTACTTCCTGGCGGAAGAAATCAAAGCGGCCGGCTTACCGAGTTGGTCATGGTGTCTGCCAAGGGGCGACATACCATGTCAGCGGTCAACTTTCGCAAGATTATCGGCTACAGTGTCATCCGAAGCACAAACTTCGACGTGAGCCAAGCGGGCGGAGAGGTCTTTTTTACCGGGGTCGGATTTGGCCATGGTGTGGGACTTTGTCAATGGGGGGCCAAACAACGGGCGATCGATGGTTTTGATTACCGGGAGATTCTCACTTATTATTATCCAGGCACGAAGCTGGAGCAGATATACAACGATTAACCATGCAGCTAGATGATTTTGACTATTACCTCCCTCCCGAGCTCATTGCCCAGACGCCTTCCGACAGGAGAGGCAGCTGCCGCCTTATGACCGTCGATCGGGCGACTGGCGTGATAGGAGAGATTTCTTTCTCCGACGTGGGGAGTCTTTTGCGGGACGGGGACCTCATTGTCGTGAACGACACCCGAGTGATCCCGGCCAGATTGTTCGGGCATAAGGAGAGCGGTGGCCGGGTTGAGGTATTTCTCGTAAGGAAACTCTCCGTTCCCGGAGAGGTCTGGGCGTGTCTCATCAGGGCTTCCAAACAGCCGAAACCCGGGACCATGATACATCTCGCGGAAGGGGTGACAGCATGTGTCCAGGAGCGGGGGGAGGGAGAGACCTGGATCGTCTTGTTTTCTCCTGCTGAGGGATTCGACGAATGGCTTGACCGGCAGGGCGAGATGCCGCTTCCGCCCTATATCAGAAGGGATGCCGAAGGCTTTGACCGGGAGAGATACCAGACGGTCTTTGCGCGGGTCAAGGGCGCGGTTGCCGCTCCAACCGCCGGCCTCCATATGACACCCGAACTGATGGAGTCCCTTCGGTTACGCGGCATAGAGATTGTTTCGTTGACGCTGCACGTGGGGCTCGGCACTTTTTTGCCGGTGCGGGTGGAAGACATTAGGCAGCACCGGATGCACAGGGAATACTATTGCATTCCAGAGCAGACTGCGAGGGCGGTCGGGGAGAGGAAAAAAGGGAAGGGAAGAGTCGTTGCGCTCGGTACCACAGTCGCCCGGGCCCTCGAGCATGCGGCGACGGAGGACGGCTCGGTCAATCCCGGAGAGGGAGAGGCTGACATCTTCATCTATCCCGGCTACCGGTTCAAGGTGGTGGATGCCCTCATTACCAACTTCCATCTCCCGAAATCCACCCTGCTCATGCTAGTGTCGGCCTTTGCGGGCCGGGAGTTGCTGTTCCGGGCCTATGCCGAAGCAATCAGCCGGCGGTTCAGGTTTTACAGTTATGGCGATGCCATGTTCATTTCCTGAAGAACGGTGCCTCGCTCCTTAGTAATGCGAAAAAATCCTCGTTCCTTTGTGCGCAGGATGTTGTATAGTGTCCATTTGATGCTTCTAAAAGGAAAGTTTTGTCGGCGATAGATTTCACGGTACTCAGGCAGGACGGTGCAACCGCAGCCCGTCTCGGCTCTTTGACAACCCCGCATGGCAGGATCGATACCCCCATCTTTATGCCGGTAGGGACACAGGCGACGGTCAAGGCGATGACCCCCGAAGAATTGCGAGAGATCGGGGCGCAGATTATCCTTGCCAACACCTATCATCTCTATATCCGGCCCGGTCACGAACTGGTGGCGCGGATGGGGGGACTCCATCGATTCATGCACTGGTCGGGGCCGATTCTGACCGACAGTGGCGGCTTCCAGGTCTTCAGCCTCGGCGAGCTTCGCAAGATATCGGAGGAGGGAGTGAAGTTTCAGTCCCACCTGGACGGTTCGTACCATTTCATCACTCCGGAGAGTGCCGTCGCCATTCAGGAGGCGCTTGGCGGAGACATCATCATGTGCTTCGACGAGTGCCCCCCTTACCCGGCCGATTACAGCTACGTGCGGAAGTCCATGGAGTTGACCACGCGCTGGGCCAGACGCTGCAAGGAGGCGAAACGCCGCGGCGACCAAGCCCTTTTCGGCATTGTCCAAGGGGGGATGCATCGAGACCTCCGCGAGCGAAGCATTGCCGACCTTTGCGAAATCGGCTTTGACGGCTACGCCCTCGGCGGATTGTCGGTGGGTGAGGAAAAACCCCTCATGTACGAGATCATGGCTGCCTGCGGACCGTGCCTGCCGACAGGGCAGCCCCGTTATGTCATGGGAATCGGCGCCCCGGAGGACCTGATCGAAGGAATCAATGCCGGTTTCGACATGTTCGACTGCGTCATGCCGACCAGAAACGCGCGAAACGGCATGCTTTTCACCTCCTTCGGCAGGCTCAACATCAAGGGAGCGGTTTACGCCGAGGACCGACAGCCGATTGATCCGGAATGTGGCTGCTACGTCTGCAAACATTACAGCCGGGCGTATCTCCGTCACTTGTTCCGGGCCGGAGAGATTCTCGCTGCCCGGCTGAATACCTACCATAATCTTTTTTACTATCTCTCCCTCATGGCTGGGGCAAGAGCGGCCATCGGCTCTGGGACATTCGCCCGGTTCCGGCGGGAGTTTTATGCCAAGAGGCAGGGACCGACGACCGGAGAGTAGGAGCCGGAACCGTCAAGCGCAATCAGATTGCTAGTAGTACTTCAAAATAGTGGACGGGGCTTGGAAGAAGGGGTTCCCTCCTTTCTGGTCTCCAGTCCTGATAAACGGAGGTTCAACATGTTGGGTTTGGCATTCGCGATGGGTACCCCTCCCGGAGGGCAGGCGGGAGGCGGGCAGTCGGCATTCATGAATCTGGTACCGCTGGTTTTGATGTTCGCTATCTTCTACTTTCTTCTCATCCGCCCCCAGCAGAAGAAAGCGAAAGAGCATCGGGCGCTGCTGGATTCCTTGAAGAAAGGGGACAACGTGGTCACTGCCGGCGGCATTTTCGGCAAGGTAACGGCCATCGATGAAACTGTCGCTACCCTTGAAATTGCGACAGGTGTGAATATTAAAGTCAAAAAAGGCCACATTGCGGAAGTGATAAAAAAAGACTGACCGACCTTGTTGAAAGGAGCATCTACCCATGTCCAAGGGCCTCACCTGGCGTGTAAGCCTGATTCTGCTGTTTCTCCTGCTGTCGTTCCTCTATCTGACCCCGACTCTTGTGGGCAAGCTGCCGCCCTGGTGGAAGGGGGTTCTCCCCAAGGATAAAATCCACCTCGGTCTCGACCTGCAAGGGGGAACCCATCTCGTCATGGAGGTGGAAACCCAGAAGGCTGTGGAAGGTACCCTCGACCTCATCGCCACGGATCTTGAGGATTCCCTGACCGCCCAGAACCTGCGCTTCAAGCGCATCGGCAGAACAGGCCCCGATCGCATCCAGCTTGTTTTGTACGATAAGGGGACCGCCGAAACCGCAGAGAAACTCGTCAAGAAAAAATACCCGGAGATGGAGATACTTCCAACCGTTGAGGAAGGTGGCTTTGTTAACCTGCAACTGAGGATGAATGAAAAAACTGCTCAGGACAGGAAGGACAAGGCGGTCGCGCAGGCACTGGAGACCATCCGCAACCGGATTGACCAGTTCGGCGTTTCCGAGCCGGTCATCGCCAGGGAAGGGCTTAATCACATCGTCGTGCAGCTCCCCGGCATCAAGGATCCGAAGCGGGCCATCGAGCTGATCGGCAGGACAGCCAGGCTCGAGTTCAAGCTCGTGGATGAAAACGTAACCCCGTCCACCACGCCTCTCCCCGAGGACGATGAAATCCTTACAGAGAAAAAGACCGATCCCACTACCGGTGCTGTTAGTGAGATTCCGCTCGTGGTGAAGAAAAAGGCGATGATCACCGGGGACCTCTTGACCGATGCTCAAGTGCGGATTGATTCCCAATTCAACCAGCCCTACGTGGCAATCGAGTTCAACTCTACCGGAGCGAAACTGTTCGATCAGGTCACCGCTACCAACGTGGGGAAACGGTTCGCCATCGTACTCGATAACAATATCTATTCCGCCCCGGTGATCAGAGAGCGAATTTCCGGGGGGAGTGCCCAGATTACCGGTTCGTTTACTGAGAAAGAGGCCTCGGATCTCGCTATCGTGCTGCGCGCCGGGTCTCTGCCGGCCCCGGTCCAGATTATCCAGAATGTGACGGTTGGTCCGTCCCTGGGAGCTGATTCTATCCACAAGGGACTTCTGGCCGGGCTCATCGGCGTGGCCCTCGTGGTCTGCTTCATGGCGGTCTACTACAAGCTGGCGGGTCTCGTGGCCAACCTGGGGATGGTGCTCAACATCATCTATCTTATGGGGGCGCTGGCTGCCCTCGGGGCTACCCTGACCCTTCCGGGTATTGCCGCAATCGTCCTTCTCATCGGGATGTCGGTTGACTCCAACGTCCTGATCTTCGAACGGATCAGGGAAGAGTTGCGGCTCGGCAAGACCCCCAAGGCAGGGCTCGATGCCGGGTACGACAAGGCGTTCCTTACCATCATGGACTCCCATGTCACGACCCTCATAACCGCAGCGGTTCTCTTCCAGTTCGGCACCGGACCGGTCAAGGGGTTTGCGGTCTCACTCAGTCTCGGTATCATCATCAATCTCTTTACCTCGCTCCTGGCGACCAAGGTTGTATTCGACTTTGTCCTCGCTCGCAAGCACGTAAAGAGTCTCAGTATATAGGGGGGAAACGATGGAATTAATCGGTAAGACCACCATAGATTTTATTGGCAAGCGTAATATTTCTTTTGTCATCTCCGGGATCATCGCCATTATCGGCATCATCGGCGTCATCCAGATTGCCCGGGGCACAGCCAATATGGGGATCGACTTCTCCGGCGGGACCGCCGTGCAACTCAAGTTCTCCCAACCGGTCTCCATTGAGCAGGCGAGGGAGGCACTTGCCCGGCACAACCTGAAAGAGGCCAATCTGCAGGAGATCAAGGAAGGTAACAAGCTCCTCATCAAGGTCGGCAAGACGACCCTGGCCCAGGGGAAAGTCGCCGACACCATCCAGGGAGTATTTGCCAAGGAGGTGCCCGGCAACGCCTTCGTTGTGGAGAGTTCCACGGAGATCGGTCCTTCCATCGGCGACAAGCTGCGCAAGGATACCCTGGTGGCCGTGGCCATTTCGCTCCTTGGCATTATCATCTACATCGCCTGGCGGTTCGATTTCAAGTTCGGGGTCGGTGCGACCGTTGCCACTCTCCATGACGTCCTGGCGATGTTTGCGGTCTTCTTCATCATGGGAAAGGAGGTCAACCTCCTCTTCATCACTGCAGTGCTGACCATTGCTGGTTATTCCCTGACCGACACGGTCGTGGTGTTCGACCGGATCAGGGAAAATCTCCACAAGAACCTCCGTGAGGCCCTCCCAACGACATTCAACCGGAGCATCAACGAGGTGCTCTCCAGGACCATCGTTACGTCGTTGACCGCGTTTCTGTCCGCCCTTTCCCTCTTTTTCTTCGGCGGCGAGGTGATCCACGACTTCGCCTTTGCCCTTGTGGTGGGGATCGTGGTCGGCACCTATTCCTCCATATTCGTTGCGAGTCCGCTCGTGGTGCTATGGGAGAGTCGGGCTGGCCAGGAGAAGACGGCATAGCAGCATCTTTGCGTTTCCCGAAAGTATCAAGGAGGATTGTCAATTGAAGAAAGAAACCGCGCTTCTCGTTGTCGTGGCACTAGTCGTGGGCTTGCTGGGTGGATACCTTATTTTCAGCATCAGCGGCAAGACGGAAGTAGCCCCGGTCGGGAACAACCTCCCAGTCGGCGGAGGATCGCCGACCGATTATCAGGCGCGCATCGCGCAGGCGGAAAAGATCGTCACACAGGATCCGAAGAACTTGCAGGCCTGGATCCAGCTCGGCAATGACTACTTTGACACCGAGCAGCCCCAGAAGGCGATCAACGCCTATGCCAAAGCTCTTGAGCTGAAGCCCGACAACCCTAACGTTCTCACCGACCAGGGAGTGATGTATCGGAAGGTCGGCTGGTATGACAAGGCCATCGCCAATTTCGAAAAAGCCCAGGCGATTGATCCACGGCATCTGCAGAGCATTTACAACCTGGGACTCGTCTATGCCGATGATCTGAAGCAGCCCGAAAAGGCTATCAAGGCCTGGAACCGTTTCCTGGAGCTTGATTCCACGAGTCCCACTGCCCAGCAGATCAAGAGGATGGTTGAAGATCTCAAGACTCATCCGGCTACATCCAAGAAATAGATGCGAATACAAGACCCCGCCGCTGCGGGGTTTTTTTTCGTGCAGTCAAAATGGCGAAGATCTTTGACGAGCGAGCTCTTTTCATTCTAAGTGTTAACCGGAGGGAGTGATTGGAACAGGCGAGGCAGAAGCGGTGGCGCATCAGGGAAACGGACCCTGCCTTGGTCGAGCTGTTGAACCGTGAGCTGGATCTTTCTTCACTTGTTGCCGGCCTCCTCGTCAACCGGGGCATAGGAGACCCAGCCGAGACCTTGCGGTTCCTTTCCGCGTCCCTTGCCGATCTCCATGATCCTTTCCTGCTTCGTGGTATGGAACAGGGGGTTGAACGCTTGCTCCTTGCCGCACAAAGCGGGGAACGGGTTTGCATCTATGGTGACTATGACGTGGACGGTGTCACGGCGGTCGCCCTGCTCATCGGTTTTTTCCGTTCCGTCGGCGTTGACTGTTTCTACCACATTCCCAACCGCCTGGAAGATGGCTATGGGCTCTCTGCCGAGGGGATAGCCAGTTCAGTTGGCCGGGGAGCCAAGGTCATCGTCACCGTCGACTGCGGGGTAACCGCAGTCGATGAGGCAAGGCTGTGCAAAGAACTCGGGGTGGATCTCATCATCACCGACCATCACACCCCGGGCGACCGTATCCCCGATGCCTTGGCGGTGATCAATCCGCACCAGCCCGGCTGTCTGTTCCCGTTCAGGTACCTGGCAGGTGTAGGGGTGGCGTTCAACCTCCTCATTGCCCTGCGTGGCAGACTCAGGGCTGCCGGGTGGTTTGCCGGCAAAGAGGAACCCGACCTCCGCGACTACCTGGATCTCGTGGCACTCGGTACAATCGCGGATCTGGTGCCTCTCTTGGATGAAAACCGGATCTTTGCCAAGTACGGACTTAAGATTCTCTCTGCATCAACACGGCAGGGAGTTCAGTCGCTCAAAAGGGTTGCCGGAGTGAGCGGCCCCGTCGGTTGCGGTGCGGTCGGCTTTCGCCTGGCACCCCGCCTCAACGCAGTGGGAAGACTGGAAAATGCTGCTCTCGGGGTGGAACTCCTCCTCTGTGACGACCCGCAGCAGGCCGCAGCCATGGCGGCCGAGCTGGACGCGAACAATACCGAGCGCCAGGCTCTGGAGCAGGAGATTCTGCGCGATGCCCTCGCCATGGTCGGCAGTGCCACGAAAGCCGGTGAAAAAAAGAGTATCGTTCTTGCTTCCGAGGCGTGGCATCCGGGGGTGATCGGCATCGTTGCCTCGCGGATCGTGGACATGTATAACCGGCCTACGATTCTCATCGCGCTTCGGGATGGCAACGGTCGCGGGTCTGGCCGCAGTATCCCCGGCTTTCATCTCCATGAAGCCCTCTGCGCCTGTTCGGAGCACCTCGTGAAATTCGGCGGTCATAAGTATGCCGCCGGACTGTCCATTGACGAGGCCACTCTGGAGGCCTTCATGGCGAGGTTCGAGGAGGTGGCGGAGGGACGATTGACCCCCGAGGACCTGACCCCGGAGCTTGCCATCGATGCCGAACTCTCTGCCGGCCAACTCACCGTTTCCCTGGCGGAAACGGTCCAGGGGCTTGCACCATTCGGTATCGGGAATCCGGAACCGGTCTTTCTGTTGCGAGGTGTCAAAGTCCTGGAGGGGCGGGTTATCAAGGAGCAGCACCTCAAACTCCAACTGGGAGCGGACGGTACCCGGTTCGAGTCCATTGGTTTCAATCTGGCAGCGAAAAGACCGGCAGAACACTACGTCGATGTTGCGTTTTCCCTGGACATGGATGACTGGCGGGGAAGAAACCGCTTGCAGCTTAAGCTGAAGGATATCAAGGCAGCGGAAATCGGGTTCGAGGAATAGGGGGCAGGGAAATCCCATGCTGCGGGAAGACCGATTCAGCCGGGCCGACCGGGTCATAAAAATCGGTTTCTGGTTCAACGCACTACTTATGGCCATGAAACTCCTGGCGGGGTATTTCGGGCGATCGGAGGCGGTGTTCGCGGACGGGTTGGAGAGCGCCTGCGACTTCGTGGCCCTGCTTTCCACCATGCTGGCGCTTCGGATCGGTCGCAAGCCCTTTGATGCCAAACATCCCTATGGCCATGGCAAGGCAGAGAGTCTCTCAGCTATCCTCGTTTCGCTCGTGATCATAGGCACCGGCGCGATGATCCTTGTCAAGTCGGTGCACACCATTGCCGACGCCAGCTACGAGACGCCACAGTTCATGGCGGTGGCGGCTGCCTTCATCACCATCATCGTCAAGGAATGGCTCTACCGTTTTTCCTTCAAAGTGGGTGGACAGCTCGAAAGTCCGGCTGTCCTGGCCGTGGCCAAGGACCACCGCAAGGATGCCGTCACCTCCGTTGCCACGCTCGTGGGGGTAACGTGCGCGTTCTTCGGACTTAATATCATGGACCCCCTGGCGGCGGGGCTTACGGCGTTCTTCATCTTCCATATCGGGTATGAAACCTTTCGCTCCGCTGCCCACGATCTGATGGATGCCCGCCCCTCGGAGGAGCTCTTGAACGCCATCAACGTTCTCGCCGAGGAAGTACCAGGCGTGGAGCATGTTCACGAGATCAGGGCGCGCCGGTCGGGGCAGTACGTGATCGTCGACCTGAAGCTGGACATGGACCCTGAGATGACCGTGAAAAGATCCCACGACATCGCTACCGCCGTGAAGCGGCTTATTTTCGAGCGATTTCCCAATGTGGGTGATGTGATGATCCACATCAACCCCCATGAGGAGGAGCATGAGGATTTGATACGGTTGTAATTGCTGCGAGCTGTTCAGATGATGACGGGATTCCCGCCTCCCGCGAGAAACTCCTTATCGCGGCAGAAACGAAAAAGCTCCTCTGCTCTTTGTGGCAGGGGAGCTTTCTTTCGTTGACGGTGATTATTTCCCCGCAGCAGCAACCATCAGTTCGGCGACGAGTTTCGTGAAACGGAGCGGGTTCTTGATGGCCGATCCTTCGGCGAGGAGAGCCTGGTCGAGGAGAAGCTCGCAGTAGTCGGCGAGCCTCGGGCTCTCACGGTTCTCATCATACATGTGGGAGAGGGCCTGCATTATGGGGTGGTCCGGGTTAATCTCGAGAATCCGCTTTGTTTCGGGAACATCCTGGTTCATGGCTTTCAGCAGTCGCTCCATGTGGGCTGAGAGGCCTGCCTGGTCGGCCACCAGGCAACAAGCGCTCTCGGCGAGACGGCTGGAGAGACGGACTTCCTTGATCCGGTCTTTGAGCTTGTCGCCGATGAAGTCGAGAAGTCCCTTGTATTGCTTCTCGGTTTCCTCCTTGCGGGCCTCCCGGGCCTTTTTTTCCTCTTCGCTGTCGATTTCCAGATCGCCCCGGTCGACAGGCTTCAGCTTCTTGCCTCCATACTCGGCGAGAGCCTGCACTACCCATTCGTCCACCGGGTCGGTCATGAAGAGAACTTCGAACCCTTTTTCCCGCAGGACTTCCAGATGGGGTGAATTCTCCACAACACGACGGCTTTCGCCGGTGATGTAATAGATTTCCGTTTGTTTTGCCGGCATCCGCTCCACATACTCCTTCAGGGAGGCGAACTCGCCCGTACCGGTCTTGGAGCTTTCGAAAAGGATGAGCTCCTGGAGCTTATCCCGGTTGGCGGTGTCCAAGTGGATTCCCTCCTTCAGGACTGGGCCGAATTCCTTGAAGAAGGTGAGATACTCCTGCGGCTCCTTTGTTTGCATCTCCGCCAGTGTCGAGAGGATCTTACCCACGAGGTTCTTCTGGATGCGCCGGATCTGTACGTCTTCCTGGAGTATCTCACGGGAGACATTGAGGGGCAGGTCGCTGGAATCAACCACCCCTTTGACGAAACGGAGATAATCGGGGAGGAGGTTCTCGCAGTTATCGGTGATGAACACCCGCTTCACATAGAGGTGCACCCCGCGCTTGCGCTCCGGATGGAAGAGGTCGAACGGCCGGTGAGCGGGGACGTAGAGAAGGGCACGGAACTCACTCACCCCTTCGGCCGCATAATGGATTGTCTTGAGCGGCTTGTCGAAGTCGTGGGAGATGTGCTTGTAGAATTCCTCGTATTCGTCATCGGTTATCTCCCCCTTTGGCCGGGTCCAGATCGCCTTCATGGAGTTGAGGGTCTCCTCTACGGTTTTCGAGATGGTGCCGGCCCCCTCGATCGGCTTGCCGTCTACCCCCGTGGGAACCTCATCTCGGGTTATGTCCATGACGACCGGGTACTGAACATAATCGGAGTATTTCTTTACGATGGAACGGATCTTCCACTCGTCGGGGTACTCCTGCATCTCTTCCTTGAGGTGGAGGGTGATCTCTGTTCCCCGGCTTTCCTTTGCGCATTCCTCAATGGTGTACGAGCCGTCACCGGTCGATTCCCAGCGGCAGGCGGCGTTCTTGTCGCCGGCCCGGCGGGTGACGAGGGTGACGCGGTCGGCTACCATGAACGCTGAATAGAAACCGACGCCGAACTGGCCGATCAACTCTGGGTTGTCCGTTCCTCCCCTTCCCTTGAGGCTGTCCAGGAAGGCACGGGTGCCGGAACGGGCGATGGTGCCGATGTTTTCCTCCACCTCGGCGATTCCCATGCCGATGCCGTTGTCACTGATGGTCAGGGTGCCTGCCCCCTTGTCGGGGATGATCTTGATCTTCCAGTCGGCATTCCCTTCGAGAAGTGCCTCGTTGGAGTGGGCTTCGAAGCGGATCTTGTCGATGGCGTCCGAGGCGTTGGAAACGAGTTCCCGGAGAAAGATGTCGCGGTTGGAATAGAGGGAGTGGATGACGAGGTCGAGGAGCTGCTGAACCTCGGTCTCGAACTTCTTGGTGATCTTGGTCATGAACGTGTGTTCTCCTTTTCTGTCCGGTGGAATCTGCAACCCCTTTACGATAATCATGGGGAGACGTTTTTGCAAGGTTCCCCCAAGATTTTTCTTCTGGGTCGGTCCGCTTATGTCAGTATCCGTACGATCCGGAATCCCCTGCATTTCTTGACAGTAAGGAGCCTCTGTGCTAGTTTGATACAATTACGCAGCTGTCCGTGGTTTGCTGTGTAGTGCCTCGTCGCCCTGCGGTGATACCCGCCGTGCGGACTACTCTTTGGGGACTGTAATGTATTACCCTGACTTTGCCACATTCGAAGACCTTGCTGCGCGGGGAAACCTTATCCCGGTCTACCGTGAGATCATGGCCGATATGGATACCCCGGTGAGCGCCTTCAAGAAGATCGACGACGGCCGCTATGCATTTCTCCTGGAAAGCATCGAGGGGGGAGAGAAATGGGCGCGTTATACCTTCCTTGGCGCAAGCCCGTCGGTTGTCATCCGTTCCCGGGGGAATGCCGTCGAGGTGCTCGGGGAAGGGGGAGAGATCCGGCGTGAGGACGTGGTCGACCCCATGGCGTTTATCCGCGCTGAACTCGCCCGGTATACCCCCGTGTCGCTGCCGGGATTTCCCCGCTTTTTCGGCGGGGCAGTCGGCTATCTCGGCTACGATATGGTTCGTCACTTCGAAAGCCTCCCCACGGCAAAACCGGCCATGATCGGAGCTTACGATTCCTACTTTGTCGTCACCGATACCATCCTCATTTTTGATAACGTCAGCCAGAAGATCAAGGTCGTTTCCAATGCCCACCTCGATGGGGGTACGTCTCCCAAGGCCGCCTATGAACAGGCACTGGCCAAGATCGATGCCTTGATTGCCAAGCTCAAGACACCCGTTGTCGTCTCCTCGACCGGTCAGACGGCGAAAAAGGTTGCATTTGCCTCCAATGTCACCCGCGAGGGTTTCGAGCAGGCGGTGGAAAAGGCGAAAGAGTATATCCGGGCTGGGGACATCTTTCAGGTGGTCCTCTCCCAGCGCTTTTCCGGCGACTTGACTGTCGAGCCGCTCGATATCTATCGGGTGCTGCGCACGCTTAATCCGTCGCCCTACATGTTCTTTCTCCGTCTCGACGACACCGTCGTAGTGGGCGCCTCCCCTGAGGTCATGGTGCGCAAGGAAGGGACGAAAGCGGAACTGCGTCCCATCGCCGGGACGCGCCCGCGCAGTGCCGATCCCGTGGAAGATACCCGGCTTGAGCAGGAGATGCTTGCCGATCCGAAAGAGCGGGCCGAGCACATCATGCTTGTGGACCTGGGTCGCAACGACCTCGGACGGGTCTGCACGACCGGCAGCGTCGAGGTCACCGAACTGATGGTGGTGGAGCGCTACTCCCACGTCATGCACATCGTCTCCAACGTTCAGGGGGAGTTGGAGGAGGGGCGGGATGCCTTCGACGTAGTGCGGGCCACCTTTCCGGCGGGTACCCTGTCCGGTGCGCCCAAGGTTCGGGCAATGGAGATTATCGAAGAGCTGGAACCAGTCCGTCGCGAGGTCTACGGCGGAGCAGTCGGCTATTTTTCCTTCTCCGGCAATATGGACCTGGCCATTGCCATCCGTACCCTCGTGATCAAGGACGGGAAAGTACATCTCCAGTCCGGAGCAGGGATCGTGGCCGACTCGAATCCGGCTGCCGAATGGCAGGAGACGGTGAACAAGGCGATGGCGGTGGTGAAGGCGATCGAGGCTGTTGAAAAGGGCCTCGATTAGATGCTTTGTCCGCTCTCTTTTTTTGTCTAAGTCCTTTTGAGGTTTATTCAAACAATGCTCCTGATGATCGACAACTACGACTCTTTCACCTACAACCTGGTCCAGTATTTCGGCCAATTGGGTGAGGAAGTGCAGGTTTTTCGCAATGACCGGGTCACCCTCGATGAGATCGAGCGGCTCTCCCCGGCCAGGATCGTCATCTCCCCCGGGCCCTGCTCTCCCAGCGAGGCGGGCATCTCGCTCCCGCTTGTCGATCGGTTTGCCGGGAAAATTCCCATTTTCGGGGTCTGTCTCGGCCATCAGGCCATCGGGCAGGCCTTTGGCGGCAAGGTGGTGCGGAGCGATTTTCTCATGCATGGCAAGACCTCCCTCATACACCACGACGGCAAAGGTCTTTTCACGGGACTTTCCAACCCCTTCGAGGCGACCCGCTACCATTCTCTCGTGGTGGAGCGGGCGTCGTTGCCGTCCTCTCTGGAGATCACCGCCTGGGTGGAGGAAGGTGAGATCATGGGATTGCGTCACCGGGAACTGCCGGTCTGGGGAGTACAGTTCCATCCCGAGTCGATCCTGACCGTGGAGGGGATGAATATCCTCAGGAACTTCCTGGAGATGACAAGATAAGGCGGAAGATGGAGCCGTTATGATCAAAAAAGCCATTGCCAGGGTGGTCGAAAGGGAAAACCTCAGTGAAGCGGAGATGATCGAGGTGATGGACCAGATCATGTCCGGTGAGGCTACCCCAGCCCAGATCGCTTCGTTCATCACGGCACTCCGGATGAAGGGGGAAACGGTCGAGGAGATCACCGGCGCTGCCCGGGTGATGCGGGACAAGGTTACTCCCATCCGGGTCGGCAGAAATGTTCTCGATATCGACCGGGACGACATCAACCTCGACCTGGAGACGATCCTGGATGTCGTGGGAACGGGGGGGGATGGGACGAACTCCTTCAACGTTTCCACCACGGTTGCCTTCGTGGTCTCCGCCTGCGGAGTCAAGGTGGCGAAACACGGCAACCGATCGGTGTCCTCCATTTGCGGCAGCGCCGATGTCCTTGAGGCGCTCGGGGTCAACCTGGACATAACCCCGGAAACCGTGGAAAAGTGCATCAACGAGATCGGCATCGGTTTTCTCTATGCCCCGGCTCTCCATGGTGCCATGAAATACGCTATCGGTCCGCGCAAGGAAATCGGCATCCGCACCATATTCAATATCCTCGGTCCCCTGACCAACCCGGCCGGAGCCGGCTGTCAGGTGCTCGGCGTCTATCGCGAGGAACTCGTCGAGAAGTTGGCCCATGTCCTGAAAAACCTCGGCTGCCGGCGGGGGTTCGTGGTCTACGGGATGGACGGGATGGACGAGATCACTCTCACGACCGAGAGCCGTATCGCAGAAGTCACCCCGCAGGGCGTCGTGGTGAAAATGTTCAAACCCGAGGAATTGGGACTTGCCCGGTGCAGGATGGACGACCTGCGCGGCGGTGATGCCGCCGGAAACGCCGCGATCGTCCGGGAAATCCTTGCCGGCGCGAAGGGGCCGAAACGGGACATCGTGCAGCTGAACGCCGCCTTTGCCCTGGTTGCTGCCGGGAGGGCGGCCGATCTGGCGGAGGGACTATGCATGGCTGCCGAGGCCATTGATTCCGGCCGGGCGCTGGCACAGCTTCAGAAACTGGTTGCGTTGACCAATGAGTAACCATCCGCATTGAACAGCTAAGCGGGCATCGTTATGAGTACCCCCGATATACTGAAGAAAATCGTCGACTACAAGCGGGACGAATTGGCACAGGCCAAGCGGACGACGTCCCTGCTCGAATTGAAGGCTCGTTTGGCCGGCCGGGACGACCAGACGCGGGATTTTGTCGGAGCCTTGCTCGCTGCCGAGGAGGAAGAGCGGGCCGCGGTCATCGCCGAGGTGAAGAAGGGATCGCCGAGCAAGGGGTTGATCCGTGCCGACTTCGATCCCCTTGCCATTGCCGCGACTTATGCGGAAAACGGCGCCGCTTGCCTGTCGGTGCTGACCGACGAACATTTTTTCATGGGCAAGCTCGACTACCTTGCAGCGATCCGCGCGGTTGCCCCCGTTCCCCTGCTCCGCAAGGATTTCATCTTCGACCCCTACCAGATCTACGAGGCGCGGCTGGCCGGGGCAGATGCCATCCTGCTCATCGCCGCCATGCTGGAGCTTGGCCAGCTCAGGGATTTTGTCGAACTGGCCCGCGAGCTGTCCTTGGACGTTCTTCTGGAAGTCCACGACGAAGCTGAGTTGGAGACGGCTTTGCAGGTCAACTGTACGCTAATCGGTATCAACAACCGCAGCCTGCGCACCTTTGTCACCGACCTGGCGACCACGGAACGGCTGGCGAAACTCATCCCCGGCGGCCGCGTGATTGTCGCCGAGAGCGGCATCAACACCCGCGCCGACATCCTCCGTCTGCAGCGGGCTGGAGCACGGGCGTTCCTGGTTGGCGAGTCGCTTATGCGCGAGGCGGACATCGGCGCCAAGCTCCGGGAACTCCTGGGGAATATATAAACCGTGCCTATTTTCAGGGAGTAGCCATGAACACCAAGATCGTGCTCGATGAAAACCGGATCCCGAAGCAGTGGTATAATATCATCCCCGACATGCCGGGACCGCTCGCACCGGTGATCAGTCCGCGTACCCTGCAGCCGGTTACTCCAGACGAAATGCTGGCGATCTTTCCGATGTCGCTGATTGAGCAGGAGATGTCTACACAGCGTTGGATCGATATCCCTGACGAAGTCCGCGAGATTTACAAACTTTGGCGACCGTCCCCCCTTTTCCGTGCCCACCGGTTGGAAAAGGCGCTCGGCACTCCGGCGAGGATCTACTACAAGTACGAAGGCGGCTCTCCGGCCGGGTCGCACAAGCCGAATACTGCCATCCCACAGGCCTATTACAATAAGCAGGCCGGGACCAAGCGCATCGCCACCGAGACTGGCGCCGGCCAATGGGGCTCGTCGATGGCCCTTGCCTGCCAGATTTACGGTCTTGAGTGTACGGTCTACATGGTGAAGGTCTCCTTCGGCCAGAAGCCCTATCGCAAGAGCATGATGCAGCTCTGGGGGGCTGAAGTCCTTGCTTCACCCTCAGACCGCACCAATGCCGGCCGCTCCATCCTTGCCAAGGACCCGAACAGCAACGGTTCCCTCGGCATCGCCATCAGCGAGGCGGTTGAGGATGCCGCCACTCGCAGCGATACCTGTTATGCCTTGGGGAGCGTTCTCAACCACGTTTGTCTCCACCAGACCATCATTGGTCTGGAAGCAAAGGAACAATTGGCGATGGCAGGAGACTACCCGGACGTAGTGATCGGGTGTCACGGCGGTGGTTCCAATTTTGCCGGCATCGGGTTTCCGTTCGCTGCTGACAAGGCAAGCGGCCGGGATGTGCGCATCGTCGCCATGGAGCCGACCAGTTGTCCGACCCTGACTAAGGGGGTCTATGCCTTCGATTATGGCGACACCGCACAGATGGCGCCCATCTCTAAGATGTTCACTCTCGGTCACGACTTCATGCCGCCGGGAATTCATGCCGGCGGCTTGCGCTACCACGGTTCCTCGCCGCTTGTCTCGCAGCTTGTCCATGCCGGTGTGGTCGAGGCCAGAGCCGTGCCGCAGATTGCCTGCTTCGAGGCCGCCGTTCAATTCGCCCGAAGCGAGGGAATCATTCCTGCTCCTGAGTCGTCACACGCCATCCGCGGGGCGATCGACGAAGCGCTGCTCGCCAGGGAGGAAGGGAAAGAGAGGGTCATCCTCTTCAACCTGTCCGGTCACGGCCACGTTGACATGGCTGCATACGACGCTTACTTCAGCGGCCAACTGGAGGATTACGAATATCCCGAGGCCGCGATTGCGGAGTCTCTGAAGCATCTGCCCAAGGTTTCCCTGTAACCTTCTTTTGGTTGGACGCACTCAGTCGTTGCGGTCCAAAGGGGTTTCAGTATGGTTCGCGTCAAGATATGCGGCATTACGAATCGTGACGATGCGCTCCACGCCGTCGAGGCAGGGGCTGATGCTCTCGGATTCGTCTTCCATGCAGCTTCCCCTCGCAATGTATCGCCGGAGCAGGCGGCGGCAGTGATCGAGTCGCTCCCCCCCTTCGTGCAGGCGGTGGGACTGTTTGTCAATGCCGGCTTCGACTTTATTAACGCCACTTGTGAACTGTGCCGTCTCGACATCGTCCAACTACACGGTGACGAGCAGCCGGAGTTCTGTGACCGGCTTGCCCACCGGGTTATAAAGGCGTTCCGGATCAAGGACATCACCAGCCTGGAGCCCATGAAGGATTACCGGGTGGCGGGCTATCTCCTCGATGCCTGGTCTCCCGGCGTTTACGGCGGCACCGGGCTTGCGTTTAACTGGGAGGTGGCGGGGATCGCCAAACGGTACGGCCCGATCATCCTTGCCGGCGGTCTTACCCCCGACAATGTCCGGCAGGCGGTGGAGCGGGTGGAGCCGTACGGGGTTGATGTTTCTAGTGGAGTGGAGTCCTCTCCCGGGAAGAAAGACCCCCTAAAGGTAGAGGCGTTTATCCGTCACGCCAAGGGATTGTGACCGGGGCATTCGTTGCGGGTGCCCGTTTGCGGACAGGCACTGCGGCCTGCTCCATCATGGAGGTTCAATGCGATTTCCCGACAAGCAGGGACATTTCGGCCAGTTCGGCGGCAAGTACGTTCCGGAGACCTTGATTCCGGCTCTCAGCGAGTTGGAAGCGGCCTATGATCATTACAAGCACGACAGAGAGTTCCGGGAGGAGTTCACCTACTATCTCAGCCAGTATGTTGGCCGGCCCAACCCCCTCTATTTTGCCGAGAAGCTTACGAAACGGCTTGGCGGTGCGAAAATCTACCTGAAGCGGGAAGACCTTAACCATACCGGTGCCCACAAGATCAATAACACCATCGGCCAGGGACTCCTGGCAAAGCGGATGGGGAAGCGGCGGGTCATTGCCGAGACCGGGGCAGGACAGCACGGCGTGGCGACAGCGACGGTGGCGGCGCTGCTGGGGATGGAGTGCGAGGTCTTCATGGGTGAGGAGGATATTCACCGGCAGTCTCTGAACGTCTTCCGCATGAAGCTCCTGGGTGCAACGGTTACCCCGGTCACCGCCGGAACCGCGACCCTCAAGGATGCCATGAACGAGGCTCTCCGCAACTGGGTTACCTTCGTGCATACGACCTTTTACGTGATTGGCACCACTGCCGGTCCGCATCCCTATCCGAAGATGGTTCGTGACTTCCAGTCCGTTATCGGCCGTGAGGCTAAGAGGCAGCACCTCAAGGTCGAGGGGCGGCTGCCCGATTGTCTCGTGGCAGCGGTCGGCGGCGGGAGTAATGCACTCGGGCTCTTCTATCCCTTTTTCAACGATCGGGAAGTGCGGATGATCGGGGTCGAGGCGGCAGGATACGGGATTTCGAGCGGCAAGCACGCAGCCCCCCTCTGTGCCGGGTCCGTGGGAGTTCTCCACGGCAACAAGACCTACCTCCTCCAGGATGAGTTTGGCCAGATACTCAACGCCCACTCCATTTCCGCTGGACTCGACTACCCGGGCGTCGGCCCCGAGCATGCCTGGCTCAAAGATACCGGTCGGGCCGAATATGTGTCGATTACCGATGAAGAAGCGCTGGAGGGGTTCGAGGTCCTCACCCGGGAAGAGGGGATTCTTCCTGCCCTCGAATCGTCACACGCCATTGCTCACGTGCTGAAACTGGCGCCCGCTCTTACCCGGGACAAGACCATTGTCGTCTGTCTGTCCGGGCGGGGGGACAAGGATATCCATACCGTGGCGGATGCCATGGGGGTAAAACTCACATGACAACATATGTTAACCTGTTGAAATAGCAGGCAATAATAGAAATAATGTCACTGACCGTTTGACAAACGGCATGTTTTATTGTATATAATCACATACCTGTTTTGTATAACAGGCATGGCAAAAGGGCCCATAATGGCCCTTTTGCCGTTTAGTGAGTCGTGAAAGCACTTGACTTGATTTCGTATATTGTCACTTCTAAGAGGACATTTATGGAACGAGCCACGGAGGGCATGGTGGTTCTACCTTAATAGAAAGGGGGTTATGGCCGGAAAACGTTACCGCGAAATCCGAGGGTCCGAGTGACCGTCCGGCAAAGCCGAAAAAACCGACAAAAAATCTCTATGAAAAAAACAATTATCATCATGGCAGTCATGCTGCTGCTTGGAGTGTCGTGCGACCAGTCCCATGTCCGCCAGGCCCAATCTCCCACCATGGCGGGAGATTCGGAACTCGACCGGGAGATCCGTCGTGTCATGGAAAAGGGGATCAACCTGGAGGAGCGAAGACGACAGGTCCCGGCCATTGCCGCCGCCTTTGCGCGCCGTACCGATCCGCAACGGGCCCGCTGGCTGGCTGCGCTCTGTTATTTCAAGACACTCGGGACGCCATTTATGCCGCTGGATATCGCGGAAATTGCCTTGGCGGAAACTGGCGGCTATGGCCTTTCAGGTAAGGCAGTGTCGCACAAGGGGGCGCTCGGTGTCTGGCAGTTGATGCCTCATCGGGCAAAAAGCCATGGATATGCGCCCGAGGACATGGAAGATGACGAGAAATGCGCCGAGGCAGCCGTTCGGGAGTTGGCTAGCAAGCTGGAAATGGCTGCCGGCGACATGGTGAGAGCAAAGAAGCTCTATTGCGGCGTGGGTCCCGATGCTGATGCCTACGAAGTAAAACGTCGGCAGTTCAGAAGGGAGATCCTCGATGATTTGGGCGGCGATGGACACCGACGGGCAGGCGATGCGCTGCCCGCAAAGGGGAGCGCCACCTGAGCACTGGTCGCACAGCATGAGATTCTACCTGACAGGCGGACTTCCCCGGAAGCCCGCCTTGTTTTTTGGGAACGGAATTATGCAACGGGAAAAAGCCCCGCTTTGCGGAAAGCGGGGCTGATAACGCGTCAATGAGAACGGAGCATCAATTCAGATTATGGACGTTCAACAGCATTCCATGCTCCGGTATTCCGGTTGTACCCGGCCAGATATGTGTAGGCGCCGGTGGTGACAGGATCGTTCGCGGTTGCTCCCTTGACGTAGACAGAGGGGAAATACTTGACAGCCGATGCACCCGTCGACATGTTGATGGTGCCATCGTCGAGGAAGTCGATGGTGTCGTAGATAAGCCTGCGGGTATAGGTGCGGGCATGGGCGAAGGTAGCCGGGTCGCGGTTGAGGAGGTTGATATTGTAACAGGCACCCATCATTCTCTGGCCGAATTTCTGGTTCTTCGTGCCGCGGGTCCAGTCCGTAACCGGGGTTGTGCCCGTGGGGTCCTTGGCCAAGTCGTAGAAGTATGGATGATTTGCTGGATCGTATTTGATGCTGTATCGGGCCTGCAGGATTGTGACAGCCAGGGTCACGGCATCCTGGAACACTTCGGACTGCTCCTTCAGGAAGGTGTCCAGATGAGCCTGGGAGTCGACTTCGGTGCTATGGCATTTGCTGCAGAGCTGGTTGGCTGTGTTTAAGTTGATCGCCAGGGTATGGCTCGTGCCCCGGTTGGGCTGGCCAGCTGCGTTCAGATGGCAGGTCACACAGGGGCCGCCCGAGTCGAAATTGCCAGGGGTGAAGGCGGCCGGGTTGTGGCTGTCTCCAGTGATGAGCGGTGTCCCGAGTTTCCGGTGGGTACTGCTGATATAGCCGGCAGGGGCGGTTCCTGGGCCGTAGAACATGGTGTAGGAATCACCATAGGTATAAGTTGCCGATGCAGGGGCAGTGGCGGTCGTAAAGGATTTGAAGCCTGTCGTCATGTACATCATGCCGGCAGCCGCCATGTAGTGGGAGTTTTTGAAGCTGGCTTTGGTAAAGTCGGTTACGGCCTTGATGGTGTCTTCGCTTTCCCGCCCGGCATGGCACGGAATGCACAGGTTGGAAGTGCCGGCATCGGGGAACGTCCTGGGGCTCAGGCCGCCATTGTATGGGGCAGTGTACTGGGCCACAGTACGCACGCTTTGCTTGAAAGCGTAGCTGGCATGGCATGTGTTGCAACCAAGTACCCCATACGTCGGGCTGGCGGCCAGGGGGACGGTGGGAAGAGTGAATGCCGGCGTGCCCGTCACGTAGTTGATATAACCGGTCGCCGTGTGGCAGCGCAGGCAGCTCGTATTTGACTTGAAATCCTCCGCTGTCCACGGTTGTGCTTTCACATCGCCATGTCCCGACGTGGCCCAGTCCCTTGCTTCCTGCAAGATCGTGGTGTCGTGGGGGTTGTGGCAATTCCGGCACTTGCCCGAGTTTTGCTGGTCTACGAACTGGGCATCGTGGGTCGTGCCGGTGATATTGGTGCTGAAATGGGGTGACCCGAGGGTGAGTGCATTGTGACATGTTGAACACGTTCCGGTGTCATCGGGATTAGCCTTCTGACCGGTAACGTCGTGGCAGTTGCGGCATGAAGTCTGAGGCGATCCGCCGTGGCACTGGCTGCAACTGTTGGAATGGGTGTGGGAGGAATGGCAGGCGAGGCAGTCGAGGAAGTCAGCGTGGAAGTGGAACGTGGTGTGGCAGTCGGGACAACGGGCGCCATTGGCGGAATTATGAGCAGAGCGTTGCCATTCATCAGTAATGCGTGCCCCGGTGACCGGAGAGATGCTTACGCTGTTGCTCGCATGGCAGCCGATGCATTGTTGCGAAGCGGCAAGCGTCGCTGTCGCCTGACCATTGTCACTGCCGCAGCCAGCGAACAACACCAGCGGGAGAATAAACAGAAAAAACTGCATTGAACGATGAATTTTCATGGCAGGCCCCCTTCCCAATTGCTCGCTTTATATCACTTATTCACACAAAAAAGTAGACCAAAATTAAATTTCCCAAAATAATGACGTGCAGAATTTTTCTCAGCGACGTTTTGTCCAAGAACAGGTATAATTTGATGCCTTCGTGGAAGGGTATTGACGGACGGAACTTGCTTTTTGGGTATACCTTGCGCTAGCGTGTAATGATCTCTGCCGGAAAGACTGGCAGGCACCGAAACATGCGCGCCCTTCGTCCTAGTCACAATGAATTCGACTGTATCTGACGGGCGTTGCGGATTGCTCTAATCTTGTTCTTTTAGAAAGGGAAATATAGAGAAAGTGTTAAGTTGACTTCATGTTTTGATTGTTGTATTAAATGGGGGGCGTTTCGCTTTTATGGCTGGGTGGAAAAGCCGCTTTCTCCGTTGTGCTTTTATACGTATGATGTCGCCAGTAATCTCCGCCTCTTTATGCACTCCGAGTATTATTCCTTCGTGCATGCAAAGAGAGGCTGCCTCTTTTTCCATGATAATGCCATTCGTTGTCTCAGGAGGATTGTTATGAAGCACCGGGCTGTTGCCATTTCACCCCTGCTCTTCGTGTTGGCCCTGTCCCTCGTGTATGCCCAGAAGGCCCACGCCATACCCGCCTTCAGCCGCTTGCACAAGACCGAATGCAGCACCTGCCATACAATCTATCCCGAACTGAACGAATATGGTCAGGCGTTTCAGAAGAACGGCTACGTCTATTCCATCAAACCGAAAGGTGAATCGCGGCCCGAATCGACGACACCAGCCGGCACGGGTGAAAAGAATGAGGGGCTTCTGCTTGCCGGTATCCCCGAAATATTGCCCATTTCATTTACGGCGAATCAGAGTATCACTTACAACGACCATGCCACTGACAAGTGGGATTTTACCACCCGGTCCCTTGTTCTCCAGGGGGGAGGCTCATTTCGTGACCTGGCGGGTTTTTACATGACCTTTGACCTTTTTTCCCACGCACCCCAAAATGGTCAAACTACGATACCCAATAGTTCAAGCAGCTCAAGTCTGGACGAACTGTTTCTGGTATGGCGTCATCTCTTCAATACTCCGGTCAACATAAAGTTCGGCAAGTTCGAGCCGAAAACCAGCCTCTGGAAGAAGAACGATACGATCATTCCCACCGCTTTTGCCACGACGGCGTTTACCACTGCCCTTACCACGTCTTCCTTTTCCATCGGTTCTCCGTTCAGACTGAACGACACGCAGGATGCCCTCGAGGCCAACGCTGTCGTCGGCAACAGGGTTTTCCTGGCGGGGGGGATAGTGGATGTGGACGGTCAGAATACCAAGGACGGCTACGGGCACATTTCGGTGAAATTCGGTGGTGCTGATTTTCTCGGCAATGAGCCGGAAGTGGATTTCGAACACGAAAGCATCTGGGATTATCTGACAGTGACCCTTGCCGCTTACGGTTTCGCCGGGCGCAACTCTGATCCGTTGGGGAGCTCGGTCAGGGACAATTTTTACCGCGCTGGCGGTGAGATGGATCTTTTATACAAACGGTTTCGCTTGCGTGCCGCCGGGGTGACGGGAAGGGATACCAATGCTTTTTACAGCACTCCTGCGGCGGAGAAGAAGCCATTGGTCATTGCTTCGGAAGCGCAATACCTGCTCGGTTCTCCGGTGTCCGTCGTCGGCCTGTTCCGGTACGAGTACCAGGATAACGGTACCGGCATCACCCGGCGATATATCCCCGCTGTTGCCTACACGCCACTGCAAAATTTGAAGCTCGTGCTCGAATATATTTATGAGGACACACCGACAGACACCAATCAGGTGACCCTGCTCGATCTGTCGTACAGTTTTTAAGGACCACAATGAGGTAAATCTCAACGCTTGGGAGGATTCAACAATGAAAAGAATTTTGTCTGTTCTGGTCGCGCTTTGCCTGCTGAGCACTGCCGCTCATGCAGGCCTCAAGGTGCAAGGCAAAGGTGACAGCATGCGCTTTGATCCATCGAATTTTCCTGCCAACATGAAGGCGAACTATGAGATCATGAAGGCAAAATGCGTCAAGTGCCACACGCTGGAAAGAACCGTCATTGCCATCACTACCGGTATCGCTCCCATTTCCGGCCAGCCCTTCGACCGGAATGCCACCAAAGCATACGGCATCAAGATGCTGCGTAAACCGGACTCGAACATGAACAAGCAGGAAGTAAAGGCAACGGTGGAGCTCATGAACTGGATGCTCGACCAGGTTGCCAAATAGAGCAACTGGGGAATCTAGCGTCGATTCTTCGCGAAAGGGCTGAGACCGGCCTTCCTTTGCGCACGAATCAATGGGACAGAGACAAGAGGCACTATGTTAAAGGATTTGAAACTCGGAGCCAAGCTTACCGCCCTGTTCATGGTCATGGCACTGCTTGTGGCGGTGACCGGCTGTTTCGGCATATGGAGTATCCGTACAGTCGGCAATAATGTTCAGGAGATGATCAAAACCCGCGCCGTCCAGGAAAAGCAGGTTGTGCTCATGAAGGTAGCCCTCCAGGAGTGCAGGGTGCATCTCCTGGAAGCCGCGATGGTGCTGAACGATTCAGACGAGTTCGAGCTCTCCAAAGGGGATTACGAGGCAAAACGGGACCTCTTCAAGGGGTATTGCGACATCATCCTGAAGGGGAACAAGAAGCTCGGGATCCCTCCCGCGGCTAAGGGGAGCGCCCTTGAGCAGCGGGCCTTGGTGGTCGAGCAGAGCCTCTCGGCCTTTGAAACCGTTTCCGAGGAGCTCCTGGCGCGTAAGGCCGAGCTTCTCAAGGGGCTTAAAAAGGGAGTGGTTGACCAGGCTGTCATGAAAGCCATGGCCGACGACAAATTGAACCGCCTGGCCCGGGTGACACTCATGGAGGAAACGGACAAGACCAGGGTTGCCGTGGACGATCTACTGGTTACCGTCGGGGGGCTGATGACACAGGCGAAGGAAGAGGTCGTGTCCCTCCAACGCAATTCCACCATTGGCTTTGTCGTGGTCATCTTCGGGGCGATACTGCTCGCGATTATCCTCGGGATCATGGCCACGCGGAGCATGGTAAGACGGATACACGCCATCGCTCAGGCGCTCGATCGGGGCGCCGAAGGTGACCTGACCGTTAAGGTCGCCGTCGATTCGGGGGACGAACTGGGACGGCTCGGTAGCGATTTCAATATCATGGCTGAAAAACTCGCTGGAACCGTAGGGAACGTGAATAAGGCGAATGTGGAACTGATCGGCATCTCGCAGGATATCTCCGAGACTGCCAAACGGGTGGTGGACGGAGCGCAGCTCCAGGCTGAAGGGGTAAGTGCGACCTCTTCGGCGGTAACCCAGATCAACGCTTCGGTCAAGGCGGTCGCAGAAGGAGTTGATGGCCTTTCCCTCTCGGCTGCCGAGAGTTCTTCGTCGATCCTCGAGATGGCAGCCAGTATTGAGGAGGTTGCCCTGAACGTGGAGACACTGGCCCAGTCGGTGGAGGAGGTGAGTTCTTCCATCGGGGAGATGACGGTGTCCATCAAGCAGGTCGGCAACAGCGTCGTCAGCCTCATGGAAGCTGCCGGGACTACCGCCTCTTCGGTGCTGGAAATGGACGGCTCTATCAAGCAGGTGGAGCAGAATGCCCAGGATACCGCTGCCATCTCGGAAGAGGTAAGGCGTGATGCGGAAACGGGCAAGAAGTCCGTAGAGGCTACCATCGCCGGGATCAATGAGATCAAGCGCTCCTCACGGATAACCTCTGAGGTCATCGAGACCCTCTCGGTCCGTGCTTCGGATATCGGTGCCATCCTCTCGGTTATCGATGATGTGGCCGAGCAGACGAACCTGCTGGCGTTGAATGCCGCCATCATTGCGGCGCAGGCGGGCGAGCACGGCAAGGGCTTTGCCGTGGTTGCCGACGAGATCAAGGAGCTGGCGGAACGGACCAGCAGCTCCACGCGGGAGATAGCCCAGGTGATCAAGGGGGTCCAGGACGAGACGCGACGCGCGGTCGAAGCCATCAACCAAGCTGAGAAGAGCATCGCCGACGGTGAGCTGCTCTCCCAGAAATCCGGGGAGGCGCTGAACAAGATAGTTGCCGGTGTCCAGCAGGCAACGACCCAGGTTGACAATATCGCCCGTGCCACGATGGAACAGGCGCGCGGGAGCAAGATGATCCGCGAGGCCATGGAACAGGTCTCCGAGATGGTGAGCCAGATCGCCAAGGCAACCCGCGAGCAGGGTCAGGGGAGCGAGTTGATCATGACTGCAGTGGAGAAGATGAAAGGGCTGACCTCCCAGGTGCGGGCTTCAACCCGCGAGCAGAGCAAGGTCGGTAATTTCATCGCCAAGTCGACGGAGAATATCACCGGGATGATCCAGCAGATAAAGCGGGCTTGCGACGAGCAGAGCAAAGGGAGTGAGCAGATCGTTCATTCCGTCGAAGATATCCAGATGTCGACCAATGTCAATCTCGAAGCGACCCGGGTGCTGGGTGAAGTGGTCGCGAGCCTCTCATGCCAGATCGAGATATTGCAGAAGGAAATGGGCACGTTCAGTATCTGATCCGTAAGTCGGCGGCCGGCAAGCTTCGCCGTCGGCAGAGGATATTGCCATCGCCATTGCCGGGCCTTTGCAGTTTCCTGGCAGCATTCGCGGCGTTATTCACGGCAGGTCCCTTCCGACCGTCAAACCCGTTTCGGGAGTGTGCGACCTGACAACGTTTTATGCAGAGGAGCAGTGAATGAGCAGGATTGCTGCAAAGTTTG
>JAMXLF010000017.1 GCA_024281055.1 Geobacteraceae bacterium
TACTAACAACTAATCTGACTACTCGATAGCCCCCCTCCTTCCTCCCCCCTCCGGGGGGAGAACACAGTTCGCCCTCCCCCAGCGGGGGAGGGTGGGGTGGGGGAAAAAAGGTTGTCGAGTAGTTAACGCATTTCTTAGTAAAGCATTTCACTCCTCAACTCCCAAACTCCGAACTCCGAAACTGACGTTAGAAAAATTCTCCAAACCATTCCTTCATTCGCCTGCTGACCCTCCGGAAGAGGTTTTCGTCGGTCTGCGCCGTTGGGAACTCGCGGATCCCGACGTTCTTGCTCCCGTAGACCACGAGCCCCACCCCCGTCGCGTACACCGGGGAGTTCACCACATCCACCAGCCCGCCGAGGTTCTGCGGCAGCCCCCGCCGGACCGGCAGGTTGAAGACCTGCTCCGCCAGCTCCGGCATCCCTTCGAGGATGGTGCTGCCGCCGGTGATCACCACGCCGGAGGCGATCATGTCTTCGTAGCCGGACTTGACGATCTCCCGGTTGACGAGGCTGAAGATCTCCTCCACCCGGGGCTCCAGTATCTCGGCCAGAAGCTGCCGGGAGAGGACCCGCGGCTTACGCCCGCCGACACTCGGCACCTCGATGGTCTCGTCCTTGCCGACCAGAGCGGCGAGGCAGCAGCCGTACTTCTGCTTGATCTTCTCCGCCTCGGCCATGGGAGTCCGGAGCCCCACCGCAATGTCGTTGGTCAGATGGTTCCCCCCGAGCGACAGGACCGACGTGTGCTTGATCGCTCCGTCGACGAAGATGGCGATATCGGTGGTGCCGCCGCCGATATCCACGATGGCCGCCCCGAGCTCCTTCTCGTCAGGCGAGAGGACCGCCTCGGAAGAGGCGAGCTGTTCGAGGACGATGTCGGCCACATCGAGACCGGCCCGGTTGCAGCTCTTGATGATGTTCTGGGCGCTCGCCACGGCTCCGGTGACGATGTGGACCTTCGCCTCCAGTCGCACCCCGCTCATCCCGAGCGGTTCGCGGATGCCGTCCTGGTCGTCGATGATGAACTCCTGGGGAAGGATATGGATTACTTCGCGGTCCATGGGAATTGCGATCGCCTTGGCCGCGTCGATCACCCGCTTCACGTCCTCCGACGAGACCTCGCGGTTCTTGATGGCGATCACCCCCTGGGAGTTGAACCCCTTGATATGACCGCCGGCAATCCCGGCGTAGACCGACTTGATCTCGCACCCGGCCATGAGCTCGGCCTCTTCAACCGCCTTGCGGATGGAGGCGACGGTGCTCTCGATATTGATCACCACACCCTTGCGCAGCCCCCGGGAGGGGCTCGTGCCGATACCGATGATGTCGATCCCCTCGTCGGTCACATTGCCGACGATGGCGCAGATCTTGGTGGTCCCGATGTCGAGGCCTACGATTAAGTTATCCCTACGTACGGTCATATGCACATCCCCCCTTTAGCCGCTCGTTTAGTCTCGTCCGCGAATCACGCCTTTTTCACGATAATCTTGTCGCTGTAGTCCAGGTCGATGTATTGCAGGTGCGTCAACTGCGTTTGCAGATCACGGTAGATCCGGGCAAGCCGGGCCAGCTTGTCGCCGAAGGCACCGTTGCCGAGCCGGACCGGCACCCCCCCCTGCGCGGTAAAGATCGTAAAGCCAAACCCCTTGTCGTAGTGGATCTCCGAGACATCGCCAAGGGGGAGGGCTGCCCCTTCCTTGAGGAGCCCGATCAATTCAAGTGCCCTCTGCAACCCTTCCCGGAAACCGTTCGGGTCCCTGGCCATATCCTCCTCCGCAAAGCCCGTCAGCACCGGATAATCGAGGCGATCCCCTTCGGTCAGTGGCTTGAAGATATCTCCCTTCGTGTCGAGGTAGTAGAGATACCCCATATTGACCACCGCGGCCGGTTCCCGTTCGGCGATATCGATGGTAAGAGTATGGGGAAAATAGCGCCGGACCTTGACCTTCTCGATCCACGGATTCTTTGCCAACTGCTCGCCGATGCGCGAAAGCCGCAGGGCCAGCATGTCGTCCCCTGCCTGGACACCCGCCAGGGCAACCACCTCGTCGCGGGTAAGCCGCTTGAGGTGCCCTACCTCGATCCGCTCCAGGCGCAGAAAGGTGCTGCGGGTCAGGAATCCGTACAACTCGACGCTGACCACACCCACCAGAGAGAGCACGATGAGTCCGCCGACTACCCGTGTCGCCTTCTTGAAGAAACTGCGGTAGTTGATCGGCCGCCGCTGCTTCTTGAGCCGGTTTCTCGGGGCACCCTTCGCTTTTTTCACGCGCAGATCGTGCATAGAATCCGTGGTCGGGGATCGATAATGACATACCAGTCCCCAGTCCTTACTCCCCCGCTCCAATCTTCAACGCCGCCGACAGCGCTATCCGCTCAACCAGATCCTCAAAGCCCAAGCCCGCACCCTTGGCGGCTATTTCCGGCAGCAGGGAAAGGGCGGTCATCCCCGGCAGGGTGTTGACCTCCAGGATGTAGCATGCTCCCGTGTCGGTCACCAGGAAGTCGACGCGGCTGTAGCCGCTGCATCCGAGGGCCCGATGGGCAAGCTCCCCTGCCCGGAGTACCTTTCGGTACAAATCGTCGGGAAGCCGCGCCGGGAAAATGTGCTCGGCCATGCCGGCGGTGTACTTCGCCTCGAAATCGTAGAACTCCTTCTTCGGCACGATCTCGATGGCTCCCATTGCCCGGTCGTCGAGGATGCCGACCTGGACTTCGGCGCCGCGGATGAACTCCTCCACGAGGATTTCCGCGTCGTAGGCAAAGGCGGTTTCAAGCGCTGCGGCAATCTCACCGGCGCTCCGGACGATGCTCACCCCCACCGACGACCCTTCCTGGGACGGCTTGACCACGCAGGGCAAGGCGGCGGCAAGGTCGGCCATCGCGAACGGCTCCCCCCTCTTGAGAACCCGGTACGGCGCGACGGTGAGTCCGGCAGCCTGGAACGCCTGCTTGGCAAAGATCTTGTTCATGGCCAGGGCACTCGCCAGAACGCCGGAACCGGTGTACGGGATCCCCATCAGCTCCAGCACCCCCTGCACCGCGCCATCCTCGCCGTAGCGGCCGTGGAGACAGACGAACGCCACCTTCACCCCTTCCCGCACCAGGACCTGCGCCAGGTCGCGCCCCACGTCGATGGCGACCGCATCGTACCCCCGTGCGATGAGGGCCTCATGGACGGCGGCGCCGCTCTTCAGGGAAACCTCCCGCTCCGCCGAGAGCCCCCCCAGCAAGACGCCGATCTTTCTTGTTTTCAGCTCTTCTCTCGTCATGTCATATCCCGCTTTTCACCGGTTCCAACTTCTCTAGCCCGCTGTTTGGGTCCTAGTCCCGGTTTGTCAATCTTCGCCGACGATCCGCACTTCCTCTTCCAGGAGGATGCCGCTCTGCTCTTTCACCTTCGCCTTGATGAGCCCGGCCAGTTCGATGAAGTCCCGGGCCGTCGCCCCACCGCGGTTGACAAGGAAGTTGGCGTGGGCCTCGGCGGCCTGTGCGCCGCCGACCCGAAATCCCCGCAGGCCTGCCGCATCGATGAGCTGCCACGCCTGTTTCCCCGGCGGGTTCTTGAAGAAGGAGCCGGCGTTGGGGTAGCTCACCCGCTGGGCGGTGCGCCGGTGAGCGAGGAATCCCTCGATCCGCTCCTCGATCGCCTCGGCGCTCCCTCGGGCTAGACAAAACGTGACAGCCAGCACGATCTCCCCCGGGGCAAGCGCCAGTTGGCGGTATCCGAAGGTGAGCTTCTCCTTCACCGTCACCACGACCTGCCCTTCCCTCAAGGTAGTGATGTTTTCCACCCGGTCGAGCACCGCCTCGCAGTGGGCACCGGCGTTCACGGCAAGGGCTCCGCCGACCGTCCCGGGGATACCGATGAGAAATTCGAGCCCCGCGAGACGCCTCTCCTCGGCAAATCGGACGAGGACGCCGTTGGTCGTCCCCGCCTCGACAGCGATCCGGGCATCGGGGAGCTCCTCCAGCCGATGGAGGGACCGGAGCGACACGACCACTCCCCGGAAACCGCCGTCCCGCACGAGGAGGTTGTACCCCCCGCCGAGGACGATGTACTGGATCTTCTCGGCAACCAGCTTGTCAATGAGCGCTTGCAGGTCGTCCCGGTCGGCCGGGATGACGAAGAGGTCGGCCGGGCCACCCACCTTGAGGGAGGTGTGCCGGGCCAGCGGTTCCATCTCCAGGACTTCGCCCCTGATCAATCTCTTGATGTCTCCGTAGGGGCAATTCATTGTATAAACGGCCTCCGTTTATCGGTGACGAGTCACTAAATCGCCCCTACCCCTTTTCCTGAAGCTTCGCAAGGAGCGCCTCGCCCGCCTGCCAGATGTTGCCCGCCCCGAGGGTAAGGACGATATCCCCGGGCCTGACGATCGTCATGAGATGATCGGCGACCGCCTGCCGGTCGGCGACGTAGCTCACGTCCTTCTGGCCATGCTTGCGGATCGTCGTTGCGAGGGCCTCGGCGCTCACACCCGGGATCGGTTTCTCGCTCGCCGCGTAGATGTCAGTCAGGACGAGGACGTCGGCGTCGTAGAAAGCGGTGACAAACTCGTCGAAGAGCTCCTTGGTCCGCGTGTAGCGGTGGGGCTGGAACGCCACCACGAGCCGCCGCTCGGGCCAGCCGTTCTTGCCGGCCGCCAGCGTCGCCCGGATCTCCGCCGGGTGGTGTCCGTAATCGTCCACCACCATGACCCCGTCCACCTCCCCCTTGACCTGGAAGCGGCGCCCCACGCCGCCGAAGCGGGCAAAACCCTCCTGGATCTGGGCGAAGGGTACGTCGAGCTCCACGGCCACGGCGATGCAGGCAAGGGCGTTGAGGACATTGTGCGCCCCCGGCATGCGGAAGGTGACCTCACCCATCCGGTACCCCTTGTAGTGGGCAACGAAGGAGGTTGTATCGCCGGAAAGCCGCACGTGGGTGGCGCGGATGTCGGCCTGGGACGACAGGCCGTAAGTGACGAAGCGCTTCTTCACCCGGGGAAGGATCTCGGCGACGTTGCGGTCATCGAGACAGAGGACGGCCATTCCGTAGAACGGCACCTTGTTGATGAAGTCGACGAAGGTGTCCTTGATCTCCTCGATGCCGCTGTAGAAGTCCAGGTGGTCGGCGTCGATGTTGGTCACCACGGCGATGGTGGGGGAGAGCTTCAGAAACGAGCCGTCCGATTCGTCCGCCTCGGCGACGAGAAACTTCCCTTGGCCGAGCTTGGCGTTGCTCCCCAGGGTGTTCAGCTTGCCGCCGATGACGATGGTTGGGTCGATCCCCCCGTGGGTGAGGATCGTCGCCACCATGGAGGTGGTCGTAGTTTTCCCGTGGGTGCCGGCGATGGCGATGCCGTACTTCATCCGCATCAGCTCCGCCAGCATCTCGGCGCGGGGGATGACCGGGATCATCCGGTCCCGGGCCTCCAGGACCTCGGGGTTGTCGGCCTGGACCGCAGTGGAGGTGACTACCACATCCACGTTGCTCAGGTTCTCCCGCGCATGGCCGATGTGGATCTCTCCCCCCAGGGAGGCGAGCCGCTCGGTAGTGTCCGACTGGCGCAGGTCCGAGCCGGAGACCTTGTAGCCGAGGTTGAGGAGCACCTCGGCGATGCCGCTCATGCCGATGCCGCCGATGCCGACGAAGTGGATTTTTTCTATCTTTCCGTACATGGTTGTCCCTATGATCTCAATTCTCAGACCTGTCGGACTCGTCAGACAGATCCTGTTTTTAACATCTCGTCTACGATCACCCGGGCCGCATCGGGCCGGGCCAGTTTCCGGGCACGTTCCCCGGCGGCAGCGATGGTCTCCGGTTTGTCGAGGAGCTCGCGGATCTGCTGCGCCAGCCTTTCCCCGGAGAGCTCCCGCTCGAGGAGCATGAAACCCGCCTCTTCCTTGAGGAGGGCCTCGGCGTTCTGCCGCTGGTGATCGTCAACGGCATGGGGATACGGAATGAAGATGCACGCCCGGCCGCAGGCCGTAACCTCGGCGATGGTAGTCGCCCCGGCGCGGCAGATGACGAGGTCGCTTTCACGGTACGACTTCGCCATGTCGTCAATGAAGGGAACCACCGTAGCGGAGAACCCCTCCCGGGCGTAAGCGGCCCGGACCTGTTCCTGGTCATTCTCCCCGGTCTGGTGGGTGATGACCAGCTGCCCCCGCACCCCCTGCAAATGAGGAAGCGCAGCGATCATGTTCAGGTTGATGCTGTGCGCTCCGGCGCTCCCACCGAAAACGAGGAGACGGTAAGGACCGCCCGCACCGCGCTCCTCTTCCGCATTTTCCACTGCGGCCGCGATCTCCTTCCGGATGGGGTTGCCGGTCAGAAGCGTCTTCTCTTTCGGGAAGAACCCCCGTGACTGCTCCAGGGAGATGAAGACCTGGTCGGCGACACGGGCCAGGAGCCGGTTGGTAAACCCCGGGATGGCATTCTGCTCATGGATGAAACGCCGGATCTGCATCCCCCGGGCAGCGAGCACCAGTGGTCCCGAGGCGTAGCCGCCAACCCCGAGCACCCGGTCGGGCCGGAAATCCTTGAGGATCTTCCGTGATTGGGAGTAGGCATGGAGCAGCATCGCCATCCCTTTCAGCTGGGAGACCCCGCTCTTCCCCCTGATCCCGGCCGCCTCTATGCACTCGAGCCGGAAGCCGAGCCGGGGGAGAACCCGAGCCTCGATGCCGTGCTCGGTGCCGACAAAGAGCACCTGGTTGGACGGATCCCGGGCCAGGAACTCCTCGGCCACGGCGATGCCGGGAAAAAGGTGGCCGCCGGTGCCGCCGCCGGCAATAATGAGTTTCATGGCATCCCCCTGACCCGCGACGACACGTTGAGGAGGATCCCAACGGCGAACAGGGTGATGATCAGGGAACTCCCGCCGTAACTGATAAAGGGAAGCGCCAGCCCCTTGGTCGGAAGAAGCCCCGTCACCACGCCGATGTTGACGAACGCCTCGATCCCCAGGAGTGTGGCGATGCCGAAAGCGAGAAAGCGGCCGAAGTTGTCCTCGGCCTGGAGCGCCACACGGATGCTCCGCTGCACGAGGAGGAAGAACATGGCAGCGATCACGAGCACCCCGATCAGTCCCAGCTCCTCACCCACCACCGACATGATGAAGTCGGTGTGGGCCTCGGGGAGGTAGAACATCTTCTGCTTCCCCTCGCCGAGCCCCTGGCCGACGATGCCACCGTTGCCGAAGGCGAGCCACGACTGGATGATCTGGAAACCGGCGTCGGTCGGGTCCTTCCAGGGGTCGAGGAACGCCTTGATGCGCCTGAGCCGGTACGACTCGGTCAGGACCAGGTAGCAGATGAAGGGAAGCGCCAGGACCCCCATCCCGAGGATGTAACGGGGACGGGTGCCGGCAGTGAAAAGCATGATGATCGCCACTACCCCCATGGTCAGGGCCGCCCCCAGGTCGTGCTGCTTGAGGAGGAGGGCGAGGAGAATCGACAGCAGGACCATATAGGGGGCGAAGCCGGTGGAGAAGAACTTCACCTTCTCCTGCTTTTTGTCGAGCGAATAGGCCATGTAGATGATGAGGGCGATCTTCGCCATCTCCGACGGCTGGAAATTGAACCCCGGGAACCTGATCCAGCGCGAGGCCCCCTTGGCCGTCCCGCCGATCCCCGGCACGAAGACAACGACGAGGAGGAGCAGGCAGCTCAACAGAAGCGGCACCGCATACTTGCGCCACTTCTGGTAATCGGTCCCCATGGCGATGGCCATCGCGGCAAAGCCGATAGCTGCATACAACCCCTGCCGCTTCAGGTAGTAGAACCCGTCGTGAAATTTTTTCGCGGCCATCACCGACGAGGCTGAATAGACCATGACGACGCCGAAGCAGGTGAGGGCCACCGCCATCAGGAGGATCACCAGGTCGTATCCCTCAAGCCGCCTCACCGCGTCTCCTCCCCGTGCAGGGCTCGGACCAGGGCCTTGTAACGCTCTGCCCGCTCCTCGTAGTCACGGAACATGTCGAAACTGGAACAGGCGGGCGAAAAGAGTACCACCCCCCCTGCACCGGCCAGGTCATGGGCAAGCTGGACCGCCTCTTCCAGGGAACCGGCTAGACGGGTGTCAGTGAGCGCCCCGAGTTCGCGGGCGATCCGTTCCTTTGCCTCGCCGATCAGCACCATGTGCCGCACCCTGGTCTTGACCAGTTCCGCCAGCGGGGCGTAGGAGCCACCCTTGTCCTTCCCACCGGCGATGAGGGTGATGTTGTCGAAGCTGGCCAGGGCCTTCTCCACGCTTCCGACATTGGTCGCCTTGCTGTCCTCGTACCAGGCAACCCCGTTGACGGTCCGGACCAGCTCCATGCGATGGGGAAGGCCACGGAAGGCCGCAACGGCGGCCTGACTCTCAGTCGGGTCGCACCCCATGAGGAGCGCGGAGGCCAGGGCCGCCATGATATTCTCGATGTTGTGGACCCCCTGCAGGGGATAGGAGGCCGTGGGAAACCGCTCTTCCCGCCCCTCCCAGCGGAAGGTGATGATGCCGTTGCGGTAAAAGATCCCCTCCGTCAGCTCCTGTCGCTGGCTCATGGGGACGACCCGCGCCGCTGTTTTCCCGGCCTGTGCCGCCACGACCGGATCGTCCACGTTGAGCAGGGCGAAATCTTCGGCGGCCTGGTTCGCGAAGATCCGGACCTTGGCGTCGATGTACTCCTGGAAGGTGGCGTAGCGGTCCAGGTGGTCCTCGGTGATGTTGAGGAGCACCGCCACCCGCGGCCGGAAGTTTCGGATCCCCTCCAGTTGGAAGGAGGAGAGCTCCGCCACCACCCGATCCACCCGCGCGCCCGAGGTGACGAGCTCGATGAGGGGGTTGCCGATGTTTCCGCCGACGAAGGTTTCGAAGCCGCTCGCCCGGAAGATCTCGCCGGTCAGGGTGGTCGTGGTGGTCTTGCCGTTAGTGCCGGTGATGGCGACCAGGGGGGCATCGATGAAGGCGGCGGCCAGCTCGATCTCGCTGATCACCTCGCGGCGCTGGGCACGGGCATGGGCAAGCGGTTTGATGTCCATGGGAACCCCGGGGCTCACCACGATCAGGTCCGCCATGAGGAATGAATGCCGGTCATGGCTGCCAAGCTGGAGGTTCACCGGCAGCCCGGCGAGCTGCTCCAGGTACGGGGCGAGCTGCGTATCGTCCCTCATGTCGGTCACCGTGACGACCGCCCCTCGGGAGACGAGGAACCGCGCCACCGCCACCCCCGTCCGGGCCAGTCCGACAACCAGTATGTTCTTACCGTTCAGTTCCATATGATTCTCAAAATCTCTAATCTAAAAATTCCAAATTCCAAAATTGTTTTGGGATTTGGAGTTTGGAGCTTGGAATTTACCTCATCTTGAGCGTCGAGATCGCCACCAGCGCCAGTATAATGGTGATGATCCAGAAGCGGACGATGATCTTCGGCTCCGCCACCCCTTTCAGCTCGAAGTGGTGGTGGATGGGGGCCATGCGAAAGATCCGCTTCCCCCGGTACTTGTAGGAGCCGACCTGGAAGATGACCGAGAGCGCCTCGATGACGAACACCCCCCCGACGATGACGAGGAGGATCTCCTGCTTGGTGAGGACCGCCAGGGTGCCGAGCCCTCCCCCGAGGGAAAGAGAGCCCACGTCCCCCATGAAGACCTCTGCGGGATAGGAATTGTACCAGAGGAAGCCAAGGCCGGCGCCGACCATGGCGCCGCAGAGCACTGCCAGCTCGCCGCTTCCGGCCACGTACGGGATCTGCAGATAGCTCGACAGCTTGATGTTGCCGGCGATGTAGCAGAAGATCATGTACGTGGCGGCATTGATCGCCACCGGTCCGATCGCCAGCCCGTCGAGGCCGTCGGTGAGGTTCACCGCGTTGCTCGCCCCGACGATGACCAGCGTGGCGAAGACGACGTAGACAAACCCGAGGTCCGGGTGGACGTTCTTGAAGAATGGAAAGTAGAGCTCGGTGGAAAATCCCGGCCGTTTGAAGAGGAATATCCCCACCCCGGCAGCGAGGAACACCTGCCAGAACATCTTCTGGCGGGGGGAAAGCCCCTTCGGGTTCTTCTCGACCACCTTCTTGTAGTCGTCCACGAAGCCGATCAGCCCATAGCCGACGATGATGAACAGGGTCAGCCAGACGTAGAGGTTGGAGAGGTCCGCCCAGAGGAGCGTCGGAATGACGATGGCCGCAAGGATCAGCACCCCACCCATGGTAGGGGTACCTGCCTTTTTCAGGTGCGATTCGGGGCCGTCGGTCCTGATCACCTGCCGCGCCTGCAGCCCAGCGAGCTGGCGGATGATCCACGGGCCGATGATGAAGGAGACGATGAGTGCGGTGATCATCGCGTAGATGGTCCTGAAAGTCAGGTACCTGAAGATGTTGAAGAGCTTGACGCTGGACGCCAGAGGGTAGAAGAGGTGGTAGAGCATCAGGCCGCCTCCCCTTCGCGCCCGGCGGCAAAGCGCTGCCGGATTCCTTCCGCCACTGTCTCCATCCGCATGCCGCGCGATCCCTTGACGAGCAGATAATCTCCCTTGACGAGGACCCGCCGAAGGTCGGCGAGAATTTCTCCGTGGTCCGCCGCCACCACGACCCCGACAGCGGCGAGACCTCCTTCCACAGCGCCTGCCGCAACCGTTTCCGCCTGAGCGCCCAGAAGATAGAGCCTGTCTACGCACGAGGCGGCAAGTCTTCCCAGCTCCCGATGGGCCTTCGCGGCCCCTTCCCCCAGTTCGAGCATGTCCCCGAGGACCGCAATGGCACGGGACTCCTCGCTGATGTCCCGGAGGGTTACAAGGGCCGCTGCCATGGACGCCGGATTGGCGTTATAGCTGTCGTCGATGAGAACGACGCCGCCGACCTCTTCAAGGTTGAACCGCTTGTCAACCGGGCTGAACGCCGCGAGTCCCGCTCCGATGACCTCGGGCGCAACTCCCAGGGCCGTCGCTGCCGCAGCGGCCGCCAGAGCGTTGTAAACGTTGTGGAGGCCAAAAACCTTCATCCGCACATCCAGTGCACCCTGCGGGAGACGGAGGGTAAAGCTCTGGCCCGCCGGACCTTCGCCCCTGATGCCGGTGGCGGAAACCTCCGTCCCCTGCAAACCGAAGGAGAGCCTTGTCACCCCAGACGGTGACGGACAGCGGGCGATCAGCGGATCGTCGGCGTTATAAACTGCCCACCCACCCGACTGCAGGCGCAGGAAAAGTTCGCCCTTGGCCCTGGCCACCGCCTCCACGCTTCCCATGGTTTCCAGGTGGGCGGGGAAGGCGTTGGTGATGACTCCCACCATCGGATGGGCGATCTCCGCCAGCCGGTCGATTTCCCCCGGCTCGCTCATTCCCATCTCGAGGACCGCCCAGCGGTGCTCCGCCGTGAGTTGGAACAGCATCTGCGGAAGACCGATGAGGTTGTTGAGGTTGCCGCTCGTCTTCAGGCCGGGAGCGGTCAGCGCCAGGATCCCGGCGAGCATCTCCTTGGTGGTGGTCTTCCCGTTCGACCCGGTAATGCCGATCACCGGAAGGTCGAAGCGCCGGCGGTGGAAGCAGGCCAGATCCCCGAGTGCCCGCAGGCTGTCGGTCACGACGATGCAGGAAGTGCCGGCCGGAACATCGTGACTTTTCGCCCACCCCGATTCGGCAAGAAAGACGCGGACGCCCTGAGCCGCTACCGCCCCGATGAAGTCATGACCATCGAAACGCTCTCCCCTGAGGGGGACGAAAAGCTCGCCGGCCTGCACCCTGCGGGAATCGGTGGACACCCCCACGACTTCGCCGTTATCGCTGCCGATAATGGTTCCGCCGGTCGCCCGTGCTATGTCATCGATGGTAAACAGCAAAGATTGCTTCCTCTGTTACCACCCCCTGCCCTTGCGGGCACCCCCTCCTGAACCAGGAGGGGGCCGCGGGGTGGTTCTTTTTTAGCTCCCAAGCTCCCGGAAGGCGGCAGCGGCCTCTTCCCGGTCGTCGAAGTGCTGCTTCTCGCGGCCGATGATCTGGTAGTCCTCGTGCCCCTTGCCGGCGAGGAGCACGATGTCACCAGGATGGGCCAGCCGAATCGCCAGCCGGATCGCGTCGCGGCGGTTTTCGACCATGACGAAGCCCTTCTCCTGTCCCGCAGCGTCATCCCTGCTGGCTGTCTCGGCCAATTCCTCAGGTATATACTCCCGGATGCCGAGGGGGAGAATGCCCGCCCGAATCTCGGCCATGATGGTCCGGGAGTCTTCGGTGCGCGGGTTGTCCGAGGTGACCACCGAGAGGTCGCTCAGGCGACCGCTGATTTCACCCATAACCGGGCGCTTCCCTCGATCACGGTCGCCGCCGCAGCCGAACACCGTGATGATCCGACGCGGTGAAAGGTCACGCAGGGTACTGAGGACATTCTCCAATGCATCGCCGGTATGGGCATAATCCACGAGGAGGCCCACCCCACGGTCGTTGTCGACCCGTTCCAGACGTCCCGGCACGCGCTTGTGCCCGGCTATGCCGCGAGCAATGGCGTCAAGCGGGAGCCCAAGGGCCACGCCGACTCCCGCAGCCGCCAGGATGTTGTACAGGTTGAACCGTCCCACCATGGGAGATTTCACGGCGATCTCCCCGCCGGGTGTCACGAGCATCCCCGCAATGCCGGCCACGGAAAAATCAACCTCCCGCATAGTCACCGAAGCCGAACGCGACAGGCCATAGGTGATGACCTGACAGGCGGAAGCCGCAGCAATCGCCTCCCCGTAGGGATCGTCGACGTTCACCACCGCCCGCCGCTCCGGTTTGGCCGCATCGGGCGCCAGCAGCTCGGCAAAGAGCCGCCGCTTGCTCGCCAGGTACGATGCCATGTCGCGGTGATAGTCGAGATGATCACGGGTGAGGTTGGTGAACACCCCGACATCGAAACGGCAGCCATCCACCCGTCGCTGCTCCAGGGCGTGGGAGGAAACCTCCATCACCAATCCCCGTGCGCCCCGGTCGACAAATTCCCGCAAAATCCTTTGCAGATCAGCCGACTCGGGAGTCGTATGGGGAGCCGGCGCGGCCCACTCCCGGAAGCGGTAGCTCACGGTCCCGAGCACAGCGGCTGGCAGGCCGGCCTCCTCGAAAATGGTCTCGACAAGGTACGTGGTGGTCGTCTTGCCGTTGGTGCCGGTGATGCCGACCAGGGGAACGGCTGCGGTCGGGTGGTTGTAAAAGGCGGCCGCCAGAAGCGACATGGCCAGGCGGGCATCGGCCACCTTGACCCAGGTCAGCCCGGTCGGGGCATACGCCTCATCCTCCAGCACCACTGCCACTGCACCCCGTTCCACCGCGCCTTCGATGAAGCGATGCCCGTCGGACGCCTCACCCCGCAGGGCAAAAAAGAGTCCGCCGGGGCGCACCTGGCGGGAATCGTAGCAGATATCCGCCACGTCCAGGAGTGTGTCCCCGCGGACCGTTATCGGGGTGATCGATGTGAGAAGATCGCCAAGAAGCATTTGACCTCATCGGGGGGAAAATGTCAAAAGTTTTCTCCCTATTTGTAACTCCCGTGTTATGCGGCGGGTGCGAAGCGGACCCAAACCTGGTCGGTTGGCCCGATCAGGCGACCTCCCGACGGATTTTGCTCGACAGCTCTGCCGCTGCCGATGAGTTTCACGTTGAGCCCTTTCTTTTCCATGGCCCGCAACACCTGGCGCATACTCATGCCCCTGAAATCCGGCATGACCGTTCCCTCCCCACCGGTGTCGAAGGTTCCCTCGGCCGCAGCTACACTCACATCTGCGGGAGTCGGGGCCTTTTCCTCCACCGGCGCCGGCTTGCGCCGCACGTTGCCGTCGGGCGGCACTTTCAGGTAGCAGAGTGACTGGAGGGCGATGGCGCTGAAGGCTGGCGCCGCTACCACGCCGCCGTACGGACTGGTCTTCGGCTCATCGACAACGACGAAGATGGTGAGCCGTGGGTTGTCCGCCGGGACAAAGCCGATGAACGAGGCGGTCCGCTTGTCAACGGAATAACCGTGTGTGATGGGGTCGACTTTCTGGGCCGTGCCGGTCTTTCCCGCCACCTGGTATCCTTCCACCGCGGCATTGGTTCCCGTTCCCCCTTCGGCAGCGACCCCCTCCATCATCTTCGTCACCGTCTTCGCCACTTCGGGGGAGATGACCTGTCCCCGAGCCTGGGGGGCGAATTCCTGGAGAACGTTGCCGTTTTCATCGCTGATCTTTTCCACTAGGTACGGCTTCATCAGCTGTCCGCCGTTGGCGACCGCAGAGACGGCTGTCGCCAGTTGCATAGCGGTTGCCGAGACACCCTGGCCGAACGAGATGGTGGCAAGGTCGACCCCGAACCACTGGCTGCGGTCCCGCAGATAACCGCTCACCTCGCCGGGGAGGTCGATACCGCTCTTTTCGCCGAAGCCGAACTTTCGCAGGTAACTGTCCAGCCGTTTCGCGCCGAGCCGGCTACCGATCTTGGCTGCCCCGATATTGCTCGAATACTTGAGGATCTCCCCCACCGTAAGCCGCCCGTATTTGTGGGTGTCATGGATGGTCCGCCCACCGATGGAATAGCTGCCGTTCTCGCAGTTGAAGGCGTCGCGAGGGGAGATGACCTGTTCCTCAAGGGCGCCGGCGATGAGGAAGACCTTGAAGGTCGAGCCGGGCTCGAAACTGTCCACGATGACCCGGTTGCGCAGCACCTGCGGCGCGTATTTCGCAAAGGAGTTGGGGTTGAAGGCTGGATAGTTCGCCATGGCCAGCACCTTCCCCGTCTGAGGCTCCATGACCAACGCCATCCCCCCCCTGGCTCGGCTTTCCTCCACGGCCTTGGCCAGCTCCTTTTCCGCGATATACTGGATGTTCTTATCCAGCGTCAGGATGACGTTGTGTCCTTTTGACGCCTTGGTCACCACCGTCCCCTTGAGGGCCACGTCCCGTCCCAGAGCATCCCGCTCGGTCACCAGGTACCCGGTGCTCCCGAGGATGGTGGCGTCGTACTTCAGTTCGACCCCCTCGAGCCCGGCCGGATCGAGCCCCGTAAACCCGAGCACATGGCCGGCCATCTCGGCATTGGGATAGAAGCGCTTAGTCTCCTTCACGAAGCCGATGCCGTCGATGTCCAGCGCCCGGATCTTCTCCACCAGTTCCGGAGGACAGCGCCGCTGCAGCCAGACGAAATTCTTGCTCCCGGCGAGTTTCTTCTCGAATGCCTCCCGAGTCATCCCGAGCAGGGGGGCCATCCTGGCCGCGGTTTCGGGAATGTTCTCGATGTTCCGTGGCTCGGCGTAGCAGGAATCCATTTCGATGGACACGGCCAGGGCCGCGTTGTTCCGATCGTAGATCGCACCGCGGGCCGGCGTGAGCGGCACGATCTTCTGGTGTTGCTTTTCCGCCAGCTTGAGGAGTTGCTCCTTTTTGACGACCTGAAGGTAGAATGCGCGTGCCGAGGTAATGGCGAAGAAAAAGACGAACAGGCATCCGATCATGCGGATCCGGACCCTGGTCCATTTCTCCCGGCTGTCCCTCATTTTACGACGATCACCTGCTGGTCAGTGGGCAATGCCATTCCCAGCTCCCCTTTGGCCAAGGCTTCGATGCGTGCCGGCGTCTTCAGCGCCGCCGCTTCCAGCTTGAGCCGGTTGTTCTCCTGCTGCTGTTCTTTAAAGGCCTTCTTCGTCTCGGCGATCTGGAGATTCAGGTCGATGACCTTGACCCGGGACCAGACGTGAAAAACGGACACGATGGTCAACAGGAACATGACCACCATCAGGTAGGGAAACAGCTCCCAGCGGAGCTGGTATGCGGCCTCAAGCCTCTTGGGAGCAGCTACCTTGCTGTATGCGGTGCGGGCGTCAGCCATCCCGGCCTCCTTAAAAGCTGTTCAATGTTCTATGTTCAACGTTCGAAGTCCAAGATGTCCGAGGTTTTCAACGTTGAACGTTGAACCTCGAACCTTGAACGTGTTCAGATTTTTTCCGCGGCGCGCAGCTTGGCGCTTCGCGCCCGCGGGTTGGCCGCCACTTCGGGCTCACCGGCCATCACCGGCCGCCCGGTGAGGATCTTCAGCTGCGGCGTCCTTCCGCAGACGCAGACGGGCACTTCCTTCGGACAGGTACAGCCGCGGGCCATGGACCGGAAGCTTTCCTTGACGATCCGATCTTCCAGGGAATGAAAGGAAATCACGACAGCCCTCCCCCCTTTTTTCAGAAGCCCGAGTCCCGCCGTCAGCCCCCGCTCCAGGCTGCCGAGCTCGTCATTGACGGCGATGCGCAGGGCCTGGAACGTCCTCGTGGCAGGGTGGATCCGCTCTTCCCACTTGGCCCGGGGGATTGCCCCCTTGATCACGTCCACGAGCTGCAACGTGGTGGTTATCGGGGCCTCGGACCGCGCCTTGACGATGAAGGCCGCGACCCGCTTCGCCCACCGTTCCTCGCCGTACTCCCGGATAATCCTCGCCAGTTCTTCTTCCGGCAGCTCATTCACCAGGTCGGCCGCGCTGGCCGGCAGATCCGGGTCCATGCGCATGTCGAGGGGGGCGTCCGTCCGGAAACTGAACCCCCGCACCCCCGTGTCCAGTTGATGGGAGGAAACGCCCAGATCGAGGAGAAGGCCATCGATGACCGAGATGCCGAGCGCTGTCAAATGGTTTCCCATTCCGGCGAAGTTGCTCCGGATCAATCGCACCCGCTCCCCGTAAGGTGCAAGCCGTGCGGCCGCCGCGTCGAGCGCCGCGGGATCCTGATCGAAGCCGATCAGCAGACCGCCGGGAGCCGACGCTTCCAGAACCAGCGCGGCGTGCCCTGCGCCCCCCACCGTACCATCCACGTAGACACCGCCCGGCTGCGGCGCCAGATAGTGGAGCACCTCCGCGGGCATCACCGGCAGATGGGCGAATTCCATGGCTAGAGGCCCAGTTCTGCCAGAGCCTGGGTGTCGCCAGGGAAGTCCTGTTCAGCTTGGCCGCAGACCTTATCCCAGGCCTGCTGGTTCCAGATTTCGATCTTGTTCTCGGTGCCGACAAAAACGATATCCCGCTCCAGGGCGGCATACGAACGGAGCGTCGGCGGAATGAGCACCCGCCCCTGCTTGTCTGCAACGCACTCGACCCCGGGGGCAAGTATCAGGCGCTTGATGCTGTTGAGCTGGGCAGCGGTCAAGCCACTCCCCCCCTGATTGATCTTTTCCCTCAGGGCCTGCCAGTCCCGCAGCGGATAGATCGAGAGTCCCCGGCCGATCGCGCCATTCCCCATATCCACAGGGCATTTGGTAATCACGAAACGCTCGTCGCCAAAGACCTCGCTAAAAACCTCGCGCAGCCTTGCCGGCAAGCTGGTCCGCCCTTTAGCATCGATTGAGGTATAGTGTTCACCGCTGAACATCGCCCCTCCGGGACTTTTTTCCACAATTCACCACAATTTACCACTTCGTGGTCAAAATATACCCGCCGTCAATTTGCTTGTCAAGGCAAAATAATCTCTCGAAAAAAGAATTTTTTTGATTATTTTTCAAGGGGTTAAATCGGATTTTCTAATACATGAAGAAGTGGTTGAGACTATGCAATAAACCGCCCGATTATCCGGCACTTTTTTCGTATTAGCAGCACTCTGAGCATTGTTAATGAGGGGTAGAAGCGAAAATGACCAGACAATGGGGGATGACGCAGAGCACGGCAAACGAAGAAAGAAGCTCCGCAGAACCGCATCGGTGATATAATGAAAATCAGGAACAGAGACTATATGCCCGACCGGCATGGTGTCGGTCACGAAAGGTGGTGGACAACGATGAACGTCTTCGATTTCGCAATCCGCATGGAGGAAGAAAGCAGGGAGCACTATGAAAAACTGGCGGCAGCGGCACGGTCGCAGGAGTTGAAAAACATTTTCGCGCTGCTGGCCGATTCGGAGCGGGAACACCATGAACATCTGACGCTTTTCAAAGCGGGAACCGAACCGAATCGGGCGCAGTCGGTCGTGCTGGAACGGCTCAAAGACCGCGTCCACGAGCTCGTGGAGCATTTAATACCGACGGATACCCTGGAAAGTGACTACGACGGTTACCGGCACGCCATCAAGGCGGAAGAGGCGAGCATACGGCTTTATGACGAACTGGCCGAGCAGGAACCGAATGCGACGGCGGCGCAATTGCTGCGGCAGTTGGCCGAGGAGGAGCGGCATCACCTGGAAGTGGTGGAAAACATCTACGACTTCGTCGAATCTCCGGATACCTATCTCGCGTGGGGTGAATTCAGCAACCTGCGGGAGTACTGACGTCGTCGTACAACATCTGATTTGCGTTCTGGCCTGCGCACGCAGGCCTTTTTCAAAGGTAAGGGTTCACTTCTCTTTCTTCCGCTCCGCCAGGGACACTACCTTGGCCCTGCCGGTCCCCCCCCCGTTATGCGCCCCGGCCGGTGTGGGAGGCGGGGGTTCTTCCCGGGGGACGGGAGACTCCACTTTCGCCAGGCGCACCGGCGTCCCCCCCATGGTGTAGGGGGCACCGCCGATCTGGCTCTCGTCGAGGATCCATGTGTAGACCTGGAGCGGGAAGGAGAGGACCAGGAGTTTCACCTGCCACCACCCCGGTTTGACGTCGGGCGTGATATTCTCGATCCGGGCGTAGAAACCCGGCTTGTTGTCGATGTGAACGAGTACGAGGTCGTTGATTCCTGCCATTGCCTATTCTCTCCTGCCGGAGCTTCCTTTCTTGCCGTAAGAAACCGGGACCGCGCGCATCGCCTACGCGGGAAATTACGGTTTACCCACCCGCAACAGCACCCCATCCCCGGCAACCGCCCGCTCGTAGCTGAGCAGGAGCCCGTGCATGAACCGATTCCCGAAAAAATCCTCCACTTCACCGTACAGGGCGCGGAGATCTCTCTCGACCCGGTAGAAGTGTTCCCGGACCGGTGGCTCAAGAAGCCCTTCCACACGCTCGCAGTTGAAGGTGACGCAGTTAAAGGGACGGCACGTGGGATCCATGAAACATCCGGCGGTCCCCAGCCAGGGGCAGTGATCGACAGAGAAATCCGGGACGGGAAGCGGCCGACGGGCGGCCAGATGGACAAGGAGGTCGGTCACCGTTACGTGGTGCCGCCCCCGGGCGCAACACTCACCCCGGCAGACCGCACAGATTTCTCCGCCGCCAACCTCTTGGGATATTGCATTGAGGGCCTTCTTGGCCTCCCGGATAGCCGAGGTCCGCTCCTCGGTCCACATACGGACAGCAGAAGCAAGGGCGGCATACTCCCCTGCCACGGCCGCAACCGCTTTTTCCCACGTCTCCTTATCCGTCACGACACTTCCCCGAAAACGAAGGGCGTACACCGTACGCCCCTACACAGAAAAATTGACCGAAGCAGCCCATAAGCCGGGTTCTGTTCCCGCAAACGGTTACCCGCTGGCGGGCGATGACCATTCCTCTAGGGCCGCCGTTACCGACGGCCTCAAGCAGCCAACCCGGAAGCACGGACGGGCCGTCCTTGACGCTTCCCTATTTGGCCTTGCTCCTGGTGGGGTTTACCTGGCATCCGGCGTCACCGTCGGACCCGGTGAGCTCTTACCTCACCCTTTCACCCTTACCTGCCGTTGCCGAAGCTCCGGCAGGCGGACTTCTCTCTGTGGCACTTTCCCTGGGGTTACCCCCGCTGGACGTTATCCAGCACCATGCCCTGTGGAGCCCGGACTTTCCTCTCCCCCGAAGGGCAGCGGCCATCTGGTCTACTTCGGCCAAGCCTT
>JAMXLF010000018.1 GCA_024281055.1 Geobacteraceae bacterium
GCCTGTATTTTGCAGGAAAAACCAAATGGTACAGCAACACCGTTACGTTGTGGCTTTTATGGATGTACTCGCTCATCCAAACATTTTACGCCGCAAGCGGCGGGGAATTCAACCCGAAGAGATTAAATAGCTTGACTTTGCTCGGCCAAAGCTGTTACGGTGGTTTGTATCTGGATGCAAAACCGGATTAAACTAACACGAAGGTTCAGGAGAAAGTAAGCACATGGTAAATGGAACAGTAAAGTGGTTCAACGACAGCAAGGGTTTTGGTTTTCTCGAGCAGGAAAATGGCGAGGATGTTTTTTGTCATTTCTCAGCCATCACCGGTGAAGGATTCAAATCCCTTGCTGAAGGTGATAGAGTGACATTCGAGGTCACCAAGGGGCCGAAAGGGCTTCAGGCTGCGAACGTGAGAAGAGTCTAGATAAACCTCCAGTTGACCAAAGCCCCGGAGAAATCCGGGGCTTTTTTTATTGCTGAACAGAGAAATGTCGGAGGCAGTTAATGGCAGGCAGCACTATGATCAGATCCACAAACCGCGTGGAAATTTCCGAGAAGGCACGGCTCAGGGCAAAGCGTGGCCGGATCACCTGGATCGTGTGGGAGAAAGATGGCGTCTCCTATGCGGACCAGGAGAGCGCCACGTCCCTCATTCTGGCCATGGAAGCGAGCGGGAGCGGGAAATTTTACGGTCTGGAAGCCTCGACCGGGAACGGGTTCGTCATCAGGCCGGAGATCGCACAGGCAATGCTAAGCAATTGCAGGTGCGATTTCTGAGACGAATCCCGGCGCGATAACGTTCCAAAAGGAGAGTGAATAGATGGCGAAACCCAACTTTAAGTTTCAAAAGCGGCAGAAAGAATTGGAAAGGAAGAAAAAGAACGAAGAAAAATTACAGCGGAAGATGACTAAAAACAGTGGCGATCAGCAGGAAAATCCCGATCAGTCTCCTACTGACGAAGGGACGCTCTAAGGAAGAAAATGCATTCGTAGCCCTCGTTCTTTTCTTTTCTGTTCTGACCCGATTGTCCCCTTGGTTCCAGGAGGAGAATAAGGGATGTTGTTTAATTGTTTACTATTCCCAGACTTAACAGACAAATAAACAACGTCCCCGGAAGCTCCTTCGGAGTGAAGTAGTTAACCGGATTACAGTATTTTGCATACAAGGCGGAATAAATGTGGTATCGTCTGGATACCTTCTAAAGCTAAGAAGCCCGGGGCCGTCGAGAGCACCCCGGGTTTTTTTATTTCCAACAGGGATCGGGAGGAACGCGTTATGGGTGCAAAACTGTATGTTGGCAATCTTCCGTTCAAGGCAACGGAGGACGACGTTCGAGAGCTCTTTGCGAAAGTAGGCGAGGTTGCGTCGGTGCACCTGATAACCGATCCTCACACCGGCCAGCTGAAAGGGTTCGGTTTTGTGGAGATGGCTTCCGAAGCGGACGCCGTCAAGTCGATCGAGGCGCTGAACGGAACGGTTTTCATGGAAAGGTCGCTGACCGTCAACGAGGCGAAACCCCAGAAGCCGAGGGAACCGAGGGGCTTTGGCGGCGGCCGGGGCGGTCACGGCGGTGGCGGTGGAGGCCGGGGGGGCTTTGGTGGTGGCGGCCGGTCTGGACGGGGAGGCAGGTAACCATTGACGATTACAGTTCATGGCAATGACATAGAAAAGGCGTTGCGGGACCTGAAGCGGACGCTCCAGCGCGACGGGCTTTTCAGGGAACTCAAGAGGAGACGGTTTTATGAAAAGCCGTCGGTGAAGAGAAAGCGCAAGCAGTTGGATGCTGAGCGGAGGAGAAGGAAGGCCCTGAAAAGGGTCAGGCGGAACGAGCGGGACTAATTCTTTAGCCGGTTGTTGAAAAACTACTGCGAAGGCGGTCTGCGGTCGTGCTGTTCGTGAGAGAATCAAAAGGGTTGGCCCGTAAATATTGAAAGTTTTTTACCTTCACTCCAAGATCAAATTCAACTTTCATGGGCGACCCTTAGTCTTCTCCCTGCACCATTCAGACCCTGCTCGGCCACGCGAGCCTGAAGACCACCATGATCTATACCCACTGCGTACCGGTGCGCACGGTGAAGGAGCCGAAGAGCCCGCTGGACCTGGAGTGAGGGTAGAGCCCGGCTCACCCGGCTTCAACTCGCATAACAATTCCAGATTTTTACGCATGCTCCCCTCCAAGACGCACAAAGCCGCTCTATCAGTCCAAAGCTGATCCGAGCGGCTCCCTTGAAATCGGAAATGGCCTCCCCAAAAAACGTCTTACCCTGTGCCCACCTCTTCAAGCAATGCCTTCAGTTCAGGTAGCCTTTCTTTTGCGACTCTTCCAAACCGTTTTGAGATCGACCCCCATATAGTCATGGATCAATAGTCGCGCATGCCGGCCATCTTGCTCCAGGGGACATCGGGATGTTTTCTTCTGAATGTTGCAGGAACCCCTTTTGTAGCCTCGCCAAGAACTTCGAGGCTCCTGATGACAGCATTGACGGTCTTCTTGTCCGCTGCAAACGCCTCAAAGGTCATGCCGCGGGTAAACTCCTCCACCTCTGCGATCGCATTGCGGATGTCATCGAAGTAGTCGGCAATCTCGCCCCTTATACATACTCCACCTCGGAGAGGATGCGTTTGCCGATGGCAGGTTTGAGGGCCTTCTCCATGACGAGGTCGACCTTGTGACGAAGCCGCGCCTCCAGGAACTCCCGCAGGTCGATGAAATCGAACAGATCGATATCCCGACCAAAGGAGACGAGGATGTCGATGTCGCTCCTTTTTCCGCTGCTGTTCGCGGACGTATGAGCCGAACAAGCCCAGCCGCATGACGCCGTAGCGGGCTTCTATCTCCGGTTTGCTGTTCCTGATTATGTTGATGATTTCCTGTTTGCCCATGGGTATCTAGTATCACAAAACGGAAGGCATCGCAACGGGGGAACCGAGGCTTTGCCGTTCACCCCCCGATCGCCGCCAGGGCTATCTCCTTTACCCTCTTCAGATCGAGCTTCCCGGTCCCGAGGATCGGGAGCGCCTCCACTTCGACGTAACAGTCCCGGCCGGGCTTCCAGAGGTTGGGAAGGGAGCTTTCGGTGAGGAGCAGATAAAGGGCCTCGGCGTCTCCCGCCTCGCGGCTGTAAAGCACTACCAGCCGCTCGCCCCGCTTCTCGTCGGGGACGGCGGTGACCGCCACCACCTGCTGCTTGCCGAGACGGCCCTGGAGCTCGTCCTCGATGGCGCCGTGGGGAATCATCTCCCCGCCGATCTTGCTGAAGCGGGAGAGGCGGTCGGTGATGTGGAGAAAGCCGCTGTCGTCGAGGCGGCCGATGTCGCCGGTGACGTACCAGCCGTCCCGGACCGCCTCGGCAGTCTTGTCGGGGCGCCCCAGGTAGCCGAGCATGACGTTCGGACCCTTGACGAGGATGAGCCCTGCTTCCCCCTCGGGGAGGGGAGTGAAGCTGTCCGGGGCGACGATCAGCACCGCTACCCCGGGGACCGGGAGGCCGACGCTTCCGTCGCGCGAGCCCTCCTGGCGCACGCCGTCGATCTCCACGTCGGGGAGCGACAGGGAGATGACCGGCGAGAGCTCAGTGGCGCCGTACCCCTCCAGGGGGCGGATGCCGAACCGCTCCTGGAAGGAGTCGGCAAGCTTTGACTTGAGCTTCTCGGCGCCGGTGATGACGAGCCGGAGCGTGGCGAAGTCCTCCGCCTTTGCCCGCCGCAGGTAGGCCATGAGAAAAGTGGGGGTGGCGATGAGGAGCGTGGAGCGGTGGGCGCGCACGGTGCGGGCGATGGTCTCGCCGTCTAGGGGGTTGGTGTGGTAGACGGCGGAGAAGCCCGACAGGAGCGGCAGCCAGAGGGTGCCGGTGAAGCCGAGGGAATGGAAGAAGGGGAGGGCCGAGCAGATGTTGTCCCTCCCCGTCACCCGGAAGACCATGCGGAGCGCCTCAAGGTTGGAGAGGATGTTGTGGTGGGAGAGCATCACCCCCTTCGGCTCGCCGGTGCTGCCTGAGGAGAAGATGACCGTGGCGAGCCGGTCGGCGTGGAAGTCCCGCGGCCGGGCCAGGGTGCGCAGGGGCTGGAAGCGGGCCCGGAGCCAGGCACGGCGCTTGCCGCCCGGCGTAAGCCCGGCAAGGAGATCCTCGACGTAGACCGCCCCCGGTAACTCCTGCAGGGAGCCCAACTTTTCCAGGAAGGCACGGGAGGTGACAACCGTTGCGATGCCGCACTGGGCGATGGCCGAGCGGACGGCCTCGGCTGCGGCGGTATAGTTGAGGTTCACCGGCACGGTGCCGTCGAGGGTGAGGGCCAGGTTCACCAGCGCCCCGCCGACGGTGGGGGGAAGGCAGACACCGACCATTTCTCGTCCGGCGGTGTGCGGCCGGAGCTTTGCGGCCAGGGCAACGGCGGCCGTGAGGGCTTGGCCGTAGGTGAGCTGCCGGCCGCCGGTGTCGGCGATTGCAGGACGCCGCCAGTTTTCCCGGGCCGTTTCGGCGAAGAGCTCCCCCAATGGGCGGCGCCGGGGCTTCCGGGCGTCGAACCAGGCGCAGGAAAGCTCCATCACCGCGCGGCGCACCTCGTGGGCGCTGCTCTCCGCCGGCAGTGGTGCGCCGAACAGAACCGTCACCCGGTAGGGGGCCAGGGACGGGAGGCGGGCGAGGAGCTTGCCGTGGGCGTAGGAGAGGATGCTTCCCCAGGCGCCGCCGATGTAGACCGGGATGATCGGATGCCGGGTCCCCTTGACGATCCGCTGGAACCCTCCCTTGAATTCGTTGAGCATGCCGTTGCGGGTGATCGCCCCCTCGGCGAAGATGCAGACCAGGTACCCCTCGTCGAGGGCCGCCCGCGCGGCGGCGATGAACTCGACGAGCCCCTTCCGGCCGTCGGCGGTCGATACGGGGATGACCCCCATCAGCCGGCAGAGGGGCCTGAGGAGCGGAAAGTCATGGATTCGCCGCTCCATGACGAAGCGGATCCGCCGCTGCTGGGTGGCGATGAGGAGCAGGGCGTCGAGCCAGGAAACGTGGTTCGCCACGAGGAGCGCTCCTTCCTCGGCCGGGACGTGCCGCTCGCCGACGATGGTGAGGCGGTAGCAGAGGCGCATGGCGACGAGGCCGAGGAAGCGGAGCAGGAAGTCGGGGAGGATCCGGAGCGTGATGACGGTGAGGAGGAGGGTGACGAGGCCGAGGAGCGTGAAGCAGCCACCGGGGGAGACGCCGAGTGGCCCGGTGAGGAGCCAGAGGAGGCCCGAGGCGAGGAGCACCCCGACCCAGCTGAGGAAGCTGGAGGCGGCGAGGATCTCCCCTCGGCGCCCGGCAGGGCTGCGAAGCTGGATGAAGGCCTGGAGCGGGACGATGAAAAGGCCCGCGGATACCCCGAAGAGAAAGACGAGTATTATGACCGCCGGTACGCTGGATGGAGCGGCATGAAGGAGGAAGGAGGCGATGGTGAGCCCGGCGGCACCTATGGGGACTACGCCGAATTCCACGGTTCTCCCCGAGAGGCGGCCGGCGAGGAGCGAGCCGAGCCCGATGCCGAAAGCGGCGGCGAGGAAGAGGTAGCCACTCTGCTCCTGGGGGAGGCCGAGGCGGGCCATGCCGTAGGGGAGGAGGTTCAGCTGACAGAAGGCGCCCACAAAGAGGAAGTAGGCCGCGCCGAGCACGGCGAGAAGGAGATAACCGTCCTCCCGGAGGCCGGCGAGCGTCCGGACGTAGGTGGCGGGGGAAAAGGCAAGCCGCCGGGCGGGGTCGGCCGGGACAGTGGCGGGGATGGCGCGGGCGAGGAAAAGGCCGGCGACGGCCACGCCGATTCCGGCCGAGGCCGCCAGACCGTGGCGACCGCCGCTCGCCTGGACGAGGAAGGGGGCAAGAGCGGTGCCGCCGATGATCGCCATGAAGGAAAACATCTCCAGCCGGCTGTTGGCCCGGGAAAGCTCCTCCCGCGGCATGAGCTCCGGGACGATACCGTACTTGGCCGGCGCAAGCACCGCGCTGTGGGTGCCGAGGAGAAAGACCGTCAGGTAGAGGAGTGGGGAGACGCCGAGGAGGAGGCCGGTACAGGCGAGAAGGGCGATCCCCATTTCCAGGAGCTTCACTCCCACGATTACCCGCTCCTTGGGGAAGCGGTCGGCCAGGGATCCGGCCAGGGCCGAGAAGAGGAGAAAGGGGAGGACGAAGGCGGCGCTGCCGACCGCGGCGATGGTGCCGGCTGCGGCTGCCCCCTGGCGCCCCACCAGGAAGAAGACGATGGTGAGCTTCACCAGGTTGTCGTTCAGGGCCCCGAGGGCCTGGGCGAGGTTGAGGCGGGTGAAGGCTTTGTTTGTCGCGGCGGTGGCTGTTTCGCTGATGTCCATGGTAAACCTCGTTCGGTCATATCTGCGTAGGGGCGGTTCTTGCGCCCGCCCTTACATGGGTACCCGCAAGGGGTGTCCCTACATACGTCCACCCAGGAGCCGGGCGGCGTTGCCGAGGAGCACCTCGGGCATTCCGAGGGCAAGCTTCAACTCCACGTCCCGGTCCCAGGGATTTTTCACGGCGGTGATGCGCCGCACCTCGCTGAACGGGAGGCGGAAGAGCTGGAACCAGGGGGAGGTGATGCCGGTGGTGAGAAGCGGCATGTCGGTGCCGTAGAGAAGCCGGCCGTGCAGCTCACCGTGGCGCAGCACCAGGGGGAGGTGGCCGAGGCGGTTTGCCTGGGTGAGGGCGGAGATGTCGGCGTAGAGGTTGGGATAGAGGGGGGCAAGACGGAGGAAGCGGGCGAAGTTCGGCTCCCCGTCGTTCCGGCCGTTGCTGGCGCAGTGGGCGGCGATCACCGTTACTCCCTCTTCCAGCGGAAGGCGGAGTCGCTCCGGGTCTCCCAGTTCATTCCGCGCCCAGGTGAACGACTCCTCTTCGCCGGTGTGGACGAGGAGGGGAAGCCCCAGCTCCCGCAGCCGCCGGTAGAACGGGATGTGCCGCCGATCGGCCGGGTCGATGAACTGAATGGAAGGGAGCCACTTCATGAGCACCGCCCCGTCCGCGGCCTCCTTGTCGAGGCGTTCCAGGGCATCGTGGCGGGAGGGGTTCACGCTCGCGCCGAAAAGGAGGTTGTTGTAGCGGCGGCACTCTTCGGCAAGGAAGTCGTTGGGGATGTATGCCTCGGTCCGTTCCCGGTCGAGGGCGCCGTCCGGGCCGACGATCCCGTCGAGGGCCAGGACCACGGCGGCCTGGACGCGGCGGGAGGCGGCGAGCCCTCCGGCGAGACGGCGAAGGATAATGTCGTCACCCTCCCGCTCCAACTCGGTATCGGTCACCCCGAAGGCCCTGAGGTAGAAACGGTACTTCCAGCTCCGGCGCATCCGCGGCGAGACGAAGCAGCCGCTTCCGCCAGCGCCGACGCCGGCGGCGTGGCAGTGGATGTCGATGACGGGCGTTTCGGGCATCGTGCTCTCCTTGAGTGTAGATGGACCTCTGTCTTTCAGGGACCGTGCCAGGATGGCTCTGCCCGCCCATCATACCGATTTTGCGGGAGAAATAAAGGCAAAATGAGGAGGGGTTAAAAATATTGCAGCCAGCGCTTGACAATAAATGTCCGGGTCGTGTACATATGGTGTATGCGATCGACCCTGAAACTGACCCCGGCGGACCGGGACTTCTTCGCCATGGTGGCCGAGGCCGCCTTCACCAATCCCTTCAGCCCGGCCCGGGTGGAACTGGATCGGAAGATTGCCGGGGCGCCCCCGAGTACGTCCTGGGACCACTTGGTGGAGCTGGCGACCGCCCGGATCGGCGAGCGGCTCGACCGGCTCTCGGCCCGGGGCGGGAGCGATCCGCGCCGCTACCGGGGGGAGGACCGCGACCTTCTGCGCACGGTTGCCCTGTTCCAGGTCTTCCACCGCTACCGGCTCGCCTTCGACGAGCTCATCCTGAAGCAGCTCGCGGCCGGCGACACCCCCATCCCGGTTCCCTTTGCCCGGGAGCTCCTCGGCCGGTTCGGCGAGCTCGGCCTCGATGCGAACGCCGCCATGCGCTACCTCGCCATCTTCTACCAGATCCGGCGCGCCTTCTACTTCATCGAGAACGCCCTCACCGGCCTTGCCCCCTCCATGCACGACCTGCGGCTCCAGCTCTGGAACAACATCTTCACCTGCAACATCAGCTGGTACGAGGAGCACCTCTGGGACCGGATGGAGGACTTCTCCACGCTCCTGCTGGGTGAGACCGGTACCGGCAAGGGGGCGGCAGCCGCGGCCATCGGCCGCTCGGGCTTCATCCCCTTCGACGAGCGCAAGGGGTGCTTTGCCGGAAGCTTTACCCGCAATTTCATCGCCCTCAACCTCTCCCAGTATCCCGAGTCGCTCCTGGAGTCGGAGCTGTTCGGCCACCGGAAGGGGGCCTTCACTGGTGCCATCGAGCACCACGAGGGGATATTCAGCCGCTGCTCCCCCCACGGCTCCATCTTCCTCGACGAGATCGGCGACGTCTCCATCCCGGTGCAGATCAAGCTTCTCCAGGTGATCCAGGAGCGGACCTTCTCCCCGGTGGGGAGCCATGACCGGCTCCGCTTCCAGGGGAGGGTCATCGCCGCCACCAACCGCCCCCTAGACGAGCTGCGGCAAAAGGGACTCTTCCGCGACGACTTTTTCTACCGGCTCTGCTCGGACATCGTCACCGTGCCGCCCCTTCGACGGCGAATCGAGGAGGAGCCCCGCGAGCTGGAGGCCCTGGTTGCGAGCATCCTGCGGCGGATGGTCGGCGAGGCGGCCACTCCCTTTGCACGACAGGCATGCGACGTGATCAACCGAGACCTGGGGCTTGGCTACCCTTGGCCGGGGAACGTGCGGGAGCTGGAGCAGGCGGTGCGCCGCATCATCATCTCCCGCCACTACCGGGGGGACAGCGCAACCGTGGCGCCGGGGCTGCGGGAACGGCTCATGGCCGGGATCGACTCCGGTGCGACCGACGCCCAGTCCCTGCTGGCGGGGTATTGCAGTCTTCTCTACCGGCGCCACGGGAGCTACGAGGAGGTCGCCCGCCGCACGAACCTCGACCGGCGAACGGTCAAGAAATATGTCCAGACGGAGCAGGGGAAGGAGAAACCATAAAAAAAACCCGTTACCTGGCAGGCAACGGGTTTTCTGATTCTTGATCGGCCATTCCCGTGCTCTATTTCTTCTTTTTCTCCCGGAGTTCCCGGACCGCCCTTTCGAACGCATCCCTGCTGAACCCCTTCAATATCTTGTCGTCGTTGCCGAGGACGATGACCGGCACCCCCGTGCTCTTGTACCTGGTCTGCAACAGTTCCATGGCATCGGGGTCGAGCTCCACGTCCCGGTTGATGAAGGGGATGTTGTTGCGGGTGAAGTATTCCTTGGCCTCTGCGCAGTGCGGACACCAGGAGACCGAGTAGAGGACGATTTTCGGATAGTCGTGCCGGGGAGGCGGGGCCTGAGAGAGGGGACTCTGCGGTGCATCGGTCCCGGCTGCGCCGAAGGCGGGGACGGCGGCAATGACGAGGAATAGCAGCAGTGAGACGAGTCGTATCATGGTGGAACCTCCCGGATCGGCGGTCTTGCCGGCGTTATTGGCTCTTCGTGACCAGTTGACGCCTGACGAGGGTGAAGTGGAGCGGCTTCTCTTCGCCGGGACGGCTGATCGTGAGCAGCACCTTCGTCCCTGCCCGGCCCCGGAGCCGGTGCTCGACCATGTCGTTGAAATCGCTCCCCAGGGTCGGCTTGCCGTCGATGCGGGTGATCACGTCACCGATCTTGATCCCGGCCAGGTGTGCGGGACCGCCGGTCACGAGCTGACGTACCTCGATCTGGCCGTCGGTCCGGGGCACCCCGTCGATCCCCACGCCGCCGAAGTTGGAGGCGGAGTTGCCTGCGCCGGCCGCGGCGAGGAAGAGCAGGGTTAGGATAAGTGCAAGAAGGAGCGATTTCCACATGGCTTCATCAAATATACCGCAGCGCGGCGGCGTGGTCAAAATATTTGTCGGTCCCGGCCCTGTGTGCTAGAATTCTGGAAAACAGTGCACGGAGAATGTCCCATGGAGAGAAGAACGCGCATCAAGGATGCCCTGGCCGGCCAGCCGGGGGCGGAGCTGACGGTAAGGGGATGGGCGCGGACGGTGCGGAGCGGCAAGGGGGTCACCTTCATCGCCCTCAATGACGGCTCGTGCTTCGCCTCCCTCCAGGTGGTAGCGGAACCGGTGCTGGCCAACTACGAGGAGCTCGCCCGCCTCGGCACCGGCAGCGCCCTGCGGGTGACCGGCGCGCTGGTGGCGTCCCCCGCTGCCGGTCAGGCCGTGGAACTGGCCGCTCGGGAGGTCGAGATCGTCGGCCCGGCGGACGAGAGTTATCCCCTCCAGAAAAAGCGCCACAGCTTCGAGTACCTGCGCACCATCGCCCACCTGCGGCCTCGCACCAATACCTTCGGCGCGGTCTTCCGGGTGCGGTCGATGCTCGCCCAGGCGATCCACCGCTTCTTCGCCGAGCGCGGCTTCCTCTATGTCCACACCCCGATCATCACCGCCAACGACTGCGAGGGAGCGGGGGAGCTCTTCCGGGTCACCACCCTCGACATGGCGCGCCCTCCCCTGGCGGACGGGGAGGTGGACTACTCGGGCGACTTCTTCGGCCAGGCGACCGGGCTCACGGTGAGCGGCCAGCTGGAAGGTGAGTTGTGCGCCCTGGCCTTCGGCGACATCTATACCTTCGGCCCCACGTTCCGGGCGGAAAACTCCAACACCCCGCGCCACGCGGCGGAGTTCTGGATGGTCGAGCCGGAGATGGCCTTCGCCGACCTCATGGATGACGCGGCCCTCGCCGAGGAGTTTTTCCGCTATCTCTGCCGGTTCGTGCTGGATAATTGCCGGGAGGACCTGGAGTTCTTCGACAGCCACGTGGAGAAGGGGCTCGTCGAGCGGATCGGCAGGCTCGCCGACTCAGCGTTCGCCATGATGGAGTACGGCGACGCGATTCGGGAACTGCAAAAGGCGACAGTCACCTTCGAATACCCGGTGGAGTGGGGGCTCGACCTGCAGACCGAGCACGAGCGCTACCTCACCGAGCAGGTGACGGGGGGACCGCTCTTCGTGGTCAACTATCCGCGGGAGATCAAGGCATTCTACATGCGGCAGAACGACGACGGGAAGACCGTCGCGGCCATGGACCTCCTCGTCCCGAAGGTGGGAGAGATCATCGGCGGGAGCCAGCGGGAGGAGCGGCTCGATCTCATCACGGCGCGGATGGGGGAGGTGGGGATTGCCCCCGAGGGGCTCTGGTGGTACCTGGATTCGCGCCGCTGGGGGTCGTGTCCCCACGCCGGCTTCGGCCTTGGGTTCGAGCGGCTCATCATGTACCTGACCGGTATGGAGAATATCCGCGACGTGATCCCCTTCCCGAGAACACCGCGCCACGCCGAGTTCTAAGCACGGCCCTGTAGGGGGCGACCTGCCGGTCGCCCGAATCATGTCATTACATCTCATGACGCGGCCCCGGCCGCACTTTTCGAGGAGGACGACGATGGACGACAGCCTCAGGGAGGCAATTTTCCGGGGGGTCGAGCGGGAGCCGCTGGCGCGGACCCTGGGAATGGAGCTGGTGGAGCTGGCGGAGGGGTTCTCGGCCGTGGAGATGACCTACGTGCCGGAGACCATGGACAACCTGTTCGGCCGGGCCCACGGCGGGGCGATCTTTTCCCTCATCGACGAGGCGTTCGAGACGGTCTGCCAGACCTGCGGCGGGGTGACCGTGGCGCTCAACGTGAACGTCACGTACGTGGCGAGCCCGGAGAGCGGGGCGCGGCTGCGGGCCGAGGCGCGTGAGATCAGCAGCACCAAGCGGACCGCCAGCTACGACATTCGCGTGAGCGACCGGGAGGGGCGCCTCGTCGCCACCTGCCAGGCTCTTGCCTATCGCACCGGCAAGCCGCTCCCGTTTCTCTAAATCACTAAAAGGAACCGCCATGCCCGAAACCGTGAAACAATTCATCGTCATCTTCGTCTTCTTCATCCTCCCGGGGCTCGTCGGTGCCTGGCTAGCCGGGACCAAGGGGAGAAGCCGCTTCGGCTGGTTCCTCCTCTGCGGTTTCTTTCCCCCCACCCTGATGGTCGCCATCTTCCAGGGGCCGGTGCGGGAGGTGCCGGGGCACTACCGGCGCTGCCGCAAGTGCGCCGAGTTCATCAAGTGGCGGGAGGCCGCCTGTAAATACTGCGGCACCCCTATTGACCCGGAGGGGGCATGACCCTCCCCGCCGCCCGCCGCCTCATCGACCGCTACGACCTCCAGCCGCACCCCGAGGGGGGATGGTACCGGGAGGTGCACCGTTCGACCCGTTCCCTCGGGCATCTTCCCGGTTACCCCGGCGAAAGGACGGCCCTCACCGCCATCTATTTTCTCCTCGCTGCCGGCGATTTCTCCGCCTTCCACCGGGTGCGGAGCGAGGAAGTCTGGGTGCACCTGGCGGGGGATTCCCTCGAACTCGTGCTCCTGGACCAGGAACCCCGTCTGCTCACCCTGGCCGCTCCCGGCGAGGAGGGTGAGCCGCTTCTTGTCGTTCCCCCCGGCGTCCTCCAGGCGGCCCGGCCCCTGGGAACGTTCACCCTCGTCACCTGCCTCGTCGCCCCCGGCTTCGATTTCGCCGACTTCGAGCTTCCGACCCGTGAGGAACTCGAAGGCCTCTTCCCGCGTCACGTCGAGCTGGTGCGCCGCTTCACGCGACCTCTGCTTTCCTAATCTTTCCCGCAGAAGCCGATTTGAATTAAATCGTCCCGCTAAGCCGCTAAAGTTACCCTCTCCCTGAGGGAGAAGGGTTAAGTCCCCGCGTTGCATTTCGCCGATGCCGGGATACAATGGACTGTGCCAAAAGCGCCGACATCACGTTAAAAGGAGGAAGTTTACATGCTCACGTTCGTCATGCTGACCCGCCTCTCCCCCGATGCGCTCCGCTCACCCGAGACCTTGGAACAGCTGGAGCGTGCCGCCATGGAGCACGTCCGCACCGAATGCCCGCAGGTGGAATGGCTGCACAATTTCGCCATCCTCGGTCCGTGCGACTACCTGGACATCTTCCGTGCCCCCGACCTGGAGACCGCCATGCACGTGGCGACCATCATCCGCACCTATGGCCACGCAACCACGGAGGTCTGGACCGCCACCGAGTGGCAGAAATACAAGGAGGTGCTGCGCAAGATGCCGAAGGCGGCTTAGGATTATTCGCTGGGGGGTAGCCGTTCCCGACAAGCAAATGCCGCAACCATGCAAGGTTGCGGCATTTTTGTTTCATCCGGAGATTTATGGGGGGTATCCGTCAGCAGGGAGCTGATAATACGCCGACGGGTTCCGGTGCGAACCGGTGGTGGTACCCCTGTGGCATGAGCCCCTGGCAGGTTTCTCCCGACAGCAACTGCTCCAGGCAGGGATATATCTCTTCAGGGGGCTGGGAAGTGAAACAGACCGTGTTGTACGACGGGAACATAGGTCGATACGCAACCGACCCATCGGGGGGATACATGCCGATGGATTTTTTCCTCAGCAGGTTCGCCATGTGCAACGGCCCCGTGTCATTGCCGATATACCCACGTGAATGCTTCAGCACCTGCAGCGTCTGGTCGAGGGTAAGCTGGCTTCGCAGGTCTTTCAGATAGCTCTTTTTGGCGATCGGTGGCCGGTTGTTTAGTCCAATGAAAACACTTCCTATCCCATGGTCTTCATGGAGCTTATCTGCCAGGAACAGGAAGCCTTCTTCGTTCCAGCGTCTGTTGGCCGCATGTTTGCTGTTATAGGCGGCTTCCATGCAGAACACCACGTAATCGGAGGAGAACAAAGGGGCTTCGCTGGAATACTGCGTGCCGGCCAGCAGACTGGTGTTGTCAAACCTGAATTCATCCATGATGTGGCGATCCGAAAAACCGAATTCGAGGCAGATACCGAAATGCCTCGCCGCATAGGTCGATAGGGAGTAATTCGACTGCAGGAAGTGGACCCACTCACCATTGTCAGGCAGTGACGAGTCGGGCTGCATCAGGTTCAGGTAGGGCAGATTGGCGTCATAATGGACATGCTTTTTGTGGGGCAGTCGGAGGCCGTAAGCGGTCTTTGCACAGTAACCGATGTTGTTGCTGGTGGTCGAAAGAAAAAACGCTTTGTCGGGCTTTTGGATCCAGGATGCAAATTTGGAGAAAAGGTTGAAGGATTTGAATTCGAATAGATTTAATGCCTGAAAATATCTGTTAAGAGGGAAATGTGAAAAAACTGTTACTTTAAACTGACCTTGCCTGTGTTTATCCAACAGTTGTTTTAAACAAAGGAGTGCAGGCAATGTCAGAATCGAATCACCTAAACGGTTCGGTAAAATGATATGAATTTTAGTCATGATCGTAGCAATGGGCTGTTTGTGTTGTTGGTTGTTAATATTTTAATAATCGCAAGCTAATGCCGCTCGGCATCATGGTATTTTGACACCAGCTCGTTAAGTTGTCAAAAGAATACTGCCTTACGCCTTTCCAATGAGCAGAGTTTATGCTTTGTCGCTAATTTTTGATTGCAAGCGAGAGATGGTCGTCCGAAGGACTTCGCCCACCCGGGCGATCTCTGCCTCGTCGCGGTAGCCCAGGCGGGGCCAGAAGAACCCCTTCAGCCCATCATGCCGTCGTCGTGGCACGATGTGGACGTGGAGATGGGGGATGCTCTGGCTCACCCGGTTGTTCATGGCGACGAAGCTCCCCTCCGCCGCCATCGCCTCCTCCACGGCCCGGGCGAGGAGCCGGGCGGAACGGAAAAGAGGCTCGACCAGGCGGTCGGGGAGGTCCGCAAGGGTCACGATGTGCTCCCGGGGAACGAGGAGGAGGTGACCGGGAAACAGGGGGCGCCGGTCGAGGAAGGCGAGGGAGGCGTCATCGGCAAAGACGACGACAGCCGGGACCTCCCCACGGATGATTCCGCAGAACCTGCATTCCCTTTCGCCGGTTGCTGTCGTCAATTCTGCCTCACCACCTTCGCCTGAGCTGCCTGGTGCCGCATCAGGTGTGTCCCCCCGCTTCCATCAGCACCATCTCCCAGGTGTCGCTCTCCAGATCGTGCCTGATGACGTAGATGTTGCCGTCGTCGGCGACGAGCTTGCAGTAGGTGTGGTCGGACCCCCACCACTGGTCGACCACTTCCCGCACCCGGAAGGTCCGGCCAAGAAGGGTGAAGGCGACCGGTCTCCCGGTACTCTCTATTTCCACGCGGATCTTTGCCATGGGTCAGGTACTCATGCCGGCGGATGGACCACCAGGTGGCGCTCCGGCTCCTTTCCCTCGCTCTCTGCGACGAGGTGGCGGCCGGCGATCATCCGGTGCTGCATCTTGCGCAGTGCGGGGCGGCGGGGTGCGAGCGCCACAGGCCGCCCTTCTTCGAGCACCAGGCGGATTGCCTCTTCGGTCTCCCTGACCGTCTCCTGCACCTCGTCCTCGTCGACCCCCTCCATGATGTGGAAAACGTTCTGGAGCAGCCGGCGCAGCTCGTTGGCGGTGTTCCGCTTGATGAGGTGGAGGGTGGCGCCGCTCTCGTCGAGGATCCGGTGGAGCCGGAAATCATCACTCCTGGCGCGTAGCGCCACCACCAGGTCTGCTTGCTCCGGATTACCGACGGTGCGGGCGTCGAGACCGAGGCCGCGGATAACCCGCTCCAGCAGGTCGCGGGAGAGCGCATAGGGAAAGATGCGGGCGGGACCTTCCCGGGGGGGACGCTCCGCGACCCGCGGTGCGGGCTGGGGCTCCCGGACGACCTCAGCGATGTGGACATGGCCGTTGGCTCCCTGCTCGCGCCGCTCGCCGCTGGGTGGAAAGCCGCGCAGCAGCGTGTCCACTGCCGCTGCCGTGTCGCGGTGGACGATCACCTCGTTGCGGTCCACCATCTCCACCACGATGTCGAAGGTGGGAGGGGATTTTCGCTCGCTGACGGTCTTGGTAGTGCGGCGGCGGCGCGCCTCCTCGTCGGAGAGGGTCACCACCTGCACCCCTCCCACGAGGTCGGAGAGGGTGGGGTTGATGATCAGGTTCTCCAGGGTGTTGCCGTGGGCGGTGCCGATCAGCTGCACCCCCCGCTCGGCGATGGTGCGCGCGGCCCGCGCCTCCGCCTCGGTGCCGATCTCGTCGACGATGATCACCTCGGGCATGTGGTTTTCCACCGCCTCGATCATCACCGCGTGCTGCCGGTCGGGATGGGGGACCTGCATCCGCCGGGCGTCGCCGATCCCCGGGTGGGGGATGTCGCCGTCGCCCGCGATCTCGTTGGAGGTATCGATCACGATCACCCGCTTGCGGAAGTCGTCGGCCAGGACCCGCGCCATCTCCCGCAGCTTGGTGGTCTTTCCCACCCCCGGCCGGCCGAGGATGAGAAGGCTCGCCCCGGTCTCGATCAGGTCGCGCAAGAGCTCGATGGAGCCCATCACGGCTCTTCCCGCCCGCAGAGTGAGGCCGATGATCTGCCCCTTGCGGTTGCGGATGCAGGAGATGCGGTGCAGGGTCCGCTCGATCCCGGCCCGGTTGTCGTCGCTGAATTCTCCCACCAGCGCCAGGACGTGGGCCAGGTCCTCGTGGCTGACCGGGGCTCCCTTCAGCCGGACGACCTGGTCGGGGAAGCGTGCCTCGGGAGGCCGGCCGAGGTCCATGACCACCTCGACGAGCTGATCGATCGGTAGCTGGTAGATGGCCGCCTGCAGGTCGCCGGGGAGGGTGGCGATCAGGAGGTGAATATCTTCGCCGGGCAGAATGCCCTTTTTGCGGGAGTCTTTCGTTCCGGGCATGGCGGGGTTCCTCAGTCGAGGTGGAGGAGCGGGTAGCGTACAAGCTCATCGCGGGTCCAGAGGGAGAGCCCGGCGCGCGGACCGATGGTCTCCAGGGCGATGATGGCGTCGGGGTCGGTGAACGAGATGCGTCCCGGGGGACCGGCCGTTGCCAGGGCGTCCAGGATATAGGTGTCGAGGAAGCGCTCCTCGTCCATGCTGGAGAGCTTCCCCTTGAATCCCCGGCGGTGCATGCGGAGGTGGAAGCCTTTTCCGGCCAGGGTCGGCAGCCAGGCGCAGACCGCCAGCCGCGCCTTCTCGTCGAACTCCGCCGGCGACTGGAAGGTGAAGGTCTGGTCAACCGGCAGCACCCGCGCCAGGGAGGCGACGCTCTCCGGTTCCCGGCCGGCCTCCTCCCGCAGCCCTTCCAGGAGGAGGCGCGGATCGGCCACCTGCATCACCAGGATGTTGAAGAAATCGGTGCGGTCCACCGGCCCGAAGCGTCCGAGGAGCCTGCGGGCCCGGTTGTATCCCTCTTCACGGACAGTGACCACCACGTTCCAGTCGTGCATATCCTCTCCTTCCGGGGGTAGCGAGCGCCTGTGCTCTCTCGGCACCATGGGCGACATCGGTCTTGATACTAAATTTTAATGGAAAAATCGCGGGCGTCAATTGGAGCACCGTCAGGCGGCGGTGAAATCCCCCGCGATCACGCGGTTGACGGTGCGCAGAGAGGCTAAGGGCGTCATGAACGTGACCGATTCCCCGTCGGACTTGGCGACGACCCCCAGCCCAAGGGTGCCGCTGCCATGGTTGAGGCCGATGACGATCCCCTCCCGGAGCGGTGTCTCCCGCAGGGTGGTTTGCCGCCCCCGGACGAAGAAGGCGGCATGGGGACGGCTGGCAGATTTCGCCAAAAACTGCTATTATCCTGATGAGCAATAAAACCCAAAAGAAACTACCCTGCTTTTGTTTTTTTCAGGATTTTCGACATCGTATCCCTAAGCGTGTCAACGGATTTGCTGAGTATTCGTTTATGATAACAAGTACCCATTCCTGCACCACGGCCGGGATGGGCTGGGGAGCCACCGCTGGAAAACGCTGAGGCCATCAACCGATTCCTGACCGCCATCGAACGGCGGGCCTTCCGGATGGCGGAGTTTGCCACCCGCAATGCCGATGATGCCCTTGACCTGGTGCAGGAAGGAATGCTCGGGTTCGCGAAGAACTACGCCGCCCGCCCCGAGGAGGAATGGCCGGTGCTGTTTTACCGCGTCCTCCAGAGCCGGATCGTCGACTGGCACCGGCGCACCGCGGTGCGCGACCGGTTTTGGGCCTGGTTCGGCCGGGGGAGGGATGACGAGGACGATGACGGAAACCCGTTCGACACCTGGCTGGCGGCGCCGGCCTGGGGGGATGGTCCCGGGGTTCCCTGGAACCAGTTGGGCCGGGACGAGCGGCAGGTTCTGAAACCCTACGCCGGCACGTGGGACCAGCTCCCCCCCGAGCGCCAGGAACGCCTTCGCCGGGGAGCCGAGCGGTGGCAGCAGATGAACCCCGAGGAGCGGGTCGAGGCCCGGCAGCGCTTCAAGCGGTGGCGAGAGCTGCCGCCGGAGCAGCGGGCCGCCATCCGCGCCAGGTACGAGCAGTTCCGCAAGCTCCCTCCCGACGAACAAGAGCGGGTCCGCGCCCGGTTCAGGTGGTTCCGGCAGTTGCCGCCGGGTGAGCGGCAGGCGCTACGCGACAGATGGCAGCGGATGACCCCGGCCGAACGGCAGCAGTTCAGGGAGCAGCTCCACTCCACGCCTCCCGGCGAGCGGCAGGAATTCATACGCGGCAACGGGATGGGGGGAGGGCGACCGGGAGGGCGGTGAGCTTGTCCCGCCGTGACCCATGATGCCGAGATCGTCAATTCACTGTTGAAGGAGTTTCCCTCCAATTGAAAAGGCCCCGGAAGGTTTCTTCCGGGGCCTTGTTTTTTCAAGGGCGGCTTACATATAGCTGCCGCCTGCTGAGGTGTTATTGCCGCCGTTCGTCTCCATGGCATTCCATGTCACGTTGGCGAGAATGGTTTCTGATGTAAGGGGATGCTCCCGCCTGTTTCCCGTGCGTTGTCATGCTAGAAACCAGGACGATTGCATCCCCGGACGGTTCTAATGGATGACCAGTTGATCATTGCCCGGAATGGCAACATTGTTCAGTATTCCCGCCGGAGCATCAAATCCAGTGGCTTTAGATGTATTTATGGGAATAACCACTATCGATGAGTTGGTTTGGTCACCGACGACCACGTTTTTCCCATCCAAGGTAATGCCAAGGGTCGTTATATTACCCAGTGTGGCAGTAGTTGACGCTCCAGTAGCATACGTAGGCGCGTATGGTGTCGTGCCGACCTGAGTGAGCGTCCCGGTATCCACGCCGGTAAACAGCACGATACCGCTGTCGGTGCCCACGACCGCCAGTTTGCCGTCCAGGGTTATCGACACGGAATAGACCGTTGCCGCACCCTTCACCGCAACGGGGGTGCTTGCCTTCGGGGTTGTGGTAAGACCTGTCAATAGGACGATCGATGGCGAAAAGGTCGTGGGATCGTTGCCAATTACTACGGCACGAGTGGAGTCAGCAGGACTGATGGCCATTCCGTTGCGGCCGTCCTCCCCGCTTGACGACGGAAGCGAGCTCAGATCCGCGAGCTGTGTAAGGCTATGGGAGATGGTGGCGCCAAGGGAGCCTGTCTTCGGTGCTATCGCGGCGATCGAATATACGGTCACACTGCTGCCACCGCGTGCAAGGAGAACCGCGTCATCCTTCGAATTTACCAGACCGTCACGGTAACCTGGAATGGAAATCACCTCTGCCGCTTTCGGATTGCCTGAGGTAATGCCGGAGATGACGAGAAGCTGTGTAGAGGAGTCGCCGGAAACCACTGCTTCGTCACCATTGGCAAGAATGGCGATGGAATCGCCGTCTCCACCGTAACTTGAGATATCGACCGTGTTGGTAGATGCCAACGGAACCCCGGTCTGGACATTGGAGAAGAAGCGAACCGTATTCCCGCCATCAACGAGAACCCCCTGCGAACCATCGGGAGTGAGCGCTTGACCGTCAATGTCGTAGGCGCCGTCGTATGGCAGGTACTTGATCGTGGGCGTGGGAAGCACTTTGCCATTGGCGTCGTAAATGTTAATCACTTGCAAACCGTTTTTGTACGAACCATCCTTGAAGCCAACCCCATCATCGGCAAGAAGGACGATCCCGAGATTGGAAACTGTTGTAGACGTGCCCGGGGCTGGCTTGTATACCACATAGATGCCGGGAGTGAGGACACCCGTCAGTGAAGTCGTGGTAAGGGTCTGAGTAAAGGCTCCATTGGCACCTACCACCAACGTTATCACATCAGTCCAGACACTGTTCGTTGTATCCCATTTTGCGACGTTAAGGGTCGTGCCGCTTGAGATGGCCGTCGCAACCGACCCGCTTAGTGAAGCCGGTGCGAGAAACTGTGTTACAGTCGACGGATTCGTGGTAATGCTGAACGCCGTGATGTACGTGTTGTTACTGTTCAGGGAGAATTTTGGCGACTTTCCCGCTTTCAGTGAGTGTGGAAGTCCCGCTTGGGTGACGTTATCAATAGTAACAGTGGTTGGCGAGGTAACGCAGTTAGCCGGGAAATTGAAATTCACTGTAGAATTGCTGCTGGCATCACTCAGGGAGGCTTGTGCGGATGTGCCGGGAACCAGATTGACTGTCTGCGCTCCCCCGCCAGTTGATGTTGAAGGAGGTATTGAGGGATTTCCGCCTCCACCACAGGCTGCCAACAGAAAAAGACACAAAATACTTACAACATGTACGATTCTCATAACACCCTCCTAAAGTGTATTTGTCAGGTGACACACCACCTGAAACTGCACCATCTTAAACGTCACAGCTTTGCAATAACCTTCAGAGCGAGTTTCTTTTCAGCCTCGGGTACACGTGCCATCTGGGGGGCGGCACCGCCGATGATGATCAGGAACTGACCTTTTACCGCCAAAAGCCCGTGCCCGTCAGCGTACGCTTCATCGCCAACTCCCGGCAGCGGCCGTGCGTCCTTCATCGCCATCATCGCCCCTTTCTTGGCGGCTTCGATATTAGGTCCCACATTTGTAACCGCCACCATGTAGTTCTCTATCTTGTCCGCTGCAGCGATCGTGTACTCGTTGCCTCTGGCGCCGGGGGTCAGCATCGCCCCTTTACCGACGATCTCTTCAGCATCCTGCTTGGTCAGCAGCGTGCCGATGTCGATGTTCCCGCTCGTCTTTGCAGTCGCAGCAGGAGCCGTACTTGCCGGTGTGCTGCCAGTGGAAGCATTGGGCGTCGACGACTTGGAACATGCCACGAGACCGCAAAGGGCAAACAATACTGCAGCGATAATACAGACTGATTCTTGAATAGTTGCCATAAATCATTCTCCTTGGTTCAGGTTTTTCGCGGAGGACTTACTTACGTTTACTGGCTACAAGCAGCAAACATGGAACTGACGTAGCGAGGAAGCGCTCCTTACGTCCATTCAGTTAATCCTGGGTATCAGGCTCGGAGCGGGATACGAAATGAACGCGTGTGAAACCATGCCGATAACCATGAAAATGACGACTGCCGCCACAATCACGGCTATCGTGTATCCCAGCGACTTTTCCTGGGGCGACTTCATCAGGAGGGGAAGCCCGAGGAAAAGGAGGTACAGCCCGTAGAGCCCGAGTATGCCCAGTACGGCGAGTACCGGCACTACCGTGAATATGCCGACGAGCCAGCCGGGGATGCAGGAATAGGTCGCCACTTTGAACGCCTGGTTGAGGTTCTTCTCCCCGCCAAAGGTCGGGGCCAGCGCGTCGATGACGAGGGCGAGGACATACACGCCCCCCAGCGTCAGAGCGTAGTTTACGAGGGCCGAAACAACCGACGTGGTAATGGGGACCCGAAACGATCCCACGAAGGGCAAGCTCACGCCCACGATGGACATCCCGATAACCGACGCGATGGGGCCGATGGCCGCCAGGATGACGACATAGCTCTTGTAGAGATCCGAGACGGTTGCGGTCTCTCCTGAAATGACCTGCCACTCCTGTCTGGGGCTCAGCAAAATACCCTTGATGCGTCCTGCATCCATTGATTAGTCCCTCCTTCAAATAAAATTCCCCTGCGTCGCTTGGCCAGGGGCGTCGCCTCGACCTTCTCCGGAACTCAAAGTCTTTGTCACGATCTACATGCCTTCTTGCCCGATGTCTCGTCTTTTCTTCCCGGCGCGATTCACCCGACCATCAGCTTTTCCCGGTCCGAGGCCGAGGATTTTTCCCAGTTCATCGAAATCCGTAAACGGGTGCTGTTCGTCTATATCGACCAGTTCCACGAGCCCGCTGATGTCGCGCGGATTTTCCCCTCGTCGATAGATGCGGATTATGAAACTCTCCATGGCCACCCCGCCGGTCCGGCTGAATTCCGGCCTGTTGACCTTCTGGCAGTGCGGTTTCTGTGATTGCTGGAAAAGGTGGGTGGGAGATTTCCCACCCGATTCCATGGAGGCATGCAGCATGACTGCGGGAAAGCCTACCAGCGGGGTACCTACAGATTACCTACAGATTCATTAAAATTGTGGGTGGGGATAAAAATTCGATAATCGGAGAATTTATTTACTTGAGCATGGGGGGCTCTTGTTCAGTGCATGATACATGGTGAGGGTTTTTTGCGAGGGTTGAATGCCAAGCCTCCAGGTAATCCGCATCGAGGCTCGGGAACGGGAAAGCAGGTCATCGGTTCTGCAGGATGGAGCGATAAACCGCTTCAGTCGCAGACGATGGTTTGATTCCGACTTTTGCGGAGAGCACAGAGCGGCAGCGGTCATATATTTCCAGGGCCTTGGCCTGCCTGCCCGCAGCCAGGTAACACGTCATGAGGTGTCGATAGAATTCTTCGGCGAGATCGTCGATTTCCACCCCTCTGGAAAAGCACGTTACCGCTTTGTCCCGCAAGCCGATTTTCTCCCAATGGAGGCCGAGCCTTTCGATGCTGTGGGAGAGTCTGTTCCGCAAACGCTCCCGCAGGGATAAAACCCAAGGCTGGTTTTCCCGGTCGAGGAAATGGCCCCGATACATATCGAGAGCCTTTTCCGTCAGGCGAGCGGCCTCAGCCATTTCCTCATGGTTCTGCTTTTCCCGGGCCGCTTCCCACAGGCTGTCCGCCCTGGTGAAGAGATGCTCCAGTACCCAGGCGTCAACCCGGCAGAGTTGGGGATCGAGCGTCAGGCAGCCGTCCTGCAGCCGCAGTACATTCTCCACGCCGAGCAGGCGCCTCAGGCGGAGCAAGGTTATCTCGAACGATTTGTGCGCCTGGTCTCCGTCCGCATCGGGCCAGAGAAAGTCCGTCAACAGGTCTTCCGGCACATTCTTCCCGCCGGAGGCGGTTAGTGCCTTGAGAAGCAATAGCGGCTTCTGCTGCACTTTCCCGGAAAAGACGATCTCCTTTCCTCCCCTCGCCAGCCCGAAACTGCCGAGGGTGGAAATTCGAAGCGGCCAGGGCCATTGCTCGAGCAGCATCCCTTCGTCTGTCGGCCTGAGCTTGCGCAGCAAAATCATCTCCCGGACATACTCCGTCTCGATTCCTGACTCGAGGGCTTTCGAACAGAGACGGGCCATGACGGCCGGGTGCCAGCCATCATAGTTCATGAGCTCCGCGTTGCGGCCTATGGTCAGCGCCGTGCGCAGGCTGGCAACTCCAGCCGCCTTATCACCGCGGTCAAAGGCGAAGAGGGCTTCAAAGAGGTGGGCCGGAAACTCGATAAGTGCGCTGTTCATGGAGTTGCCGATGCTGTGAGCCCGTACCAGATATTCCGCTGCCCGGTGAGGTTCGGCGCACTGGTGGAGAATATGTGCCAGCGTAAGGGCGCAAATTCCCTCGGCAAAGGGTGATCCGCATTCAATAGCGAGCTCCGTTGCCTTTTCCGCCTCTGTGCGGGCCCTGACAATATCGCCGCGAAGCAGCGAATACCATGACGCTGCATGGTAATAGTAGGAGATGTCGTTTCGTCTGGCGCTGCCGAGTACCGGCGCCATTCTTTCCAGGAATTCCCTGGCGGTCGCCAGTTCCCCCTTGCTCAGCGCAGCGCAGACCCCCTGACCGAGCAGAAGGTAATCCAATAGGCGGATACCCGTTGTTTGCGATAATTCCAATGCTGCCGAAACATGGGCCAGGCATGCCTCGGGCTGGGCCGCAAGCCAGGAGTAAATCGCCTCAAAGAATCCCAGCAGAATGGACATGACGGGAGGGATTGTTTTGCGGTATCCGGTCGATTCCCTGAGCGATTCGATGAACGTTCTGGCGGCTGTGAGATCCCCCCGGTAGATGTGGTGCAGGATCAGAAACTGGGCTGTTTTGCCTTGGAGGTGCGGGTCCTGGATTTCGGCGGATAGCTTCAACGCGCGCATCGCCCACTTTTCTGTCTCCGGCCGGTGCGGCTGTCGAATCGCCAGCGAGAAAAGCATGCCGGTGGATACATACGCCTCGATGACGGGAGAGGGGAAAAGCGGATACTTTTCCGTGAGTTGATCGATCAGTGCCAGCCAGTGGTCCAGCTGCGCGACGCTGCTCGGGTCAAGGGCAAAGGTGTCGATAGCCAATGACCATGCCGTAAAGGCACCGATGGAGTCACCATTGGCGTCGAAACAGGTCAGCGCCATTTCGAGGCAGTTTCGCGCGTCGTTCGGGTTAACGGAGAGCCGACAGGCCCCCGTCCAGTAGAGGAGCCAGGGAGAGTTTTCAAGGACGGAATGCGGCATTCTGTGCAGCCATTTTTCGAGGGTCTGGTTTCTGCCTTGCGACAGGATTACCGGGGCATAGCCGGTGATCAGTCCGGCGAGAGCCGCCCAGTCACTGGCGGCACAAAAGAGTTCCGCCGCTTCCTCGTATTGTTCCTCCTTTTCCAGCAGTATGGCCGTGTTGCGCATTATTTCGCTTCTCTGTTCGGCGCTGAACGCAGCCCGTGCCCTGGCGGCCAGAAATTCCCTGAATAAGGGATGATACCTGTACACGGGCGAAGAATGCGAATGTTTCTCGGTGAAGTTGTTGTTGCGACTCAGGGAGGACAATATGTGGGCGGCATGGGGGTTGCCGGTGAGCGCCTCGGCCATCTGCACCGTCATCCCGGGGAGAAATGAGGTCCTGAGCAGGAAATCCTGGATGCCTTTGTCCGCTTTCTTGAAAATTTCGCCGGCAAAATAATCAAAAATCTCTTCCGGTGTCAGGTCGTTCTGCAAGCCATAATCGATCCCCCTGATCCTGGCGCTCTCGATCATGAGGACCAATCCGGCTACCCATCCCTCTGTCTTCGCGTGCAATTGCGCGATGACCTCGTCTGCAGGTGTATTGTTCTTCCGTACACTGACTATTTCTCTTGTCTCTGCCAGAGAGAATTTGAGGTCTTGCCAACCCAGGTAGTTTATTCTGTCGTTTGCCCGCAAACGGGAAAATTGCGGCGGGGGATCATGACGGCTCAGCACGGCTACGTGGACCCCCGGTGGCGGGACAGCCTCCAGTCCGCCGACAAATACGTCATGGAGCTGCGAATCCGCCGGTAAGGCATGATAATCATCGAAGACGATCAGGAAGGGGGGGGGGAGCAGGGTGGAGAGCCGTTCGAAATAGCGTTTCGTGAATACCGGAAGGCCTTGAAGGTATTCGGGGGTGAGGAGGGGCAGCGATTTCCGGGAACGTGGAACAGCCTTTTTTGCCCCCATTCCCAGGTAATAAAAAAACGAGGCCACATCCGCATCCCCTTCGTCTATTTGATACCAGATGCAGGGAAGTTTGCGCGCCTCGATATATCCGGCCAGCAGTGTGGTTTTTCCGGAGCCGCCCGGTCCCGATATCCAGGAAATAGGCCGATTCCTGCCGCTGTCGAGAAGATGGAACAGCTTCTCCCGTTGAATTGTGCCGGCGACAAACGGTGGGGTAATTTTGGCAGAAGAAATTTTATTATTTCGTGCCGGGGAATTCATCCTGCGGTTCCTCACCTTCCGGATGACTCTTACAGATTTCGGATAGTAGCTTGTCTCCTATGTAAGGACATTGCGTCCGTCTGAACAATGAGCAGGTTTTTTCAGAAATCGAGGCGTAACATCCCAATTTACAAACAAATTGTTGAGCGGTGGGCTACCTTTAACAGACAATCGACTCCATTGCAATATTTTATTGAGTACTCTCTATATTATAAATATCCAATAATTGTTTTCGGTTCCTTGGATAAATGCACGTCCTTTCAGGGAATTGATGGCGCAGCGTCCGGAGACGAACCGTCAGTCCGGCGTTACCTGCATCAGCTGCTCGACAAACGCCGTGAACAGTTTCGTCCGCTCGGCGCTCTTCCGGACCAGGATCGCGAGAGTCCGCCGCAGGTCCAGGGGGGTGTCAATCCCCACCAGCCATCCCTGCTCGATCTCCCGCCGGACCGCAAGGCGCGACAGGCAGCTTACGCCGAGCCCCGCCTCGACCGCCTTCTTGATCGCCTCGGTATGTCCCAGTTCCAGCGTGATCGATGTTGAGTTCACAACCTGCGCCATGGCCGCCTCGAAGACCTCCCGCGTTCCCGAACCCTCCTCCCGCATGATCCATCCCGCGGCTTCGAGCATCGCGGCATCGGCCCGCTGCTCTCCCGCCCAGGGGTGGTGCGGCCCCGCCACCACGACCAGCTCGTCGTCGCGCCAGGGGATACGATCGAGTCCGAAGGCATGACTCGGCCCCTCGATCAGCCCCAGGTCCAGTTCTCCGGTCGAGACCGCTTCCTCGATCTGCTTGGTGTTTCCCACCTGCAGCTGGATCTGCGCCTGCCGGTGGCGTGCCGCGAACTTCGCCACCAGGGAGGGGAGGAGGTAATTGCCGATGGTGGTGCTCGCTCCCACCCGCAGAAGACCGACCGGTTCATCCGATTCCCGCAGCAATTCCTCGATTCCGGCAACCCGACGCAGGACATCCCGGGCCTCGGGGAGGAGGAGTCGACCCCGTTCATTGAGGACGAGCCGGCGTCCTACCCGCTCGAAGAGAGATCCGCCGGTGAGCCGCTCCAGCTCCGCCAGCGCCATGCTGATGGCCGACTGGCTTACGTGGAGCTTTTCGCTCGCCTTGGTCGCGTGTTCCTCGGTCGCGACCCTGACGAAAATCTCCAATTGTCGCAGGGTGATGGCCATAGAGAAAAATATATCAAAAAAAATGATAATATAGATAAAAATTTTGTACTTTTACTTATGATAGCATTGAGATATGATTACTCTCGTATATTGGAATGCTGATGTACGGGAGGCTGCGGATGACTAAAGAAATGACCAGACGAGTGGGCTTCGTCCTGCTGGCCGGGCTCTGTCTCCTGCCGTGGGTGGGGACGGCTGCTGCCCTGATTGGGGGAATACTCTTCAGCCTCATCCTGGGGACCCCCTGGCCCCGGGCTGCGACCCGCATGAGCAAGCGGCTTCTCCAGCTGTCGGTGGTCGGCCTGGGGTTCGGGCTCGGCATCGGCCAGGTCTTTCATGAGGCAAAGCAGTCTCTCTCTATCACGCTGGTCGGCATTCTGGCCACGGTGCTCACCGGCATCTTCCTCGGCAGGCTCTGCCGGAACCCGCCCCGCACCTCAAGCCTCATTTCCTTCGGTACCGCCATCTGCGGCGGAAGCGCCATTGCCGCCATGGCGCCGGTCATCGAGGCCGAGAACGACGAGATCGCCATCGCCCTCGTCACGGTCTTCACCCTCAACTCGGTGGCCCTTCTCCTCTTCCCGGCAATCGGCCACCTGCTCGGCCTGAGCCAGCACGACTTCGGCGTCTGGGCGGGGCTTGCCATCCACGACACGAGCAGCGTGGTGGGGGCCACCGCCGCCTACGGCTCTGCCGCCCTTGCGGTCGGGACCACGGTCAAGCTGACCCGGGCGCTCTGGATAACCCCCTGTGTCATCGTCGCCGGGATTCTCAGGAGGTCGGGGAAGATGCCGACCATCCCGCTCTTCATCATCGGCTTCATCGCCGCGGCCCTCGTCCGCTCGCTTCTTCCCCAGTTCGCCGGGACCTGGAACGGCGTCGCCGCAGCGGCGAAGCAGTTCCTGGTGCTTACCCTCTTCCTCATCGGCGCCGGTCTGCACAGGGATTCCCTGCGCAGGGTCGGCCTCCGTCCCCTGGCCCAGGGCGTAACGCTGTGGGCCCTCGTCAGCTGCGCAACCCTGGCGGTCATTGAGGCCGGCCTCCTCAGGTGAGAAAAGGTCTCCGCATATACTCCCATCTCACCCTTCGGGGGGCTTTCCTTTGCCGATCCTGCAGACGGGGGGCTGTCGCCGGGGGAGGAACTTCCGGATCCGGGCGAACCCTTTGTACGCCAGCCGGGCGATCGCGCGGACGCCGGGCAGCGTGATGAGGACGCCGAGGAGGCCGTAGAGTGTCGAAGCGGGAAACGCCTGCCAGATGGCCCAGAACGACTCAGGCCCTTTGTAGACCTTCCCGCGCCGGTCGATAGCGTGCATCTCGTACAGGAACTCCTCCAGGGTAATCCCGTGCTCCTCGGGGGCGAAGTCGGGGGCGCTGATGTCCACGAGGATGAGGCGGCCGGCGTGGTCCTTTCTGCCGTAACGCTCCACCGCCGTCCCGCAGACGGAACAGGCGCCGTCGTAGAAGACCTTCAGGGGGAATTCGGGCTTGTCAGGCATGGCGGCTCCTTTCCGGTCCAATCCGGCAAAAAACCTTAACGGCAATAGCACGCGGATTGAAAATCCGATAACCTCGGATAAAAGTCGGAACAACCCCTTCAGTCGGGTTAAATCAGATCTTTATCGGATTCTATCCGAAGTTATCCGCGCGAAACGGTTTTTGGGCTTTGATTTACACCACCCGTTTTGCTCAGAATCGTATAGAATGGAGCTGTAGTGACTATAGCACACAAACGGGGAGGGGCAACGTCATGCTCATCAGGAACGAGGACATCGACCGGGTGATCGCCGAGATCCCCGCGGGGCACCGGCACCTGCGGACTACGGTGGTGCTGGCCGATGGCACCGAGCTTGTCTTCCAGGAGGCAGCCATCGCCAACATCGTCCGCGCGTATATCGGGGTGAAGACGCATCCGACAACGACCCGGGTGGCGCTGAAGGGGGAGCGGCTGGTGGAGCGGAAGGAGGGGTACGCCGAGTGGCAGCTCCTGGAGGAGCCGGAATCCCGGGTTTCATAATTCATCCTTCATCATTCAACCTTCGAAAGACAAGAGGAGAACAATAGCCATGCACGACCTGTTACCGGATGGAGAAGACTTACGCCGCGCCGTGAAATGGGTGTCTGGCCACCTGCAGGAGAATCCGGACCAGCCGTTCCGGCCGCTCGTCCGGGAAGCGATCTTCAAGTTCGATCTTTCCCCGAAAGATGCCGAGTTCCTGATCGGGTTCTTCAGTGAGAGGAAAGAGGAGCCTTGACTTCTTTCGGGTAAGGATCGGTACCCCTCTACGCTCCATACGGAATCCCTGATTTATCGCATCTAGCCAGCTTACCGCCCGAAACTACCCTGCTGGAGAAGAAGGCCGGACATGCCTCCGTGGGCATGCCCGGCTTTTTTTCGTATGGTGGACGGCTACTCAGCACCTCTTCGACAGCGGCCCCCCCTTTTCAGCGCAACAGCCAGAGCGTGAGCGGAAGAGTGAAAAAGGAGAGGCAGGTCTGAACTGTGATAATCACCGCCATGCTGTCATGGTCTCCTCCCATCTGCTTGGAAAGGATATAAGCCGTCGGTGCGGTAGGCACGCTAAAGAGGAGGACTGTAACTCCGGCGGCAATCCCGGACAAACCTGTCGCCGCGGCTAAACACGAGGCGACGACGGGCTTGCAGAAAAACTGGATCCCGCAACTTGCTAAAAGGGGCCGCCAATGCCGTGCTAAGTTGCCTGCCTGGTATGCGGCCCCAACCGCCAAAAGCCCGACGGGAAAGGCGGCTTTGCCGAGGAGAACCAGCGAACCATCGACCGCCACCGGCAGCTTCAGCCCCGACATGTTCAACCCGATGCCTAAGACACACCCCCAGATCAGCGGGTTCCGCATCAGGTCGCAGGCTACCCGTCTGAGATCAAGCCCGCCATTCCCAACAGCCAGGGAGAAGGCGGTGACGGTCACTATGTTGACCATCAGTATCATGAACCCGGCGCCCAGGGAGGCAAGGAACAGTCCCTCCTTACCGAAAAGGTTTTCTGCAAGGGCCAGCGCTACGAAGGTATTGAAGCGGACGCCACCCTGAAACAGCGAGGTGAATACCGCCCCCCCCATGCGCCGGTGGGTAAGCCACCCCAGGGTCACAAATAGCACGCTGGCGATTACCGCCCCGCAGATTGTAAGCAGAATGTTTAACCAGGGGGAGGAGCCGATCCCCTTGCTGGCGAGGCTGTGAATCAGGGTGGCTGGCATCAGGAGATAGTAGGTGAGCTTCTCCGCAGAAGGCCAGAAAGAGGAGGGGACGAACTCACTGCGCTTGATGAAAAAACCTACAATTATCAGTGCCAGAACAGGCGTGAGGGCATTAATGATGGCAATCATGCTCGAACCTCCTCATGTTGACTCTGTGAAGAGGATAGCATGGCTATGTATTGAGAAAAAGTTGATAATTTTTATGGTTAACTTGAGTTTTGCTTAAGTTTTAGACTGCCGCAACTCCTCCAGAATCGCCAGTGTCAAGGCTTGACGTGGATGTTGCCGCTTTTGATACATCCCTATGCGTCGGCTTAACTGCGGCGAGCCGAAAGGGGTGAGGGTGAAGTGGAGTGCGCCATGGTCCTGGCGCGGTTTGCTTAGCGGCACCACAGCTATCCCCAGCCCCTCTTCCACCAGGGCGAGGGCCGCTTCCAGCGAATCAAATTCCATTACCTCGCGTGGGCGGATTCCTTGCGCCATCAACTCGCGATCTACAATCGCGCCGGCCCAGGCCATCTTGTCGAAACGCACGAAAGGGAAGCGCTCAAACAGTAGGGTGACGTCATTGATACCGGTAGCCTTGGGGGCAACGACGAAGAAAGGCTCTTCATCATAGGGAATCCACTCATATTCCGGAGCCACGACGTAAGGCGGCTCCGTCGTCAAGGCGGCGTCGAGATCACCCTCCTCAACTTGACGCACCAGTTCGGTGGAGAGACCAGAGACGAGTTTGACATGCATGTCCTGGTAGCGGGTTCGAAGCCGTCCGAGTACGGAGGGAAGCGAGCCAGTGATCACGGTAGGTACCGCTCCCAGCGTCAACACCCCTTGTACCCCGCAACTTGGGCAGAGCCGAGCTTTTAATTCGTCATAGATAAGGAGGATTTCACGTGCCCGTTCCACGGCGAACCGGCCGTTCATGTTGAGCCTGGGGCTGCGGCCAGTCCTTTCGAAAAGCTGTACGCCGAGTTCCTCCTCCAGGCTTTTGATCTGCAGGCTTACTGCCGACTGTGTCAGCCCTAAGAGGTCGGCTGCGGCTGCGAAAGTACCTTTGTTGGCGATGGCAGTAAGGATGCGAAGGCTGCGCAGGGACACGGTACACTCCTTATGCATCTGAAAGTTACACACATATAGCATGAAGAGGTGCTGCGCTGCAACTTCTGGGACCCTATGGCTCCCCCAGTTTCAGGCAAGGATCATTACCCACGGAAATCTCTGAAGAGCCTCGGGTTTGACCTCTTTTTTGCGATTTTGTCGGGAAACAAAACTCTACAGAAATGTCAACTCCGATGCAACTATCCTTCGCATCTATCCTTTCTGTCCCCCTTGCAAAAGAACCAAATTTTAATTCATCAGATAATTTTTTTGATAAATTAACAATAAAATTATGTTATAACGCAACTTGTCGGATCGTAGACTCAGGTTGGCCAACCGAACGCCTTTATTCCTGACCGAGAAACCCCGCCGCAAGCCGATGTCGTGAAATTCGTCGCTGAATGCAAAGGTAATACGGAATCGCTGCGTGTTGTCGTTGATGGCTGACAGTAGAGGTAGAGGCATCATCGGGTTGCAGGAGCATCTATAGCTCTGGCGGTGGGTGGGCAATTTATTAAAACGCTTTTATGTTGGTTCTCGACTGTTATCAATGGGGAAATGAATCTGCATGGAATGTGATGGCAAGCCCGGAAAGCCGAAACTCGCGGTCTACTGGGGAGGGTCGTGCGGGGGGTGCGAAATAGCCCTCGTGAATCTCGGGGAACGGCTCCTCGCGCTCGACGAGCGTCTCGACTTCTTCTTCTGTCCCTGCCTCCTCGACCGGAAGAATAAGGACGTGGAAGAGCTCGATGACGGGGCTATAGCCCTGACGCTCTTCAACGGGGCCGCCAGGACGACCGAAAACCTGGAGATGGCCCGGCTTCTCCGGAGAAAATCGCGGCTTTTCGTCGCCTACGGGGCGTGCGCCTCCTCCGGGGGAATCCCGGCCCTGGCCAACCTGGATACGCCCGGTTCGCTTTCGAGAACGGTCTTTCTCGAAAGCCCGACCGTGGAAAACCCCTCGCGTCACGTTCCGGGCTCTTCCAGCCCCTACTGCACCCCGGCACTCTCCCTCCCGAAACTCACCGGCTCGATCCTCCCGCTCTCCGCCATTGCCAACGTCGACTACCTGATCCCCGGCTGTCCCCCCGAGCCCGAAACCGTCTGGAGCGCCATTGCCATCCTTACCGGCGCTGACCTGCCCCCGAAGGGGAGCGTGGTGGGAGCGGGGACGGTCCCGGTCTGCGACGAATGCTCCCGGATCAGGGGGGAGAAGAGGCTCCGGCGCTTCGTCCGCTTCCACGAAGCCGTGCCGCGGGACGGGGAGTGCCTCCTCGACCAGGGGATCGTCTGCATGGGGGGAGCGACCCGGAGCGGCTGCGGCGCGCTCTGTCCCGGAGCGAACGTTCCGTGCTCCGGGTGCTACGGTCCCCCGGAAGGGGTAGCGGACCAGGGAGCAGCAATGGTGGGCGCCCTCGGGTCGGTACTCGATCCCGGCGAGCTCGCGGCGCTTCCCGAGGGTGAGATGGCAGCCCGAACCGACGCCCTCTTCGAGGGGATACCTGACGGCGCGGGAACGTTCTATCGCTATTCCCTGGCGGGGTCGCTCCTGCGGAGGAGGCGGCCATGACCCGCAGGATCTCCATCGACCCGATAACCCGGCTGGAAGGGCACGGCAGGATCGACATCTTCCTCGACGAGAGGGGAAATGTGGCGGATGTCTCCTTTCAGGTTCCCGAACTTCGGGGGTTCGAGAGCTTCTGCGTCGGAAGGCCGGCCGAGGAGATGCCCCAGATCACCAGCAGGATCTGCGGCGTCTGTCCCGAGGCGCACCACATGGCGTCGGTCAAGGCGCTCGACCGGCTCTTCGCTGTCGAGCCTCCCCCCGCGGCCCGGAAGATCCGGGAACTGCTCTACATGGCGTTCTTCGTGACCGACCACGCGACCCACTTCTACGCTCTCGGCGGCCCCGATTTCATCGTCGGTCCCGACGCCCCCCCTGCCGAGCGCAACATTCTCGGCGTTGCCCGCAAGGTGGGCCTGGACATCGCCCGCGACGTCCTGGCATGCCGGGGGCGAAACCATGAGGTGATCCGCATCCTCGGGGGACGGAGCATCCATCCGGCAGCGGGGGTTCCCGGCGGCTGGGCGCGGCCGGTGTCGGAAGAGGAGCGGGCCTTCGTCGAAGAGGCCGCGGAGCTCAACGTCGGCTTCGCCCGGTTCACGCTCGGCCTGTTCGACCGGATCGTCCTCGACAACCCGCTCTACCGGGAGATGCTCACCTCCGACCTCTACCTCCACCGGACCCACTCCATGGGGACGGTCGACGGGAACAACCGGCTGGCCCTCTACGACGGGGAGATCCGGGTTGTCGATCCCGACGGGGGGGACGTTGCCCGCTACCGGGCGGAGGAGTACGCGGAGCATATCGCCGAGCGGGTAGAGCCGTGGACCTACCTCAAGTTCCCGTACCTGAAGAAGGTCGGCTGGAAGGGGTTTGTGGACGGAAAGGATAGCGGGGTCTATGCCGCTACCCCCCTGGCGCGGCTGAACGTTGCGGACGGTATGGCCACTCCCCTTGCCCAGGAGCACTTCGAGCGCTTCTACGGCTACTTCGGCAGCCGGAAACGGGACGGGCGGTACGAACCGGTCCACTTCCGCCTGGCCACCCACTGGGCGAGGCTCATCGAGCTCCTCTACGCTGCGGAACGTATGCTGGAGCTCGCCCGCGATCGCGACATCGTCTCGCCCGAGATCAGGAACCTCCCCGATCCTTCTGCCGTGGCAGGGGTCGGGATCGGGTCGGTGGAAGCCCCCCGCGGGACGCTGATCCACCACTATGAATCCGACGGGCGGGGGATCCTCCGGCGGGTCAACCTGATCGTCGGCACGACCAACAACCACGCCCCCATCGCCATGTCGATCCGGCGGGCCGCGGAAGGGCTCATAAGGGGAGGGGAACCGGTAGGCGAGGGGATTCTGAACCGGATCGAAATGGCCTTCCGCCTCTACGATCCCTGCCTCTCCTGCGCCACCCATCACCTCCCGGGGGAGATGCCGCTGCGGGTGGTGATCCGGGACGCGGGCGGTGAGATCATGCGGGAGCTCGCCCGATGAGCGGGGCAACGAAAACCGTGGTCATCGGCCTGGGAAACCCCATCCTTTCCGACGACGGGGTCGGCCTCCGGGTGGCACGCCGGGTCGCGAGCTCCGTCCGGGGAATGGGAGAAGTCGACACCGTGGAACTCGGGGCAGGGGGGGTGCGGCTCGTGGAAGCGATGGCGGGGTACGGCCGGGCCTTCCTCGTGGACGCCATGGTGACCGGCGAACCGCCGGGGACGGTGCGAGAATTCTCTCCGGCGGCCTTCGTCACGACCCGCCATGGGGGGTGCGGTCACGATACCACCCTCGCGGTTGCCCTGGAAACGGGACGACTCCTCGGTATCCCGCTCCCCCCCGAAATCGCCATCTGGGGAATCGAGGGTGCCCGGCTGGACGAATTCGGCGAGGAGCTCACCCCCGCCGTGGCGGCCGCGGTGCCGCTGGTCGCCGCACGGATCGTCGCCAGGATACAGGGAGGGAGCGGGGCATGATGATCGGCGTTTTCCTCTGCACCTGCGGGACCGCCATTGCCGAGCGGATCGACGTCGAACGTCTCGCGGCGGCGGTGGGCCGTCTCCCCGACGTCGCGTGGTGCCGGACCGTCGGGTTTCTCTGTTCCGAGGCCGAGAAGGAGCGGATGGAGGGCGTGCTCCGGGACGAGGCCCCGGACCGGGTGGTCGTTGCGGCCTGTTCCCCCCGGGAGCACGAAGCGACCTTCATGGGGGTCATGGAGAAGGCGGGGCTTAACCCCTACCTCCTGCAGATGGTGAACATCCGCGAGCAGGTCGCCTGGATCACGCCGGAGATATCCCGCGCCACCCGCAAGGCGGAGTCGCTCCTGGCGGGCGCCGTGGCGCGGGTGCGGCGGCACGCGCCCCTGGAGACGAAAAGGGTAGAGGCCGTCCCCGACGTCCTGGTCGTCGGGGGAGGCCCCGCCGGGATCAAGGCTGCCATCGAGCTCGCGGAGGCGGGGCGCCGGGTGGTCCTCGTGGAGCGCTCGGCGGTCATCGGCGGGCTCCCCGTCAGGTTCGAGGAGGTGGCGCCGGGGATGGAATGCGGTCCGTGCATGCTGGAGCCGCTCCTGGGAGAGCTCCTCCATGGCCGGCTCGCCGAGCGGATCGAGATCCTCACCATGGCGGAAGTGACGGGGGCGGTCGGGTACTGCGGGAATTTCACCGTCACCATCGGGGTGCGGGGGCGCGGGGTCGATCGCGCCTGCATCGGCTGCGGCGAGTGCGCCGCCGCCTGCCCGGCAACCGCGGCGAACCCGTACGACTACGGCCTCGGCACGAGAAAGGCGATCGATTTTCCGTTTCCCGGCGCCCTCCCCAATCTTCCCTATCTCGATGCCGCGACCTGCCGCCGCGCCGCCGGGGAGGAGTGCCGCGCCTGCAAGGACGCCTGCCACCTCGGGGAGGAGACGGTCCGTTTCGACGAGCCGGTCACGACCGTGGAGCGGAGCGTCGGGGCGGTCGTCATCGCCACGGGGGGAGAGCCGATTGACGCCGTGCGCTTCCCGGCGCTCCGGTACGGGGAGATCCCCGGAGTCTACACCTCCGTCGAGTTCGAGCGCCTCCTCTCCTCCAGCGGCCCGACCGGCGGGAAGCTCGCCACGGCGGGTGGCAGGGAGCCGGAGTCGGTCGCCATCGTCCACTGCGTCGGGAGCCGCGACCCCGCCCACCGCGATTACTGCTCGGGGGTCTGCTGCGCCTACGCCCTGAAGTTCGGCCACATCGTCGCCTCCCGCTTTCCGGGGGCGAGCATGCATCATGTTTACCGGGAGCTGAACCTCCCCGGGAAGGGGGGGGCGGCGCTCCTGCGGCGCGGGGGAGAGAAATCCTTCTTTCACCGCTACCGGATGCCGGACGGGATTTCCCTCTCTCCGGGGGCCGGGGGGAGGATCACGGTAACATCCGACACGGGGCAGGACGGGATAACGGCCGACATCGTGGTCCTCTGTCCCGCCATCGTCCCGGCGGAGGGGACGGCGGGGCTCGCGAAGATCTTCGACACTCCCCTCGATCATCTCGGCTTCTTCGAGGAACTGCACGGGACGACGGACACGGCGCGGGGGAAGGTGAAGGGGATCTACCTCGCGGGGTCATGCCGGGAACCGGGGGATATCCGCCAGGCGATGCTCGGCGGCTCCGCGGCGGCGGCGGCGATCCACGCGGACATCCCCGAAGGGAAGGAGCTGGAGATATCACCGGTCTGCGCGGTCACCGACCGGGAACGCTGCGCGGGGTGCGGAATCTGCGTCTCCCTCTGCCCGTACCGTGCGGCTGCCCTTGTCCCCGACGGCAAAGCCGAGGTGAACCAGCTCCTCTGCCATGGGTGCGGGAGCTGCGCCGCGGGGTGCCCCGGGGGGGCGATCTCCGTCGGCTATTTCACCAGGGAAGCGATCCTGGCAGAACTGGAAGGAATACTGCGATGAGCGAAACGGCAGCGTTCGAACCGAGGGTGGTCGGGTTTCTCTGCACCTGGTGCTCGTACGCGGGCGCGGACAAGGCCGGCGCCGCCCAGCTCCCTTCCCCCGACAATTTTCTCCCGATCCGGGTCATGTGCAGCGGGAGGGTCGAGCCGGAGTTCATCATCAGGGCATACACCGAGGGGGCGGACGGCGTGCTCGTCCTCGCCTGTCATCCCGGAGACTGCCACTATAAGGAGGGGAATTCCCGGGCGCTCCAGCGCAACCGGCTCCTCCGGAAGCTTCTCGACAGCTTCGGCATAGAGCCGGAACGGTGCCGGCTCGATTACGTCTCGGCCGGAGAGCCTGAAAAGTTTACGCGGGTCGTGTCGGAGACCGTCGAAGCGGTCCGGCGGCTCGGGCCATTGCGGCTATCTCGCGAAGGAGGTTTGAACGATGGCAGTAACGACGCTTGACGCACGAGGATTGAAGTGTCCCCAGCCGACCCTGAAGATGACCGTGCTGGCGGTGAAGATGCAGCCGGGTGACGTGCTCGACGTCATCGCCGATTGTCCCACGTTTGAAAAGGATCTGCGGGACTGGTGCGGCCGCGCGAAAAAGGTGCTCCTCTGGATCAGGGACGAGGGTGGCGCGAAGCGATGCCAGATCCAGTTCTAGAGCCCGGATCTTCGGGGGGGACCATGCCCGGCACGACCAAGAGCGACCGCATTCTCGCCGAGCTGCAGCTCCTCGGGGAACGTGAAGACATCGTCGACGTGGAAGAAGCGCGGGTCAAGATCGTTGTCTTCACCCTGGACGAGGTCCATTACGCCTTTTACGGGGAAAAGGTCCGGGAAATCCTCCCGCCGATGGAGATCTGTCCGGTTCCCGGGACCCCCCCCTTCATAGCGGGACTGGTCAACATCCGGGGGGATGTGGAGTCGGTCGTCGATATCCGCTCTTTTCTCCGGATGCCGGCAGCGGCCGACATCCAGGGGCTGATCGCGCTGGCGGCGGATGGGGATGTCCGTTCGGGCATCCTCGTTGATGCAGTCCTCGATGTGGTCGACGTTCCGGAGGGGGCGATCCGGCCACCGCTCCCCACGCTCGACGACGCGGTCAGGGAGTTCGTGGCCGGTTCCGTGGAGTACGGCGACAGGAACGTTACCCTTCTCGATATCGGCACCATCTTCGGCAAGATAGCGGCATGACCGGAGCGGGTACGGACATCCGGGAAGCGGTGTTGCAACTGGTGGTGTTCAGTACAGCGGGGGTCAGCTTCGGTGCCGATGCGGAGCAGATCGCCGCGATCCGGGAGCACGTGCCGGATGCCGGGGAGGACCCCTCCCGTTTTCTGGACGAGGTGCTCCCATCCGGCGGGGCGCTTCGCTCGTCCCGGTCGGCAATCCTTGAGGTCAGGGCTGGAGACGCTCTTCACCCCGTTGCCGTCGACCGGATAGAGGAGATCGTGGAGGTCGGCATCGGCGCGATCCGGCCGCTTCCCCCCCTCGTGGCCCGGTTCGTGCGGGACAAGGGAGTGTGGGGGGTCGTCCCCCGAGGTGGAAAGATGCTCGTCCTGATCGATTTCGAGAAGGTGCCAGCGGGCGAAATGTAATTCCCCCCTCCCCTGGTGGGAGGGGGCAAGGGGGAGGGGGATAACCGAAAGAGAAATTGCCGGAACTTTCACCCCCACCCCCACCCTCCCCCATCGAGGGGGAGGGTGTTTAGACAATTATGCAAATTACCGGAGTTACCGGAGTGAAGAGGTAACCAGGTATCCATAAAGGAGAACGACTGTGAGAATGTGCATCAAGAAGAAGATAATCGGTCTGTACGTGATCTCGGTACTTGTTGTCGTCTGCGCTCTTTCAGCCGTTACCATCGTCAACACCCTTTCCCGGGGAGAGGAACGGGTCCGCTCCTACCGGGATACCCTCCTCTCCGAACGGAAAGAGCATCTCAGGAATTACGTCGGTATGGCGATCAGCGCCATCGACAAGCAATCTCCGGACGAAGCGAAGAAGACCGTCAAGACGCTGAGGTACGGGAAAAACGGCTATATCTGGATCAGCGATTTCAACTGTCTCATCCTCTCCCATATCGACCCGAAACTGGAGGGACAGAACCTGACCGACCTCAAGGATCCGAACGGCGTCTATATCCTCAGGGAGGCGGTCAAAATCTGTCAGGACAAGGGCGAAGGCTTCATCGACTACATGTGGAAATCACCGGGGAGCGAGGTGATGCAGCCGAAGCTCACCTATGCCAAGGCCATAAAGAAATGGAACTGGGTCGTCGCCACCGGGGTATACACCGATGATATCGATGCGCAGGTCGCCAGGGAAAGGGTAAGGGTCAGGCAGGAAATCACCTCGATCATCGGCCAGTTCCTCCTCATTTCCACCGTAATCGCCGCTCTTCTCATAGGCATCACCATCTGGCTCGTCAACAGGTTCGTCAACCGCCCGATCGAAACGATCTCCTCTTCACTCCAGAACTTCAACAACGACCTGACTCTCACCATTCCCGTCATGTCCGACGATGAAATCGGCGGCCTGGCCCACTGGCTCAACGGCCATATCGGCAACCTTCGCCAGATCATCGGCATGGTGTCCGACGTGACCGGGAGGATCAACAGCCATGCGGGAACCATCGCCGGCGCCGTCAACCAGCAGGCCGGTTTTGCCGCCCAACTCTCCAGCTCGGTGATCGAGATCTCCTCAACCATGGAGGAGTTCTCCTCCACCGCCATCCAGATAGCCAATCACAGCCAGGGGGTGGTGGAAATCGCGACCAAGACGCTCCAGGATACGAAGGAGGGCGCTACCGGCGTGGAAACCCTGACCATGAAAATGAACGAGATCAGCCGGGACAACGAGGCGAACCTGCGCGAGATCGTGGAGCTGGGGAGGAAATCGAAGGAGATCACCAAGATCATGGAGATCATCAACAACATCGCCAACCAGACGAAACTGATCGCCTTCAACGCCGCCCTGGAGGCGGCGAGCGCCGGGGAAGCGGGGAAGCGGTTCGGGGTGGTGGCGGTGGAGATACGGCGGCTGGCGGACAGCGTGGTGGAGTCCACCGGCGAGATCGAGGCAAAGGTCACCGAGATGACGGACGCGGTGAACCGCCTGGTGCTCGCCTCGGAGAAGGGGTCCCGGGGAATCCAGGAGGGGCTCGAATATTCGGCGCAGACGATGACGATGCTGATCGACATGGTGGACGGGGCCGAGTCGACCGCCGATGCGGCGAAGCAGATCTCCCTCTCGATCCAGCAGCAGCAGACGGCGAGCAGCCAGGTGGTGACCGCCCTGCGCGACATTCAGGAAGGAACGCGGCATTCCTCGGAGTCGATGCAGCAGATCGGCGCCATCAGCCGCGACCTGGCCGAACTCTCCGAGAAACTGGAGCGGCTCATCCGGACGTTCAAGGTCGGAGAAAACGTCTCGACCGCTGCAACGACCTACGCCGCCTCCTGAGAACGAGTGGGGCAAAGGGGAATTGAGCGATAGGGGTGCGGGGAGGTGTCTTTAGCGTGAGCGTGACGGATGAAAATGCCAGAGGGATTGTCGCCATCGCGGCCTCGACCGGCGGTCCTTACGTGCTCGCCCGGATTTTCGAGCAACTGCCGGGAGATTATCCCGTGCCGATCGTTGTCGCCCAGCACATCTCCGACGGCTTTGCCGAGGGAATGGCGGACTGGCTGAACGACAAGACGGCCCTGGAGATCGTTACGCCGGCCCACGGGGTCCCTCTCCGTCCCGGCCGCGTGTACGTCGCTCCTCCCGAATTCAACATGAGGGTCGGTGCGCGGAAAGTAGCGGAGCTGTTCGAACGGCAACCCCATGAAATCCATCACCCTTCCTGCGACATCCTCCTCTGCTCGGCGGCGGAAGTGTACGGCAGGAGCTGCATCGGCGTCATCCTCACCGGCATGGGGAGCGACGGCGTCGCCGGGATCCGGAAGATAAGGGAAGCTGGGGGGACCACAATCGCCCAGGATGAGGCCTCCTCCCTGATTTTCGGCATGCCGCGGCTGGCCATCGAAAGCGGCTGCATCGACAGCGCCCTCTCCCCGGAAGGGATCGCCGCCGAGCTCGTCCGCCTCCGGCATCGCGCCGCGGGGAGAGTGGTCGCCGTCGGGGCCCGGCAATGATCGACCTCGTCCCCTTCCAGGACTTTTTCGTCGAAAAGTGCGGCCTGCTGTTCGAGAACGAGCGGCAGAAGGTCCTGACGAGCGGCCTCCGGAGCAGAATGGCTGCGCGGCGGGTTGCGGCCGCCGCGTACCTCGACCTCCTGATGCGGGACGAGGAGGAGTTCGGTCGCCTCGTGGAGCTCGTGACGGTCAACGAGACCTATTTTTTCCGCGAGCCGGCTCACCTGGAGATCCTGGCGGCTCGTCTCGTCCCCGAGCTTCTCCGCAAGGGGAGGAACGGTGAAAAGATCAGGATCGTGAGCGCCGGCTGCTCCACGGGGGAGGAGGCCTACTCCATCGCCATCGCCCTCTGGGAGAGCTACGGTTCGCTTGCTGCCACCCTCTTCGATGTCGTCGCCGTGGACATCGACGTCGGGGCCATAACCAGGGGGTGGGCGGGGATTTACGGCAGGGGGTCGTTTCGCGGTTTCGGGGAGGAACTGCTGGCCAGGCATTTCGTTGCGACCGCCAACGGGCTCTACCGGGTAAAGGAGCACGTACGCGGCCTCGTGACGTTCGCTCCCGTGAACCTCCGCAGCGGGCTGTATCCCGGGGTGATGGAGGGGGCCGACGTCATCTTCTACCGCAACGTCTCCATCTACTTTCCCGCACCGGTGCAGCGGGAGATCTTCGCCAACCTCGCCCGGACCCTCAGCGACGGCGGCTATCTCCTCGTCAGCGCCACGGAAACGATCCACCACGATATCGGGGTCCTCTCCCTGGTGGAGATCGACGGCAGTTTTCTCTACCGGAAAAGGCCCGGCGCGGGCAGGGAGTATCGGCTTCCCGCTCCGCTTCCTCCCGTTGGTTCGCCGTCGTTACCCCGCACCGCGCCGGTCCGCGGCAAAGAGAAACGCGATCCGGCTAACGTCGGGCCCCGGTCGCGTTTCGCCGGCACTGCCGCGCTTCCCGAGGCGAGCTTCGAGCGAGCACTGACGCTGGCGAGGGACAAGGAGTACGGCGGGGCCCTCGGGGAGCTGGAGAGGCTCCTCGCCGCGGATCCCGGCTCTGCCAGGGGGCACACGCTGAAGGGGAGCATCCTCATCAACCTGAACCGGTTCGTCGAGGCGACCGCGGCCTGCGAGGCGGCCCTGGAGGCTGACCGGTGGTGGCTGGAGGGGCACCTGCTCCTCGGCGTCATCGCCCGGTTCGCCAACCGGGAGGACGATGCGTACTGCCGCTTCAGGGAGGCGCTCTACATCGAGCCCTCTTGCTGGCTCGCCCATTTCTACCTGGCGGAGATCCACGCCGCCCGGGGAGAGGCGCAGAGCGCCCGGCGCGAGTACGAGCTGGTCATGAAGATCGTCGGGAAAGGTGAGCGTCTGGATGCGGGGCTGACCTTCTTCCCGCTTGCGTTTCAGGCGGAGCAGATGGTGAACCTCTGCCGGCATAATCTGGGGAAGCTTGCATAGTTAAGCTCCCAGGGGTAGGCGTTCAGGACGGCTAAGGGGGCGTTGGCAGGAAGTACTATTGAAAAGTCACCACGTGCTGTGGCCATTAGCTATGCCGCATTTCTGAAAGGCTTGACTTCGCGTTCGATCCGCTCAGCCAGCCCGATCTCGGCGGTTTCCAGGTCGTACTGGGCCTGAAGGTTCATCCAGCTTTGCGCATCGGTGCCGAAGAAACGGGCGAAACGCAGAGCGGTGTCGGCAGTGATGGCGCGTTTGCCGGCACAGATTTCATCGATGCGGCGCTGGGGGACGCCGATCTCCTTGGCGAGCCGGTAGCGGGTCAGGCCCATCGGTTTCAGGAAGTCTTCGAGAAGGATTTCGCCGGGATGTACCGGCGGGAGGTCACGCTTGATCATGGTTGCATCTCCTTCAATGGTAGTCGACGATCTCGACGTCATGGGCCGTACCGTTCTCCCAACGGAAGCATATCCGCCACTGCTCATTGATGCGAATGCTCCATTGGCCGGCCCGATTGCCGGTAAGCTGTTCGAGCCGGTTGCCGGGCGGGACGCGAAGAAAATCGAGGGTGGCCGCGGCGTTGATCTGCATGAGCTTGCGTTGTGCAACCCGTTGGACATCCTGCGGAAGTTTGGCCGAAAAGCGGCCGTGGAAAAGCTTCTCGGTCTCTTTGCACAAGAACGATACGATCATGGTTTAATAGTACCGCTATGCGGTAGTATTGTCAAGCGATAGTAACGGCATGGAGAAGGTACGCGATGGCGTTTGATCAGACTAAATTCCAGGTTCGCTTTCTCGAAGAGGCGCGGGAGCATAACAGCGGGCTCCTGGAGAGCGAACGGAACAGCGGTGATGCGGAGACAATGATCGCCCTGATCCGTGCCGCCCATTCCCACAAGGATCAACCATGATCGACGTCAACAGCCTGCGCTCCATTGGCATTTTTAAAGAGTTCTCCCAGGAAGCGCTTGCCGGTATCATTCCCTGCCTGACGGAAAAAACCGTTCCGGCCGATACCACCATTATCTACCGTGGTGATCCTGGCTCCTCCATGTTCCTGATTCTGAACGGCACGGTTGCGGTCACCCTCATCAACGATGAGGGGATCGAGTATACCCTTACCACACAGGGCAAGGGGGATGTCTTCGGCGAGATGGCTCTCATGACCGGCGAGCCGCGATCCGCCAATGTAAAGGCTGTGACCGACGTTCACCTGGCCGAACTGAGCCAGGAGGCGTTTCTCGATCTTGTATCCGCTTTCCCCGTCCTCAATGAGAGCCTTCTTCGACTGGTGGCGCAACGGCGGGCCCGGAGCACGGTGCGGCAGCAATTCGCCCGGCTTGAGCGGGAAGAAGTGATCGCCAACCTGTTTGCCCAGCAGGCCCCCGAGATCGACCATTTCATCGGCACCACCAGATGGACGGCGGAAACCAACGCCGCCATCACGAGGCTCGCCGGGGCCGACGGCAACGTCCTCATCCTCGGCGAAAGGGGAACCGGCAAGGATCTCGCAGCACGGCTCATCCATATGCACGGGAAGGCGGAGAACCGGCCGCTCTATCATCTGGATTGCGCAAATCCGCCCCCTATCCAGCGCGATGGAGAAAGAGGAAAAGAAGGCGAGAAGGATGCCCTGCACCTGGAGATCGCCCAGGAGTCCGCACTGTTCGGTCACGGCGCGGGAGCCGGAACCTATGCCATGGGGATCAGGCGAGGGTATCTCGAACTGGCCGACCGGGGATGCGTGATCCTGGAGAATATCGAGGCCCTCTCCCCCCGCGTGCAGCGGCTGCTTGTCCAGTATCACCGGGAGGGTTCCTTTCTGCCGAAGGGAGGACGGCAGCAGGTGTCCAGCCGGTGCCGGCTGATTGCCACCGCATCACGGCCGCTCGTGGAATTGACGGAAGGGGGGAGACTCGATCCCGAGCTCCTGGAGGTGATCAGTGCGCAGACCCTGCACCTCAAACCGTTGCGGGAACGGAAAAAAGACATACCGGTCATTGCCGAGCATTTTCTCGACCAGTACAACCGGAAATTCGGCAAAGGGGTGTCAGGCTTCTCCAAAGAGGCATCGAACCTCCTGATCGACCACGGCTGGCCGCTCAATGTGGATGAGTTGCGCCAGGTGCTCGAACGCGCGGTTGCGATCGCCGAAGAGAGCACCATCACCGAGAGGGAAATATTCCTGAATCTTCCCTCCTTCTCCGCCACCGGCAAATTCAATCTGCTGAGGATCCCCTCCGTGCGGGATCTGCTGGGCCATCCCATGTTTCCCGCCGGGCTGCAGTACGTTACCATCCCGGTCATCGTCATCCTGATAGCCTATACCCTGGCCGGTCCCCGGGACAACAACCTCGCAAACCTCGTGGTCTGGGCCGTCTGGTGGCCGATCCTCATCGTTTCGATTTTTTTCACCGGCCGGAGCTGGTGCGCCTATTGCCCGATGCCTTCTCTCGGGGGGTATCTCAGCCGGTTCCGGAAAAAATTTCTCCCCGTGCCGGGGGTGGTGCTGAAGTACGGTATCTGGCTGGGTATCGTCGGTTTCGTCATCATCTATCAGGCCGAGCACCTTTTCCGGATGTTCGAGGATGCGCGCGCCACCGGATTTCTCCTCCTCACCATCCTCTCGGGCGCAACGGTCACCACGCTCCTCTTCGGCAGGCGCTCCTGGTGCAAGCATGTCTGTCCGCTGGGCAGGATGGTGGCCCAGTTCGCAACCATCTCCCTGCTGGAACTCGGCAGCAACAGCAACGTCTGTTCGAGCCAGTGTCGCACCCATGACTGCGTGAAGGCGGGTAATTGCCCCATGGGGCTTCACCCTTCCGCCGCGTCGGTCAGCAAAGACTGCATCTTCTGTCTTTCCTGCGTGAAGAGCTGCGAGCATCGCTCTGTGCGCATCGATGCCCGGTTCCCGTGGCTGGAGCTCCTCCGCAAAGAGAAGTGGGAATTCAGCGGCGCCCTGTTCGCCGTTTTTCTGACTGCCTGCGTGCTCGCGATCAAACTTCCGGAATGGGGGCCTTTCAGGAGATTCATCCTGCACGAACCGGAACCGACCCGCTCGCTGCTGGCCGGGTTCAGGGAAGGGTTGCCCGTTCTGTCCGGTTTCGTCGCGTTGCCGCTCCTTGTTTCCGGTTTTCCCGCCAGGAAGGACTGGAGCCGTCATTTCAGCCTTTCCGGCTATGTCTACCTGTTTGTCGCGTTTTCCGGCTGCTTCGACATTTACCTGCACGAGTTCGTCTACAAAGGCCACAACCTGCTCCCGTGGGCGGTGCACCTTTTCAGTTTCGGCTCCCTGGAGTTGCCCGATTCGCTGACGCCCAACCTCGGAACGATGAAAGCCCTGTTCCCTATCATTACCCTTGCGGGGGGGATTCCTTCGCTTCTGATGCTGAGGACGCTCGCGGACAAATACGCGTTCCCCCCGTATCTGTACCGGGGCCATCAGGTAATCCTTTTTGTGTGCATGCTGCTGTTTCTGCTTATTCTGTAGCTTCAGCCCGTTCGACACGAACTTTGGGGTAGAAACGTGATGAAAATAAAGTTTATCGGTGTAGGTTCACAGTTTTCGGGTCTGGACCAGTATCAGTCCAATATGGTGATTACGGCACCGGGAGGAAGGAAGCTCCTCATCGACTGCGGCAGCGATGCCCGGTTCTCCCTGGCCGAGAGCGGAATGTGCCCGGCCGACCTGGACGCCGTCTATGTGTCGCACCTGCATGGCGACCACATCGGTGGACTCGAATGGCTGGCGCTCAGTACCTACTTCTCGCCGCACCCGCGGCGGCTCACCCTCTTCAGTGAGGAGCGGACGATGGCATCGCTGTGGGAACATTCGCTGCGCGGCGGATTGCACTGCATCCGGGCGAAGGAGATGGAGCTGGAAGATTACTTTCTCCGCCACCCCGTTGCCGCCGGGGGGACGTTCACGTGGCAGGAGATCCGCTTTACCCTCTGCCGGATGCCGCACATCGCCAACAGCGCCGGTTGCCACGACAGCCACGGATTGCTCCTGGAAGCGAAGGATGCCCGGATATTCATAACGACCGACACGCAGTTCGTGCCGGAGTTCATCGAAAAAACAGCCGAGTGTGCAGATCTCATTTTTCATGACTGTGAGACATCGCCCGTCAAGACCATGGTGCATGCCCACTACGAGCAGTTGCGCACGCTCCCTGCAGCGGTCAAAAGCAAGATCTGGCTGTACCATTACCAGGAAGGCCATCCGTACCACCCCGCAGAGGACGGTTTCAGGGGATTTGTCGTCAAGGGACAGGAATTCCTGGTGCCTTGATTTCGATCAACCGGAGAACAGCAAATTGAAACGTACCTGGAAAGAAATCCAGTCAGCCCCCGGAGAGGTGCAACTCCTTGCGCTGGCCATCTTCCTGATCGGGATGCATAGCCTCATCCTCGGGACCTTTATTTATTTTTTCACCGACTTGTTTTACCGGCTGTTTTTTAGGGCAAACGTCGAGAATTTCTTTTTTGTCAAGCAATCGGGACTCTTCCTCTTCTGCATCGGCCTTTTTTACCTCGCGTCTCTTGCCAACCTGAAACGGAGCAAATATCAAGTGGTCGCCATAATTCTCACCAAAACCCTGGCTGTGCTGTTTCTCCTTGCCAATGCCCGGCTTGCCGTCCGGCCGGGGATTCTCCTTGTTGCCGCATCACTGGACGGCATGATGGCCGCTCTCCTGATCGCATGCCTGCGAAATGCACGGCCGGCATTCGAGTCGAGGTAACAGCATGGAATCCGATACAATAAGGCTTTTGATAGTCGACGACGACGGTTTGGTGAGGGATATGATCTCATTCATCCTGGAATCCTATGACTATATCGTGGATACCGCCTGTAACGGACAGGAGGCCTACGAAAAGTATGAGGCGGACCAGGGGTTCAGCCTGATCATTTCAGACATGGAGATGCCGGTCATGTCCGGGCTGGAGATGACCAAGCTGCTTCGGGCGGAAGGGTTCGATGTCCCGGTTTTGATCCTGACGGGGGTTGTGGATATCTCCGTAGCGATAGAAGCCATGAAGAACGGGGCCTGCGACTACATTCTGAAGAACGAGGATGTCGAAAGCAGCATAGTCGTGGCAGTGGCCAACGTGCTTGAAAGGCAGCGCCTGAAGGAACGGAACAGGACACTGGAGCAGATGGTGGCGGAGCGGACGAAAGAGCTGAATGCATCGCTGCTCAAGGTGCAGGCTGCCAACCGGCTCATCCGCCAGACCTTTGGCCGCTACCTCTCCGACGACGTGGTGGCTGACATCCTCTATTCGCCCGAAGGAGCCGCTCTCGGGGGTGAAAGCCGGCTGATCACGGTCATGATGACCGATCTTCGCGGATTCACCTCCATTGCCGAGAGGCTGCCGGCCGGTGATGTTCTTGCCATCATCAACATCTACCTCGAAAAGATGACCGACGTCATCATGAAGTACAAGGGCACCATCATCGAGTTCATCGGAGACGCGATTCTCGCTGTTTTCGGCGCCCCCGTGTTCCGTGAGGACGACGCGAAGCGGGCGCTTGCCTGTGCCATCGAAATGCAGCAGGCCATGGCCGAAGTAAACGCGCGCTGCCGGGAGCTCGGCTATCCCGAAATCGAGCAGGGGATTGGCATCAACACCGGCGAGTCGGTTGTCGGCAACATCGGCTCCGACAAAAGAGCCAAGTACGGGATCGTGGGGAGGAACGTGAACCTCACCGGCCGCATCGAATCGTATACCATCGGCGGACAGATTCTGATCTCGGAAAGCACGGCCGAAGCGTGCGGTCACACCCTTACCTTCCGTGACAAGCTGAAGGTGATGCCCAAAGGCGTCAACAAGCCGATTACCCTTTTCGACGTGACCGGAATCGGGGCCGGTTTCAACGTATCTCTTCCGCACAGGGAGGTGGACGAACTCGTTGAACTGCCAAAGGAACTGGCGGTCGGATTCTATATCCTTGAAGGGAAGCATGCCACGGGCACGGTTTATGAGGGCATCATCAGGAAACTGGGGGTAAAAGAGGCCCTTATTCAGTCGGAAATACCGGTCGCTCGTCTGGCAAACCTGAAGCTCAGTCTGGCCGGGAGCGACGGCAATGAACTGGCAACGGATCTCTACGCCAAGGTCATCGAATCTCCTTCGTGTTCTCCGTCGTCGTTCAAGGTTCATTTCACGTCTCTGCCGCCGGAAGCGAAAGTATTTCTGGAAAATGCCCTGAATAACCGTATCGATTCACCGGCATGATGTGGAGAAAGCGCAAAACGGAAGAGCAGGTGTGCAATGTCGCGGCGTCTTGGGAGAGGCGGGATTTTGATATGAAGAAGGTACCCGATGGCATTTGATCAGACCAAATTCCTGGCCCGGTTCCTCGAAGAGGCGCGGGAGCACTGCGCCCGGCTGAACAGCGGGCTCCTGGAGATCGAGCGGAACAGCGGCGATGCGGAGACGATGAACGCCCTGTTCCGCGCCGCCCATACCATCAAGGGTTCTTCGCGGATGATGAAGCTCCTGGCGGTGACGGAGGTGGCGCACAAACTGGAGGATGTCCTCGATGCCCTGCGGGGCGGGAAAATCCCCTTTTCCCGCGCCTTGTCCGACACCCTGTTCGGTGGGGTCGACGCCATCACCCGGATGATCGAGGGGATCGCCGCCGGCGACCGGATCGACGAACCACCGGCGGCCGTCTGCGAGGAGCTGGAAAAGGCGGCCCGCGGTGAGCTCTCCCCCGGGGAAACCCGGGTTTCCCCTCCGGTTACAGAGGCGCCAGCCCCGGCCTCTCCTGCACCCTCGGCAGAGGCAGGTTCACAGCCTCCTGTCCAGACTCCTCAACCGGCGGCGGAGGCCGGCGGCAGGCGCGCGGCTGCCGAAACCATCCGCGTTGATGCGGCCAAGCTGGATGCCCTGATCAAGCTCATGGGGGAGATCGTCTCCGGGCAGAACCGCTGGCGCCGGACCGCAGGGCACATACGGGAGGCGGAGCAGCTTGCCGCGAAGAGCGCCGAAGCGCTGGCCTGTCTCGTCCGGGACGAAGGTGCGGGGGGGCGGGGCGAAGGGGTGCTGCGGGGGGTGCGGGATCTGCAGGCGAAGCTGCACCGCCTGGGAGTGGGCGCACGGGAGGATTTCCCGGCCCAGGAACAGCTGATCGGCCAGCTGCAGGAGATCTCCCTCAAGATGCGGATGCTGCCGCTGGCGACGGTCTTCGACACCTTTCCGCGCACCGTGCGCGACACGGCACGGGGCCTCGGGAAAGAGATCGATTTTGTCGTCGAGGGGGGGGAAACCGAGCTCGACAAGAAGATCATCGAGAAGATCGGCGACCCTCTCCTCCACATGATCCGCAACGCCATCGACCATGGCATCGAGGAGCCCGCGGAGCGACTGGCCGCCGGCAAGAGGGAGCGGGGGACGCTCCGGCTCGCCGCCCGCTACGAAGGGGGAAGCGTCACCGTGACCCTCCAGGACGACGGCCGGGGGATTTCCGCGGGCAGGGTCCGCGAGAAGGCCCTCCAGAAAAGGCTCGTTACCGATGACGCCCTGGCCAGGATGTCCGAGACCGAGGTCATCGATTTCATCTTCCACCCAGGGTTCAGCACCAGCGCGATCATCACCGACCTCTCCGGCCGGGGAGTGGGGATGGACGTGGCGCGGAAGGTCATTGTCGACGAGTTGAAGGGGGCCATCCAGGTGGAGACGAAAGAGGGGCAGGGGTGCGCCTTCTCTATCAGACTCCCCCTCACCCTGGCCATGTTCCGCCTCCTTCTCGTCACCGCGGGCTCACGAGTCTTTGCTCTGCCGGCGACGGCGGTCTGCGAGATCGTGACCGTTCCCCGCGCCGAGCTCATCGAGGTGGTGAACCGGTCGGCGGTCAGGCTGCGGGAGCAGATCATCCCCGTGGAGAAACTGGCCCGGGTCCTTGGCATCGCCGACGGAGGGGAGCGGGAGCCGGACCAGGCGCTCCTCATCATTGTCGCCACCGGGAACGAAAAGCTGGGGCTCGTGGTCGATGCTCTCCTCACCGAGGAGGATATGGTCGTAAAACCGCTCCCACCACATCTGGCGAACGTGCGGCTGGTGTCGGGGGTGGCGGTGGGGAGCGGCAACGGGATCATCAACGTCCTCCGGGTACCGGCGCTCCTGCGGGGGGCGCGGGAACTCAAAGAGGGGGTTGGGGTGAAACCCGCCGCCGTCGAGCGGCGGGAGATCACCATTCTCGTGGTCGACGACTCCGTCAACACCCGGGAAATCGAGAAAAATATCCTCGAAGCCTACGGCTATGCCGTGGTCATGGCGGAGGACGGCATGGAGGCGTACGAAAAGGCGATGGAGCGCCGCTACGATGCCGTGATCACCGATGTGGAGATGCCGCGTCTCGACGGGTTCTCTCTGACGGAGCGCCTGCGCCGTGACGAGAACTATCGCGACACCCCGATCATCATCGTCACCTCCCGGGAGAAGGAAGAGGACAAGCGGCGGGGGATTGCGGTCGGCGCCAATGCCTACATCGTGAAGGGGTCGTTCGAGCAATCGAACCTCCTGGATACGGTGCAGAATCTGGTCGGATGACGGCGGTGGTCTGCGGCTGGCGAGAAGCTGATTTCGAGATCGGACGATATGGGAAATCCCGAGGATAAGCTGGAGAAGTTGCGGGAAGCGTTCGCCCGGCAGTTGCCGGAGCGGGTCGCGACCATCGTTGCCGCATGGGAAGGTCTGCCCGGAGAAGGGTGGTGCCCGGAACGACTGGGGGACCTTGTGCGCCTTCTCCACAACCTCGCCGGCACTGCGGCAACGTTCGGTCTCGCCGATGTCGCCGGCGCGGCCAGAAAGGCCGAAAAAGAGGCGCGGCGGATCGTGGAGTCGTGTCTCCCGCCGACGCAGGAACAGTGCGCCGAAATCCGGACCTTGTTGAGCGCCCTGCCGGCAGCCGGAACGAGCCGGCGCGCCCCAGCTCTTGCACCGGAGGAAAGAGATGGTATCCTCACGAAGCCCCATTGTGCGGAACAGAGGAAACGGGTCTATCTGGCGGATGACGATCCCGTCCTTTCAAAAAGTCTGGCGTCGCAGATCGGCTGTTTCGGCTACGATGTCAGAACCTTTACGCGGCTGAGCGAACTTGAGGGCGCGGTGCTGACGGCGCCCCCGGCAGCGATCATCATGGCCACGACCTTCCAGAAGGCGGAGATGGCGGGCGCCGAGGCCGTCGCCGCCATCAGGGACGAAGGAGGGGCGCCCGTCCCCGTTATCTTCATCTCCCGGCGGACCGACCTCGACTGCCGCCTCAAAGCCGTCAAGGCGGGAGGATACGCCTACTTCGTGAAACCGGTGCCGATAAGCGACCTCGTCGACAAGCTGGATGCGCTCACCTCCGACAGGCGCGCCGACCCTTACCGGATCCTGATCGTCGACGACGATCCGGAGCTCGCCGCATTCCACGCCCACCTCCTCGAGCGGCACGGGATGGTGACCGAAACCGTTACCGACCCGTTCGGGATCATGAGGCCGCTGGTCGAATTCAACCCGGACCTGATCCTCATGGACATGTACATGCCCGACTGCACCGGCAACGAGCTGGCCCGGGTGATCCGCCAGATGGAGGCGTACGTCAGTATTCCGATCGTCTTCCTGTCCGCGGAGACGAGGATCGACAAACAGCTTGTCGCCATGAGCATGGGAGGCGACGACTTCCTCACCAAGCCGATCGAGCCGGGGCACCTCATCTCGTCCGTCACCTCCAGAGCCGAGCGAATGCGCATTCTCCGGACGTTCATGGAACGGGACAGCCTCACCGGCCTCCTCAACCACACCAAGACCAAGGAGGAGCTGGACCTGGCCGCGCTGCGCGCCCGGCGGGAAGGAAAGAGCCTGGCGTTCGCCATGATCGATATCGACCATTTCAAAGCGGTCAATGATACCCATGGGCACCCGGTGGGGGATCAGGTGATCGTCATCCTTGCCCGCCTGCTGCAGCAGCGCCTGCGCAGGACCGACATCATCGGCCGTTACGGGGGCGAGGAATTTGCGGTCATACTCCCGGACACCGACCTGGCTGACTCCCTGGGGATAATGGACGAGATACGGCAGGTGTTCGAGCGGATCCGCCACCAGGGGAACGATGGGGATTTCTCCGTTACCTTCAGCTGCGGCGTAGCCGGCCTCGCTTCCTGCCGGAGCGGGGCGGAGCTCAACAGCGCGGCGGACAGGGCGCTCTACGAGGCGAAGCGGAGCGGGAGAAACCGGGTGGCGGCGTTCCGGGGATGAGAACAGCGATTGCCCATTCAAAGGGAGAACCGGATGGACGAAGGTAAGTGCAGAATTCTTGTCGTGGATGACGATCCTTTCGTCGCCGAGATGCTGGCGGTGATTCTCGATGCCGACGGCTACGCCGTCGAGACGGCGGAAAACGGCCTTCAGGCGCTGGAGCGCATGGCTGCCGCTCCCGATACCGGCCTCGTGGTCTCCGACATGAACATGCCCGGCATGAACGGCCTCGAACTCATCGCCAGGGTCCGCGAGCTGAACGCGGATGTCCCGATCATCATCCTCACGGGAAACAACGAAATTTCCGTGGCGATACAGGCACTGAACGGCGGCGCCAGCGACTACCTCCTCAAGGACGAGAACATCCAGGAGACCATCGTCATCTCGGTGGAAAAAGTCCTCGAAAAGCATCAACTCCGGATGAAAAACCGTCAGCTCATGGAGGACCTCGCCCGGAAGAACCGCGAGCTGGAAAAGGAGCGGGTACTGGCCCACAAGGTCCAGGAGAGCATCCTTCCCCAGAACCTTTCCCTGCCCGGTTTCCGGACCGCCACCCGCTACCGTCCCTCCAACCAGATCGGCGGGGATTTCTTCGATGCCTGGGAGAGCGGGGGACATGTCCATTTCCTCATCGGCGACATCTCGGGACACAGTACCTCGTCGGCACTCCTCATGGCGGTCTGCAAGGGAATGTTCCATTCCCTCGGCCAGACCATGCACGACCCCCTCGCGCTGGTCACCGCCGCCAACCGGATGCTCTGCCCGATGCTCGGCGACAGCGGCATGTTCCTCACCCTCGTGTACATGACCTATGCGCGGGAGAGCGGGACGCTGCGGCTCCTCTCCGCGGGGCATAACCCGGTCTACCTTCTCCGGGGAGAGGAAATCATCTCCTTCGAGTCCACGGGACCGGCCCTCGGGTGGGATGCGGACGACAGCTGGGACGTGACCGAGGCGGCGCTCACCCTCGGCGACCTGCTGTTTCTCTACACCGACGGGCTGATCGAGGCGAAAAACGATGCGGGGGAAGAGTTCGAGGGAAGGCTGTCGGCTACCCTCGCTGCGCTCACCACAATGCCGGAAGAAATGGTCGCGGGGGTATTCGGTGCGTTGACCGACTTCTGCGGCGGCCGCTTCGAGGACGACATCACCCTGTTTGCCGTGCTGCGGGAGGAACCGTGACCGACCGGACGATAACGCTGACGTTCACCCCCGATTTTCGCACCGTAGACCTGGTGCGGGCCGCCCTCCAGGGAATCTGCCGTGAGCTTTTCGAACCCGATGGGGGCGCATTCACCTTCGAGCTGGCGCTGGCGGCGACGGAAGCGATGAACAACGTCGCGGAGCATTCCGGCGCCTCCGTCGCCGAGCTGGAGGTCGCGGCCGACGAGGAGGGGGTCGTCCTGCGCCTTGCGTCCCCGGGGGAGCGGTTCGATTCCAGCGCTGCCGCCGCCATGCCCGACGACGCCTCGGACCCGGACGGGGCCGAGGGGGGGTACGGGCTCGCCCTGATCCAGGAACTGGTCGACCGGCTCGAGTTCGTCTATGAGAACGGAAGGAATGTTCTTACCTTATACAAGCGTTTCAACAATGAAGGGATCACAAAGGAGGGGTAGATGGAAATCAAGGTCGAAGTCGACAACAACGTGGTGATTCTCAGGCCGGTGGGGAGCCTCGTCGCCAGCACGGCGGAGTTTCTCAAGGCGCAGGTGGCGAAGCTGGTCGAAAAGAACTACGTCCATGTCCTGCTGGACATGGCGAAGCTCGAATTCATCGACAGCTCGGGGCTCGGGGCGTGCATCGCCGCCAACAAGACCCTGGCGGGAAGCGAGGGGGGACTGGTCTGCACCGGCGCCAGCGAGCCGGTCCGCAAGATCTTCCGCATCACCAGGGCCGACCAGAAGATCCCCTTTGCCGATTCCCGGCTCGACGGCCTCAGGATCCTTCAGGACAAGGCCTTCAAAGGCGGTGGCAAAGGATGAGTGCCCGGAAACGACTTGGCGAAATCCTCGTCGAACAGCGGGTGATCACATCCCAGCAGCTCGCCGAGGCACTCAGGAAGCAGAAGGATCTCGAACTCCCGCTCGGCGAGGTCCTGGTCCGGATGAAGGCCGTCACCGAAAACATGATCCTGGAGATCCTCGGCAAGCATCTGAAGATCGATTATCTCAACATCGCCGAAAACGACTTCCAACTGGTCGACCGTTCCCTCGCCGGTGTGCTGACGGTGGATGTCTGCCGACGGCTGCGGGTTCTCCCCGTTTTCCAGCTCGTCGACGACGAGACGAGGAGCCTCACCCTGGCCATGGCCGATCCACTCGACGAGGCGGCGATCAACGAGGTGGAGCACCTCACCGACTGCCATGTGACGCCGATCCTTACCACATCGACCGCGATCATGGGTGGGATCGCCAAGCTGTTCTCGGTCAAGGTCGCGGTGGCCGAGACGCCGAAGATGGAAGAAGGGCATACGGTCAACATCGTCAACAAGCTCCTGTCGGAGGCGGTCAGTCTCGGAGCGAGCGATATCCACATCGAGCCCCATGCGAAGCAGGTTCACGTCCGCTACCGGATCGACGGCGTCCTCCAGCTGGTTTCCATGGTGAATTCCGCCTATCTCCCCTCCGTCGTCTCCCGGCTGAAGATCATGGGGAGCGAGTCCAATGCGCTCATGCGCATCGAAGAAAAACGCCTTCCCCAGGACGGCGCCTTCTCCAGGGTGATCGGGGGGCATGCCGTCGACTTCCGCGTCTCCAGTCTTCCCACGATCTACGGGGAAAAGTTAGTGATCCGTCTCTTCGACAAGGACCGGGCCGCCCACATCGGCCGGATCGCCGACCTCAACATGCCGTTGAGGATCGAACGCCAGTTCCTGCGCTGCATCAACCAGCCGAGCGGCATCACGATCGTGACGGGGCCGACCGGGAGCGGCAAGACGACCACTCTGAACGCCGTGGTTAACGAGATCAACGATGTGGGGCTCAACATCGTCACCGTGGAGGACCCGGTGGAGTACCACGCCGTCGATTACGTCAACCAGAGTTCCCTCATGCCCCAGGCAGGCTATACGTACGCCCGGGCCCTGCGGGCGATCATGCGGCAGGACCCCGACGTGATCCTCATCGGCGAGGTACGCGACCTGGAAACCGCCGAAATAGCGGTCCAGGCGGCTCTGACCGGGCACCGGGTCTTTACCACCCTCCATACCGAAGACGCGGCGGGGGCCGTCGTCCGCATGGTCGATATTGGTGTCGAGCAGTTTCTCGTCTCCTCCACGCTGGTATCGGCCATCAATCAGCGGCTGGTCCGGATTGTCTGCGCGAAGTGCGCGGAGGAATACATCCCGGACCGGGAAGAGCTGATCGAGCTGAACATCGACGAGGACGTGGCCGACGAGATCGTCGGCAACCGCCTGATGTTCACCATCCGCAAGGGACGCGGCTGCTACGCGTGCCGCAACACGGGCTTCCGCGGACGTCAGGGGGTTTTCGAGATTTTGACGGTCACCCCGGAGGTAAGGGCGCTCATCCTCCAGAAGCAGAACTCGGATGTGATCGCCCAGAAAGCGCGGGAGGCCGATCCTGCAAATATGATCTTCGAGGAGGGACTGCGCCTGGTGCTGACCGGGGTAACGAGCCTCGAAGAGTTGAAGCGCATCCCCAGGGGTGACTACAAAATGAAAAGTGCCGCGGAAATCCTGCGGGGGTAGGGTGGGTCCTGCCGTCAACCAAAGGTGCTCGCGGAGAAGGGACGACCATGTCAGAGAAACGAATTGGCGAAATCCTCATCGAAAGCGGTCTGTTGACCCGCGAACAGCTCGACCGGGGGCTGGAAACGCAGAAGGGCAACCCGCGCCAATTGATAGGGCAGATACTCATCAGGCTTGGCTATCTTGACGAATGGCAGCTCCGTCAGATCCTCGACCGAAGCGGAAAACGCATATCACTCGAGCAGGTGCTCGTCAGGAACAGCCTGGTCACTGCCGAAGATCTGGCGATTGCCCGGGAAATGAGCCGTCAGGAAAGTCAGCCGCTTTCCCGGGTCCTGCTCAACCTCGATTTCGTCGATCCCGTCGCCCTCCGTAAGGCGATAGCCATCCAGTACGACATGCCGTTTCTGCAACTGGGGAACCGCTACCTGGACCCGCTGCTGGCGGATGTCATCAAGCCCGGATACGCTCGGACCCAGAAGATCGTGCCGATTTCGAGGCTTGGCGATACGCTCACCCTGGCGACAGCCAGACCTTTCAGCTCTTCCGAGCTGAAAGAGCTGGAGGAATCGCTTCGCCTGAAGATTTCGCCGGTCCTGGCCCTGGACAGGGAGATCGAAGCGGCACAGGCAAGTCTTTACACCGCCGCCTCGGCGGAAGGAGCACCCGGGGCGGCAGGTCTGTTCACCCGGTCCGATGAAGAGGAAGGTGACCCGGACAGCGACGACGAAGTGAAAAAAGTTACCGAGAAGGACAGCGCCCTCGTCCAGCTCGTCAACAGGATCATTTCCGACGCACACGCCGCCGGGGCCTCGGATATCCATATCGAGCCATACCCCGGCAAGAAGGAGATCATCGTCAGGGTCCGGGTCGACGGGTGCTGCAGCATCTATCAACGACTTCCCTACAAGTTCAAATATGCCATCCCATCCCGCATCAAGATCATGGCCGATCTCGACATCGCCGAACGGCGCAAGCCCCAGGACGGCAAGATCGATTTCAGGAAGTTCGGACCGAACGATGTCGAGCTCCGCGTTGCGACGATGCCGACCGTCGGCAACCTCGAGGACGTGGTCATCAGGCTTCTCAGCACCGGTGGGCCTGTGTCACTGGAAATGCTCGGCCTTACGGAGCGGAACAGGGAGCTTTTCGAGGAGGCGCTGACGAAGCCCCACGGTCTGGCGCTGGTTGTAGGCCCCACCGGCTCCGGCAAGACGACGACCCTCCATTCCGGTGTCGCCCGGATCAATACACCGAAAATCAAGATCTGGACCGCCGAGGACCCCGTAGAGATAACCCAGCAGGGCCTTCGCCAGGTGCAGGTGCGGCCGAAAATCGGGCTTACCTTTGCCTCGGCCCTCCGCTCGTTTCTCCGTCTCGATCCCGACGTGATCATGGTCGGCGAGATGCGTGACCTCGAAACCGCTTCCATTGCCGTCGAAGCCTCCCTGACGGGACATCTCGTCCTTTCGACCATCCACACCAACTCGGCGCCGGAGACAGTGACCCGCCTCCTGGAAATGGGACTCGACCCGTTCAGTTTTTCCGATTCGCTTCTCGTCATCCTCGGCCAGCGTCTGGCGCGCAAACTCTGCCCCGACTGCCGCGCGACCTACATTCCCGGCGAGGAGGAACTGGCGGAGATTATCGACGAGTTCGGGCGGGAGGCCTTCACCGCGGCGGGGTACTCGGAGGAGGGGGTCGTGCTGGCGCGGCCGGTCGGCTGTCCGGAGTGCCTGAACACGGGATATAAAGGCCGGGTGGGGATACACGAACTCATGGCCTGCTCTGAAGCGATCAAGAGGCTGATAAAAACGAAGTCGTCCACCGACGTTATTCGGGATCAGGCCGTTGCAGAGGGAATGGTGACCCTGAAGCAGGACGGCATCCTGAAAGTGCTGCAGGGACATACCGATATTCATGAAATACGGCGGGTGTGTACGAGGTAGGAATTGCAGTTGTAACGGTTGCAATAATAAAACGAACCGCTCGATGTGTCGGGCGGTTCGTTTTTATCCTGCTCCTGATGCCTTGTGGCCTTCGCTCGTGTTGTCGTTAATGTCTGACAGCGTGCGCTTCACACCAGCGCTCGCGCATCGCCTTGTAGCCGAAAGCGAAATCACCGATTTCGTACAGCGCGCTCAGACCCACCAACGCATAAATCACTCTGGCACTAGCGGGGACTGCGGCAAAAATGGTGGAAATCAGGTTGAAATCGAAGAAGCCCACCAAGCCCCAGTTAATGCCACCGATGGCGAGCAATACTGCGCATATGACGTCCAATGTTTTCATACAACCACCTCCCTATCGTTCCGGCGAAGGCTACAGGCATCACGGAGGGAGGACTTTTTTTCTTTCCATCTACCTATATAATACTAGAATCAAATAATAAAATCCAGAGGTCGGGCGAGCCACCCTATGGCGCGCCGGCTTTGCGAGCCTGCTTCCCCTTGCGTTCGTTGCGAGCTTTGCGGGAACCCGCTTTTCTTACCTGATTTTGGAGAGTATGCCATGACTACTGCATTGGAGAGATTGAAAACCAGCCTGGAAAACGGAACTATAGACCTGTCGCTTCTGGCTGACGTGGAGAAAGAGCATGGTGAACTGAGCACCAGAGCCAACGCGCTCGAAGAGCTCCTGATCATGATCGTGCGGACCGGCTGGCCCTGGGATGACGAGGGGGAGCCTAACGCGATCTTTCACGCCAGCCGGGACGGCTTTGCCACGGCAATGGCCGAGGCGCGGGAGCTGCTCGGCCTGGAGCGGAGCAGGATCACGAGGACTGAACCGAGGACATGAACAAATCTGGCTCACTGCTCGACCATCCGCTCCTGGCGGCGCGCTACTTCTATCCCTGGCCCAGCCGCTTCGCCGACCCCTTCTTCGTAGAGGGAGACGGCTTCCGACTCGGCTGTCGCTACCGGCGGGTGAGCGCCGATGCGCCGACCATCGTCCACTTCCACGGTAACGGCGAGACCGTGGCCGATTACGTGGAGGACTTCGAGGAGCGGATCGCCGTCCTGGGGGCTAACCTCCTGCTGGCCGAGTATCGCGGCTACGGCATGTCGAGCGGGGAGCCGGCGCTGGCCGCCATGCTGGCCGACGTGGCGCTCATCGTCGATGCCTCGGGTGCGGACCCGGGGCGGATCGTCTTCTTCGGGCGGTCGCTCGGCTCCCTCTACGCCGTCCACGGGGCTTCGCTCTTCCCCCAAGCAGCCGGCCTGATCCTGGAGAGCGGCATCGCCGACCCGCTGGACCGGATCCTCGTCCGGGTCGAGCCGTGGCAGCTGGATACCGACCACGCCGGGCTGCGGGAGGTGGTCGACCGTGAGCTGGACCAGCGCGGCAAGCTGGCCGCGTTCGGCGGCAGGACGCTCGTCATGCATACCCGTAACGACGACCTGGTGCCGGTCTCCCACGCCGAGCGCCTCTACGCCTGGGCCAACGAGCCGAAGGAACTGCTCGTCTTCGAGCGAGGCGACCACAACACCATCCTGCCGGCCAACGAGGAGGCCTATTTCGACGCTGTGGGGGCTTTTATCCGTCAGCTACAAACCCTGATGTAGGGGCGCTGCTTGCCGCGCCCCGATTGGGCGGAGCAAGCGCCGCCCCTACCGTTCATATGTTCAGCCACTGAAGCTATACCCCCGATGCATGCAACTGTCGTTAATTGCCGACGTAAATTCATACTTGATTATCATACTGATTTGATTAGAATAACTGCATAAGGCAATCAAATTGTGATGGTGATCGGTTCGTAGGTGTTAAATGAAGCGTATAATTTCATTGGGGATCGAGAAGAAAAAGCGGGGCGCAGTTTACGACGACCTGGACCACTTGGCCGGTACCTGGAGTAAAAAGGACGCGGCCGAATTCGAGCGGGCCACCTCCGTTTTCGAGAAAGTGGACGAGGATATGTGGAAATAAAGAAAGAAGTGGAAGCTTATTGAAATAGAGGGGGCCGATTTCATTGGAATCGGCCTTTTTTGCGCGCGCAGTTCGGCCTTGCTTATCGGGATTAGCGGCGTATAATGGGCGGGCGGCTGGATCATAATAATTTATTCTGGATTATCAAGTAGTTTATTAATATGCAAAATATTAAAAAATTTTTTGTCCCAAGCGGGCAGTTGGCCGGGGACCTACTAATCAGTACTTAGGCGAGGAAAAATGATGGAAGAAATTATAAAAGCATTTTCTGGGCTCCCCGACACATCTAAATCCGCGATCATTGCTTCTATTATTACATTCATTGGCGTAATTTTCGCGGCAACCGCAGCATTTGTCGGAGTGTATGTTACTCACTGCGGGCACGAGAGGCGATTTAAAGCCCAGCTTGAACATGATAAGTCGCTGAAACGTCTAGAGCGAGAAATGAGTTTAAGAAAAGAAATATACCTTGAAGCAGCGGAAGCTATCGTTGCTGGTTTAACCGCGGTTACTCGCCATGCAGACTTGAATTTGCCTCATAATGAACTGACAAAAGAATTCAACGAAAAGCGAAGCGCTATTGCAAAGGTCCATTTAATCGGGAGAGAACAAACAGTTTATGCTGTTTCTGCGTTTACAGACCAGCTAAGCGCGGTTCTCCTTCAACTTTCACTTCAACGACAACCTCTGTTACAGATGCTAGCTCGTCAGAAAGCGCTAGCAGATCAAATAGCAGCACATGGAAAAGAGAAAGACCGGATTATTGAGATTATGAAACAACTCAATTTCGATGGAAACACTGAACAGCATCGTTGGGATTTTGTGCGTAAGGGGTTTGAGTTCGAGGATACTCGAATGCAAGAAGCTCTTGCAGAGCAGCAAGCATTAGCACCAAAACTTAGATCTGACCACCTGAGGTTTCTACAAACATGCTCCGATCAATCATCAGAGATTACAAAACTCCTGATACCAGCAGTAAAGGAAGTGAGAACGGAGTTGGATTTGCCCTTCGATGAAGAGAAGTACAGCAAAATGATGGAAGAGAGCCGTAACCAGCAGACTCAAATGATAAGAAAATTTATAGCGGAACTGAGCGGGTAATTGCCCTCGGGTGCTGCTGTTTCCGCTTCGCTCCACAACAGACCCTCATGCCGTTGACTGCAGCATCTCAGGGGGTCCCCTTTAGGTCGAAACGTAAGATGCGACGTTTTCATATCTGGTCCCGAAACACAGGCACCCGCCACCAGGTGACGACGCGGTGTTCCAAAACTAGGCAGTGTGAGTCTTTACATGCCCATTGTGAAACAGTTATACAGAATAAAGACCGTATTAGAACGATGTAAAAAATTCCTCATCAGCCTCTCGTTCATCATCGGAGGCGTAGGTGGTATAATTTTTGGCGTACAGCCGATATTTTCCGTCTCGATGATAGCTATTGGCGTACTTGGTTCCATATATGCCTATCTCGCCTCTGAAACGCAAAGCGCAGAACTCAAAGATATAATAGATATTCAAGCTGTACTGTTGGCACAAAACGGCCTCGGCAACGTTTACGTACAGATGTTCATGAAGGAGATGCTTAAAAATGGTTTCGTAAAAGATACCGTCAGCGTTTTAAATAGAGCCCTCCATGCAAACCCGAACGACGTACAAGCTCTCGAATTCCTTGCCATATACTACGCCATGCACATGTCGAATCTACAAGTTGACGGCGTCAGAGAAAACGAACTTACACTTAAACAAGAGCTTGCTACGGCCAAACAGATAGTCCAAAAGGGGCTACGTCTTGCCCCCCGCAGGCATAGTTTCACCGACGTCCTTGGCATTTGCCTCGACATCGAAGGAAGGCACAAAGAGGCGCGAGAACAATTCCGGAAATCGAGCAGTCTCCGGCCCGACCCATACTGGCGGCTGCTCATGGCCACCTCCTGGAACATGTCCGGGAATCACAAAGAAGCTATCAAGGAATTGCAACAGGCCAAAGAGCAAGGCGCTGCCGGATGGGTTTTCAATCTGTACTATGGCAGAGCCTTGGATATGGTCGGCTGCGATACCCAGGCACGGAAGTATTTGGAACTGGCTTACGCAGAAAGAAGGAAACACCCCGAAATCTTGAGGCGATTAATCAGTCTGCACACCGGTTCCGGTAGGTTTCTAGTGGCAGCGAAGTATGCCTATCTTCAATCCTGGTTCACCGGATTCGCTCACCCCTGGACTGCTATGCGGAAATTGATATCCGCCATAAAGCTCGTAGCCCTTGGCCTCGGCTGTCCCATCTCAAGGTCATGCTGGAAAGTCACACAGCGCATCCCATTGCTTCGCAAATTGCACTTGAAAACTTTTCCACCCGACAGCTCTGAATTTTCACTTGGTATGATGCATATCAGGCGCGGCAACTACATTGAGGCGGAAGGAAAATTTCGACTGTCGTGCGAGATCATTCCTGACAAAGCAGAAAGTCATTCTAATTTAGCACTATCCTTGGCTTTGCAAGGCCAAAGAGAGAATGCGCTTGAAGAATGCGACATTGCCATCCAACTCAAACCGGACGACATAAGATTCCAAGTTCTGAGAGAACAGATTACATCCGGAAACATGAAAAGAGTAATAGACGAACGGGGGAATGAGGTGCGGAAAATCTAAATTCAACCCGGAGGTGTAAAGGAGACAAAGCTTTCCAAATTTCCAAAAGATGAAAAAAGGATTTTCCAACTCACGGCTGGACCGGTCCTAATACCGGACTGTCAGCCTTATGTTCCCCCCTCTCAAAGGCAACCATAATATTTTTTCACAAGAAGTAATTTTCCTATTGACCCGTCTACCGCTTCATGGTTTAGCGTCATGGTTGTCATGGCCGTGACACTATTCCACAAAGCGAAAGGGGGACGACAATGAAACAAAAGGTAACCGTCGAAGAATGGGTAGCGCGTTTCCGGGCCGTCGGGCTGGATGATGCGGCGATGAAGCGCTGGCACGAGCTGTTCGAACGGGAGAACCCGGAAGGTCACCAGGACTTTCTGAAGTGGATGGGACTTTCGGACGAACGGATAGCGGAAATACGCGCGAGGCACCAATGTTCCGCATAACCACGCTTGCGCGACAGTTCGGGCTGTCGCGCAGCACCCTTCTCTACTATGACCGGATCGGCCTCCTCTCCCCCTCGGTGCGGAGCGGGGCCGACTACCGGCTCTACTCCCCGGCCGACCGCGACCGCCTGGAGACGATCTGCGCCTACCGCAGGGCCGGGCTCACCATCGAGGATATCCGGGCTCTTCTGGCCATGGAGGGGGACGATACCAGCGAGGTGCTGCAAAAGCGGCTCAAGACGCTGGGGGAGGAGATCTGCGACCTCCAGGCCAAGCAGCGCCTGCTGGCCGGGATGCTCAGGATCACCGCTGCCGGTGGCCCCGGGGCCGGCGTGGACAAGGAGACCTGGATTGCCATGCTGCGCGCCGCGGGTATGGATGATAACGCCATGCGGCGCTGGCATACGGAGTTCGAGCGACGTGCTCCGGAGGCCCACCATCGCTTCCTGGTCTCCCTCGGCATCACCGAGGCGGAGGCTATGCTGATTCGGAGATTGTCGGCGGGGACCGACAAGAAGAAGCGAACATGAAATCCGTGAAAAGCTGCCTGATCGGCTGCGGATACGAATTTTAAGGAGGGGAACGATGAAAAAGATGGGACTCGCTGCGGTAATACTCTGCCTGCTCCTGGCAAGCGGATTCGGCTCGCCGATCCATGCCGACGACTACCAGGGAGTGAAGTCGACCAGAATCCTTACCTCTACGGTTGCCAGCAACGGCCAGAAGCTGAGCTATCTCAAGACCGACAATCCGGAAGTGACGGCGATGCTGGTGGAGATCCCGCCCGGCGGGGAAACCGGCTGGCATGAGCATGCTGTGCCGGTGTACGCCTATATGCTCGGCGGAAGCATTACCGTTGAGATGGAAGGGGGCAGGAAATACGACTTCAAGGAAGGGGACGCCATCTTCGAGGTGAGAGACACCCCTCACAACGGCCGCAACAACGGTGACCGGCCGGCCCGGCTGGTGGTCTTCTACACGGGAGAGGTCGGCAAACCCAATGTGACGCGGGTGAAGCTGCCGGAAAGCAAAGCCGAGCCACCTCGTTAGGAACCCGCCGGTCGGTGTATCTTCCGCCGTACCTATTCATGGAATCATCATAGCAAAAGGCCCGCCTACAGCGGGCCTTTTGCATTGGCGTCGCCTGATGGGACGTTCTCTTGCACCCCGTTTTGACACCACGTCAAACTTTTCTATACTTGAAGGAAACGGACGGCAGGATAGAAGGAGAACGTAGCCCATGGATTTTGCGTTGACCGCGGAACAGAAGGAATTCCAGCGGACGGTCCGGGAGTTCGCCGAGCGGGAGCTGAAACCGGGAGCCTCCCGGCGGGACGAGACCGGGGAGTTTCCCGCGGCGATCGTGCCGAAGCTCGCAGAGATGGGGCTGATGGGGATGGTGTTCCCCTTGGAGTATGGCGGCGGCGGGAGGGATTTTGTCAGCTATGCCGTCGCCGTGGAGGAACTGGCCCGGGTCGACGCCGCGGTGACCATCACCATCCTTGCCCATACCCTCTGCGCCGGTCATATCTTCGCCTTCGGCTCGGATGAGCAGAAGCGGATGTACCTCACACCGTTGGCACGTGGGGAGAAGCTCGGCGCGTGGGCCCTCACCGAACCGGGGGCGGGGAGCGATGCCGCTGCCATCAGGACGCAAGCCGTTGCCGATGACGGCGGGTGGCGGCTTACGGGGAACAAGTTCTTCATCAGCAACGGCTCCCGGGCCGACACCCTGGTCGTCATGGCCGTCACCGCTCCTCCCGGCGGGAAACGGGGGATCTCGGCCTTCATCGTTCCGGCTGACGTCCCCGGCCTCACCAAGGGGAAGAACCTCGACAAGCTCGGCTTCCGCGCCAGCGACACGGTGGCGCTGACGTTCAAGGAGGTTCCGGTGCCGGGGGCGAACCTCATCGGCGAGGCGAACCGGGGGTTTGCCCAGGCGATGGAGATCCTCAACGGCGGGCGGATCGGCGTGGCGGCCATGGCGCTCGGGATCGGCCGGGCGTGCCTGGAGGAAAGCATTGCCTACGGGAAGCGGCGGGAGGCCTTCGGTCACCCGATTGCCGACTTCGAGGCCATCCGCTGGATGCTCGCCGACATGGCGACCGAGCTCGACGCGGCCCGCCTTCTCGTCCACCGGGCGGCCCGGCTCAAGGATTCCGGGGAACGCTTCGTGCGGGAGGCGGCCATGGCCAAGCTCTTCGCCTCGGAAGCTGCCACCCGGGCAGCACTCAAGGCGGTCCAGATCCACGGCGGCTACGGCTACACCCGGGCCTTCCCGGTGGAGCGCTACCTGCGGGAGGCGAAGCTCTGCGAGATCGGCGAAGGGACGTCGGAGGTGCAGCGGATGGTGATCGCGAAGGAGCTGTTGAAAACCTGAAAGCTGTTCAAAGTTCAACGTTCGATGTTCAACGTTAACGAACCTCGAACCTTGAACCTTGAACCTCGAACCTTGAACCTTGAACCTCGAACCTTGAACCTTGAACCTTGAACCTTGAACCTTGAACCTTGAACCTTGAACCTTGAACCTTTGAACACCTCCGAAGGAGGAGATCATGCGCCCTGTCTACATGATTACCGGCGGCATCACCAAGTTCGCCAAGGCCCACCCGGAGATGGACTTCCGTCTCATGGTGAAGGAGGCCTTCGACTACGCCCTGAACGACCTCCCCGGCCTTACCCGTGATATGATCGACGGGAGCGTCTGTTCCTACTTCTCGGACCACTTCACCCGTCAGCTCAAGGCCGGCGCCATGGTCCAGGACTACCTGGGGCTCTGCCCGAAGCCGTCGCGGCGCATCGAGGGGGGAGGGGCCACTGGCGGCCTCTGTTTCCAGGCCGCCTGGGAGGCGGTTGCCTCGGGGCGGATGGAGGTCTGTCTTGCCATGGGGTTCGAGACCATGAGCCGGGTCAACACCTGGAAGGGGAACGAGTTTATCGCCCTCGCCTCGGACACCAACTTCGATTACCCGGTGGGGGGCTTCTACACCGGCTACTACGCCATGATGGTGCGCCGCCACATGTTCGAGTTCGGCACAACCGTGGAGCAGATGGCGAAGGTGGCCGTGAAGAACCACCGCAACGCCCTCCATAACCCGTATGCCCAGAGCCCGGCCGAGTTGACCATCGCCGACGTCCGCTCCTCCCCCATGGTCGCCACTCCCCTCACCATCCGTGACTGCTGCCAGATGTCCGACGGGGCGGCCGTAGCGGTCCTTGCCTCGGAGGAAGCCGCGGCCAGGCTGGGGGGACAGGCGGTGCGGATCACCGGCGTGGGGTCCGGAACCGATGCCATGCGCATGGCCGACCGCCCCCATGGCGGGGTGATCCTCCTTCCCCACGAGTCCTCGGTGGACTACACCGGGCTCAAGTACCCGGGGGTCCATTCCTTCCGTGCCGGGCGGATGGCGGCGAAGCTCGCCTACGAGATGGCGGGGATCGGCAATCCCCGGGAAGAACTGGATTTCGTGGAGCTCCACGACGCCTACACCTCTTCGGAGATCCAGACTTGCGAGGACCTGGGGCTTTGCCGCTACGGCGAGGGGGGGAGCTTCATCGATGGCGGGCACTCGTTCCTGCCGAATATCGACTACGGGCTGAGCTTCCCGGCCTTTTCACCGACGGCGCGGAATCATATCCCGGTGAACCCGTCCGGCGGGCTTCTCGCCTGCGGTCACCCCGTGGGAGCGACCGGCCTCATGCAGGCGGTCTTCGCCTTCTGGCAGCTCCAGGAGACCATCGCCAAACACCTGGGGGACAGCACCCTGCAGATCCCTGACGCCAGGCGGGGGCTGATTCACAGCCATGCGGGGACGGGGACGTATATCACGGTAAGCATTTTGGAAAGGGTATGAATATCGTAGGGGCGAATCTTGTATTCGCCCCCTGACCGGGCGATCACAAGGATCGCCCCTACAAATGGTGAATTATGAATAAGAACGCGAAACTTCCCGAAACCGAAGAGGGGAGCGTCCTCTTCAACGTCGAACCGATCATCGTCAAGCACCACTACGAGATCGACTACCTCCACTCCTACGCCCAGGATTCCCCCTTCTTCGCCGGGTTGACGAAGGGAACGCTCCTCGGTTCCCGCTGCACGGGGTGCGGCTACACGTACGCCACGCCGCGGGGCCACTGCATGGAGTGCGGGACACGGACCGAGTGGCACCCGCTCCCCCTCGAAGGGCGCGTCCACACCTACACCACCTGCCACTTCGGCGGCGAGGCGTTCCTCAAGGAGACCCCCTTCACCCTCGTCCTCGTCGAGTTCGACGGGGTGGACACACTCTTTCTCTCCCGCCTTGTCGGTGCGGAGCCGGAGGAGGTGGCGGTCGGCATGCCGGTGCGGGCCAGGTTCCGGCGCAACTGCACCTTCAAACCGACCGACGTCTACTTCGTTCCGGCATAAGAAAGGTCTCGCGCGACTCGCATGCTCGATGCATTCCTTGACGGGTTGTCGCTATCGCGATTTTCTTTGAGATACTCCGCAAAAATAGAAAGGAGACGGATGTGCGGAATCGAGGCGCTTTCCTGTCCATCACTCTCGCCGTGATGCTCTGTTTGGCTGTTCCAAAGCTGAGTTGGTCGGCATCACCCGAGTTCAGGCTGTCAAAGGGGCAGACCGTCTACGTGCCGGTCTACTCCAACGTCTTCAGTGGCCCCAAAAAAATCCCCTTCCAGCTGGCAGCGACGCTCAGCATCAGAAATACCGACATGGCTGCTTCGTTCCGGGTCACCTCCATCACCTACTACGATACCGACGGCAAACCGGTCCGCCGCTACCTTGAGAAGCCGCTCGTCGTGGGCCCCCTGGCGTCCACCTCCGTCCATATCGAGGAGAAGGATGTCAGCGGCGGGTTCGGCGCCAATTTCATTGTCAGATGGGAGGCAGACAGGGTGATCAACGCCCCGATCATCGAGTGCGTCATGATCGGCGCCACGTCCGGTCAGGGGATATCCTTCGTGAGTCCCGGACAGGTGATCAGGGAGTAAGAATTCCTTGCAACCTGTAGCAGGTTAAGGTATGTGTTGTTTTATGAAATTGTTTGGAATGTATTTCGCGAACAGGAAGTCTCTGCTGCCGTTAATCCTGACGGTATCGGTTTTTTTCGGTTGCCTTGGGATAAGCATCCCAAATTTCCCCAACCCTCAAGAAGCAAAGCTTTCAAAACCACAAGCAGCAAAGCCGCATGTATGCGTCGTTGTCAAACCCCAGATTAAATCTCCACAATCAAGGATTGTAAAAACAGTCCAGTTTTTTGTTCCTTGCTGCGGTGTTGATGTATGCAATAAACCAACCTTTCACCGCTTGGCCTTCCTCTGTACGTCTCGTACCCCCAACTCCGGCTTAGCTCCACTTATTCCCGCCAGAGCTCCTCCCGCGTAGTCTTCGATTTCCATACACACACCTTGGACTTGATATCTTTGCCATCGCTAAGTTTGTGATGCGAAGATGTCTCCTCTACGTATCCGTCCGATTCTCAAGTTGACGGGATAGGGACAGGTGTTCGTCTCTGGCGCCAGACTCTTATCTTTCTTGCGCCGGGCTACGTGGTCTTCTGTCGAATCCCCGTATTCAAACCAGAATCTCTGCAATCAAGGAGAAAACAATGGAACTTATCAGCAAAACCAGGATTGACTTTATCGGCAAGAGAAAGGTCTCTTTTGTCATTTCGAGTATTATTGCTATTGTGGGAATAATCGGCATTATCCAGATTGCCAGAAACGCTGCCAACATGGGCATTGACTTTTCTGGCGGGACGGAGATACAGCTCAAATTCACCCAGCCGGTTTCCATGGAAAAGGTCCGGGCAGTTCTGGCTCAAAACAACCTCAAGGAGGCCAGCCTGCAAGAGATCAAGGAGGGGAACAAACTGCTCGTCAAGGTCGGCAAGACCAGATTTACAGGGAATGCTGCTGAAACAATCATGGGTGTATTCAAGAAAGAGTTTCCCGGAAACGACTTCGTTGTGGAAAGTTCAACCGAGATTGGCCCATCAATCGGTGATAAACTGAAAAAAGATACCCTGATCGCCGTATCGATCTCCATGCTCGGCATCATCATCTACATAGCTTGGCGTTTTGATACCAGGTTCGGCATCGGCGCCACAATAGCTACGCTGCATGACGTGTTGGCGATGTTTGCCGTGTTCTACGTGTTGAATAAGGAGGTCAATCTCCTTTTCATTACAGCGGTTTTGACGATTGCCGGCTATTCGCTGACCGACACGGTGGTTGTTTTCGACCGGATCAGGGAAAATCTGCATAAAAACCTGAACGAGTCAATAGCGAATGTCTTCAACAAAAGTATAAACGAGGTTATGTCACGGACGGTAATCACCTCTTTAACCACGTTTTTGGCTGCCATTTCCCTGTTCCTGTTCGGCGGCGAGGTGATTCACGATTTTGCCTTTGCCCTTGTTGTTGGCGTTGTTGTAGCCACGTATTCATCGATATTTATCGCGAGCCCGGTGGTTTTGGAATTGGAGAGCAGAGCAGGGAAGATCAAGGCCCGAAAAGAAATCGAGAATTCAAATTTGTCATTGGAAAATGGGGATGACGATAAATGGAATTTGAAGGCTTAAAGGATATCGAAGTTCTTTTCGGGCTGGCTCTCGTTGCGGTTGTCCTGCTTCGTCGCTTGAAATTCCCGTCGATCATCGGTTTTCTCGTTGCCGGGATGCTGGCGGGTCCATTTGCCCTCGGCTTCATCAGGGACACCCACCATGTCGAGCAGATGGCCGAAATCGGCGTGGTGCTGCTCCTGTTCACCATCGGCATCGAGTTTTCCCTCAAGGAGCTGATGCGGATCAAGCACCTCGTGCTCCTGGGGGGCGGATTCCAGCTCGTCTTCACTGTTCTCGCCGTTGCCGCACTCGGCATCCTGACGGGGTTTCCTCTCCCCCAATCGGTGTTCTTCGGCTTCCTGGTGGCCCTTTCCAGTACGGCGATCCTCATGAAGCTCCTTATCGACGCCGGCGAAATGGATGCTCCCCACGGCAAAACGGCCCTCGGCATCCTGATTTTTCAGGACCTGTGCATCGTGCCGCTGATGCTCTTCACCCCTCTGCTGGCGGGCGGCGGTAGCGGGCTTGGGGAAATTGCGGTCATTGCCGTCAAGGCGGTCGCCGTTGTCCTCATCGCCCATTACGGCGCCCGATTCATCGTGCCATGGATTTTCAAACAGGTCGTCAAGACCCGGAGTCGGGAGCTGTTCGTCCTGACGATCATCTTCATCGGCCTGGGCACGGCCTGGCTTACCGCCCTGGCGGGGCTCTCCCTGGCGCTCGGGGCGTTCATCGCCGGCCTGGCCATCTCCGAGTCGGAATACAGCCAGCAGGCGCTCGGCGATATCCTCCCCTTTCGCGAGGCGTTCATGAGCCTCTTTTTTATCTCGGTCGGCATGCTCCTCGACCCGGCCGTCCTGCTCAGATACCCCCTGCTGATCCTCACCCTCGTCGTGACCATCATCCTCATCAAAACGCTCGTCGCCTCCGGGGCGGGGCTTGCCCTCGGGCTGCCGATGCGGATTGCCGTGGTGGCCGGACTCTCGCTGGCGCAGATCGGCGAATTTTCTTTTGTCCTTTCGCAGGCGGGCCTGAAGCATGGGCTCCTCTCTCCTGAGGCCTACCAGGTATTTCTCGCCGCCTCGGTCGCCACCATGGGACTGACGCCGCTCTGTCTGAAGATTGCCGATCCGGTGGCCGTTTACATGGTTGGCATCCTGCCCCATTCCTGGACCCGCGGCAGAGGTGTCCTTGCCGGGAGCGAGAAGAAAGTCGCCCTGTCCGACCATGTGATCATCGTCGGTTACGGGGTGAATGGCAAGAACCTGGCCAGGGTACTGAAGAGTCTGAAGATCCCCCATGTCGTGGTGGAAACCAACCCTTTCACCGTCAGTGCCGAAAAGAAGAGGGGGGAGCGCATCGTCTTCGGCGACGCCTCGACGCCGGCGGTCCTGGAACATGCCCGGATCGGGCAGGCCCGCATCGTGGTCATCGCCATTTCCGATGCCGCCGCCAGCAGACGCATCGCCGCCCTGGCGCGCCAGTTGAACCCATCCATTCACGTTATCGTGCGCACACGCTACATCATGGAGGTGGAACCGCTCTTCAAGCTGGGGGTCAACGAAGTCATTCCGGAAGAGTTCGAAACGTCGGTGGAAATCCTGTCGCGGGTCCTGAAGAAGTTTCTGGTGCCCCAGGATGTCATCGAAAGCTGTATCGCCGATGTCAGGCGGGAAGGTTACGAGATGCTGCGCTCCGTAAGTCGTCGGCACAGCCATGCCATAGGCATTGCCGGATTTCTCGCGGGGGCGGAGATTGCCACGTTCCAGGTAAAGCGGGGTGCCTTGCTTGCCGGGGAGAGCCTGCGGGACGGTACCATCCGGGAGCGGTCGGGTGCGACCGTCCTCGCCATAGGGAGGGGGAAAGAGGTGGCTGCGAATCCCGACCCGGTCTGGGAACTCCAGGAGGGAGACGTGGTGCTTCTGCTGGGGAGTCGGGAACAACTGGCGGCGGCGGGGAAGTTGTTCGAGCCGGCGACAGGAGGTTGACCGCGTCTTGTCAGCGGTTTCCCCGGGCCCGGACCTTTGCCACATCCGTGGCGGTGACGACCGGGGCATTATTTCCCCAACTCGTCCGCTCGTGGTTGATGACGGCGGCAGCCTCTTCGTCGGAGAGCTGGTCGGCCCAGGCGGGCATTTGTGCCTGGTAGGTCACCCCGTTGATGGTGTTCCCCTTCGCTCCGAACAGGACGATGCGGATGTGGTCGGCGGGGTCGCGGGCGGTCACCACCGGGTTTCCCGCCAGGGGCGGAAAGAGGCGCGGCACTCCCTGGCCATTTGCCTGGTGACAGCTGGCGCAGCTGGTGCGGTAGAGTTCGGCCCCGTGTGCCGCCGGCCTTGCCGCCGGAGTCGTGACGGCACGGCTTCTGTAGGTGGGGGTATCGGCGAACTGCGGCGGCGGCCGCCACAGGTCGATGCCGTAGTAGAGCGCCCAGGCTACGACGACGATGAAGACGACCCAGGCCCAGGTGGGGACCGGTGCCGGCGTCTCCGCCCGGGCCGGCTCCCATTTCTCCTCGTAGGCCCCGCCGTACGCGTTGACGAGGACGTTGATCTTTCCCTCGACCACGTCGTGATCGCGCAGGCCATCGACGGCGATCCCCGGGCCATTGCGGACCTCGAAGGGAACCGTGCGCACTCCCCGGCGGCCGGAGCTGTCGATGGCGACGATCCGCAGCAGGTGCTGGCCGTCCTCCAGTCGGGCGGCGTCCAGCTCGAAGCGCTCCGGCGGATTGAGGATCGCATACGGCTCCGTCCCGTCGTCGAGGTAGACCTCTATCCTGGTTTCGTTATCACTCACTCCTCATCTCCTGGGGCGCGGCACGTGGTCGTCGAGGACCTTCCGCTTGATGTGGTCGGGATCCTTCTCACCGGGTCGTACGAAGCCCCGGATGAAGAGCCCGAGCGCCACGAGGAGGATAATCACCGAGGCCACGACGATGAGGTAGTCGAGGATGCCCGGGGGTGCTGCCGCCGTCATGCCATGGTGCATCTCACGGTCCTCCCTGTTTCCTGATCCTGGCCACGTCTGCGGCCGTGACGGTGGGGGCGCTGTTTCCCCAGCTGGTCCGCTCGTGGTCTACCACCGCCGCGATCTCCCCGTCGGAAAGCTCGTCCTTGTGCGCCGGCATCTCCGCCGCATAATTTACCCCGTTGATGGCCGCGTGCTCCAGGCCGAACAGAACGATGTGAATGTGGCGGGCCGGGTCGGCGGCGGTCACCACCGGGTCCCCTTTCATCGGCGGAAAGACTCCCGGAACACCCTCTCCATTCGAGCCATGACAACTGGCGCAGTGAGCGGCATAGACTGAAGCCCCTGGCGTTACGGCTCCCGATGGCGCGCCGGCGGCTTGCTCAGGAAGTTCGCCTCCCGGGAGGGGAGTCTGCTTCAGCGACAGGAGATAGGCCACCAGGTCCTGCGCCGCCTGCGTCGCCACGACTTTTCCCCCTCGTGGGGCATAATCGGGGGGGACCGGCACGATTACCTCGCCGGGACCCGGTGTCTCCCTTATCGCGAAGAGCCAGGGATAGGCCTGCATCACCGACCCCTTGACCACCGCCCGCGGGTTGTAGAGGTGGATGTAGTTCCAGGTGTCGCTCGGCTGGCGGGCGGCCACGTTGCTCAGGTCGGGTCCGGTCCGCTCGGTGCCGAGAAGCGCCGGAGTCATGCGCCATACGTCCTGGGGGCGAAGGCGGGCGTAGTCGCCGGGGGCCGAGGGGCGGCCGAACGGCTTGTCCACGGGGAGAGGGCGCACCTGCTGGGTGTGGCAGTAAAGGCATCCCTCGGCCACATAGATGGCGAGGCCCCGGCGCTCCTGCTCCGTCAGCGCCCGCGACCCGGAAAGCGGCTCGGTATGCTCCTGGACCCAGCGGGCGGGGACGATGGCGATGACCACGGTGAGAGCCACGAAGGTGGCGAGGGCGGCACCATAGAGGAGCCGGTGATTCTCGTGGAAGTTGAGGCTCATGCCGACTCCCCCGCGGCTTCGGCGGTGTGTGCCGGCAGGGCCTGCGGCCGCATCCGCCAGGTGTTGTAGGCGAAAATGAGATGGGCAGCGAGCATCAGGCTCCCCGACACCGCCCGCCAGAGCCAGTACGATGCCATGAGCCGCACCGAATCGATGAAGGGTGCCCCCGCGATCCAGCGCTCCCCCTGTTCAGTTCCCCCGATCATCAGGGAAATGCCGTAGATCAGGATGCCGACCAGGGCGAACCAAAAATGGATGCCGATGAGGAGATGGGGGGGCTCCTGGCCGGTGAGGCGGGGGAGGAGGCCGTAGATCCCTCCCCAGATGAGGAACGCGACGAAGCCGTACATGGTCATGTGGGAGTGGGCGACGGTGAAGTTGGTGAAGTGCCAGAGCGGGTTGAGGGAGCGGAACGCCTCGACGGTCCCCTGGCCCGATCCCACGAAGTAGAAGAGGATCCCCACGAGGAGAAACGGCACGGTGTAGCTCCGCACCAGGGCATGCCTGCTCCCCCGCATGGTGAGGAGGAAGTTGCCGGTGCCGGCAACGACCGGGATGAACATACCGACGCTAAAGATGATCGCCACGGTCTGCAGCCACCAGGGGATCGGGCTGAAGACGAAATGGTGGGCGCCGATCAGGGTGTAGAAGAGGAGCTGGGTCCAGAAGGCAAGCACGCCGAGGGAGTAGGAGTAGATCGGCTTGTTGAGGAACTTCGGCAGAAAGTAGTAGGTAAGCCCGAGGACCATGGGGGTGAACCACATGCCGACCCCCTGGTGCATGTAGTATCCCTGGATCACCGTTTCGCCGAGGCCGTTCTGGTACCAGGGGAGGTAGGCGGTGACGACCAGGGCGAGGGTCCAGAGGAAGGCGGCGACGATGTACCAGTTGGCGATGTAGATTTCCGTAATGCTCCGCCGGGCCACGGTCCGGTAGAGGTTCCCGGCGAGGAGCAGGAGCCCCAGTGCATAGGTGCCCATGACCGGCCAGATGAACTCGCGGTATTCCTGGCCGCCGTTGTTCACTCCTGCCGCGAGGAGCACGGTACCTGCCAGGAGCGCGGCATTGAGAAGCCAGAGGCTGGCCCAGGCGAGGCGCGTGCTGGCGAGGCCCTTCTGGCAGGTGCGGGGTACTACGTAGAGGGCGAGCCCGATTATCCCCAGGGATGACCACCCCCAGAGCACCACATTGGTGTGGATGGGACGCAGACGGCCGAAGGAGAGGAACGGATGGACACCCAGGTCGGGGAAAGCGAGATGTATCCCGACATACTCCCCCACCAGGCTGCCGAAGACCAGCCACCCGGCTGCGCAGGCGACGTAGGCATAGACAAGGCGGGTCAGGTGGAAGTCGACATCGATGATCCGGTCGATGTGGGTTTTTTCGACTGCGAGGGGTCGCTGAACAGGCATGGCACACCTTGCGGGGGAATTTACTGTCATTAAAGATTAGCACAGAATGGGGGGGACGACAAGGAGCGGGCGGGAAGTCGCGGCGCGGAGATTTTGCACGGTCACTGCTTGACAACGGGAAGAACGTTGCTAAGGTTATATTAATGTCCGGGCTGGCGCCGGATAAAATCCACTGTATCAGGAGAACGAATGTAATGAAAACAGGCAAAGTGAAATGGTTCAACGACAGCAAGGGGTTCGGTTTTCTCGAGCAGGAGAGCGGTGAGGACGTCTTCGTCCACTTCTCGGCCATCAACGGCACAGGGTTCAAATCTCTCGTCGAAGGCGACAACGTGACCTTCGAGGTGGTCAAGGGGCCGAAGGGACTCCAGGCGGCCAACGTGACCAGGGTTTAGAACTTTGCCATTCGGCATAGGGAGCCCCGGAGAAATCCGGGGCTCTTTGCATTTGTCCCGGCAAATTCCAGGACGTGTCGTCCTTCAGAAGCCGTGCCGGGCATCGTGCCGCATTACCTTTGCATGCACGGCACAAGGCATTCCGCAGGTTGCATACTCCAGACGGTCTGAACGACGCGGTTGACAAGCAGGAAAATTTGGCATGCTCATATTCGGGCTGCTTGACATTGCCGGCGGGCTTGTTAAGGTTTATTAACAGCTGCCGAAGTTTCTGCCAAAATTCATGTACCGGGAGAAAGAACGAAATGGAAAAGGGCACGGTGAAATGGTTTAACGACAGCAAGGGGTTCGGGTTTATCGAGCGGGAGAACGGCGAAGACGTATTTGTCCATTTCTCCGCCATTACCGGCGAAGGGTTCAAGTCCCTCGCCGAAGGCGATAAGGTGACCTTCGAGGTGGTCAAGGGGCCGAAGGGGCTCCAGGCGGCCGATGTGAAGAAAGTCTGAGAAGGGCGCTCGATTCGGCACAGGAAACCCCGGCAATCCCGGGGTTTTTTGTTGCGTGCTGATGAAAGTCCTGTTCTTGCCGGCTCTGGTATTTGCTCCGATTACCGTGGTAAAATAAGACATGAACAGTGTCGGGATGCTGCCCGCCGGCCCGGCGGGCACGGAGGAAGAGCATATGCAAAGCCATCTTATCATGAAAGTTGCGGTCTTTGTCGCGAGCCTGATTCTCCTGCTCATCCCGCTTACCATTCATGCCCAGACGGAGCAGGCCAACCCGACTCCGCCGCCGGTCGAGCAACCACTGATTCGTGAAGGGGACTTCGCAGTCCGGCTGGTGTCCGCACTCGGCCTGGGAACGACCGAAGACGAGGTCGAGGCCGAGAACCTGCTTGGTGGGGTGGGAATCGCGCCCCGGAATGGGTGGATTGCCGACTATCCGGTGACGCCCGACATCGTCGGCGAACTGCAAAAGTCGGTGGGTGACGCTGCCGATGGCAAGAAGATCTCGCTTGGCAGGGATGAAGCCTTGAAACGGCTGGACAATGTCAACACCGAACTCAGTCTCGACGTCAGGCCCTACACCGGGACCACAGCCTCCGAACCAACGGCAGAGGAGGCCGAGGGGTATCCGAATCCGACGGAGATCAACAACTACTATTACGAGGAGGGGCCGCCCATTGTTACCTACTACGCCCCGCCACCGGACTATTATTACCTCTATTCCTGGGTACCCTGTCCCTTCTGGTGGTTCGACTTCTGGTTTCCCGGCTTTTTCGTCCTGCGCGATTTCCACAGGCCATTCTTCTTCCACAACCGGGTGGTGTTCTTCTCGAACCATTTCAACGATGTGAGGGCACACCGCGTCTACCGGATCGATCCTGTCGCAAGATTCAACGGGAGAACCTTTGCCGGCATCGGCGCTCCCCATACCAGGGGGTTTATCTCCACGGGGGTTCCGAGGAGTGCCGAGAGAATTTTCAATGGGCCGCACACGCGGGGAATGCCCGGCGGCAGAGCATTCACCCCGACCTCCCGCGGGGGAAGGACCTTCACCCCGTCCACACGAGGTGGTCGGACATATACCGCTCCGCCCCGAGGCGGCAGATCCTTTGCCCCGCCGTCCGGGGGCAGATCGTTCTCGCCCCCGTCTCGTGGTGGCGGCAGGTCGATTAGTCCGCCGTCCCGTGGTGGGGGGATGGGGGCATCGCCCGTTCGTGGCGGCGGAGGCGTTCCGGGCCGAGGGGAGAGAAGATGAACGGCAAACACGAAAGCCGCCTCCCGAGAAGAGAGGCGGCTTTCGCGTGGCTGGTGGCGGCTCTGATCAGGACAGCATTGCCGCGAGCTTTGCCTTCGTGGCTTCGGTGAGGAAGTTCCATAACCCGAGTTTTTCAAGGGTGGCGACGGTGGGGATGCCCGAGGTGTTCCAGCCGCGTTCCTCGTAATAGACCTGGACCAGGCGGCGCAGTTCCTCCTTGCGCCTGTTCAGCAGGATCGCCCGTTTTTCCGTGGTCGGCAGAGGCTGCACCTCGGCAAGGGGTTTTCCCAGCAGCTTGCACAGCTCCCGGTCATTGAACTCCTTTTCCGCCTCGTAGAGCCGGTCGTCGGTGGGTCCGATGGCCCGGTCAGGAATCCAGTCGTGTTTCCCCGTTTCCCTCCCGTAGCGCATGACGTTCATGACCCGCTGCAGGTTGATGTCACGGTCAGTCTGGGCGAAGATATCCTCCCAGGCCAGATCCGTCCCCAGCATGCCGTTGTAGAAATCGGCGTAGATCTCCTGGGAAGCCGGGTTGATGTAGATATCCGTGTTCTTCATCTGTTCCGACGCGGGATTGAAGACATCCACCCAGGGTAGTTTGCACAGACCCAGATTGTCATTGCCGAGACGGACCCGCGGGTAGGTGATCAGTGCCCCGGCCTTGTCCTGGAAGGTTGGGAAGGCCCCTTGGAGGTCCGCCTTGATCAGCCAGGCGGCGGCGTGATGCGCGCCGATGTCGCTGGCCACGGCGTAGGAGCCCTGCATTGACAGCGAGCGATGGGTTCGGTAGAGGGAGAAGGGGAGCCCCTTGGTCTGCATGGCGAACTGCTCGAGTGCCGGCCGGAGATCGGTGCCGGTTCTCGCGATGTACGCAGCGGCTATCCAGTTGACCAGGGAAGCCATGCCTCTGCCGGCCGCCTGTGCCAGTTCCGTTTCGCCCCGGGCCACTCGATGGAGGAACGTCAGGGCCGCCCGTTCATCGCCCCAGGCGAGCTCCAGTCCATCCGCATCGTCCCTGGTCAGGTACCCCCGCTGGAAGCATTCCATCAGGAAGGCCATGATGACGCAGGTGGTGATGGTGTCGATACCGTAGTTGTCGCAGTGCCAGTTGGCCTCCATGATGAACTCGGGGTTCCATATCCCCAGGTTGGAGCCGAAGCCGGCAGCCGTCTCATACTCGGGGCCGTCGACCCACACCTTCTTTCCCTGATGCTCCCCGGAGGTGAGGGTCACCCACCCCCCTTTGGTGCACCGCAGGTTGCAGCCGGGGAAACAGCCGTCCATCCCCCGGTGCTCGAAGAGGTGCTCGGCATAGAACTTCCCGCAGATCTGCTCCGCGCGGTCGTCCGACCCCGCCTGGTAGTTGTGCACGGGCAGTGACTGGTACTCGTGCTTGCTCATGAAGGTGATCAGACCGGCGCTCCCCTTGCGGTGCATTTTGAGGGAATGGGGATCGACTTCCTTGACCACGGTGTGGAGCTGCGCTCCCGCCCGCTTCACCTTTTCCCAGTCGGCTGCGCCGTAGGGGTTGTCGCCATGGGGATAGTCCGCCAGGACAACGATGGCCCTGATGTTCTTGTTCCGCATCACCGAGCCGATACCGGTCCTGCCGGCCTGCTTCGTCCGCCACAGTCCCTTTTTTCCATCCACCGGCTTGGTCGCGTCGAAATAGTGGCTGTTGATGCAGCCGTAGGTCGTGTGGGCCGCCCCTACGCCCGTGGTCATGAAGGCGATGTGCCGCTTGTCGTACCCCGCCTGGACGAACCGGTCGGCGATGTCCTTTTCCAGGTCGAAGACCTCGTCGTCAGCGGGCGCTTCCGTCACCGTCACCTCCTGGCGGAAACCGTCGATGACGATCATGACGTCAGCAGCAGCTTTTCCCGTTATGGTCAGGGCATCGAAGCCGGCGTATTTGAGGAAGGCGCCGAAGTAGCCGCCGAAATTGGAGACACCGGGAACGCCGGTCAGCGGCGACAGGGAAACCGCCATGGCCTTGGCAGTCCCCGGGAACTGCGGAATGCCACCCAGCGGACCGTTTGCCAGGATCAGGGGATTTGCGGGGTCAGCGGGCTCAGTGTCCGGCGTGATTGCCTGATGGAGGAGGTAGAGCCCGAGGCCCCGGCCGCCGATGAAATACTCCCTGACCTGCTGATCGAGTGCCGGCGTGGCAATGGTGCAGGTCCCCAGGTCGATGGTGAGGATTCTCCCGGCATAGCCTTGGGTGAGCTGAGTTTTTTCGTAGTTCATGTACCTTTTCCCTTTGCGCAACGGTTCTGGCCGTGGGGACCATTTTGATTTTTCAATTAAGACGGCCGATTTTCAGGCGATGCACCATAGCATGGAGAACGTGGGAGGGTCAAGATTCCATTTCTGTTGGCTTACATGATTCAGGGAGTGATAAGGTATAAGTCTATTATTGATTAGACGATGAAGGAGGCAGAAATGGCAATGGCCTGCATAAGCAGGCCATTTGCACAAGAGGTATTGGTTATTTCTATCGCTTAACAAGCGGATTGCATGGGGCCGTCAGGCGGAACCATGCAACAAAGGGAAAAGCCATCTAAACCGTCGCCGGAGGACAGGGCCTTGCGGCTAGTTAGCCTAAAAATCTTTCAATTCCCTGTGTCTGGTCTTGGCCGTTTTTACGTCTTCTGCCAGATCCGCGGGCAGATTTTCCTTGAGCGCTTGTGACGCCAGCTTGAAGTCATCCTCCGCCTTACGGGCTGAATCGGTAAACCCAGCCAAGGTGCCGGAAGGAGCAAGGGTCAGCGTATGAATGTTCGTGTACATTTCAAAGAGTTTGGTCAGCTTCTCGTTGACGGCTTTGTATTTTTCCGGTGGATTATTCAATCGTTGCTTGTTTTGGTCGAGTTTGGCTTTGATTTTCTTCAGTCTGGCCTCATCTACCGGGCTGATGCGGGGGGCATAGTTTTGTCCGGCGTCCGTTTTGGCCTTCCAGTCAGCGGAAATCTGCGCACAATCGGCAAGACCTAGATCAGTTCCCGCCTTTGTGCCGCAGAGCACCAGGACGAAAAACTGCCTATATTCTTTCTCCTGACTCATTTTTTGGTAAACGGATACACCGGCCACCGCCAGAGCGGCTACGATCAGTAGCCCGACGACCGCGACGAGGGGCTTCCGGAATCCGCTAGTTGTTTTTGTCGGGGCGGCAGAGGTGTAGCTCACCGATTGCATGGCAAAGCGCATCGAGCGATCCGATTTGCCGGCTTTCCGCCGAACAGGCTTGGAAACCTGGACCAGAAAATAATCGGGGAACTTGAAGCCGCAACCCCGGCAGACAATGAGGTGGTCGAGTTCATTGCCGCATTTGGCGCAGTATATGTCCCCCTCTTTCTTCAGGGCCCTCCTGGCGGTCGATTCCTGATTCATCCAGAAGCGGCTCTTGCACTCCGGGCATGGTGTGAAGGACCCTTCTTCCGTGACGGTGGACACATCCACCTCTATCTTGACAGCACATTTCGGGCACGAGCATCTCATAAAAACATTCACCTTTTCTCAAGTGAGTAGTGTTGGATTGGTTTTGCCAATTAATTCTCTCCGGATATTCCAGATCAGAATTTCGACCTCAATGCGACATACGAGCCTCTACCAGCCCGGATGACGTCATCATTGCTAACAGTGACACTACCGGCGTCGTATGCTTGTAGTGATTGTCCGTCCTCTCCCTTGCTGTAGAGATCGAAATCGTCGTTGTAAGGGACGCCGTTACCATCTTCGAGAGCAGCAGTGGGATCGTCAAGCCTCTGGTACACGTATAGATTTCCCCACGGGTCACGCATATTAGCCATATTGATGTCGGCCAAACCAGTTGGGAAAGAGCCTTTTTCTAGGTTGAATGCTATGATGCGCCTCTCCATGTCACGAATTTCCTCTGCGCATCGGGACACGCGTGCACTAGTTCTGATCTGGTTAAAAGCAGCCAGAGCAATGACAGCCAAAGCCCCTATAATTACAGTTACAACGAGGAGTTCGACCATCGTAAAACCCCGGTTGCCAGATGTGGCTCCCCAAAGTCTTTGCGTGACCGCAGCCATTGCCCCAGAGGCGTCTCTTCTCTGGCTAGTTTTCTCGTGGGTCATTATGGTTCTCATTCAGTAGTTTATTTGTTTGAAAGGTTCATAAGAAAATCGAATTTTCGGGGAAAATACAGGCACATTTTGTGCCAATTAAAGGACTGGTATTGCGCGGCATCATGTGAAGTTCAATTTTTTCAAGCGGTTACGATGAATTGTCAGGCCACGTGAGGGAAACTGGCAGGATTTTTTAAAGACCAATTTTGTCACTGATGTAAGGCGGCGAAAATGACAAAAAAGATGCGCAATTACGATGCGTTAAGCGGGCAGGGATTTGTGGTCGGGCACAGATGAGGCTATTTTGGTGTGTCAATGTTTTGACTTGTTTATAAAAGTTGTCATAGCATGCCATGCGCAACAAGCCTCGCACCGAGTTGCGGGATCCCAGCAGTTTGACAGTTCAGGGAATCCGCCGTTGACAGGTTCTATAAGCTTGGCTGGATGTGTCGGCGCCATGAACTCGGGTCCGACGGAATCGGTGCTCGTCTCCCTCAGAATGCGGTCTATCCCTCTTGTTGTCCGTGCCGGCAGTTAATTTTTATCCCCGGTTCCCATTGTCAAGATGAACAAACGCGGTAAGCTTCAGCGATAGGGTATCTCGGAAAGGCCGTGCCCCCCGAGGAAATGATAAAGAATCCGTACCGGTGTTTCACCATCGGCAGGAGCCGGACACGGCGGGGCACTATAATCTCTTCTCTCTGGAGGCCGTTATGAGTTCTGTACGCAGGATCAGCAAGGTCTGGAAGAGCAAGTCGACAATCGAGGGGGCGGGGGTCCATCTGAAGCGGGCCTTCGGTTACTATCAGGTGCCGCAGTTGGACCCGTTCCTGCTCCTCGACGATTTCCACTCCGACTACCCGCCCGATTACCTGAAGGGGTTCCCCTGGCATCCGCACCGGGGGATTGAGACGATCACTTACGTCCTGCACGGCCGGGTGGAGCACGGCGACAGCATGGGGAACAAGGGGGTGATCGAATCGGGGGACGTGCAATGGATGACAGCCGGCAGCGGTATCATCCATCAGGAGATGCCGCGGGGACGCGACGACGGCCTCATGTGGGGGTTCCAGATCTGGGCGAACCTTCCCGCCTCCCACAAGATGATGGCGCCCCGCTACCGGGGAATCGTCGCTGCGGAGATTCCTGAGGTGAACATCCCGGGAGATATCCGGGTGAAGGTGATGTGCGGCGAGGTGAGTGGCGTGCAGGGACCGGTGCAGGATGTGGTGGTGGACCCTGAATACCTGGATGTGACGGTACCTGCCAGGACTACCTTCACCCATCCGATCAAGCGTGGGCACACGACCTTTGCCTATGTCGTCGAAGGGGAGGGGTTCTTCGACCCGGAGCGCAACGCCTTTGGCCACGAAGTGGTGGGGGCCAACTACTTCGACATGCAGCGGCGCTGTGCCTGCACGGCGGAAAATCTCGTCCTGTACGGTGACGGCGACGAGGTGGCCATCTCTACCCAGGAGGTGCCGGTCCGCTTTCTCCTTGTCTCGGGCAGGCCGGTCGGCGAGCCGGTTGCCTGGTACGGCCCGATCGTCATGAACACCCAGGAAGAGCTGCGCATTGCCTTCGAGGAATACGAGAAGGGAACGTTCATCAAGCATTGATAGACGAGAAGGTTATTTGTCCGGCGCACGAGGTAACGGTATGCCGATAACGACAGGCTGCATGCCACCGGGCGTCCATGCCTATCCGGAAGAACTGGTCGACTTCATCTTCGAGCACTGGAGCGATCCGCACTTTCTCGAACGGCTCCGTGCCGCCGGCATCGATACTGCGTTCACGCTTCCCGACCGCGCTGTCCTCGAAAGGATCGTTTCGACGTGCTACCAGGCGAGCCTCCTCCGTGAGGAGGCGCGACAGGTCATGTTCCGGCTTATCGTACATCCTCCTGAACTCTTGCCCGACGATGCCGGGCCCCCGACCGGCCTGCACCGGCTACTCTTTTCCAGGCCGCGGCCGTTCAACGAATACGAGCTGCATCGCCTGGCTCCGGCAGCCGAATTTTACCGATCGCTCATCGGGGTTACCCTCGATCGGGGGAAGGTGGCACAGATATGGGGCGTCGTTCACTCGGGAACCCGTTGGATGCAGGCCGTGTATGGGGGCCGCAAGACGTTTCCCCCTCTTCCCCCGTGTCTCGTCATCTATGTGGCAGGTCCCGGCCACATCTCGGTCTGCATCGGTTCCGAACTGCTTGCCTCTTTGAACAGCGGCCAGATCAACTGTCCGTCTCAGGACATCTTTACGGCCTCCTGGCTCTCCGAGAGCTTTGTAACCGTCCGTGCCGAAATGAGGGAGCTGCACGAAGCCGCCCGCGCGAAGGCCGGCAAGCCGTGGGCAATCCTTGACCAGGATTTCGGCAGGACCCTCGCCCAGCAGGTGGTGCGGCGCATCATCAGCCTTGTGCGCAATTCCCGACACGGCGGGATTCTGGTCTACCTGCCGCAGGAGATGGAAGAGGATGCCCTGGCTGAAAGCCGGTTCCTGAGCATCAAGTACCGGTTCCGCGCAGGGGAGCCGCGAGAGCGTTTCCGCACTCTCATGTTGAGCATCATGAACACGTTCGCCGAAATCCACGGCGATCCCGGGAATCCTGGCAAAGTGATCGGCTGGCAGGAGTACGTGACCACCCGGAACGAAACCATCGCCCTTCTCGATGAGGCCATTTTCGACCTTGCGCACTTCATCGCGTCTCTGTCCGCGATCGACGGCGCCGTGGTGATGACCAAACGCCAGGAGCTCCTCGGCTTCGGCGGCGTTATCTCGGGGGACACCGAGAGGGTGGAGACGGTCATCCATGCCCTGGACGGCGAGGGGAACCTCACGGAGGAGGAGCTCAGCGAAGGGGTCGGCACCCGGCACCGGGCCGCTTACCGTCTCTGCCACGAGGTGCATGATGCCATTGTCATCGTCATTTCCCAGGATGGCAATGTGCGTCTGGTCACCTGGCGCAACGGGGCCGTTACCTACTGGGATCAGGCGCCGACAGGGGTTCCCGAGTTCTGACGCTTCCCGAAGGAAAGGCATCCAGCGCGGCGACGCCGCGAGAGGGGATGACATTTCCCGTGAAATGGGGTACAAAGACGTCATACCATTCCTCTCAGCGAAGGCGCCCGCCAGATGACCTCAAAGCACACTCTCGACCGTTATCGCAGGAACTGGGAGGACGAGTGCAACAGCGCCCTCCTCTACCGGGCACTTGCCGAATGCGACCGCAACCCGAAGATCGCCGAGGTCTACCGCCGGCTGGCGGAGGTGGAGGAAAACCATGCCCGGACGTGGGCCGAAAGACTCGCGGCGGCCGGTGGTGCTGTTCCACCGTTCCGGCCGGCCTTGCGTTCCCGGCTTCTCATCCGGCTTGCCCGCCGCTTTGGCGCGGAACTGATTCTCCCTGCCCTTTCGGCCCGGGAAACTGCGGCAACGGGCGATTACGGTGACCAGCCGGAAGCTGCGGAGATGCAGCACACGGAACGTTCCCATGCGCGCCTTCTCCGGCAGATTGGCGAGACAGGCCGGGGGGGGCTGGCGGGGAGCGCTCTGGCCCGGCTCGAAGGACGCCACCGCTCGGCGGGAGGAAATGCCCTGCGGGCAGCGGTGCTCGGCGCAAGTGACGGCCTGCTCTCCAACTTCAATCTGATCATGGGGGTGGTCGGGGCAGAGCTTTCCGGCCGTGCCATCCTACTCACCGGCTGTGCCGGTCTCCTTGCCGGTGCCATATCCATGGCGCTCGGCGAGTGGGTTTCCGTGCAGAGCTCCCGCGAGCTGTACGAAAGGCAGATCAGCACCGAACGGGAAGAGATCGCCACCGTGCCGGAAGAAGAGGTCGAGGAACTGGTGCTCATCTACCAGGCCCGCGGCATGGACGAGGAGTCTGCGCGCCTGTTCGCCACCAAGGTGATGAGCAGCCCGGAACGCGCCATCGAGACCCTGGCCCGGGAGGAACTGGGGGTGAACCCCGACGACCTGGGGGGCTCGGCCTGGGAGGCGGCTATCACCTCGTTTCTTCTTTTCGCCGTGGGTGCGGTCATTCCCGTCATTCCCTTCGCGGTTCTCGACGGCCGGGCCGCGGTCGTTGCGAGCGCCGTCGTAAGTGCCGCCGGGCTCTTCCTCGTCGGCGGGGCCATCACTCTCTTCACCGGACGCTCGCTCTGGTATTCCGGGACACGGCAAGTCCTTTTCGGGCTTGCCGCGGCCACCGGCACCTTTCTCATCGGCCGGCTGGCCGGGATCAGCCTCGCAGGGTGAAGTAGGGCTACAGCGTTAATCCCTTGACACAGTGTTGATTCACGGCTATGTTTGGCTTCGTTAATTGTTTCCCCGGGGGGATACGGTGCGCCCGCTTGATATGGAGTCACAATCGATGCATGGAAGCCGCTCGCGTCAGCAAAGCTGATGAAGCGGCTTTTTTTGTGAGGGGGGTGCACCATGCGTGTCTTTCTTGTTCCCAATGCCCGGATCTGAGGATCGGATGATGACCTACAACTTGCAGGATATGATCGATATCCCCGGCCTTCAGCGCCTGATGGAGAATTTTTACGCTGCCACCGGGATTCCGGGGGCGATCCTCGACGCCAGGGGAAATATCCTTGTGGCGACCGGCTGGCAGGATATCTGCACCTGTTTTCACCGCGTCCATCCGGTTACCCTTCAGCGATGTCTCGAGAGCGATGCGCATATCAAGTCGCATCTGGAGAGGGAGGGATATGTTCAGTACCGGTGCAACAACGGCATGTGGGATCTGGCGGTGCCGATCGTCATCGCCGACGAGCACGTTGCCACCCTTTTCCTCGGGCAGTTTTTCTACGAGGACGAAAGCCCGGATCTCGCTTTTTTCAGGGCACAGGCCGAGGAGTGCGGGTTCGATGCGGAGGCTTACCTGGCCGCGCTCGCCAGGGTGCCGGTATTCAGCCGCGCCAAGGTCCGCGCGATCATGGACTACTACCGGTCATTCGTGGACTTTCTCGTGGCGAAGGGCCTGGCCCATATACGGGAAAAGGAGATCGGAAGGTCGCTGCGGCAGAGCGATGAACGTTTTCGTAACGTCTTCGAGCACTCCTCGGACATGATCGGGATTGTCAACCCCGATGCCACCATCAGGTTCGTTTCCCCGTCGACGGAGCGATTGCTTGGTTACCGTCCGGAGGAGCTGGTCGGCCGGAGCATGATGGAGCTGGTTTATCCAGACGACCTGTCCCTGGCTCTCGGGACCTTCTCCCTGCTGGCTTCCGAGCCGGGATCAAGCGCCACCGTGGTCAACCGGCTGCTTAAGCGTGACGGCTCCATCATCTGGGTCGAAACCATCGGCCGGAATCTCTTCGGCGACCCGCTCGTCGGGGGGCTGGTGGTCGACGCCCGGGACATTACCGAGCGCAAGCTTGCCGAGGAGTCTCTGCGCATGAGCGAGGCGCGCTATCACAATATCTTTAACGCCGCTCCGGTTTCTCTGTGGGAGGAGGATTTCTCGCAGGTAAAAGCACTGCTGGACGAGTTGAAGGCCGCAGGAATTACGGACTTCCGTTCCTGTCTAGATGCCCGGCCGGAGATACTCAGACAAGCCATGAAAATGATTCGGGTCATCGATGTAAATGAGACAAGCCTTGAACTATACCGGGCGGGAAGGAAGGAGGAAATCCTTGGGGCGCTCGACCGGATATTGCCGCATGAGTCGACTGCGACCCTCAAAGAGCTGCTCATTGCCATCGCCGAGGGGAAACGCTACTTCGAGGCTGAATCCGTCAACCGGAGGCTCGACGGGGAAACGATCAATGTCATTGTCCGCATCGCCATCCCGGCCGACGATGCCGAGTTCGGCAACCTCCTCGTCTGCATCGCCGACGTTACCGAACAAAAGCAGGCCCGGGAGGAAATCGAGGTTCTCCATACCCACCTGGCTGCACGCGCTGTCGAGCTTGAGGTGGTAAACAGCGAACTGGAGGCATTCAGTTACTCGCTTTCCCACGATCTGAAGAATCCACTGACCGCCATTGACGGTATCGCACAGCAACTGGTGACAACGACTGCCGGGAGGCTCGACGAAAAGGAGCGGAACTACCTTCAGACGATCCTGGGCGGGTGCGTAAGGATCGACGGACTTCTTACCGCCATGTTGACGCTGTCCCGCGTCGGTCGGAGCGAACTGACCCGTCAGGAGACGGACCTGAGTGGACTTGCCCGGAAGATTGCCCTCGACTTGCGAATGGAAGAGCAGGAGCGCCGGGCAGAATTCGTCATAGCCCCGGACCTTACCGTGTGGGGCGACGCGCACCTGCTTCGGGTGATGCTTGAAAACCTCCTGGGGAATGCCTGGAAATATACCCGCCGTGTCGCCTCCCCGTGCATCGAGTTTGGTGCGGAGCAGGGCGGGAAAATACCGGTTTATTTCGTGCGCGATAACGGCCCGGGGTTCGAGATGCGTCAGGCGGGCAAACTTTTTCAGGCCTTCCAGCGGCTGTGCCGGGATGAGGAGTTCGAGGGGAGCGGCATCGGACTGGCCACTGTCCAGAGGATCATACATCGTCATGGCGGAAGGGTCTGGGCGAATAGCTCGCCGGGGAAGGGTGCGACTTTTTTCTTCACCCTGCCGGAGACGCGCCAAGATGGTGAGCAAACCGTCTCTGCCGGACAGGCAGAAACTTTTTCATCGTTTTCCTGAAAATTCCCCAGCCCACCCCATCCTCATGATTCTTCGCTCCCTCCTTGATTCCACGCCAATCGCGGCTATGATTAAGTCGTAGTGTCACGGAGGGGAATATGGAGCGGTGCGAGTTCACGGCGTTTGCTCTGCCCGGCGAGGTGGACCTCAACAGGCTGGCGCAGAGGCTGGGCATTGCCCGGAAATACCGGTGGGAAGAGCCGCTGGTGCTGAACCTGACAGACTTGACCGCTGCCTCCCGTGAACGTCCCGGCGGGCAGCAGGTGTATCTCTACTACTTTGGCGGGGTGGTATTCCTTGACGCACCCGAAGAGGCGATGCGCGCTTTTCCCTCGCGGATGCCCGGGCTGACGGAAGGGTTCCGGCCCGGCACATCCCTTCGCTACCGGGACGATTACACGCTCCTGGTGGATGAAGACGCCCGGACGGACGTCAGTAACGACGTTGCCGTAATGCCGCGCTATGAGCGCTCCTTCATCGACATCATCTGTTTTGTCATTGCCAAGTCGGCGGCGCTGGAACGGATCGAGGAAAAGGTTGACCAGGTGCTGGATGACATCGAAGTGCTCATCGGCCGCCTCAACCGGGGCAAGCTCTCCATTACCGACCGTGAACTTGCCCGTCTCGCCTCCACCATCCTCAATTTCAAGTATACGTCCATTGCCCACGTGATGGTGCTGGACAAGCCGGAGATTACCTGGGAAGAACCGGAGGCCGATCGTCTCTACACGACCATGGCCAACCTCTTCGAGCTGGACCAGCGCTACCAGGAGATCCGGCACAAGTCCGAGACGCTTCTCGACATCACCGAGGTCTTCTCCGGCCTGAGCCATGCCCGGCGGTCCGCCCGCCTGGAGTGGATCATCATCGTGCTCATCCTGATCGAGATCATCATCTTTGTTCTTGAGATTTTCTGGCAGCATACCCGGTAACCTCACGTTTCCAATGACCGACAAAGGAGGCGGCATGAGCGTACTCTTTACCCCCCTCACCCTGCGCGGGGTTACCTGCCGGAACCGTATCTTCGTCTCTCCCATGTGTCAGTACTTCAGCCGTGACGGGCTGCCGACTGACTGGCATCTCGTCCATCTGGGAAGCCGTGCCGTCGGCGGAGCCGGGCTCGTCATGGTCGAGGCTACCGCCGTCAGTGCCGAAGGACGCATCAGTCCGGACGACAGCGGCATCTGGAGCGACCGGCATAGTGAAGCGTTTCGTCCCATCACCCGCTTTCTGCGTGAGCAGGGAGCTGTCCCGGGAATTCAACTGGCCCATGCCGGCCGCAAGGCCTCCACCGACCTCCCCTGGCGTGGCGGCGGACCCCTCCGTCCGGAAACGCGGGGGTGGCAGCCGGTCGCCCCGAGCCCCGTGCCGTTCGCGCCCGGCTACCCGGTGCCGCGCGAGCTGACGCTCATCGATCTGGACACAGTCGAGCAGCAGTTTCGCGCCGCCGCAAGTCGGGCTTTGGCCGCGGGATTCCAGGTTGTCGAGGTTCATATGGCCCATGGCTACCTCCTCCACGAGTTTCTATCCCCCTTCGCCAACAGGCGCAACGACGAGTACGGCGGGAGCCTCGAGAACCGGCTGCGCTTTCCCCTGCAGGTGGCGCGGGCGGTGCGCGGGGCGTGGCCGGAGGAGTTGCCGCTCTTTGTTCGCATCTCGGCCACCGACTGGGCGGAGGGGGGATGGGACCTCGCCCAGTCGGTCGTCCTCTCCCGGCACCTCCGGGAGTTGGGGGTTGACCTGATCGACTGCTCCGCCGGCCTTGTCGTCCCCGATGAACCGATTCCGGCCGGACCAGGGTACCAGGTACCCTTCGCCGCGGCCATCCGCAAGGAGACCGGGATCGCCACCGGTGCGGTCGGCTTCATCACCGATCCGGCCCAGGCCGAACAGATTGTCGCCACCGGCCAGGCTGACGCGGTTCTCCTGGCGCGGGAGATGCTCCGCAATCCCTATTGGCCGCTCCATGCGGCCCGGTCGCTCGGGGTGGACGTCTCCTGGCCGGTGCAGTATGAGCGGGCGAAATAGTAGGGAGTCGGCGCTGTCGGCCGAAAGTAAGGAGTATCCCGTCTCTTATCTGTGGTCGACTTCGGGGTGGCGGCTGTGGTATCATGGTGCAGAGGTGAAAAGGGATGGGACTTGCGTGGGGAGAACACCTTGCAACCGGGATCGAGGCAATCGATGACCAGCACCGCGAGCTGTTCGGAAGACTCAACGTTTTTCTTGCCGCCTGTGATGCAGGGCAGGGGAATGAGGAGTTGCTCGGTATGCTCCAGTTTCTGGATGATTATGTGGTGTTCCATTTCCGGGCCGAGGAACTCATCCAGGAGGAATATGGTTATCTTGACCGCAGCCGGCACCGGCAGTACCATTGCATGTTCATCGACAGCTTCACCAGTTTGAAGCGGCGTTTCCTCATCGAAGGGCCGACTGCCGACCTGATCGCGGAAATCAACAGGTTTACGATCGGCTGGCTTATCGACCACATCGGCGAAAAAGACCGGGAGTTTGCCCGCTCAGTCCTTTCCCGGAGCCGGTAACATACCATGCACATCTGCCCTGCGGGGCCTTGCCAGTCCTGACCCCTTGACACCTCGGGGCTATTGCGATATGAACTATTCACGATTGCTTCTGTCCATGGTCTGGGCGCATAGCTTAGCTGGTAGAGCAGGCGACTCTTAATCGTCAGGTCGTAGGTTCGATCCCTACTGCGCCCACCAGTAAAAAACAGGGCTTACAGGATATCTGTAAGCCCTTTCGTATTTCGTGGTGCATTCTGATGAATCTGTACCACTAATGAAGAATGGTAACCCGCCCTATCTTGTTGGCACTCGATTCGGTAAACCAGATATTGCCGTCAGGGCCAGCAGTGATATAACCGGGACTGCTGCCCTGTGTGGGGAGAGGGAACTCAGTTACGACGCCGGCGGTTGTAATCTTTCCTATGCTGTTGCCGGAAGATTCAGTAAACCAGAGGTTGCCGTCCGGCCCCGCGGCAATGCCATAAGGATTGCTGCTGAATGTCGGGAGAGGGAACTCGGTGACGATGCCGGCAGTCGTGAGCCGCCCGATTTTGTTGCCATTCAATTCTGCAAACCAGAGGTTGCCGTCCGGACCAGCGGCAATGCCAATAGGAATGCTGGAACTGGTGGGGATTGTAAACTCGGTGATAACACCGGCAGGTGTAATTCGCCCGATCTTGTTGCCGAATCGTTCGGTAAACCAGAGGTTGCCATCCGGGCCAGCAGTAATGCAATTGGGCTTGCTGGTTATCGTGGGGATGACGAACTCGGTGATAACACCGGCAGGTGTAATCCGCCCAATCTTGTTACCATTTTCTTCGGTAAACCAGAGGTTGCCGTCCGGACCGGCTGCAATGCCAATAGGATTGCTGTTGCTGGTCGGGATAGTGAACTCGGTGACTGCGCCTGCAGGTGTAATCCGTCCGATCTTGTTGCTGTTCCATTCAGTAAACCAGAGGTTACCGTCCGGACCGGCGGCAATGCCGGAGGGGTTGCTGTTGCTGGTCGGGATAGCAAACTCGGTGACTGCGCCTGCAGGTGTAATCCGCCCGATCTTGTTGCTATGGCGTTCCGTAAACCAGAGGTTGCCGTCAGGGCCGGCGGTAATGCCATTGGGATCGCTGCCGGCAGATGGAATGACGAACTCGTTAATCAAGGCGCCGACGTTCAAGTCTGTGGAACCGGTAACACCTCCGAAGGTCGCGGAAATCCTGGTTGTTCCTCCGGCAACGGCAGTAACCTTGCCGTTGGACCCTGCGAGATTGCTGATTATCGCTACGGATGGGTTAGATGAATTCCAGACCGCCAAGGTCGTAAGGTCCTGAGAAGTGCCGTTCGAGAAACTTCCCATGGCCGTGAATTGGACGGTCGCCCCGGCAGCAACGCTAGTGTTGGTTGGCGATAACGAAATAGAAACGACCGTGGGCGCCGTAAAGAAGAAAGGAATGCCGTTATCACCACCGCAACCAGGCAATATGAGTAAAGATATGCAGATGGTTACTGCCAAGAAAATTTGTTGTATTCGCATGTGCATAATTTTCTCCTGCATAAAATTATACACGACTAATTAAACGTATCAACGTACAAGCTGCAAGTAATAGCAACAGACCTACTCGCCATGCCGAAGGTCGATATCTTCTGCGGCCATTAAGAAAAGGGGCTTACAGCATAACCTGTAAAGCCCCTTTGTTGTTGGTGCAAGACTGGTGCGCCCATGCGCACGGATGGATGCGAAAATGGCCCGCATTTGCAGGCCATTCCGACTTCAGCTGGCGCTTCGACTGGTCCAGGACCCTGACGACGGCTTTTTCCCGAATCCGCCGGTCCGCTTGCCGGGTGTACCGTTACCGTCCCGGCGCTCCTGGCGGCGTGCCCCCCATCCTCCCGGGGCATTCGCCCGCTTGCCGCCGGCAGGGATGCGTCCCTTCGGGGTATTGGAGAGCCGTTGCAGCATGTAATTCGGTTCCAGTCCTGGAACCACGTGCTGGGCAAGGGTTTGTTTCGTGTAGCGCTCGATACGGTCCAGATAGGAAAGCTCACGAGAGGAGACGAAGGAGATGGCGATGCCCGATGCCCCGGCTCGGCCGGTACGGCCGATACGGTGGACATAGTCTTCAGCGAAGCGCGGCAGATCGTAGTTTATGACGTGGCTGATGCCGGTAACGTCGAGCCCCCGGGCAGCTACATCGGTGGCTACGAGAAGGCGGACCTTTCCCCGGCGCATGTCGGCGATGGTACGGTTGCGTGCCCCCTGGCTCATGTCGCCGTGCAGGGCCGCGGCCGCGTGCCCCTGTTCGTTCAGGACCCGGGCCAGGTCGTCCGCGTCGCGTTTGGTTGCGGAAAAGATGATCGCCCGCTTGAGGGTGTTCTCGGCAAGGAGGTGCCGGAGCAGGCGGTTCTTGTGGCCGAGGTCGTCCACTACCATGAGCCGTTGGTCGATCAGGTCGTGGGTCACCTGCTGCGGCGAAATCCGGACGTGCTCAGGTTCCTGCAGGATGCCGCTGGCCAGCTTCTGGACCCGCGCGTCGAGGGTGGCCGAGAAGAGGAGGGTTTGCCGGGTTTTGGGGGTAGCGGCGGCGATTTTTTCCACGTCTTCGATGAAACCCATGTCGAGCATCCGGTCCGCCTCGTCTAGGACGAGGAGTTCCAGGCGTGCGAGGGAAAGGCGCCCCCGCTCCAGGTGATCGAGGAGTCGGCCGGGGGTGGCGACGATCATGTCGACGGGCTGGGAGATGAGCCGCAGTTGCTCACGGTAGGGCATCCCTCCCAGGATGGCGCCGCTTCGGACCCGCATGAATTTCCCGTAGGTGCGGACGGCATCGGTTACCTGGGTGGCCAGCTCCCGGGTCGGGGTGAGCACCAGCACGCGCGGGCCTCTTCCCCTTTCGGCGGGAGGGGCGGTGAGGCGCTGCAGGGCGGGGAGGACGAAGGCGGCGGTCTTGCCGGTGCCGGTCTGGGCGGAAGCGACCAGGTCTCGTCCGGAAAGGACCAGGGGAATGGCACGGGCCTGGATCGGGGTCGGCTCAGCATAGCCACAGCCGGCAATGGCCTTGAGGATTGAGGGAGAGAGGTTCAGTTCGGTAAACGACATGGTATCCTTTTCTGTTTCCTGTCCGGAAACTCGTGGCGCCCATCGGATGGGCCCTGGTTGAAATGAGGGCGGCGCACGCCTGACCTCGCCTGTCCCGTGGCGCAGGCACGGGCGCACACACGTGCCGGGCTGCCCTGAAGGGGGCAGACGCGCACGTTCGGCCCCCGGAAAAAGGCTTGGGACGGAAGAGGTCGATGTAAGGAGGCGGATCGAGAAAGGCGTACCAGTTGAAGGATGCTTGGAGTGGCGATGGTGGCCGGGTAGGGGAACGGGAACAACTTACTGCCCGCCGGGGCATGAACAGCCAAAAAAATATTTATAGCAGCTTTCGTTCGGGAAAGACAAGCTTTTTTTCGTCATTCCCGCAACTGGGGCAGGTCCCGATAGAGTTCGAGCGACTCGGGGTTGGCGAGAGCGTCACGGTTGCGCACCGGCTCGCCGTGGATGACGTGGCGCACTGCGAGCTCCACCTTCTTCATGCTGATGGTGTAGGGGATGTCGGTAATGGCAATGATCCTGGCCGGGACGTGGCGTGGCGAAACGTTCTCCCGGATGGAGGCGCGGATCTTTTCCCGGAGCTCTTCGGTGAGGGCGACCCCGTCTGCCATTCTGACAAAGAGGATCACCCGCTCGTCCCCCTCCCAGCGCTGCCCCACCGCGAGGCTGTCGGCAATCTCGGGCAGGGTCTCCACCTGGCGGTAGATCTCTGCCGTGCCGATCCTTACCCCACCGGGGTTCAGGGTGGCGTCAGAGCGGCCGTAGATGATCATGCCGCCCGTTGCGGTAATCTCGCACCAGTCGCCATGGGCCCAGACTCCGGGGTATTTGGCGAAGTAGGCGCGGCGATAGGCGCTGCCGTCCGGGTCATTCCAGAAATAGAGGGGCATGGACGGGAATGGGGCGGTACAGACCAGCTCCCCCGTTTCCCCGACGACCGGCGTTCCCGTCTCATCGAAGGCAGCGACCCCCAGACCGAGCCCCCGGCATTGGAGCTCGCCCGGATAGACGGGGCCGATGGGGTTCCCCAGGGCGAAGCAGCCGTTAAGGTCGGTTCCGCCGGATATGGAGGCGAGTTGAACGTCCCGCTTCACCTCCCGGTAAACGAAGCGGAAGCTCTCCTCCGGGAGGGGCGAGCCGGTGGAGAGGACCGCCCTCAAAGGTGTGAGGTCACACTCCCGGGCCGGCCGCGCTCCAGCCTTCTCAAGGACGGCGAGGTAGCGGGCGCTCGTGCCGAAGACAGTGATCCCCTCGTTCTGGGCGAGCCGCCAGAGGGTGTCGGGGGCGGGGTGGAAGGGGTGCCCATCGTAGAGGACGACGGTGGCGCCCACGGCGAGAGAGCTGACCAGCCAGTTCCACATCATCCAGCCGCAGGTAGTGAGGTAGATGATGGTGTCGTCCCGCTTCAGGTCGGTATGAAGGACGAGCTCCTTCAGGTGGTTGACGAGGATGCCGGCGACACCCTGCACCATGCACTTTGGGGGACCTGTGGTTCCCGAGGAGTACATGATGTAGAGGGGATGGTCGGCAGGGAGCTGGACGAAGCGAAGGGAAGGCGGATCCCCTTCGCCCGCGAAGTCGTCCCAGAGGATGGCTCGGGGAATGTCGTCGATTCGTGGCCGCTCATCCAGGTAGGGGACGATGACTACCCGCTCGATGGCCGGGATTGCCGCGGCGATCCCCCGGACGCGGGTACGGGAGTCGAAGCGCTTGCCGCTGTACCGGTAGCCGTCGGCGGCAAAGAGGATCTTCGGCTCGATCTGGCCGAAGCGGTCGAGGACCCCCCGGAGGCCGAACTCCGGCGAGCAGGAGGACCAGACGGCACCGAGGCTCGTGGCGGCGAGCATGGCAATCACCGTTTCCGGGAGGTTCGGCAGGAAGCCGGCCACCCGGTCTCCCGGCGCGACCCCGGCCACGTGGAGAGCGCTTGACAGCCGGGCGACACGGGCAAAGAGCTCGGCGTACGTGAGCCGCACGGTCGCCTGTCCTTCTCCCTTGAAGACGAGGGCGACACGCTCGTCCCGGAAGCGGAGGAGGTTTTCGGCGAAGTTGAGCTTCGCACCGACAAACCATCTGGCGCCGGGCATTTTTGAAAGGTCGTCCACCGCCGTCTCGCAGGGACGCGAGGCGATTATCCCGCCGAACTCCCACATGGCGGCCCAGAAGTCGGGTATCTGCTCGATCGACCAGCGGTAGAGCTCCTCGTAGGTGCGAAATGCCGTGCCGTACCTGGCATCGACGAACTTCATGAAGCGCGTCAGGTTGGCGTCTCGTATCCGCTCCTCGGACGGCGCCCAGATTGGTTCCTTCATATGGTCTCTCCCGAGAATATCGAAGAACAGTTCCTGTAACTTTTCTTAGCACGAACAGAGACGAATGCAAGCGCCTATTTCCTTCTTTCACCGGTGCGCCGGGTATGTTATGAATAGGGCAACCAAATCCGGAGGTGTCGACATGCGCTACATCAACACCGGGCGAGTCATCGCCGCCCAACTCACCACACCGGCCGAAAACCCGCTTCTCACCGACGGGAGCCGCCTTATCGATGTCTGGTTCGGTGGGGAGGCAGTGCGCAAGCAGCTCTTCAAGAAAGTGACAAAGGCCGAGCAGGAGGCGTTCGCCGAGAGTCTTCTCGCCAGGGGCTTCATCCGTTCGGGAAATCTTCTCCTCGATCCTTCCGCGGTGCTCTTTGCCGAGATGGAGCACGAGATTGTCGGCGGAATTGTTACCGTCGGCTTCCAGGACAACGGTAAACCGGTCGAGCTCAAGGTGAGCGGAAAGGCGTTTGCCGAGCTGTGTACCATGCTGGCGGGAAGCTGAAAAGGCCCGCAGGGCAGGCGGAAGAGGAGCGTCTCTCAGAAGAGATGACAGGTCCGGCAGAAGTCGGAGAGACCGGTCATTGTGCTTTTGTAGTTCGTCAGGAAGACCGGGGATTCGCCGGCGTGGGGATTGTGGCATGAGGCACAGGTAAAGTCCTTGGTGGGCTTGAACGGGTCGGGGCTGATGTGGAGCGGGTGCCCTCCAAGCCTTGTGGAAACCACATGGGGACGCGACAGGATCTCCTCGTGGCATGAAGCGCAGAGGTCCACCGTTTCGAGACGGAGGAAATTCGCCTGATCGGAGGCATGGGGGTTGTGGCAGGTGATGCATTTCCCCGCTGCCGTCGGGCCGTGCTGGTGCTTCATCGACTTCCAGAGGTTGATCGAGTCTTCGTGGCAGATGGTGCAAGAGGTCTCGTCCCCCTTGAGACTGCTGCCCTCTCCTTCCTTGGCCCGGAGCGTATGGCAGGCGGTGCACGACCAGACCGCCGACGGTCCGTGGGCGAATCTGTAGGTGGTGATGATGCTCCGGTGACAGGTGTAACAGAGGGAATCGGCCGGGGTGCGCGGGCTGTCATCCGTTCCCTTGAAATCCATCCGGTGGCAGGGGCGGCACGGCTCATCGTGTCTGTCGCTATGGAAAGCATAGCTGCCGAAGTCGGCGGGGGGGGAGAGACCGGCGAGCTCCGTACTGTAGAAGACCTTTATATCCCGTGTTGTGACGTCCTTCCCACCCTTGCGGCCGACAACCCTGATCCGGTTTTCCCCCGGGGTAAGGGCGATGCCGCTGGAACAGATGACGGAACGGTCAGGGGACTTCTTCCGCAGAAGCGGCTTTCGCTTGTTGACCGTGAGCGTCAGGTCGTCGATGGCTGTGCTTCCCTGCCTTACGACGATGCTGATCAGTCTGCTTTCAACGACGGAGCGGTCCGGAGGCGAGATGATGGCGAGGTTGGCGTCCGCGGTGCAGACGCCGACAGCCCCCAGTATCACCAGGAGTGACAGTGTGGATGACAGAAACGATTTCATGGTAATCGGACCCGACCCGGGCAGCGGTTCTTTTTCGTTTGCCGGATATGCAGGAAAGCAGCCATTGACTTCACTCCAGCTCCAGCAGTAATGCGAGGGCCTTCCGGTAGGCGGCGGCCGCCTCCGGACGGTTACCGTTTTCCTCGAACATCCTGGCCTTGATCAGGTAAATGTCGGCGCCCCGGGGGGCGAGCGCCTCGGCCTCGGCAAACATAGCCAGTCCCTCCGGCAGGTGTCCGGTCCTGCCGGCGACATACCCTGCATCGCAAAGACAGGGGGGATAGGCGCTGTCAATCTGCAGGGCCTTGGCAAACAAGCTTTTTCCTTCTTCAATCTTTCCCTCGTTAACCAAAAGCATGCCCATTTCGCAGAGGGCTACGACATTGGACGGCTCACGGGAGAGGGCCTGGGCGAATTCCTCTTTGGCCCGCGCGGCGTCCCCCTGCTGGAGGTGCAGCCTGCCGAGGCTAATCCATGGGAGGGTAAAGGCCGGGTCCGCCTCGGCGGCCTTTTTGAACCATCCCTCGGCGGAGTCCACCATGTGGCGCGACTTCAGCGTGCTGTTCGCCATGTTGAACAGGCGCAGCGCCTTGACGTCGGGCTGGTGGCCGGTGGCGGAACGGGTTGCCACCACCGGTTTCTTCCCTTCCATGGCGGTGGCGACAAAGTCGGCGAGCTCCTCGGCGCCGACCAGGGGGTAGCCGGCCAGCTCGTACCGGATGATCCCCTCCCGGTCGAGGACCACTGTAGAGGGGAGGGCGATCACGCCATAGTCGTGGAAGGCGGTAAGTCCGCTATCGATGAGGACGGGCATGGCGAGGTTCAGCTTCGTGGCCATTGCCTGGACTGCGGCGACCGTCTGTGGCGAGGTTTCCTGGCCGTCGGCGTTGACGGCGACAACCGTGAGCCCCTGGTTGCGGTACTGCCGGTAGAGGCGGTCCATCCTGACGAGGGCTGCTGCCGATTTGCTGCTCCAGGTGGACCAGAAGACGACTACGGTCAGCTTCGCTCCGGCGAGGTTGTCAAGTCCCCTGGTCTCGCCGGCAAGGCTCTTGAGGGTGAGCGGCGGCGCTTTCATGCCGGTCTGGAGATTCTGGAGAGTCGCTCCGGCAGGGGCGAACAGAAAAACCGCAAGCCCTGCAAGAAGCCACCCCCGCAGCACAGTTCTACGGATATTCATCGACCTTCCTAGTTATTCTCGACCGGCTTGTCCCGGTCGTAACTCACCTTCTTGTGGCAGCCGGGGAGGCAGGAGCCGCCGGTTTCCGTTTTCGTGAAGCCGACTGGCAGCTTCCATGCCCCGAACGGTACTGCATCCCGGATGTGGCGAGGGTTGTTGGTGGCATGGGCATCGTGGCAGGCCCGGCAGGTCCGTCCCTTCGTCTGCTTGTTCACGTGGACGTAATGGAGGTTCTTCCGGCCGTTGCGAAAGCCGGTCATGGTGGTCGTGCTCTCTTCGCTGGCCAGGGTCTGCTCGTGACACATGAAGCAGAGTTTGTAGTTGTCGGGGTTATAGCCGCTGTAGAACACGGGAGGGAAATATTCCCGCAGCATCCTGAAATTCTTCGACCCATGGGTGTTGTGGCAGCTCGAGCAATCCTTCTCCTTGATCGGGCCGTGATGGTCGATGTTTTTCGCCAGCAGTTCCTTCATGTTGGCGGTTCGTCCCGTTGGTGAGTTGTACTCCCGGTCGTGGCAGGTCATGCAAAGGTCCATGGGCTGTGCCCGTAGCTGTTTGGGATAACCGGCGACGTGCGGGTCGTGGCAGGCCAGGCACTTCTTGCTGGTTTCGAGCCCCTTGTGCTTGGTCGTTGCCTCGGCGATTTCCTGCTGCTTGCTTGCGTGACACGAGAAGCAGAGCCCCTGCTCACCATCGGTCGGAAGGTTGTAGCGGAAATTTCCACCGTGGGGACTATGGCACATGAGGCATGAGTCCTTGGCCGGTGCATGGCTGAACTTGCTACTCTTGAAGGCTTCCGCCTTGTCGGTGTGACAGGTGAAGCAGAGATCGTTGCCCTTTGCCACAAGGAGCTTCGGAATGTCCCCCTGGTGCGGGTTGTGACAGGCGGTACAGTCGCCGACGGAAACCGGGCCATGGACGAATTTTGTGCTGACCATGGCTCGGTCATGGCAAAGGAGGCAGAGCTCACCCCCCGCCTTGCGGAGCTGGAACTTGTTGGGTGACTGGTGTGGGTCGTGGCACGTGGTGCATTTTCCCGCCCTTACCGGCGCATGGACGACCTTGCGGCTGTCAAGCCGCTCGTGGCAGTCGAGGCACAGCTTACCCGAGTTGGTGATGGGCTTGAACTTGTGGTTCCCCGTGGGAATATGGCAGGAGGTGCAGCTGCCGCTGGCTACGGGTCCATGGACGAATTTTTCCTTCCCCATTCCCGCATGGCATTTATCCGTTACGCACGATTCGTTAGCTGCAGCGGCCTTGGCGTCTGTGGCGCGGGCATTGTCGTGACTGCCGTAGGGGATGAGGATGAGCGCGCCGACGACAGCAGCGGCCACGGGGGCGACACCAGACCTGATTCTCTTCACAGCTCCAATTCTCCTTTTTTTGCCAGTATAACCTTCGGTAATCGTTGGCTATTGCTGTTATTGTGTAGCTTTTCGGTGTATTTTTGTCAAGAGTTTGTATTTTATACGTTATTTATTAGCCGTTATTTTATTAATCAAAGACAATGGGTTTGCTGTTTTCTCCTGCATCGGTATCTTGCTTGCCCTCGACAACTGCATTGACGATGAGGCGGCGCTGAAGGGAAGCGAGCAGCGCTTTCGCTCTCAGCAGGAGTGTCTCAATCGTTCGTAGCGAGACAGAACGGCTCGACGAGCTTATCGGCAACTTCCTCGATTTGCAGCGGCTGGAGAGTGACTGTCGTAAAGTGGGTGGAACGGGAATCGGACTTGTCTGGTGAGGAGAGCGTGTGCGCCCGTCACGGGAGGATCTGGGCGAAAAGTGCCATCGGCAGGGGGAGCTCTATATGCATCGCACTGCCCACGAAGCAGAAGCAGAGACCATAAAAATTGATCTCCCTAGAACATCCACGGTTGGTGGCTGTATACCTGGAAGGCCCTCTTGACCCGAGCCACCAGGGTTACGTCATTGACCGGTTTGGTGATGTAATCGAAGAACCCCTTCTCGAAGGCCTTGGCTTCCTCTTCAGCGTTCATGGCCTTGCCGGTGACCATGATGACCGGGATGTCCCGCGTTTCTGGGATGTTTTTCAAGGCGCCGAGAAGACCGTAGCCATCGAGCTTCGGCATCTCTTTGTCCGTGAGAACGACGTGGGGACGCTGGGCGATGACTGTCTTGAATGCTTCCATCCCGTCTGTCGCTGCGGTGACCTGATAGCCGTTCTTGCGGAGGATGTCGCCGAGGATGGCCTGGATCGTCTTGTCATCCTCGACGACCAGGACGGTCTTGTCTTTGGGAGAGGTAGGCTGCTGGCCCAGGTAGTGGATGCAGATGGCGGCGTGGATATCCTTTCTGCTTGCGACAAAGGGGACGATTTTGAGGCCGTTGTCCGCCGCCAGGTTGTCGGCCGCCCGGGTGTCGGTCGGATCGGCCATGGCCAGGGCGAGCATGTTCTCTTCCCGTTTGAGGGGAAAGATCATGTTCTGCATGGCCACCCCGACGGGGATCAGCTTGAGTAGTTCCGACTGGATGGGCTGATCGGGTAGATTGCGGATAACCTTGCAGCGATATTGAATGGCGAGCGCTTCAGCCAGTTCGTCGCCGGTAATGAGCTCCATTTCCTCCAGCATCGCGCCGAAACGTTTTGTCCGGGCCTGGGCCCGGAGCAGAACCCTCTCCTTGGTTTTTGTCGTGATGATGCCATTGGCAACGAAGATTTCGCCGAGTTTCTTGCGCTGGTCCATCTTGCCTCTCTTTTAACGGCTGTCGTCGGCTGCCGGACGTACTGCCGACCCTGGTATGGGACGATAGTGCCGGAACCGAGATAAAAGTTCTCTAACTATAGCGGTTTATGGGTTCATGTCAATAGATATTCCCGTAAGTCTACTCGAAGAATATGCCGACGGCAAGGGTGGGCTTGACGGAAAAAGTGAAATCTGCGATAGTCAAACAATGATAAAGCGACAGACGACAATCAATCGGATATTCAAGCTGACCGGCATCGGATTGCACACCGGACGCGAAGTGGTCCTGGAGTTTCTTCCCCGACGGGAGTTCGGCATCGCCTTCATGCACAGGGGGAGCCTCATCCCTGCCCGCTATGACGCGGTGGCCGATACTCGCCTTTCCACCCAGATTGCTTCCGGCGATTCTTCGGTGGCCACTATCGAGCATCTGATGGCGGCCTTTTATTTTGCCGGCATCACCAACTGTCTCGTTTATATCGATGGCCCGGAAGTCCCCATCATGGATGGCTCGGCTTGGGAGTTTTACCAGGAGATGTGGCGTGCCGGGGTCTACGAGTTTCCCGAAAACGGGGTCTACCTGAAGGTGTTGCGTCCTGTTGAGGTGGCGAACAACGACGCTTACGTGCGGGTGAAACCGCTGAACACCTTCGATATCACCATGTCCATCGAGTTTCGCCAGCCGGTGGGGAAACAGAAGAAACGGGTCACGGATGTGGAGAACGCCTTTGCCATTGTCAATTCTCGCACCTTCGGCTTCCTCGAAGAGCTTGAGGCGATCCGCAAGGCAGGGCTGGCCAAGGGGGCGTCGCTCGACAATGCCGTGGCGATCGGAGAGGACTCCATTGTCAACCCCCACGGGCTTCGCTACAAGAAGGAGTTGGTGAACCACAAAATCCTCGACTTGATCGGCGACCTCTATACGAGCGGTTACCGGCTCCTCGGCAGGGTTGAGGCGCACAAGACCGGGCACTATCTGAACAACCTCTTCCTCAGGGAACTGTTCTCCGATCCGGCGAACTATGCGATCTATTGATTTTCCGCCGGTTCTGAAAAAGAGACATGGGAAAAAGCATTGACGCTGCGCAATAAGGCAGCCTGGGAGATCAGGCTGCTTTTTTTGCGTCTGGTTCGCGTGCTCGTCGGGAGGGGAGTTGGCAGTTGACGGGAGGCGCAGGTCTTTTCCCGGGTCGGCTTGGGCTGAGCGGGATGTCCTTACCGGGGCGGATGTTTCACGACGGGGATCGTCCTCGTGATCCTGACAGGCCGACCGCGTTTTTTCTTTACCTCTCTGACGACCAGGAAGAGAAGGTCATCTTCGGAGATCTTCTCCAGGTTGGCGTAGTGCGGATGGAGGAGTTTTTCCCCGGCCCGTTCGAACTTGACGAGGAGATTTCCCTGGATGATTTTGACGATCCTGCCAATTCCCCATCCGGGCATGACCGGATGGGTCACGAGATCACCTTGGAGAAGCATGGGGTGGTCACCATCGAATGATACTATCGCATAAAATTGTGACGCTCTAATGGTACATGCTCTTCCCGGCTTTGCAAGTGGTCACGGCAGCAGCAGATCGACGACGAGGGGCAAGTGGTCCGACGCCAATCGTGACAAGCTGGTGGAGGGGGCTTCGGCGCCCGTCACGACAAGGTCGGCGGAGATGAAGAGGTGGTCGAGGCCCATGAAGGGGTAGATGCTCGGCCAGGTTTTTTTCGGTGGGTGGGGGCAGCAGAGTTCGGCATCCCGGAGAAGCCCGCCAATGAGACGATGGACCGCCGAGCCGGGCTGTGCGTTGAAGTCACCGCACAGAACCACTGGAGGAGGACATGCCGGGTTTTGCAGCCATTCCGGGCCGGTGAGCACCCTGGCCTGGTAGAGCCGCTCCCGCGGAGTTAATCCGAGGTGGGTGTTGAAGAACTGGAATGTGATTCCCCGTACCTCAACGTCCACCCAGAGAACTCCTCGCCGTGGGGGAGTACGCCATCGCCGGGGCCTCCTCAACCCGCCGGCTTTAACGAGCCTGAGCGGGTGGTGGCTCAGGATGACGTTGCCGCACCGCTCGCGTTCGATGTTGAGGGGAGTTTGCAGGGCAAGCGCCAGGTAGTGCGCAATCTCGGCTGCCTGGTCGGTTGCTGCCGGTCGTACCTGGCCGCAGTCGATCTCTTGGAGAGCCGCGACATCGGGACGGTACGTGGCGATGACCTCGGCGATCCGTTCGGTTGAGGTCTTCCGGTCGAGGCCGGTGCACCGGTGCACATTGTAGGTCATTATGCGGAGAGTAGCGGCCATGGGCGACGGCAATCGCAACAGAATGTCGTTCTTTCGAGATAGTTATTATTCTGGGTTATATCACAAAAAAGAAAAGATGCGAGCGAGGGGGAACGGCGGCTGTGAAGCGTGGTCCGTCGCAAGGACAGGTTTAGTTATACGTCCTGGCAGAAGAAGCGCCGGCAGACGTCCGGCCGGTCCAAATAGATTGTGCATCTCCCGTCGGCAAGGAACTCGCAGCCGTTTTCGATAATCAGCTTGCAGTGCCCGGTCATGGAGAAGTGGAGCCGGGTGGCACCGAGATCTCTGAGCCGTTCGTATTCGACCCAGGAGAGGTCGACGCTCGGAAATGAACGGCAGCACGCCCCGTTGCAACTCTTGCAGCGCCCGTCGTCGTTGACCGGCCCGTCGAGCAGGATGCCGTGCTTTTTTGTTTTTGCACGTCCGGCGAATCGCATGGTGCTGCGCTCCCGCGTTGTGCCGCAGAGATCGTGTGATTTCGCTCGATCCCTGCCTAAGGGGGGATGACGCTCGATGTCACGCCCGGCCGCGATCTTGACGGTGTTCTGTGGCTGCCATGGTCATGGCTCAGAGCGTGTACAGAGTGTCGTCATGGGCAGGAGGGGTAAACTTCCGTCTGAGACTCCTTACTCCTTGCCGGGTGAAGGGGGCCTTCTCATCGACCAGGTCCCCCAACTCGGCTTCGATCTGCTCCGGGTCCTCCCCTGCTTCGAGTCGGCTGATCGCCTCCTCGATTCCCGGTCCCGGGTTCAGTCCGCTGGCTTCCGTGAGTTTACGCATGAACCTGGCCATCTGCCGCGGATCGTTTTCGTCCATCCCTTCCATCTCGCCCGCCAGGCTCATCACTGCCTGTTCCAGCCGCGCTTCGTCGACGTCGGACATTCCTTCCGCCGGTTCGTCCTTGCGGCCCTTCGAGACAGCGAAGCGCGATACCAGACGGTCGAGCTCTAACCTCCCGCATTTGGGACAAGCCGGCCGACGGTCGACGTTTACCCGGCGGGAGAGGAAATTAAAGATGGTGTGGCAGTCCGCGCAGTAGAACTCGTAGACCGGCATCACGACCCCCTTGTCATCCGAATCTCCTTCTATCAAAGACACGTTTGTCGGTTCCTGTCAAGGGGATTGCAGCGCTGTTCGTCTGCGAACGTCCCAGTTTTCGAGGAAGCGGCTGGCTCATTCCCGTGGAACACTGATATTGACTTGCCTTCCCGGTGCGTTAACATTAAGGCATGAGGCGCCTCTCGACAGCAATCGATTAGTTGGAGGGACGGGGTAGCGCATATTGCCTAAGGCTGGCACGGGCGGAAGTGATGTATGGAGTTCCTGAAACTTCTCCACGGCTCGTACAATATCGTGATGATGGTCCTCTTCATTCGCCAGGGAGCTGTCGGGATCGCGATCAGAAGGGAAAGGATGGCCGGGAGACCACCGCTCTTCGAGGCGATCAAGCGCCACCGGCGTGCAGGGCCGATCCTGACCCTCTTGGGGACTTTTGGCTTTGTCGCCGGGGCAGTACTGGCGCTGGTCGACCATGGCCATATTCTGTACTATCCACGCCATTTCATCGCCGGGGCAGTACTGGTTCTCCTGATTGGTACTACCTACCTTATCTCGCGGAAAATCAAAGGGCCTTCCCCGCCGTGGCGACTTGCCCACTTCATCACGGGAATTGCCATCCTCGCGCTGTACCTCGTTCAAGTCTACCTTGGGCTGGGGATATTTCTGTAAGCGGAGGCGGTTAGCCGTCCTTTTTCTATTCGCGCTGTCAACGAGACAGAACGTCATACGTTTTATGATAAAAAGTCGGGGGGCGTTGCCAAAGGGATCTTGACGTGGTCGCGAGGAAATATGGGAAAGGATGTGGTATCCGAAACGCTATGGGGAGGGTTACTGGTTACGGTCAAGATCATCCTGTATCTCTGGCTGATCATGATCCTGATCCATTTTCTCTGGCAGCTTACTGAGACACTGCAATGATATTCTAGACTTGCTCCTGGCCGGGTCTCCCCATGGGGGCCAAGAGGGTTGCCATGTTTCTAAAAATATTACCAATTTCCCTGTAACTGTGATAATAAGCTCCCCTGATATTTGCTGCTAAGGGGAGTGCATGTCGGAGAAAAAACACATCGTCCGGGCCGCCGGAGTGCTCGGATTTGCTACGGTCCTGTCGCGAATCATGGGGATGGTGCGTGACATGGTGGTGTCGCGTCTGTTTGGGGCGGGCTTTGCCACGGATGCCTTTTTTGCCGCCTTCATCATCCCCAACATGCTGCGTCGCTTCTTTGCCGAAGGGGCGCTTACATCTGCCTTCGTGCCGACCTTTTCCGAGTGGTACACGCAACGCGGAGAGGAAGAGGCGCGCAACCTCGCCAACGTCTGCTTCACACTGCTCACCATCGTCATGGCGGCCATAACAATCCTTGGTGTCGTCTTTTCACCGCAGATTGTCCATCTCATGTTCATGGGGTGGAAGAAAGCCGCGCCCGCCAAGGTCGAACTTACGATATTCCTTAACCGGCTCATGTTCCCATATATCTTCTTCATCAGCCTCGTTGCGCTCTGTATGGGAATTCTCAATACGGTCCGTCATTTCTTTACCCCTGCCATCTCTACCGTCTTTCTAAACCTCTCCATGATTTTCTGCGCGGTTATTCTCCATAATCGGTTTGCGGTGCCGATCGTATCGCTTGCTGTCGGGGTCTTTCTTGGCGGAATATTGCAACTGCTCCTACAGCTTCCCGTCCTCTACCGGAAGGGTTTTCCTCTCCGGTTTAGCTTTGATTACCGACATCCAGCAGTAAAGCGCATTGCAATCCTCATGGGTCCAGCCATTTTCGGTGTTGGCGTCTATTATCTCAACATCACAGTTGGCAGCTTACTCGCGTCGTTTCTCCCCCAAGGAACAGTCTCTTACCTGTACTACGCGCAACGCTTGTTCGAGTTCCCCCAGGGGATCTTTACCGTTTCTGTGGCTCAGGCGGTCCTTCCCTCCATGAGCCGGCAGGCAGCTGCCGGAGAGGTGGCTGGACTGAAGGATTCTCTCTGTTTTGGCCTTAGGCTCACTCTGTTTATCACCATTCCGGCCATGGCCGGGCTGCTGGTCTGCGCCATCCCCATCTTCAGCCTCCTTTTCATGGGAGGGGAGTTTGACTATGACAAGGCTGTAAAGTGCGCAGAAGCTCTGTTCTATTACTCACTAGGCTTGTCGTTGGTAGCCCTCGTGCGGGTCCTCGTGCCTGCTTTCTACGCTCTCAAGGATACGCGAACCCCAGTGATAGTGGCTTTCATCGCCTTTCTTATCAATTTTCTCTGCAGCATCATCCTCATGCGCCCCTTGCTCCATGGCGGTCTGGCACTCGCTTCGACCATTTCTTCTTGCTGCCAGATGGCAATGCTTCTCTACCTGCTCCGGCTAAAAATAGGCCCCTTCGGCGGAAGAGGGATTACTCTCGCAGGAGCGAAGGCTCTTCTTGCTTCCCTACCGATGGCCTGCGCAGTCTTCTGGGTCATCCATCTTGCCGACTGGTCAGTTGTCGGCCATAAATTGTTCAAGGGGGCTGTCTTGGGCGGCTCAGTGCTGGGGGGGGGCGGGATTTTCCTCGTGGTCGCCCATCTTCTACACATCGACGAGGCCCATGAGGCATGGGCACTATTTCGCAGGAAGGTGTTGAAGCGATGACCAGACGCAGAAACGCGGCACGGGACAGCTATCGCTCGGTTTTCGAAACCTCCTTGGGGTTTGGGGGTGTCGTGGCGAGCGAGGCGGGACTACTGGAGGTGTTTCTCCCCTTTGGCGGTGCCTCCCGGACAGAGATGATAGCTGAGATCGCTGGAGCCTATCCTGATGCCGTGGCCGACAATACGGTGACCAGGCGCGCAGCCCACCTGCTTTGGCGCTACTTCGCCGGGGAGCCGGTTCTTTTCGATCTTCCCGTGAACTGGTCGGTCTTCACACCGTTCCAGACCGCTGTCTACCATGCAGTGACAGATATTCCCGCCGGTACCATGAGAAGCTACGGGGAGATTGCCCGGCAGATAGGAAGGCCGCGGGCGGCCCGTGCTGTGGGGCAGGCAATGGCAAAGAATCCCTTGCCCATCATCATTCCCTGTCACAGGGTTGTGGGCGCGGCGGGCGACTTGACCGGTTACTCCGGAGCGGGCGGGGTTCTGTCAAAAAAATGGCTGCTCGACATTGAGTAGAGGGGCTTCCAGAGGAAAGTTGTGTAAAAACACGGAGATGGTTTTTGCATGCTTATGAACAGGTAGAATGTTTTGAACGTTTTTTGGGTTGCGAAACACAGATTAAACACATCTAACTTATTAAAAACCGGTTAAAAACATGTAACTTATTGAAATTACAAACTATATTCCGTGTATAAAAAATGGGCAGAGAGCAAAAAACTCTATGTTGCATATCTATTTTGGGAGTTATCCCCACCGTTACTCACAGGTTTTCCACATTTTTTGTGGATAATCGTTTACTCAGCTGAAATGACGTAGCATTTTTCCTGTCAGGTGTTTTCTTCTTCGTTCCCGGCTGCCTTCTCTTTTCGTTTTGCCTCTTCCCAGAGCCGGTCCATTTCCTCCAGCGTGGCCTCTTGCAGGCTTGCCCCGCGTGCATGGAGGGTTTCCTCGATGTGGCTGAACCGTCGGGTGAAACGGGCGATCGTTTTGCGCAGGGCTTCTTCCGGGTCAAGGGAGAGGAATCGACCTAGATTGACGATGGCAAAGAGGAGGTCACCGAGCTCCGCTTCCATCCGCTCCTGATTGTCGCTGCCGATGGTCTCCTCGAATTCCTTCAACTCTTCGAGCACTTTGGCGAAGACCTGATCGACGTGTTCCCAGTCAAAGCCGACCCGTGCGGCCTTTTCCGTGATCTTCTGCGCCTTCATGAGGGCGGGGAGGTGGGGAGGGATGCCCGCAAGGGCCGATCTCCGTTCTTCTCCCTTTTCCACCTTCTTGATCCGCTCCCAGTTTTCGACCTGTTCGTCGGCGGTTCTCACCACCTGTGTGCCAAAGACGTGGGGATGCCGACGGACAAGCTTGTCGCAGATCGTATCGAGGACCTCGTCCATGGTAAATTGCCCTTGCTCTTCGGCAATGGCGACATGGAAGACCGGCTGCAGCATGAGATCGCCCAGTTCTTCCTTGAGGAGATCAGGGTCCTCTTTATCGATCGCCTCGATCACCTCGTAGGCTTCTTCCAGGAGGTAGCGCTTGAGGGATCCGTGGGTCTGCTCCGCGTCCCATGGGCATCCCCCGGGAGCGCGCAACCGGCGCATGATGTCCATGAGTCTGGCAAATTTGTCAGTCGCAGTCATTGCTGTGTCCTTGTACGATCAATCTTTTCCACCTTTCAGGTATTGGGCAAGAAATCCCCGCTTGTAGTCGGCAAAACAGTCTTCTTCGATGGCTTGCCGGATCTCTGCCATCATCATGAGGTAGAAGTGTACATTGTGGATACTGGCGAGGATTGCCGACAGGACCTCGTTGGCGTTGAAAAGGTGATGGAGATAGGCGCGGGTGAAATTGCGGCAGGCGTAGCAGTTGCAATTGGGCTCTACCGGGTAGAAATCGCGGCGATAGTTCTTGTGGGTAAGGCGGATTTTCCCCCGCCGGGTAAAAAGGGTGGCGCTGCGGGCATAGCGGGTTGGGATGACGCAGTCGAACATATCCATCCCGCGCTCGACGCTCTCCAGGATGTCCTCGGGGAGTCCCACCCCCATAAGGTAGCGTGGCTTGTCCTCGGGGAGATGCGGGGCTGTGTATCCCACGACCTTCTTAAGCAGTTCGAGCCCCTCGCCGACGGAGACACCTCCGATGGCGTAGCCGGGGAAATCCATGGCGACCAATTCTCGGGCGCACATCGCCCTTAGGTCTTCGAAAACGCTCCCCTGGACAATGGCGAAAAGGGCCTGGTCCTTGCGGGTCTGGGCTTCGCGGCACTGTCTGGCCCAGCGGATCGTCTTGCGGGTCGACTGGGCCGCATACTTTCTGTCGCACGGATAGGGAATGCATTCGTCGAAGGCCATGATGATGTCGGCCCCGAGAGCCTCCTGGATGGCGATTGCCCGGGCGGGATCGAGAAAAATCTCTTCGCCGGTGATCTCGTGGCGGAAGTAGGCCCCTTCTTCGGTGATGCGCTTGTTGGGCAGGGAAAACACCTGGAACCCGCCGGAATCGGTAAGGATTGGTCCGTCCCAGGCCATGAACCTGTGGAGTCCGCCGGCTTTCTCCACGAGTCCCTCGCCGGGGCGCAGGTGGAGGTGGTAGGTGTTGCTGAGGATAATCTGTGCCCCGCACTCCTTCACCTGTCCCGGAGTCATGGCCTTCATGGCGGCATGGGTCCCGACCGGCATAAAGATCGGGGTTTCGATGGCCCCGTGAGGTGTCGTGAGGGTGCCGCGCCTCGCGGCGGTCTTTCGGTCTCTTTTCAGCAGTCTGAAGTTCATGATATCCGCTTTGTTGTGGATTGATCGGGCTCAGGGAAAAGCTGGAGCAGCTTTGTCTTCTCTGAACACTGCCCACCTTTTCATTATCACGGGAGGCGGCTAAAAAGCAAGCAGCACTCGGACGAAGAGGCAATGAAGTACGTTAATTTTTGTTGCATTTTTCTAAAACAATGTTTAGGATACTGTATACCGTATACAAAGCTAACATAGTGGCATAGTGACTTGTTAATCGCCATCTCACGGCATTTATCGGAAGGAGGAGAGACAATGCAGACGTTCAAGGATTGGCGCGCACCCCCATGTGTACCATGGCCCTTAGCGGATAGACAGCAGGGGGTTACCTGCTTCCGCGTGGCCAGGAAGACGTGATATTTACTGACTCAAGTGAAACAGTGAAGAACTGCATCGCTGAGAGCAACTTTTCAAACATTACGAGGGATATCATTATGCAACTATTCAAAAGTACAGTGGGCAGAAAGATCCTGATGGCGATTACCGGCCAGCTGATGGTCCTCTTCGTTGTCGTTCATCTGCTGGGAAATTCGTCAATTTTTATCGGTCCCAACGGGATCAACGCCTATGCGGAGCACCTGCATAGCCTCGGGCCGCTCGTATGGGTATTCCGGCTCGTGATGCTGACCCTCCTCCTCGTGCACGGCATCTACGGAGCCGTGGTTACGCTGGAGAACAGCGCAGCGAATCCCGCCAAGTATGCGATGAACACGAAGCTTGAAAGAGGCTTCGCCAGCGAGAACATGATCTGGACCGGCCTGCTCCTGCTGGCGTTCATCATCTACCACCTGCTTCACTTCACCGCTCGCGTCACCCCCGGGATGACATTGCAGAACGACCTCCAGGGACGGTTCGATGTGTTCTCCATGGTGGTCAGCAGCTTCCAGCACGGCACCATCGCGCTCATCTATGTGGCCGCCATGATTGTGCTCTTCCTCCACCTCTTCCATGGCATCCAAAGCTTTTTCCAGACCATGGGATGGAACAACGACTGTAGTCGGCCGGTCATCAGCAAGGTCGGCCGGCTTGTCGCCGTTGTCTTCCTGCTCGGGTACAGTTCCATTCCTGTTGTCATCCTTGCGCGCATTTTGACTTAAGATAGGGGGCTTATTGTGATTCTCGACGGAAAATGTCCTACCGGACCAATTGAAAAATCATGGGACAATCACCGCTTCGAACTGAAGCTGGTGAATCCCGCCAACAAGAGAAAGTACACCGTCATCATGGTGGGGACCGGCCTGGCCGGTGGTGCCGCTGCTGCCTCGCTCGGCGAACTCGGCTACAATGTGATGGCTTTCTGCTACCAGGACAGCCCACGCCGCGCCCACTCCATCGCTGCCCAGGGGGGCATCAACGCCGCCAAGAACTACCCCAGTGACGGCGACTCCATTTTGCGACTTATGTACGACACCATCAAGGGTGGCGATTTCCGCGCCCGTGAGGCGGACGTCTGGCGTCTTTCACAGGTCTCCAACAACATCATAGACCAGTGTGTGGCCCAGGGGGTTCCCTTCAACCGCGACTACGCCGGCTACCTCGACAACCGCTCCTTTGGCGGCGCCCAAGTTTCCCGAACTTTCTACTCCCGCGGTCAGACCGGTCAGCAGCTTTTGCTTGGCGCGTATTCAGCACTTTCCCGCCAGATCAAGGCGGGCACGGTCAAGATGTACACCCGGCGCGAGATGCTGGATCTGGTCGTGGTGGACGGCGTTGCCAAAGGCATCACCGTACGCAATATGGTGACCGGCGAAATCGAATGCTATGCCGCAGATGCCGTCTGTCTCGCCACCGGCGGTTATGTCAACGTGTTTTACCTGTCAACCAACGCCAAGGGGTGCTCGGTTACCGCCAACTGGGCTGCTGCCAAGAAAGGCGCCTTCTTCGCGAACCCCTGTTACACCCAGATACATCCGACCTGCATCCCGCAGGCGGGCGAGTACCAGTCCAAGCTGACCCTGATGTCCGAGTCGCTCAGAAACGATGGTCGCATTTGGGTTCCGAAGAAGAAGGAAGATGTGGGCAAACGTCCGGACCAGATCTCGGATGAAGACCGCGACTACTATCTCGAGCGGAAGTATCCCTCCTACGGCAACCTGGCCCCCCGTGACATCTCGTCGCGCTCCGCCAAGGAGCAGTGTGACGACGGTCGAGGCGTCGGCCCGGGCGGGCGCGGTGTCTACCTGGATTACGCCGATTCCATCAAGCGTCTCGGCGAGAACACCATCAGGGAGCGGTACGGTAACCTGTTCGAGATGTATGAGCGGATTACCGACGACAACGCGTACAAGACACCCATGCGCATCTACCCCGCCCCCCACTACGCCATGGGCGGTCTCTGGGTTGACTACAACCTGATGAGTAACGTCCCGGGTTTGTTCGTGCTGGGCGAGGCGAACTTCTCCGTGCACGGCGCCAACCGCCTGGGTGCTTCCGCGCTCATGCAGGGGCTTGCCGACGGCTATTTTGTCATTCCCTACACCATCGGTGGTTATCTGGCTACGGTCAAGCCCGGCACTGTCAAGGTCGACCATCCGGAATTCAAGAAGTCCAAGGAAGATGTTTCCGCCAGGAACAACAAATTCCTCTCCATCAAGGGGAAACGCACAGTCACGGAATTTCACCGCGAACTGGGCAAAATCATGTGGAATAACGTCGGTATGGCCCGCTCCAAGGAAAGCCTTACCGAGGCGCTCAAAGTAATTCCCAAGATCCGGGAAGAATTCTGGCAGAACGTTAATGTTACCGGGACCGGTGGCGAGATCAACCAGCAGTTGGAAAACGCCGGTCGTGTCGCCGACTTCCTGGAATTTGGGGAGCTTCTGACGCGTGATGCACTCCACCGTGAAGAATCGTGCGGCGGCCATTTCAGGGTCGAACACCAGATGCCTGATGGCGAGGCAAAGCGTAACGACGCTGACTTCTCGTATGTCGGGGCCTGGGAGTTCAAGGGTAACGACAAAGAGCCCGAACTGCACAAGGAACCCCTGAAATTCGAGACAATCCATCTCGCCGTAAGGAGCTACAAATAATGAGCGATCACAAGACCATGACTCTGACACTGATCGTGTGGCGCCAAAAGAATGCCAACGATCCCGGTAAATTTGAAACCTACACCGCCAAAGATATCACCGAGCATCACTCGTTCCTGGAGATGCTGGACTGCGTCAACGAGGACCTGATAAATTCCGGTAAGGAGCCGATCGTTTTCGACCACGACTGCCGCGAGGGAATTTGCGGGATGTGCTCCCAGGTCATCAATGGTGTGCCTCATGGCGGGCAGGAGCGAACTACGGTCTGCCAGCTGCATATGCGGAAGTTCAAGGATGGGGACACCATCTACATCGAGCCGTGGCGTGCCAAGGCTTTCCCGATCCAGAAGGACCTGGTGGTTGACCGCACCGCTTACGACACCATCATCCAGTCTGGCGGCTACACCTCCTGCCACACCGGCGGGGTGCCCGACGCCAACGCCACGCTCATCCCGAAGGAAGTGCTGGACTACGCGATGGACGCCGCCGAGTGTATCGGCTGCGGCGCCTGTGCGGCCGCCTGTCCCAATAGCTCGGCCATGCTCTTCACATCGGCCAAGGTGGCCCAGTTGGCCGTTCTGCCGCAAGGGAAGCCGGAAGCCGCCGCTCGCGTTCAGGCGATGCTCAACACCATGCAGGAGTGCGGCTTCGGTAACTGCTCCAACCACTACGAGTGCCAGGCTGCCTGTCCCAAGGGGATCAACGTGAAGTTCATCGCCAAGCTCAACCGTGAATATCTGAAAGCGCTGTTCAAGTAGTATATGCATATGTGGTAATTTCTGGGCAGGGGTGCATTACCCCTGCCCTTTTTTTTGGAAAACCAGCATGGATTTCAATTTTGCAAAACTGATCATTACGATCAACCTGGAGACGGATGCCTCAGATCCTTGCGCTCTGTTCAGCACGCGCAGGGATTTTGCGGCCGCATTCCAACAGGTAGTCAATTGTCGATGCACTCGCTGCGAACTCTGCCCACGGACTGCCACTTGTCCCTATTATCAGACTTTTTCTCAAGAGGTCAGTTCCGACCCGGCAGCAGTCAAGCGCTATCAGAAACCGCCGCTTCCCTTCGTCTTCGACTTCCCCGTTATTCCTCCAGTACCTAACAGGGGGACCGAACTGGAGGTTGGTCTTGTACTTGTAGGAAGTGCCATTGGGCATCTTGATTTCTTTATTGCAGCCTTTCGCCACATGCTTCATCCGGATGGTCCGGGCGGTGGTGTCGGTGCGTCGGTCTGCAGGTTGGAGTCGGTAGATTACGTCGGGAACCGCCACCTCCTCGAAGAGCGAGGGGGACGCTGGGCAGTCGGAGGGTTGCCTATACTCTCGGTGAAAGGACTGTGCGCATCGGTGCTGCTTCCGATGGGTTCTATCACCATCGTCCTCGAAACTCCTCTGCGCATCATGCATGACACGAAGCCTCTGCGTGAGTTCTCCTTCTCATCAATTGCCCGAGCTCTCATGAGGCGCATATCGGCGATGGCCTATTATTACGCTGGCTGTGAGACGGACCTTGATTTCAAGTGGCTGGCGATGAGGAGTGAGTCTGCCATTCCGGTGCAGGAAGAATTCCGCTGGGTCGAGTGGGGCAAAGGTGTCAGCGGTGTGGTCGGAGCGGGGACTTTCGCCGGTGAAATAGTGGAGTTCCATCCTTTCCTCCTCGCTGGAGAATATGTTCATGCAGGCAAGGGGGCAGCGTTCGGTCTCGGGCGCTTCCATCTGGACAGAACCTTATAGTCCCTTGCATTATCAGCGATTGCGGTTAAACTTGTGATGAAGAGGCCGACGGCTTCGTGCCGGTGGTGAAAAGGCAACAGAGAATGGCTTTGAATCAGGTTTTACGGAGTCAGTGGTTGTTCGGCGACAATTGCGCAGCAGTGAAACAGCACCTGGGTCGAGGGTGTATGGACCGTTGCAGCGATTTATCGGATAGCCAGGGTTTGAGTACATAGTGTCCCTCAACACAAACAAGCTGATAGCGCTGACAGGAGCGAGGCGTGGGACAGTCTATCTGGAAGCCATTGTTGATAATGCTCATCCTGGTGCTGTTTTTTGATCTGTTTTATAACATGATCATGAAACAGGCTTCTGAGGAAGGGGCCGAGATATCCTACAGTCGCTTCAAGGACGAACTGGCCGCGAACAACATCAAGAAGATCACCATCAAGGGAACATCAATCAAGGGAGAATTCCGCGTGAAAACGAGGATCCCCTCTGTGATTCAGGGAAAGGAAGAAGTCCGAGATTTCGTCAATTTCAATACTGTTCTGCCAACCATTGCCGATCCGGCACTCATGCCGGAATTGACGGAAAAGAAAGTGGAGGTGACTGCGGTTTCGACCGAGAGCACTCCGTTTGCCAGTATGGTTATTTACCTTCTGCCATGGCTATTCATTATTGGCATATGGTGGCTTGCCATGAGAGGAGTGCGCGGACAGGGGCCGGGCGCGATGATGGGAGGATTTGCCAAATCGGGGGCGAAGGTTTATACAACGGGAGAAAGGATCAATGTTACCTTCGATGATGTTGCTGGGATGGAAAACCCGAAACAGGAACTGCGGGAGGTTGTCGAGTTCCTGAAGGATCCGAAGAAGTTTCAGCGGATTGGCGGCAAGGTTCCCAAGGGAATTCTGCTCGTCGGGCCCCCGGGGACTGGCAAGACCCTCCTCGCCCGGGCCGTGGCGGGAGAAGCCGAGGTGGCCTTTTTTAGTATTTCGGCATCCCAGTTCATCGAGATGTTCGTGGGGGTCGGCGCGAGTCGGGTACGCGATCTCTTCACCAGCGCGAAAAAGGCCGCGCCGAGCATTGTCTTTATCGACGAGTTGGATGCGGTGGGCAGAAGCCGCGGGGCAGGTTTCGGCGGCGGACACGACGAGCGGGAGCAGACGCTCAATCAGCTACTTTCGGAGATGGATGGCTTCGATCCCCATGAGGAAGTGATCGTCATGGCGGCCACCAACCGGCCCGATGTGCTGGATCCGGCACTCCTTCGCCCCGGGCGCTTTGATCGCCATGTGGTGATCGAGCGGCCCGACTGGCGGGATCGTGAGCAGATACTGAAGGTACATACCCGCAAGATCAGTCTGGCAGGAGATGTGGACCTTGGGGTGATCGCCCGGGGCACCCCGGGGATGACCGGTGCCGATCTGGAAAGTCTCGTGAACGAGGCGGCCATTCTCGCAGCCCGGGAAAACGCATCGGTCGTGACTATGAACCATTTGGAGCAGGCCAAGGACAAGATTCTCATGGGCGGTGAACGAAAGATGTTCATCTCCGACCAGGAAAAACGAATCACCGCCTACCATGAGGCCGGTCATGCCCTTGTGGCGAAACTTTTGCCCGGCACCGATCCAGTGCACAAGGTGACCATTATTCCCCGAGGGATGGCCCTCGGGGTTACCCAGCAGCTTCCCGAGGATGACCGATATCACTATCCGAAGACCTACCTTATGAACCGTCTGGCTGTCGCACTGGGGGGAAGGGCCGCGGAGAAGCTCGTTTTTTCCGACCTTTCCACTGGAGCCCAGAGCGACCTGAAGCTGGTGACGGATCTGGCGGAAAAGATGGTCTGTCAGTGGGGGATGAGCGACAAGATCGGGGCAATGACGTTCAGTCGTGGCGAAGAGCATCCCTTTCTCGGCCGCAAGCTGGCCCAGGAAAAAAGCTTTTCCGAGGAGATGGCCTGGCTCATCGATCAGGAGATCGCAGGGATCATCAAAGAGGCAGAACTGAAGGTTGATGAGTTGGTTATGGCAAACCGCCCGAAGCTCGATGCACTGGCAGCTGCCCTTCTTGAGGAGGAAACCCTTGACGGCAAGCGGGTCGATGAGGTGCTGTCAGCCGTATAGTGGAGATATATCCGTTCGGATTTATCGGAAGATTCGTTGACAATGGCTGACTTTGCCGATATCCTTCTTCCGAGCGAAAAAGAAAACCTTCTTATCGAGAGTGGTGGAGGGAAAGGCCCTGCGAAACCACAGCAACCGGTCCTTCGGGGTGACAGGTGCTAAATCCTGCCGGGAGGCAAAGATGAGAAAGGTGCTCATGCGGAATTGACGCAAAAAGCCCCTTCTCATTCTGAGGAGGGGCTTTTCCAATGGACCTTATTGCCGGAATCTGAAGATTCAGAGATACCGGCTCAGTAGATGATGATGTAACCATGCTCCTGGGCGATCTTGGAGATCTCCAGAGTATCCTTTATCTGATAGGTTTTCCCTTCCAGGGTGAAGGTATACCCCCCACAGTCGTTTGGTGTAGCGCTCTCAATCAGGGTTTCAAACAAGGCAGTCTTAACGGTATCCATAGTAACAATCCTCGGGTCGATCCAACAGAGGAATTTATAGCACGGAACGGATGACATGTAAAGGAGCCCGACAGAGCAAGCCCTGTCTTTCGGGACCGCTACGGCAAGTGCGGCAGTTCAGCGTAAAGTTTTCATGCATGAGGCAGGCAAACGATGAGTCAACGCAGAAGAAGCGGCATACTCCTGCACCCTACTTCCCTCCCCGGTCCTGAAGGCATCGGGGTCTTCGGTGCCGAAGCATTCAGTTTTGTCGATTTCCTTGCAGATGCCGGGCAGTCACTCTGGCAGGTTCTCCCCCTCGGCCCGACCGGCTACGGGAACTCCCCTTATTCCTGTTACTCTGCTTTTGCCGGCAATCCGCTCCTGATCGATCTCGCGCAACTGGTCGCTGAAAGAGATTTGTCCATTTCTGATCTTCCGGGGAATATGACAGATGATTGGGTAGACTTTACCCTGGTGGGACGCTATAAGCAGGCAGCGTTGCACAAGGCGGCAACAAACTTCTTTGCCGGCCAGGATAATATGCCCCGCAAGGAGGAATTCTGGCATTTCTGCGATACAACATTCTGGCTCCACGACTACGCTCTGTTCATGGCCCTTAAGGAGCACCTCGGCGGCAAGAGCTGGTGTGACTGGCCCGGGGAGGTTGCAAAGCGACAGCCTGATGCCCTTGAGGATTTTTCACGGCGGCTGGGACCGGAGGTTGGCGCCCAGAAATACATGCAGTGGCAGTTCTCCCGGCAGTGGCACAAGGTGCGGGAGTATGCAAATGCAAAGGGAGTACGCGTTATCGGCGATGCGCCGATCTTTGTCGCATTCGATTCGGCCGACGTTTGGTGCAACCGGCACCTCTTCCATCTGGACGACCGGGGCAGGCCCCTTGTCGTGGCCGGCGTGCCTCCCGACTACTTCAGCAGGACTGGACAGTTGTGGGGCAATCCGCTCTATGATTGGGATCGGCATGCGGCAGACGGATTCTCCTGGTGGATTGCGCGCCTGAAAAACGATCTGACTCTCTATGACATAGTGCGGATCGATCATTTCCGGGGCTTCGAGGCATGCTGGGAAGTGCCAGGGGGGGAAAAAACGGCAGTAAAGGGCCGTTGGGTCAAAGGGCCGGCAGATACCCTGTTCAACGCCCTTCGCGATGCACTTGGGGCTCTTCCACTCATTGCCGAAGATCTTGGTGTTATTACTCCTGATGTTGAAGCGCTTCGGGACCGGTTTGGATTTCCCGGAATGAAGATCCTGCAATTCGCATTCGATTCAGGGCCGCACAATCCGTATCTCCCCCATAACCATGTGCCCGAGTGCGTCGTCTATACCGGCACCCATGATAACGATACAACTGCCGGTTGGTATGCTTCACTTGGAGATAAAGAGAAGAAAAGAGTGCAACGCTATCTTGACAGGACCGGCGATGATATAGTCTGGAGCCTTATTCGCACGGCACTTGCCTCGGTTGCTCGCTTGGCGGTGATTCCCGCCCAGGACATACTGACTCTCGGGAGCGAGGCGCGCATGAACTTGCCGGGAACTGCCAAGGGAAACTGGTCGTGGCGTCTATGCCGCGACGCTCTCACGCCAGAGATTGCTGGGCGACTCCGCGAGCTGACTGAGCTGTACGGTCGAATGAACAGAGGGGAAAATGTTGTTGACAAATGAAGTGGGATATATAAAATCACCAAGTATAGCTTATTGCTAAATAATAAATGCAGATAAACATCAAAGGAGAGGAGTACCATCATGTCAGAGCTCAAGTTCAATTTTGACACTCTAGCCCTTCATGCCGGCCAATCACCGGATTCGGCCACGCTTTCCCGGGCTGTTCCCATTTATCAGACTTCGTCGTATGTGTTCAAGAGTTCGGAACACGCAGCCAACCTTTTCGGTCTCAAGGAATTCGGTAATATATATACCCGGCTCATGAACCCGACCACCGACGTCCTCGAAAAGAGGCTTGCCGAGCTTGATGGTGGGATCGGAGGACTGGCTGTGGCCTCGGGGCAGGCTGCTATCACCTATGCCGTGCTTAACATCACCCGGGCCGGTCAGAATATTGTTTCCACGAGCTATCTGTACGGCGGTACCTACAACCTCTTTCATTACACCCTTCCAAAGCTGGGTATCAACGTGAAATTCGTCGATTCCTCCGATCCCGAGAACTTCCGCCGCGCGATCGATGCCGACACGCGGTTGGTCTACACCGAGTCCATCGGGAACCCGAAGAACAACGTGGATGATTTTGAAGCGATTGGCAGGATTGCGCACGATGCCGGGATTCCCTTCATAGTTGACAACACGGTGACCACGCCCTATCTATTCAAGCCTCTTGAGTATGGGGCTGACATCGTCGTTTATTCCTTGACGAAGTTCATCGGCGGGCACGGCACGAGTATCGGCGGGGCGGTGGTGGATGGCGGCAAATTCCCGTGGGACAATGGGAAATTCCCCGAGTTGACCGAACCCGACCCTTCCTACCACGGCTTGAAGTACTGGGAAGCGCTGGGGAATCTTTCCTATATCCTCAAGATGCGACTGACACTGCTGCGCGATATGGGGGCTGCCCTGTCGCCGTTCAATGCATTCCAGTTTCTCCAAGGTCTGGAAACACTCCACGTGAGGATGCCGCGCCACGTTGAGAATGCCCAGCAGGTAGCTGAATGGCTGGCGCAGCATCCCCATGTATCCTGGGTCAATTATCCCGGTCTAGCCAGTCATCGTGACAACGCCAAGGCGAGGAAGTATCTGCCGAAAGGGACCGGGGCAATTATCGGCTTCGGTATAAAAGGTGGGCGGGAAGCAGGGAGGAAATTCATCGACAATGTGAAGCTCCTTTCCCATCTTGCCAACATTGGTGACGCAAAGTCACTGGTCATTCACCCCGGTTCCACGACTCACCAGCAGTTGACCGAGGAGGAGCAGCTGTCGACCGGCGTTACCCCTGATTTTATTCGTCTGTCCGTCGGCATTGAGGATGTGAAGGATATTATTGCTGACATCGATCAGGCTTTGGCAGCATCACAGGCTTAGGCCCTGTCCATAAGGCTGCCGTTTCAGGCAGCCTTTCCCTTCCATTGTGTCCCAACGGTAAGCCGATGCCAAGCTGCATAGGGTGGGGCGATAGGAAAAAATTAAAAAAAGAAGTTGACCCAGTTATTTTGATCTGGTATAACCCATCTTCTTCTTGCGGCGGTAAGATTTTCGAGTAGAATAAAAGTTGAAAAAAACTGTTGACAAGAAGAAGCGGATGAAGTAGATTGCAAAGTCTGCGGTACGAAACTTGGTCTTTGAAAACTAAATAGTAGACGTAAAGATTGTGGGC
>JAMXLF010000019.1 GCA_024281055.1 Geobacteraceae bacterium
ACAATCTGGGCACAGTCCGCCGGCGGTATCATCACCGTCACGAACGCTCTGCCTAACCCGGTAAAACTGACCTCGGCTTACGGCCAGGTTTTCGGGTCCTACTCCACCGCGGGTGGTGTTGCTCCGAATGTAACCGTAACGCCCAACCCCGGCTACTCGGTTAGCGGGACCACTACCTGCACGGGATCCATCGCCTCCGGATATGACCCGTCTACCGTGACCTGCGCTGAAGGGCAGTCGGTTCAGGCCCTGTTCGCCTACGTTCCGCAGGCTGCGGTCGTGACGGCTTCCGCCGGTGTTGGCGGCCACGTGAACATGACGAAGCTCTCCAACATCTTCGTCGGCCAGAAGTTCGTCAGCGCCGTCACCTTCAAGTTCACCCCGCTCGCCGGCTACAGTGTGACCGGCATTACCGGCATCCCTGCCGGCGCGATCGTGAACCCCCTCGGGGCGGACACCGCGGGTGGGGCAGTTAACCAGGTCGTGTCGGTCATCCTCCCGGCCGGTTACACGCTCACCAACGTCCCCGTGAACCTTGCCGCTGGGTTCGGGACCACCCAAGCCGTCGCCAACGCCGGCGCGCCCCAGACCATCGTCGCTCCCGCGTCGACGGCAACCCTGAACGGTTCCGCCAGCCTCAACGCAGTGAGCTACTCCTGGACCCAGACCAGCGGTCCCGTTGCGGCAACCCTTGCCACTCCCACGGCTGCATCATGCGCCGTCAGCAACATGACCGCCCTGGGCACCTACATCTTCAAGCTGACCGTTAACGGCAGCGTGTACAAAACCACCAGCGTCACCGTGTCCAACTCGATCGCGGCTGCTGCCGCCACCGAGTGCGTGAACTGCCACGACGCCAACGGTATCGGCGGCGGCCTTGCTGCCGGCGGTATCTACGCCAACTACACCAGCTCCATTCACGGCCAGAACACCCACTCCCTCTGCGCCATGTGCCATGTCGGCACCAACGCCGCCGGGCATCCCGGCACCGTCACGAAAAACAGCGTCGATCCGTCCACGTTTACTGACAAAGCTGCCGGTGTCAACGGCACCCAGACCGCGGGGCAGATCTTCTGTACGGGCTGCCACAATGGTTCTCATCCGATTCCGCACCTCTACCCGGGTGACACCAAAGGTACCACCTCTGCAAACTTCCACGTAACCTGTGCTGCCTGCCACACCGATGCGACCGGTAAAACCGCCGGCACTGGCGATGCCCACTCGATCCAGGGGCTGCCCGGTTGTATTAACTGCCATTCCGTAGCCCAGAAAAATGTTGCCGATGGGCTGGTCAATGACAACAACGGCGTGCGCGCAATCACCACCGAGTTCGGCAAGTGGTCCCATCACGTTACCGGCACGACTCTCCAGGATGCTCACTGCGCCGCCTGCCACCTGGAAGGTAAAGCTTCCAACGGTGCCATCGTGGTTGACGGCACATACCACATGGTGGACAATAAAACCCACCTGCGTAACGCCGCAACCGACGCCGACATGCAGTGGAATCCGGCGGCTCCGAACCACTCCACCATGGACGCCTTCTGCATGAGCTGCCATAGCGCAACCGGTGCCACATCTACCCAGAGCGCAGCGATCCAGGCGATCATTGTCCCGGCCCCGGGTAAAACCGCTTCCGCCACCAACCCGTTCGGCGACACGATCTCCAACCAATACGACAAGCTGCAGCGTCCCGCAGTTGTGAACGTCAACGACCAGTTCAACGCTACCAACAACTCGCACCACGCTGTCAAAGGTCCGCGCTACTCCGGTCGGACCAGGCTGGCAGGCCCACGGCAGATTGCATCTCCGGCGACTTTCACCCAAAATTCTTCAGCCACTCTGCCCGGTGCACGTAACACCATTTATGACGCCGGCAAATTTAACCAGCTTTATGCCCCGCTCGCTGACAACGGTGGCGAAGCCGCTCCGCGCACCGGTTCGGCAACTCTTGGTGACGACTCCACCCTCCACTGCGGCGACTGCCACACCGTCGGCCAGTGGAAACCTGGCGTTGCCACCAACGCTCTTGGCGCCCTGAACACGGTCGCCATCGGCGCCCACGGCTCCAACAACGAGTACCTGCTCCGCAACGCTGCCGGTACCGACCAGCATCATGTACCTCAGCAGTACAATGGTGGTAAAACTACGGCCACTTTGACCAGCTTGGCCACTGGCCAAAACTTCTCTGTAGCTTCGGGTAAGTACCTTTATGAGCCGGGCGCTCAGTACCTGGTCTGCTACAACTGCCACCAAATCAATAACTATGGTAATGGCAACTCCCACATAAGTGAGCAAACCACCGAGACAAACTGCAACAGCTCGATCAATACCTTCGGCAACTACACGGCAACCGGAGCACAACGTTTGGCCAATAGGGCCACCATCGCCACATTCAACATGACTACTGCCAACACTAACAGCAACATCTTCGGTATCCAGTGCGCCAACTGCCATAATAATGGCATAAGTGCTGGTAATATCTTTGGCGGTATCCACGGGTCTGCAGATCAAACCTACTTGGACGGCGCGGGTAATACCACTAAGCACGAGCGCTTCCTGCCGGGTCTGGGCAACGTCATGTACGCCCCGGGCACCAGAGGCGGCTTCACCGGTGGTACCACCGCCTACCAAAGTTACTCGTCAGCCGTTCAAAAGTCAGGTATTTCAACTGGTCAAAGGTTTAAGGGCTCCTATCCCTACACAACCGGTGGTGTGACCAACGACACGAACTGGGAGGAAAAATCACGTATTCCCGTCGGCGATGGCGTCACCAACTGGTCCCACAACCCCGGAGCAGCCGGCTGCTATACTATAAGTGCGCCTGACGACACTATGGAACCTTACAGTGCCGAAGGAAATGGCGTGCCGGCTGGGCCGCCAGCCTCCTTGGGCCTCACGGATCCGAAAGGTAATGCTCTGTATGGAAACTGGGGTGGTTGCGCTGACCATTCTCAACAAACAGGGTCATCGGTTCGTCAACCCAGAAGTGGCGATACTTCTATCCGCCCGGTAACGTACTAATTATTTGTTATCGTGGAGAGGGGGCACCCCCTCTCCACTCTTTTCAGTTCCTTAGCAGAGGTCGTCTATGAGCAAGATTGTAAGGATTTTAAACATTATCCTGGTGCTTGCTGTCTTACCCCATATGGCTCATGCCGGACACGGGACAATCCGTGAAACCGATACTCAAATTATTGTCGAATATGAAGGGGATGCTGATGAAGTAATTGCCGCCAAGAGTACTAAAGAAAAAGAGGAAAAGTTGAAGGAGCAGGAACAGAAAATTAAAGAACAGGAAGAGAAATTTAAAGAGCAGGAAGTTGAGAGGATAAAAAAATTATCTGAAAATCATGTCAAAGAGATAGAAAAGAGAAGAGCAAAATACAAAGAAGGATACGAAGATTAGTTTGGATAATAGAGGTCCTGCCTTTTACCATTTCTACACACAAGCTTGTGAATTTACCCTAGCAATGAATTGAGGGGCTGCGCCTCCGCCGTTTTCTCCGGTTCGCTATTAGATGTCGGACAGCGTGTCGCCAGCATTTCAAGTGTTTCGTCCCTCCGCCCCCCCAAATTCCAGCCTAGAGCTATGTCTCATCAAATCCAGCAAGAGTTCCATTCCTCGGGCGGTCTTCATGCACGTTGTGGCTCTGTTCTCATATGTGTTCTCCAACGGGTCTGATAGATTCAGCATTAGCAACTTTTTCCGGTGCCAGAGGGCTTTGTGTCCCTGTATGGTTTCGCCGTTCACCGGTGCCTTCGCAATATCGGTGGCATTTGTCGCGGCGACATCTTCCGTTTCAGGAAATTCTTTTTCTCTCGCCCAAAACAGATGGAGACTCCATTGCCGATGAGTACATGCCCCACTTCCACGAGCCAAGTCCTCTTTACTGCAGGGGCAGTGGCAATTGTGATCCCTGAAAGGTCATCGTTCCAGATTTTACCTGAATCTGCCATATGAATCCTTTCCTGTCCAGACCATTTGGGAGTCAGAGGCAAAAGTCGGAATCGATGGGCTTGAATATCTTGAACTCGCTTTGCAGCCAGCCTAAAGGTGATATTTCGATAAATTTATGTACTAAATGTTGTGGCCTCGTCGGTTAGCGGTACCACACGGATCGCAGGCCTATCCAACCAGGTCAACGCCCCCCCGGTCAAAACGCACACTCCAGCAAGTTCCAAGGAGAGGCCAAACCCGCCACCCCCTTGCGCCAACCATCCTGCGCATATCGGTCCCAGAACCTGGCCGAGAGCAAAGGCGGCAGTCATAATAATGGCAGAACGGGACTGGTTGACGCCACTTCGGCTTGCCCCCTCGGCCATGGAGAGGGCCGTAATCCCAACGAAGGTACCTCCGAAAGCCGCTGCGGAGAGGAGAATCCCGATTGGCCCGTCAGCCATTTTGCTGAGAAAAAGGCTCGCTGCCTGAAGAAGGTAGGCGGCCGTTGTGGCAAGACGCCACCCGAAGCGGCGTGAAATCAACTGCCAAAGGGCCGTCGAGGGAGCGGCGCTTAAACCCACAGTGATCCAGCTTGCCGCCCCCCAGCCTGCCATCCCTGGTGTATGTGTTACGATAGCGACTAAAAAGGTTGCTGTCACGATGTACCCAAGCCCCTCCAGGAAGTACGCTGCTGTCAGAAGTCCAATCCCCGAGCGGGCTGAGGTGACCGTGGCAGTGGAGGAGCTTCCCGGAGGTATTTCGGCCAACAGCTTCCAACTAGTCATGGAAAGAATCGCTGAGACAGCCCCCAGTCCGAACCAACCTCCTCTCCAGCCATAAAGAGTATCCAAGAGTGGAGTAAGCGCACCGGTGCACGCGATGCCGAAGCCGACACCGCTGAAAACCAGTGGGGATTGGCTGCTCCTTCCCGAGCGGGAGAGGTGCGAGATCACCAGTCCTGCAACAGAGACGAAGGCGATTGAACTCGCCATCCCGCCTACGAATCGCAGGACGCTCCACCAAATGGGAGATGATGTGAGTCCCATGGCAACAGTTGTCGCACAACTGACGGCCAATGATGTCGGACAGAGTGCGCGGGAACGGCGTAACGGAACAAACACAAATAACAACACCGTTCCGGCAAGATATCCAACGTAGTTCCAGGATGCGATCTGTCCAGCCATCAGGGGGCCGAGTCCTGTGTCTCGTTGCATGGTTGGAAGGATCGGGGTGTAGGCGAACCTGCCAATCCCCATCGCAACCACTAGCCCCAGTATACCTCCCAGCAATACCCTCCAAGGAGAAGCTTCACGTCTATCGGTGACCGTTTCGAGCATTGTATCCATCGCTCCCTTCCTGGTTATAATCTATCTCTTGAATTGATCATAAGACTTACGATATATTATTACAAATGAAACATTTTAATACGAGGTATCATAAAATATGATATTTGATCTAAATGACCTACGGATCTTTTCAGCAGTCGCTGAGGAAGCAAGCATCTCCAAGGCTGCCGAAAAACTGAACTATGTGCAGTCCAATGTGACGACGCGGATTCGTCAGTTGGAGGACAGACTTGGGGTCTCGCTCTTCAACCGTCAAAGTCGGGGAGTTAGCCTCACATCGGCGGGACGGCAGTTGCAGGACTACGCCATCAGAATTCTGGCTCTTGCTGCGGAAGCCGAACGGGCTGTGCAGGAGCGTGAGGCACCAGCGGGTACGCTGTCGATCGGCTCCATGGAGACCACTGCAGCGATTCGCCTGCCGGAGCTTTTGGCCAACTATCACCAATCGTTTCCAGACGTGGAGCTGCAGGTTGTCACTGGAACCAGTGAAGAACTTCTTGCACGGGTCATTGCCTACAAGCTCGATGCCGCCCTGGTCGGTGGGGCAGTCGAACACCCGGAACTGGAAAGTGAGCAGGTCTTTCAAGAGGAACTGGTCCTTGCCGTTCCAACTGGAACGGACCTGGACACGCTCCGGAAACGGACCGTTCTGGTTTTCAGGCGCGGTTGTTCCTACCGCGCACGGCTCGAGCAGTGGCTCCGCGACGAAGGCTTGGTACCCTTTCAGGTGATGGAGTTTGGCACCGTGGAGGGGATCATTGGCTGTGTTCGAGCCGGTATGGGAATAGCGCTTCTTCCACGGGGGGTGTTTCGAAACGAGATGGGGTTGGAACTTCGCTCCCTGCCGACAACAGTCGCCCACATAACGACTTTCCTCGTTCGGCGACGCAATACGATGGTCACCAGGGCACTGGCGGAGCTTAGAAAGCTTTTGCTGCAGCAGGAAAAGATATGACGCTGGTCATAAAACCATCCTTTTTCATTCGTATGAGTAAGCGTGACCTTCCCTCAGAGATGCCCACCCCTCTCCTGAAGCCACGCCCAGTGCAATGTCTCATCAAATTATGTAAATTCTCACTGAAAGTTGTTGTATCTTCCACGTCGTCGTCGGCGAAGACGGGTTCATAATCATTATACATATTGACAGCATACTGACTATACGTATAATGATCATGTTTATGGAGGCCCTTCATGTTTGATATCGAAAACAGCATCGGGTTCCTGCTGGCAAAGGTCCACCAGCGGGGATTTGCCCTCTTCAAGGAACAGCTCGACAGGTATGCCCTGACTCCTCCGCAATTCTCTGTCCTTGCCTTTTTGTGGCAGGAGGACGGACTCTCCCAGGCTGACCTGTCGTCGAAAACCCAGATTGACCGCACTACGATCGGGGGGTTGATCGACCGTCTGGAAAAGGACGGGCTGGTCGCCCGCCTGCCCCATCCCGACGACCGCCGCGCTTACCGGATATGTCTCACAACTCGGGGGAAGTCTCTGGAAAATGAGCTCTGTGAACTCGCCCACACCGTTCAGGAAAGATTCATCGCCAGGATTTCCCTTGAGGAGCGCGCCATTCTACTGCAACTGCTTCAGAAACTGCGAAGCTGAATCGGGGTAATATATGAAAACTGCTCACTGTCTTTTGGTCTTCCTGATGTGCTATTCGGCCGCAACTGCATTGGCAGCGCCACTGACACTCAGCGATTGTCTGAAAAAGGCCGCCAGAGACAACTATACACTGAAAGTTTCAGCTTACGACGAGAGGATCGCCGAGGAAACCGTGACCGTCAGCCGGAGCGGCTTCCTCCCGCGAATAGATTTCCAGGGTGGGTACACTGCGCAGCAGGCACCCCAGGCAATCGCTCTGGACGGTCGGACGATCGAAACCCAAGACGCCGATTTCGGTTTTTTCAACGCGTCGCTCTACCAGATGCTCTACGATTTCGGCCGCACGAGCGCCCTAACCAAGCGGGCTACAGCGGCCAAAGAAGCCGCAGCCCTCAGCTATACCGGACTGGAAAAAGATGTCTTCCTCAAGGTCGTAACCGCCTACTTCGGCATCATGGAGGCACAAAAACTCCTGGATGCTGCCGAGGAAGAAGTTGTCCAGATGACGGACCACCTGCGGGTCGCCAAGAACCTCTTCGAACAGGGGGTAGTCACCCGCAACGATCTGCTCCAGGCCGAGGTGAGACTTGCCGGCAGCAAACAGCGACGACTCGAGGCCGCCAACCGTCTCGACAATACCTGGCTCACGCTGAACTTCCTTACCGGCAGCAAACCCGACTTCAGGGGCGAACTCGACCGGGAGACCACCATGGGCATTGCGGAGCCGCCCGCAGATGTGAATAAGGAGATCATGTCGCGCGCGGAAATACAGGCTCAGCAGAAGGTTGTGGAAGAAAGCAACCAGGATGTGGCAGCGAGCAGGTCTGCGTATTTTCCCGAACTGTTCGCGAAGCTGAGCGTCGATTACGTGCAGAACAACATGGTAAAGGAGCAGGCTATCATGGCCGCGACAGTCGGATTGAAGATTAATCTTTTCGACGGTCTGGCCACCACCGCCCGCTACCGGCAGGCGGTAAAGAACCGGTCCCGCAACGAGGAGCTTCTGCGCAGCATGGAAGAGGAAATGCTCCTCGATTACCGGACTGCAGCCAACGATGCCAGGGTTGCCCGGGAGCGAATCTCCGTAACTGAACAGGCGATCCGGCAGGGAGAGGAGAACCTGCGCATCAACAAAGACCGCTACCAGGAGCAGGTTGGTACCGCCACGGATGTCATCGATGCCCAGACGCTGCTCACCCAGACCCGCACCGATAACTCACGGGCCGTCTTCGACTACCAGGTGGCAATAACCCGGGTCAAACGGGCGCTCGGTCAGCTTTAACACACAGCCAGGAGAAAAGATGGACGCAAAGATGGAAACGACACCCACCACCAGCGACAATCCGGCTGCCGGCGCTACAGCCAACCCCGCACCCCCTGCCGGCACCGGCAAGAGAAAACGTGCCGGGGTCATCCTCCTCGTGCTTCTGCTGGCCGGGGCCTTCCTCGGCTCCCGCTTCTGGATAAGGAGCACGACTCACGTGACGACCGACAACGCCTTTGTCGAAGCGCACGTCTATTCCGTTTCTGCGCGGGTTCCCGGCACGGTCGTCGCGGTCCCGGTCAAAGACAATCAGTTCGTCAAAAAGGGAGACCTGCTGATGGAACTTGATGCGATCGACTATGGCGTCCGGGTTCGGAATGCCGCAGCCGGACTCGCCATGGCAAAGAATGAGACTTCCGGCGACTACGCCAGCGTCGAGGAAAAGAAAGCCGCCGCAAGTAACGCCAGGGCAAGGCTGGAGCAGGCTGAACTCGATCTGCGCCGCGGCAGGGCCCTTTTTGCACGGGAGGTAATCCCGAAGGAGCAGCTCGACCGACTGGAAACCGCTCGCAGGGGAGCGACGGCCCAGCTCCAGGAAGCAGAAGAAGGGGTGCGTCGTGCCCAGGCGGAACTTGGCCTGGCGGGGACCGGCAGCAAAGATGCCAGGATAGCCCAACGGGCGGCCCAGTTGAAGGAAGCGGAGTTGAACCTCTCCTATACCAAGGTATATGCCCCCGCCGACGGATACGTCACAAAAAAGTCGGTTGAGGTCGGCAACAACGTGCAGGCTGGACAGCCTCTCATGGCCGTCGTGGCGCTCGATGATGCCTGGGCGACTGCCAATTACAAGGAACGCCAGCTGACCCACGTGCGGCCGGGTCAGGCCGTGGAATTCGAGGTGGATACCTATCCCGGCCGGACGTTCCGCGGCAGTGTGGAGAGCATCATGGCCGGCACCGGCGCGGCATTTTCCCTGCTGCCGCCGGAAAACGCCACGGGCAACTACGTGAAGGTCGTGCAGCGGATCCCGGTAAAGATCGTCATCGACAAGGCCAGTGACCCCGAGCACCTGCTCCGTGTGGGGATGAGCGTTGTCCCGACCATCCTCACCGAACGGAAACTGGCAGACATCCTGCGGGATCTGAGCTCGTTTAAATAACCCGTAGGGGCGGCCCCGTGTGGCCGCCCGACTGCGGGCGCCCACACGGGGGTGCCCCTACATGATCAATTCATGAAAACCGACATAAAACCCGTCAACAAATGGCTCATCACGATAACCGTGATGCTGCCCACCATCATGGAGATCATCGACACGTCGGTGGCGAACGTCGCCCTCCCCCACATGCAGGGGAGTCTCAACGCAGGCACCGACGAGGTCACCTGGGTCCTCACCTCCTATCTCGTCGCCAACGCCGTGGTGCTCCCCATGACCGGCTGGCTGTCGCGACTCTTCGGAAGGAAGCGCTTTCTCATTACCTGTATCATCCTCTTTACCATCGCGTCGTTGCTCTGCGGTGCCGCGCCCAACCTGGGGATGCTCGTCTTTTTCCGTATCCTTCAGGGCGCAGCAGGCGGAGCGCTTATCCCCAACAGCCAGGCGATCCTCCTGGAAACCTTCCCCCCCCGCGAACGAGGAATGGCCAATGCCATTTTCGGTATCGGCGCCATGTTCGGGCCGATCGTCGGGCCGGCTCTCGGCGGCTGGATCACCGACAACCTGAACTGGCGCTGGATCTTTTACATCAATATCCCCATTGGCATCATCGCCGTCATCATGGCAACCTATTTCATCTTCGACCCCGCGTACCTGAAACGGAGCAAGATAGCCATCGACTACTGGGGACTCGGTCTCTTGATCGTCGGACTGGGCGCCTTGCAAATCGTTCTCGACAAGGGGCACCAGGAAGACTGGTTCAATTCTTCCTTCATCGTCGCATTTTCCGTTATCTCGGCGATCGCGCTCCTGTTGCTGATCTACGTAGAATTGAGGCACCCCCACCCGATAATCAACCTCCGGCTGTTCAAGGATGTTTCTTTCTCTGCCGGCAACCTGACCATGTTTATGGTCGGATTCTGCCTCTACAGTTCCATCATGCTCATCCCCCTTTTCCTCCAGACGCTCATGGGCTATGATGCCACCCTGGCCGGGATGGTGCTCGCGCCGGGCGGTGTGGCCACCCTCCTCACCATGCCTTTCGTGGGGGCCATGATCACCCATTACGACGGGAGAAAAGTGGTGTTCGCCGGCCTGCTGATCGGCGCCTGGTCTATGTACATCATGCACGGCTTCACCCTTGAAGCGTCCTACTGGGACTTCGTCTGGCCTCGGGTCGTTCTGGGGGTGGGTCTGGCCATGATCTTCGTACCGCTCACCACGGTCACCCTGGCAACCATCCCGCGGGAGGAAATGGGGAACGCCACCGGCCTGTTCAACCTGCTTCGCAACATCGGCGGCAGCGTCGGCATCGCCATCTCCGCCACGCAACTCTCCCGGCTCAGCCAGTTTTACCAGAACACCATGGTGCCCCATGTGTCAAGCTTCGACCTCGCCACCCAGGAACGGCTCGCCTCACTGAAACGGGCGGCCATGGCCCGGGGGATGGATGCGGCTACTGCGGACAGTTTTTCCCTCGCCGCTCTCTACGGGACCGTCAAGCGCCAGGCGGGAATGCTCTCCTACAACCGCATCTTCTGGATTGTCGGTCTGGCCTTTCTTGCCATCATCCCGTTTCTCCTCCTCCTCAAACGACCACGGCACGATGAGGCTGCGGGACTCCATTGACAACCTGATCAATGGAGACATCGATGATTTGACATTGTTAATATATCTGCAATAATTTTTGTGGTATATTTCCCGCCGGGTTTGCGACATCGCTGTAACAAGGGAGGAAATTATCATGCTGATCAAGGTAATCTATCTCGACGGTTCATCAGGCACGGTGAGATCCTCCGCCCTTGGCAGACTTACCAAAGAGGGTGCAATAGTGGCTTTCAAATGTACCGAGGGATGGGTAGAGGTCAGGCGCAAGCACAACCCGGCCGATTACAGGGGACCGGAACGCCGGGTGATAACTCTTTTTTAGTGATTCGACCGAGACATGTGTTTTGGCAGGTGCTTTATTATTACACCATAGATTTGTGGGGATTATTTACGTCGGTCAGCACCATACACCCATGAATTGGTGTAGTCCTGCATAGTTATTTATTGAGTATACTAGACAATTGTACTAAGTTAGGTTATTTCAATAGAGTCTTTTTTAATTTTACAATAAGTATACAAACTATAATATTTACCACAATGCTATAAAAGCTATTCCAATCATAAACGAATGTCATGATATTAACGTGATCCAGATAATCAGCTGTCGATTTGGCAAATATTATTTCAAGTATACACAAGGCTCCTATAATACCATTTGTGAACCAAGTAACAAATATTACGCAAAACATATATAATATATCAATTGATAACTCACCTGTTATATAATCAATATAACCTAAGATTGCAACAATTACTGTAGTAAGTATTACACCTTTTAATAAATCTGTAATTTGATATTTCCCTGCTGCGGCAACCATCATTATCCTCTTTAGCGCATCGATTCAATTATATATGATCAACATTTAGGGTTATAAGCACATCATGTGCAACGTGATGGTAGTCACCTGACGTTGTTTAAAAGTAATGGCCGTATACCGCCATTGAACGGGATAAAGATGATGTTGTCCAGAAAAATCTTTCCCTGAGGGGAACGGAATGACCAACGAGGCCAAGATAGCACAAAGAAAGCTCAGTTTACCAGAACTTGCTGCGGACCTGTCGAATGTGAGCACGGACTCCTCCGCGCTTCACTCCAGAGCATATCCCTAAGCCCGGACTTCCTGTCTATTCTCCTTGAAACAGCCGTCACAAACACATCCTTCTCTCCCCAAATTTCAACAGCACTCTTTGCCCTTGTTATTCCGGTATAGATCAGCTCCCTCGTAAGAAGCTCGGAATCGTGGTCAGGCAGAAGCATCAAGACCTGATCAACCTCAGAACCCTGGCTCTTGTGAACGGTCATGGCATAGACCGTTTCATGTGCTGGGAGGCGAACCGGAGAAATTTTCCGCACCCCTCCATCCGGAGCCGGGAAGAAGGCCCGGGGAGCACCTTCAGCTCCCGGATCGGGAAAGACGATCCCCACGTCGCCATTGAACAGCTTCAGGTTGTAGTCGTTCACCATGATCATCACCGGTCGCCCCCGGTACCAGCGGTTGCGCATATCGATCAGCCCCTTCTCGGCGAGGATTTCCTCGATGATGGCGTTGATGCCGGCGACACCGTAAGGCCCCTGGCGCAGGGCGCACAGAATGCGGAAGACATCGAAGCGTTCCAGGGCCTCGGCAGGTGAGCCTGCGGCGAGGTAGGCCCCGTACCCGTCTGTCACCGTCTCGGCAAGTGCCCGCTTGAGACCATCGGGCCTCGGCACGTTGCGCCAGGCCATGTCGCGGCACCCCTCATCCTTGAGCAGCGCCAGCGCCCGCGCCCCCTCTCCGGCATTGACTCGCCTCCCCACTTCCCCGATGCCGCTGTCGGCGCCAAAGCGGTAGTTCCGTTTCAGGACAACCAGCGAGTCGACGAGCGGGGTGGCGGCCGCATCAACCGGGACCCGGTCACCCGTCATTCTGGCGACGAGGCCGGCGAATTCGGCCGAGAACGGTTCTTTCCTCCCTCCGCCGCAGATGTCGCCAAGGACCGCGCCCGCCTCGACCGACGCGAGCTGGTCCCTGTCACCGAGGAGGATGAGCCTGGCGTCATCCTTGAGGGCCACGGCAAGCTTCGCCATCAGGGGAAGCGCCACCATGGAGGCCTCGTCGACGATGACCACGTCGTGCGGCAACGGGTTCTCCTCCGAGTGCCGGAAGCGGTTTGAACCTGCCCGGACACCGAGCAGCCGGTGGATTGTCGTGACATCATCGGGGATGAGACCCTTGACGGCAGCAGTGCAATCCAGGTTCTCCTGCATGCGGCGAATCGATTCCCTGAGCCGGGCTGCAGATTTTCCGGTGGGGGCAGCCAGTGCAATCCTGAGCGGCGCGCCTTTCGCCTGCTCCAGGAGGAGCGCGATGATCTTCACTACCGTAGAGGTCTTGCCGGTCCCCGGCCCTCCAGAGATGACGCAGAACCGCTTCCGCACCGCCGCCATCGCCGCCACCCTCTGCCAATCGATACCCTCCCCGCTGCTACCGGGAAAGAACCTGGCAAGACCTGCTGCAAGGAGCTGTTCATCGATCCCGCCGCCTGAAACCGCTCCCTTCTCCAGGATTACCCGTGTCAGCTCCTGTTCATAGCGCCAGTACCGGTAGAGGTAAAGCCGGCCGTCGCCATCCAGGATTAGGGGGCGGTACTCGCCAGGCCCGCCGACTACGGCGGTGCGCAGAAGGCCGTCCTGCAGCTCTGTCAGCGGAGGGAGGGCGGCCTCTTCGCCGTTAACCCTGATATTCACGGCTGCGAGATCGGCAAGGTTCAGACAGATGTTGCCGTTCCCCACCGCGTTGCTGGCCAGAGAGACGGCCACCCCCAGCCAAGGGGGCGCGTCACCCGCCTCACGGCGGATGAACTCGGCAAAATGCCGGTCGATTGCACTCAGCTCGAATTCCATGGTCACCCTTTACCCTCCGGCCTCAATCAGACACGCGGTCAGTTCGTCAACCAGTCCGGCAGACGGGGCATCCCGGAAGATGCCGAACTCCTCGCCCCGTTCCCGGCGCACCCCGCGCAGGAAAAAATAGAGTACGCCGCCGAAATGGACCGAGTAGTCATAGTCCCTCACCCGCAGCGACAGGTACCTGTTGAGGGCCACCGTGTAGAGGAGATACTGGAGCGGATAGAGGTTGCGCTCCATCGCAACCTTGAGGGGCTCACATCCGTAGTCCTCCACCCGGTAGCCGAGATGGTTCGACTTCCAGTCCACCAGGTAATACCTGCCGCCATGCTCGAAGACCATGTCCATGAAGCCACGCACCATCCCCCGCACCGGCCGGAATTTCAGGAGAGCACTCAGCCGGAGGAGGTCGATCGCACCTTTCCCGCCCCACTTCCCGAAACAGCTCCCCAGAAGGTTGGAGGTGACGAACCTGAGGGGGAAGAAGAACTCGAGCTCCGTGAGCCAGCTCCCCGGCTGCAGGTCGGAGAGTGAGAAGGTCCCTTCGGGCGATGCCAGCGGCACCGTTATGACGTTGGTGACCATGGAGCTCACGTGGGGCAGCCACTCCCTGTCATAGCCATGCTTTTCCAGCCCCTTCTCCACCAGGGCGCTGACAGCTGCCGAAGGACCCGCGGCAAAGTCGAGTCCCTCGAACAGCTCGTGAAGGAATATCCCTGCCTGCGCCCCCCGCGGAAAGGTGAAGATGCTCATCCCCGGGGGCGGCTCGCCGGCCGCCGCGGTGGCCATGGCCTCCCCTGTCCTCGCCTCGTCTCTGTCGGGGAGCTCGGCCGCCGCGACGTCGTGCCTCGCGAACGAGGTGAAACTCGCCACGCACCACGTGCTTTCGATCGTTGCGGATAATTTCCGGCAGGCAAGAGACGTGTCATCGGCACCGGCCGGAATATAGGAAGCGACATCATCCGCTTCGTGCATCTGTCTGACGCTAATGGTCCCCTTCCCCGTTGCGGTAAGGGTTCGCAACTGCTCTTCCATAACCTGCCGGGGAAGCCCCGTCACTTCGGCAGCCAGCGGACTTACCGGATCCTCCGCGTTCCTGGTTCCCTCTGAAGCATGGAAGAGATAGGCAAGTGGGGATGTCTCGGGTCTGTTCTTTTTCGTGCTGTCCTGGATTTTTCCCGCACACAGGTAGCATCTGTACTTTGCCCGGGAAAGGGCGACGTAAAGAAGCCGGAGGCTTTCGGCCAGGGACTCCTTCTGTGCCAGGACCCGGTGCCGCTCGAGCTCAGGGGAGCCGAAGTCCTTCATCATTCTGAAGCCGTCATGGAATGTGACCGCATTGCCGTTCCCCTTGAGCCCGCCCCACATGAAGGGGCAGAAGACGACCGGGTACTCCAGTCCCTTGCTGACATGGACCGTGACGATCTTCACCATCTTCTCGTCGGTTTCCAGCCGGATCTGGTACTCCTCGGCTTCCTCCCCACCGCTCACCCGCTCACCGAACCAGGTGAGGAGCCCTTCTACACCAAGCCCCCGTTCGTGGGCCGCCTTGTGAATGACCTCGAAGCAGTGGAGCAGATTGGTCAGTCGCCGCTCTCCGTCGGGTCGCCGTAGCAAGCGTCCCCGCACCCCCTCGCAGGCAAGAAAGGACTGTGACATGGTCATGAATCCCTGTTCAAGCCAGAGGTGATGGTAGCTGCGGAACGTCTCCAGGCATTCCTCCCACTCCTCCTCCTTCTCGTGGAGAAGAACGATGTCGTCACCCGTCCTGCCGAGGATGTCGGTTACCAGGGCTGCCCGGACCTTCGCTTCGTTCCCCGGATCGGCAAGGGCCGCAAGGAGGGTGCAGACTTCGCGGGCCTCGCCGGTCGCGAAAATGCTCATGTCGCTCCGCATGACGCTCGGAATGCCGAGTTTCTTAAGAGCATCCTGAACGTAGCCCGCCTGCCAGCGGTCACGGACGATGACAGCGATGTCTTCGGGCAAAAGGGGACGATCGCCGATGAGGGCTTTCCCGTCCAACCCGTTACGGAGCAGCCGGGCGATTTCCGCGGCGACCGCAGAGGGGATGGCATCGTTGGCTCTGCCGACGTTGATCGCTCCCCCTTTCTCGTCGGGGGGCATGTACCATACTTGCAGAGGAGCATCGTCCCCACCGATGAGGGTAAGATCGTTACCGGCTTGATCCTTGCCCGGCTTGACCGGATGGTAGGCAATGTCGTCAAAGACGAAAGGCTTTGCCCCGTTGGCAAAAACGGCATTGAAGGCGGTCAGCAGGCGGGGAGTAGAGCGCCAGTTCCCCGTCAGGGTATAACGTCTTTCCTCCTGCACGTCTGCCGCAGCCTCCAGATAGGCAAAGATGTCCGCCCCCCGGAAGCTGTAGATAGCCTGTTTCGGGTCTCCGATCAAGAACAGGGGGGAGTCCTGGTCAGCATAGACCTTGCGGAAAATGTCGTACTGGACCGGATCGGTATCCTGGAATTCGTCGATGAGGGCAGCCCGGTAGCGCTCCCTGAGTCTCCCGGCGAATGCGCCGCCATGCGGTCCGCACAAAGCGATATAGAGGTCATTGAGAAGGTCGTCGAAAAAGCGGACATTGGCCTCCCGCTTCCGAGCCGGGAGACGCTCCCGCGCGAACGCCACCAGTTCCCAGCAAAGGGCCAGGAAGCGCTCTGCAACATTCTTCCGGAGTTCCTCGCAGGAGTCGAAGAAAGGATGCACCGGCGGAGGGTTTTTCTTCAGTCGCTGCTCTTCGATTCTCCCCGTGCAGAACTTGTCAAAGCCGTCAAAAAGGTCATAGGGGTTATCTCCTCCGAGAAATGTGGTCATGGCGTCAAGCAGTGCAGGGATCAGGTTTTCCCGGTAGTTATCCGCGGAGCGGCTCAACCCCTTGTCATTGTTGAGGATATACGTTATCTCTCCCTCGGAGCCGGCCCAGACCTCTCGCAGACCTTCGAACGAGCGCCGGCACCTCTCTTCGATGGCCTCGATTTCGTCAGCGCTGAATCGCGGGACGACTTCCAATTTCGGGTTTGACAGCATCCCTTTGAGGAAGCCCATGAAACAGGCGGGAGAGTAACCGCTGCGCAGGACATACCCCAGCAGTGGCGCCGACTCGGCGAAGAAACGCATCCGCCAGAAGTCGTCGACGATATCCTGCAGCCAAACGGCCTGGTCGGTGACCAGTTCCGTGTCGTAGAGGGAACCGCTCTCGAAGGCGTTGTCCTGGAGGGCGCGCAGGCAGAAGCCGTGGATGGTGAAGATCGCGGCGGTATCGAAGGAGTTGAGCGCCCGACCAAGGAGTTCCTGGGCCTTAGCACGGACGGGACCTTTGCCGTTGACGTTCAGAGCGAGCCCCTGGAGAAATGGGTCCGTCGTTTCGCCGCCGGAAAAGACCTCCAGCGCCTCCCGAATCCGGCCGCGGATTCGCCCGCGCAACTCCTCGGTCGCCGCCTCGGTGTAGGTCACCACGAGGAGCTGTTCCGGGGTGAGCTCCTTCTCGACAAGCAGACGCAGGTAAAGGGATGCAATGGCATAGGTTTTTCCCGTACCGGCGCTCGCCTCGATCAGGTTCTTCCCGGACAGCTCAATATGCAGGTGGTCCAGTTCCTTCATATCATCACCAACCTGTTCTATGACTGGTGCCGGAGAAGCGGCTCCAGCAGCGTGCGGGCAACCCGCTCGAATTCGCCATCGAACGGGTCAACCTGGCCGAAGCAGAGCCGGAAATAGAGATCTTCACCTTCGCCAGGGACGTTGTAGCCGTCTTCCCATTTTTTCCGTGCCCGTTCCAGGACCCATTCCTGTTTGTGGGCGTACGCCATGGCGGACGCAGGGAAAAACCGGAGCGGCTTCACGAGCCCTTGCCAGTAAAGGGCGAGGATGGCCTGCAGGATGTCGGCCGGATTGTCCACAGGGGCGTATGATTTGGCGCCGTCGCTCATGAACAGCAGGCTCTCCCTGGGATACCCCTCCTCCATGGCCGCGTTGAGGACCAGGTGCTCGATCCAGGTCCGCACCTGGTCCTTTGCCTTGGTCTTGGCGCAGCGGTACCGGAACATCCTGTCGGCCCAGATCCTGTCCAACCTGCCGGTCAGCCTGAACCCTCCCACTTCCAGGTCGATATCGAGTGGGGGAAGCTTGGCTGCGGTGCCGGTTTTATCTCGCAGGGAATCTGCAAAGGAGCAAATTTCCCTGGCTGTAGTTGCAAACAGGGCCTCGCCGTGCATGGCCGGCGGTATGACTCCCCGGCAGCGCACGACAGGCAGGAAAACGCCCAGGTCCCCGCCGTCGAGGCAGATCTCCAGCATTTCCTGTTTGAGGCCGTAAGCTTCAAGCCCTTCCAGATCAAAGGGCTCCCGCTCCCCGAGGGGAGCGGCAATATCCTCCAGACGTATCCCCAGCCTGTTTTCCAGGAGAAACCGGGCCGGGTTATCGAAAAACCGCAGCAGTTTCGGAAGAGATACGTCCATCCATTCGTCGGTCGGGGGAGCGAGTTCAGAGGCAAGAAATTCAGCCGGTTGCCAGGGATGGCTGCGCCGGTAAAGAAGCGCGGTGCAATTCTCCTCCGAGTAGCTGAAGAGCGGTGAACCGCCGGCGAAATACTCACTGCTGAACGCCTGGAGGCGGTGTTTCGTGACCAGGAGATCAGCGGGCCTGGCATTCTCTCCTGCCGTGAACCCTCTCGCTATGGCGTCGAGGAACTCGCTCACGAGGACCGACGGAGGAATTTCGCTGTTGTCCCTGATGCTCTGGCCGAGGTAGCTGAGGTAGAGGGAGTCGCGCGCCGAGAGGATCGCCTCCAGGAACAGGTAGCGGTCCTCGTCCCGCAGGGATCGGTCGCCGCGCCGTGGATGCCTGGAGATCAAGTCGAAGCCGGGAGGGCGGCTCTGCCGCGGAAAAGCGCCGTCGTTCATGCCGATGAGGGCGACCACCCGGAACGGTATGCTCCGCATGGGCAGCATGGCGCAGAAGGTCACCCCGCCGGTCATGAAGCCAAGCCCCTTCTCCACTCTGGCGAGACGGGTGGAGAGCCAGGAGCGGAAAACGCCAAGTTCAACCTTCTCGGTGAAGCCCGTCTCCCCAGCCAGTTCCCCTATCTCTTCCACGATTCCGGCAACGGTTGCCAGTTCGCGGGCCGACTCTTCATCAGCCGCTATGAAGTCGCCCGTAAGCGTTCGCAATTCATCCCGCCACTCCCCCAGGGTTCGCGGCCCTGCCAGCTTCCTGGCAATTCCCGCAATCACGCCGATAAACTCCGCCAGCTTGCCCAGGACCCGGGTGCTTGTCCCTTCCATTTCATCATAGGGGAGCATGCCGTTGAACAGCCTTCCCTCTTCGCCGGGCATGGCATAGCCGAGGAGGAGCCGGTCGAGCCCCGCCTGCCAGGAGTTGTCGCGATAGCCGGGAAGCCCGAGACGCTCCCGGTCCCGCTCGTCCATCCCCCAGCGGACCCGGATGTCCTGAAGCCACCCGCGAATGACATCGAGCTCGTCATCATCCAGGCCAAATCGCCGGCTGACAGGAGTGCTCTCCAGGATATCAAGAAGTTGAGGAACAGCGAGACGGCTTCCGGGGAGCGCGAGCAGTTTCAGCAACACCGCGGCGATCTCCCCTTCGCTCGTAATATTTCGATCGGCTATGGAGTAAGGAATCTTCCTGGCCTGGTCCTGGCAGCCATCGAAGACGGTCGAGATGTACGGGGCATAGGTCTCGATGTCGGGAGTCATCACCACGATGTCCCGCGGCGCAAGCCCTTCCAGGTCCTCAAGGAGTGAAAGGAGGTTATCGTGCAGCACCTCGATTTCCCGCATGGGGCTGTGGCAGGAGTGAATCTGCACCGACCGGTCGGCCGGGTCGATCGGCCGCCTATCCCTCCCTTCCTCGGCGCCGGTCAGATTGAGGATGTCGGACTGGATGGCCGCGAGGAGCGATACCCCGCCTGGTTCCTGGTAGAGGTCGGCTTGGGAGGCGGCAACCTCGCCGGTCTCGACGACCGTGTCGGAAAAGTCCCGACCGAGCTTTCCCAAGGAGGCCAGGAGCGGGTTCCCTTCGATGAGGAGTGGACTTTCCTCCCGAGTCCGGCGGGCCTTTTCCCGGTCCGAGACGATGTCGGCCCAATATTCACGGGTCGGGCTCAGGAGGAACAGATTAACCGTAGCGACCTGCGCCGTCGCAGCCAGGATCTCCATGTGGTACTTCGGCAGATAGGAGATGCCAAACACCGCGATCCTCTCCGGAATCCCGCTTACCCCCTGCACACCGGCCCTCAACCGCTGGCAGAAGTCCTCCTTCAGCCTTGCACGGTGCTCTCCTTTGGTGGCTGCGGCAATCTCCCGCCAGAGGAGCGCCAGCCACTCCCCGTCGACCGCTGTCTCGCCCGCCGCTTCCCATGCCAGAAGCATCTCAGGGCGGAACAGAGTGTATTGATCAAAAGTATCGGCGATCCTCTCCGCAAGCTGAAGGCGCTTGAGCCCGTCCCGGTCGTTGGCCAGGTAGTGTGAGAGCGGCGCGAAAGACTCTCGGCCCAGAAGGCCGGGCAGCAAACCCATCACCTGCCAGGTCATTACCTCGGGGGAAAAGGGGGAACTGTCCTGGATCTCCGGCAGGACAGCACGGAACAGCCTCCACACCATTGAGTTGGGAAACGGGTAGTTACAGTTCGCCCAGACGCCGAACCGCCCGGCAAGCTCCATGGCGAGCCAACGTTGCATCCCCTTGCTCTGCACGACGATTGTCTCGGGGACGAAGGGGGACGCGAGCGGCTCTGCCACAACCCCCGCCAGGGCCTCGACCAGGTTTTCCATCCGGTTGCTGGTGTAGATGTTCAGGGGCATGGATGATTCCTCTATCTGGTTTCCATAAATATAACGGAAGTCTATGTCAGAATACGTCGCAAACAAAGGAGCCGGAGGAAGAGTTTTATAGCAAAACACACCCCACGTAACTACTCTGTTTCACATTCATTTTCAAGGACTAATGCTGCCTGCGCTAGCTAACCCAGTGCCAAGTGAGCATATTTTCCTGTGACTGGATGGTGCTATAGCCCCGCCTTTCCTTGACCGCGTAAAGATCAACTCCCTTGTCCACGAGCCTTCTTGCACATGTATGACGTAGAGCATGTAGCACGAATTCCTTGTCCTTATCAAGCTTCATCTTTTTTACGAGCTGGTCTCCTCCTCTGGTCCGAATAAGATATCATTGGTCATTGGTATTACCTCCTTTGGATAGCGCAAAAGTAGACTAACGTCGCGATTTATTGAGGTTTACTTGATAGCGATGAAGGCTGTTATAAAATTTAAGTGGGTTACCAGAACAACATCATCGGCATATCCTTCCCAGGGCAATAAACCGAAAGGAGGAATAGTCATGCTGATAAAGGTACTTTTCACGGACGGCTCACAAGGCATGATTAAAACATCAAGACTAGTTGAATTCATGAGGATGGGTGAAATCGCTGCCTATAAGCCCTTTGAGGATTGGATAGAATTGAGACGCAAAGAAAAGGACGGTTACACGGGGTCCGAAAGAAGGTTTAATACGCTTCATTGACCAATACAGGATTCCTTGTTTAACGTCTGTCTGCTTAAAGTGGGATAGTTGTTCATAAGATAACCTACGCGTACGCCCCCGATGCTCATCGACATCAGGGGCGTACTTTATTGATTGACCCAACCGGTTATATTCCACTTGCTAATTTCATATCCTGGCCACTGCTCCGTGAGTAATATTTCGGATTATATATATGCCCTGGTAGTTACTTAATGAGAGATACAGCGAATAGTTCTGAAGGTGAGAGTTTCTTGGATTGGGTTCTATAGATTTTGGCTGGAATGCTCCTGTGGATAATTGCGGTAGAAGTATTGACAAGTTGCTTTTTTGTTATAAATATGTATTTAACAACTTCTCGCCTACAGAGGATTACCGCATGGCCAATTGTGACTTGTTGAGCACGTGTGACTTCTTTAACAACATAATGCCTGATCTCCCAGCTACTTCGGAATATCTGAAGAACAAGTACTGTAAAGGTATATACTGCGACTGTGCAAGATATAGGGTTTGTAAGGAATACGGCAGGGATAAAGTACCCAAGGGTTTGTTTCCTCAAGAAATAGCCAGATACGGCAGGTAAGGTAATATTTCGCCATTACAGCAAGTTACACCATTATCCTCCAGTAAAGTAGAATAGACAGAGTAGATAGGGTAGAGCACTCAGTGCCCGTTATATGGTCAATTACATCCGAGTAGCCAAGTTTTCAGTGTCTTGATGAAATCAAACACGGTCATGGTTACCATCGCTGGATTAACAGCATGGTAAATTAAGGAAAGAGGTTTTCAACGTACCCGCGTCAACATCCGCGTCAGCACAGTAGCAGAACAATAAAAAAGGCACCTAGGATTTACCTAAGTGCCTGTTTTTATTGGAGGCGGCGAGCGGATTTGAACCGCTGAATAAAGGTTTTGCAGACCTCTGCCTTACCACTTGGCTACGCCGCCATTTCGAATTCGTGTGAAAGAAAAAAATTTATAACCTTTTTCACCGACGATGTCAACGGCAAATTGGCCGAATCCCCTATTCTTCCACATAGTCGAGATCTTTACCGAAGGTTTCTTCGAGGAGATAGAGGGCATAGAGGGCTACTCCCATGCAGAGGACACCGACGAGCACCGCTCCCTGAAGTATGCCGAACTGCTGCCGGGCATACTGGAACAGCAGGGTGATGGGAACCACCATGCCGCGGACAAAGTTAGGCACCGTGGTCGCCACGGTGGCCCGCAGGTTGGTGCCGAACTGCTCGGCGGCAATGGTCACGAAAATCGCCCAGTAGCCGCTGGCAAAGCCAAGCAGCGTGCAGACCGTGTAGAAGAGCGTCGCGCTCACACCCGCCTGAAGGAAGTAGGCGCAGATGCCGAGGACGGTGAAACAGAGGAAAAGGAGCACCACCTTTTTGCGGCTGCGCAGATACTGGCTCAACATGCCGCTCGCAAAATCGCCGAACACCAGGCCGAGATAGCAGAACATCACGGCATTGCCGGCGCTCACCGGCGCGGACACCTTCATGATCCTGGCGAATTCCGGGGAGAATGTGATCAGGATGCCCACCACAAACCAGGTCGGAACACCAATCAGGATCGATTTCAGATACTTGGCGAACCGGGCGCGTCGGCGGAACAGGGCAAGGAAATTCCCCTTGCTGACCTGTCGGTTTTCCATCTGGCGGAACATCGTCGATTCGCTGACGCTGATCCGCAGGATGAGGAGCAGAAGTCCCAGCCCACCACCGATATAGTAGGCGCTCCGCCAGTCGAAGTGCCCGGCGATGAAGTTCGCCACGATCGCCCCGGACACACCGACAGCCGCCACGATCATCGTGCCGTAACCGCGCACCTCGCGGGGGAGAATCTCCGATACAAGGGTAATGCCGGCCCCAAGTTCTCCGGCAAGGCCGACTCCGGCGACGAACCGGAGCACTGCATAGGCACCCATGCTCGTAACCATGCCGTTGGCAATGTTGGCCAGGGAATAGAGAAAGATGGAGCCGAACAGGATCTTCAGCCGTCCTTTCTTGTCCCCCAGCACCCCCCAGAGGATTCCGCCCAGAAGCATGCCGACCATCTGCATGTTGAGGAGAAACACACCCTGATTGATGAGGGCTTGCCCCTGGACGCCGATGGATTTCAGGCTCGGTACACGGACGATGCTGAAGAGGACCAGATCGTAAATATCCACGAAATAACCGAGAGCCGCCACAATGACCGGAATGCTGAAAATATCCCGCCATGACAGCGCGTACGGCTGCGCCTCTTGTGCTGCCAGATCTTCCATGATTGCTGTTCTCCCGCGTTTGTACGGAATTGCTTGAAGAGCTACTTGGCGATCACACGCATGAACTTCATGAGATAGTCAACCCCGGACCATATAGTGATGATGGTTGCGATCCAGAGGTAACACATGCCGACGTGCTGCATGTTGACATAGAGATAGGGATGGTCGATGGAGAAGAACCAGTGGTAGTCGTAGTGGAGCAGCAGCGCCAGGATGGCGACGATCTGGAAAATGGTTTTGAACTTGCCGAGCTCGCTGGCGGCGATGACGATCCCTTCCGTCGAGGCGATACCGCGCAGGCCGGTGATGATGATCTCCCGCCCCAGGATGACGAGTACCATCCAGGCGGGGACGTTGCCGTAGGGAAGGAGCATGATGAGGGCCGCCATGACGATGAGCTTGTCGGCAATGGGATCGAGGAACTTGCCGAACACGGTGACGATCCCCATCCGTCGCGCCAGGTAACCGTCCAGCCAGTCGGTGATGGAAGCGATTGCGAACAGCGCCGCCGCCCAGAATCCGTCCTCTTGGGATTGCGCCTCCGGCCGCATCCCCGGCGTTCCGTGGGGGAGAAGCAGGATCACCAGAAGCGGGATGGCGGCGATGCGCAACAGGGTGAGGATGTTGGGCAGGTTCCAGATGGAATGGGGCGAGGTCGTGGACATGGGGCGGTCTAGTTGCTCCGATACGATTGCTGGTAACTCAACACCTTGGAGACGTAATTGCGGGTCTCCTCGAACGGCGGTATCCCGCCGTACCGGGCAACGCGCGAAAGCCCCGCGTTGTATGCCGCCACGGCCAGGGCAACATCCCCCTTGAAGGTATCGAGGAGAAAACGGAGGTAGCGGACCCCGCCGCGGATGTTCTCCGTCGGATCGAAGCTGTTGCTGACCTTGAGTCCCTGCGCGGTCTTCGGCATGAGTTGCATGAGCCCCTGTGCCCCCTTGGAGGAGACGGCGTTGGGGTCGTAGCCGGACTCGGCGTGGATCACCGCCTTCACCAGGGCCTTGTCGACGCCGAACTCGAGGGCGCAGGCATTGATGATCGGCTCGAATTCCGCGGGGTTTCTGCACCCCGAGAGCTTGAAGGAGGTACGCAGCTTCCGGTCCTTCTTGATGTCGTGCATGAATATCTTGAAACGGCGGTCGGTCGGGGCGTCGGTGAAATGGAGCACGCCGCTCTCGTCTTCATACTTGTAGATATCCGCCAGCGCCGGCACTGCGGCAAGGATGAGCAGCAGAAACGGCACCCCGACATGGATCCGGACCCTTTTCATCGGCATTGCCCTCCCACGACATTCAGCATTGCGCCAAAACACAAGGATAAATCAACTTATATACCAAGAAAGTGCGCAATTCAAGCGTTAATATACGCTCAACATCGGATAACCACGCAAAATGCCTTGACAAAACTCCGGCAGGGGTCAATAATTCGAAGGCTTTACTGCCTTAGTCGGCAATTTCCGACCATTACGGGAGAAGTAAGATGAAGGTAACCAGCGATTTTCTTGTCATCGGCAGCGGCATCGCCGGCCTGTCCTTTGCCCTTCGGGCCGCCGCCCATGGCAAAGTGGCGCTCGTGACCAAACGGGAGATCACGGAATCGGCCACCAATTATGCGCAGGGGGGCATTGCAACCGTCTTTTCCCAGGAAGATACCTTCGCCGCTCACATCGAGGATACCCTCGTCGCCGGGGCAGGCATCTGCCACGAGGACGTGGTACGACTTGTGGTCGAGGAAGGGCCGCAGGTCATCCGCAACCTCATCGACTGGGGGGTGAAATTCACCACCAGCGGGGACAGCTACGACCTCACCCGTGAGGGAGGACACAGCCAGCGCCGCATCCTGCATGCTGACGATGTGACCGGTCGCGAGATCGAGCGCGCCCTCGTGCAGGCTGTCCAGGAAAACCCCAACATCCAGGTCTACGAACACCATATCGCTGTGGACTTGATCACCGAAGCCAAGGTCACGCGGAAACGGATCAAGCCGAACCGCTGCCTCGGCGCCCACGTTCTCGACATCGCCAGCGGCCGGGTGAAGACCTTTACTTCAAAAATCACCCTTCTGGCCACCGGCGGCGCCGGTAAGGTCTATCTCTATACCTGCAACCCGGATGTGGCCACCGGTGACGGCGTGGCCATGGCCTACCGTGCCGGCGCAACCATCGGCAACATGGAGTTCATGCAGTTCCACCCCACCACCCTCTACCATCCCCACGCCAAATCATTCCTCATCTCGGAGGCGGTGCGCGGCGAAGGTGCGATCCTGCGCCGCCGCGACGGCACTGCCTTCATGGAGAAGTACCACAAACTGAAGGACCTTGCCCCCCGCGACATCGTGGCCCGTGCCATCGACAATGAAATGAAAACGCACGGCGACGACTGCGTATTCCTCGACATCACCCATAAAGAGCCGGAGTACGTGAGGAACCGCTTTCCCAACATCTACCAGACCTGCCTCGGCTACGGCCTCGACATGACGAAAGATCCCCTGCCGGTAGTGCCGGCAGCCCACTACCTGTGCGGCGGCGTGGCTGTTGACCAGAACGGCGAGACCGACCTCCAGCACCTGTACGCCATCGGTGAGGTGGCCTTTACCGGTCTCCACGGGGCGAACCGCCTGGCGAGCAATTCTCTGCTCGAAGCGGCGGTCTACGCGGGTCGGGCCTATGAGCACGCGGTTGCCCAGCTCGCCGCCAACAGCTTCGATTTCCCGGAGATCCCGGAATGGGACGCGGGCACCGCCACCAACAGCGACGAGATGGTCGTGGTTTCCCAGAACTGGGATGAGGTGCGCCGCTTCATGTGGAACTATGTGGGTATCGTGCGGTCAGACAAGCGGCTGGAGCGGGCCCGGCACCGTATCAGGCTGATTCAGGAGGAGATCGAGGACTACTACTGGGATTTCATCATCACTTCCGACCTTATCGAGCTGCGCAACATTGCCACCGTGGCAGAGCTCATTGTCCTCTGCGCCCAGCAGCGCAAGGAATCCCGCGGGCTCCACTACAACATCGACTACCCGGAGCGGGACGACGCCCATTGGAAGAAGGACACCTTCGTCAAGAAACAGTTTTAGTATAGTTCTTCCCCCTCCCTTGACGTACCCCACTAGGGGGGAGAGTGAGCCAGATTTGACGTTAATACCAGAGGTTACAGGGCAATAGTTGAGGTATAAATGGACATCAATGATTTGCGCAAAGAGATCGACCGGCTCGACAACGAGCTGCTCCGGATATTCAACGAGCGGGCAGGGCTCGCCCTGAAGATCGGCGAGATCAAGAAGGGACTGGGGCTTCCCGTATACGACCCTGCCCGGGAAAAACGGATCTTCCAGCGCATGAAGGACGCGAACCCCGGCCCACTCGACGATCAGGCCATCGTCAGGCTTTTCGAGCGCGTGATCGACGAATCACGGCGGCTGGAGAGGATCATGACCACCGGGAAAGAGAGCTAATCTGACAAAATCTGCGGCCGGGGCGCCGTAGCCGCCGGCGAAGGAGGAACAACGTGCTCATCATCATGAAAAAAAGCGCCGATGAAACTGCGCTCGATCATGTCAAGGAATTCCTCATCAACAAGAATTTCGACATCCACCAGTCGACCGGCGCCAACCGGATCATCATCGGCGTTATCGGAGACACCGATACCCTCGATGCCCGGGAACTGGAGTCCATGCCCGGCGTGCTGCAGGTCATCAGGATCACCAAAGAAGAGTGAGAATCATCTATCGACAAATTCCTGCCGGTCTGGATGCTTGCAGATAAAGCCGCCCCCCATGGACAGCGAGTGTTCACAGTATCGCGGACTCGGCTTTTTAACCCGACATTCGTACATCTGGTTGCCAATCATGCGGGTGCTGCACATTTTAGCAACGGCGAACAAAGATGAAAATTTCCTGCTGACCAGATTCTTCACGCTATTCATATCTGATTACCTCGCGCAGACTGTTGTTCCCATGATTTGCTTCCCTATCATTCCAACCGTACATTCGTCCCAATAAAAAAGCCGGGACCGATATCTTGAGATATTTCGGCAACCCGGCTGTCTTCTGGAGACCCTGTAGGCTTTCCGTCCCATCCTCACGGATGGTTTAGTATTATCGTTTATCCGCGGAACTTCTGTAGTTCGCTGAACTTCTGTCGTTTAATACCATAATGCAAAAGCCCCGAGAAGTCAAGCTGACAGCTGCCAGGCAGGTCCTCGGGTGAGGTCTTGATTTCAGAGGTCAAGCAAAACGGGGTATGGGAAGCGAACGAAGGATGCTTTTGCGACTAGTACGGGTTAACACGTTGGTGCCACCTATTTACCATCTTTTTCCGATGTAAAATCACCAATATAGGTCATTGCCCCATAGATGGAGTATGGAAAAATTAATGTCAGATACTCAGGATAGCCCCTTCACAGAACAGAGCGGAGGAAACGATGAAGAATATATCAGCAATTCTTGTTTTCGTCATCCTTGCCGCCAGCGCGGACATTTCCCTTGCCGGCTCCGCCCCTGCGACCGGCGTCAACGAATCGATGCACGACATAACCTACCTGGGCAAGGCATTCGGCACCTATAACCAGGACGATTTCCAGCGGGTCTGCATCTTTTGCCATACCCCGCACAACGCCCTGCCGAATGGCACAGTTCCCGCCCCGCTCTGGAATCATGCCCCCTCGACCGTAGTACTACAGCCTTACACCTGGGCCGCTCCGGCCAACTCCCTGATCACCTTCAACGCCGACCCCCTCATCGGACCGAGCCGCCTCTGCATGGCCTGTCATGACGGGGTCACCGCCGTCGACAGCCACGGCGCAGCCGGTTGGGCCAACAACGGCGCCAACGTCATGAGCTCATTCTATGTCGACGGCCTCGGCAATACTGCCAAGCGCTACATCGAAGACCTGGGCGTCACCCACCCAATCGGCTTCCTGTACCAAGATGCCCTGAACGTGCGAAACTCGGGCAATGTAGAAATCATCACCCCCGACCGCCGTTTTCTCGTCGATATACCCGCCAACCCCAATACCCATACCCGCGCCGGTTGGGTGATGGGCAACAAGATGATCGCCGACACCCTCTATAGCGGCTACTTTACCTGTGCTTCCTGCCACGATGTCCACAACACCAACAACGCCATCAGTCTCCCGGCACTCACCGACGGCAGGATTCCAAACTATTTTCTCTGGGCGCCGGAGCAGAAGTCCCTCCTCTGCCTCTCCTGTCACGTCAAATAGAGAGGGGCGGAGCAATCATTCTCTCAATCAAAATCCGAAAAAATTCCGAAGAAGGGTCAGATATTCGTCCTTCCTGGGAACCGTTTCTTTATCCTGGTCGCAGGATCTGCGCCGTTCGCTGTTGAGCTCTTCCCGCGTCGCCAGAACGGCGCTGAGGGCGTCCATGATGGCAGGGCTGTCACGAATGAGCGGCTCCAGCACTTCCTTGCTGACCTCCAGAAGCCAGACTTCCTCCATCGCCTCAACCGTGGCCTGGCGGAGCGCGCCGGTCAGCAAAGACATCTCGCCGAAGAAATCGCATCTCTGCAGGGCACCTATCGGAGTTTGACCCTGGCGTACCGAAAGTTCCCCGCGCAGGACTACGAAGAGCGAATCTCCCACCTCTCCTTCCCTGACGACCAGCTCTCCCGGGCCAAAGACTCTCAGCTTGGCATGTTCGGCGAGATAATGCTGTTCCTGCTCGCTGAGGATGCGGAAAAAATCGATTCGCATCAGCTCGTCCCTGATCCCCTCCTTCTTGATACTGAAGGGGGCACTGCGTTCCGTCACCGTAATGATCTCCTGGTGTGGATAGGGAAAACCGTATCCCTGCCTGGTGAACGCATACCATATCTTGCCGTAGAGACGATCCTTCACCTGCTCCCGCATGCCGTAATCCTTGAGCGTATACCTGAGCCGATAATTGATGCTGCTGTCGGCAAACCTCAGGACACGCACCTGGGGAGGAGGATCGCTGCAGACGTCCGCTTCACCCGCAAAAACCGACAGGAGGATATTCTTTGTCTTTTCCGGGGGAAGCTCGTAACCGAGGGAGATGTCGAGCATGGTCGATGCCAGTTCGGTATCCTTCTCTGATCCGAGGCTTGTCACGACGTTCTGCATGATGAGATTGTTGGGCACCATCAGGATGGAGTTGTCAAAGGTTTTGAGCGAGGTATAGCGAAAGCCCACGTTGACGATCTTGCCGACCACATCCTTGTCTTTGATGGCTATCCAGGTATTCTTGCGCAGGTTGTCGTCGCTCTGGATGGAAAATCCCGACAGGACGTTGGTGAGGGTATTCTGCATGGCAAAGGCGATGGTGGCGGTGAGGACCGTGGTGGTGGTGACGATGGACGAGATTTCGATGTGAAAGACCACGCGCAGCGAAACGATGGCCGCCAGGAGATAGACAACGAGGGAGACGAGGTCCCGGACGAAGGAGGGGACTTCGCTGCGGGTCCGGTAATGGACGTAGACGTCGATGATGAGATAGATGATGAGATTGGCGAGGCACAACAGCACGACGATGTGTCCCGCCCCCTGGAGCACCTGGTGATAGGACGTTGCCGCAACGAACGAATCGGCGATGAGAAGCGCGAGCCCCAGAAGGGCGAGGCGGATGGTCCCCTGAGCGCACGTTGGGGGCACTGTCCCGCGGACCAGCCGTGAATGGAGGGAAACGGCCGCAAAATAAAGAAAGACCGCACCGAGAAAGATAGCGCTGTCGGCTGCAAAGAGAGGCAGGTCGTGCAGATCCATCGTATTTCTCCTTCGTCCCTTACTTCGTCCGCGCCACGAACACCCCGTCCCACCCGGCGCCGGGAGGATCCATCAGGAAATCCCGACAACGCTCCGCGTACAGGGCGGATGCCTTGTCACCTCCCTCCGCGAGTTCGGAGAAGAGCCGGAGCGCCCCGGCGAAATTCTTTCCCCGGTACAACGCAAGCCCTTCGGCAAATGGGGCGACGATGGCGTGATTATCGACCATCAATTCAAAGACCGCAACAGGTTTCTGCTTCCCTTTGACCCGCACCAGGTCGATCTCCCGGAAGGTGAAATCGTCACCTGCACCTTCCCGTGTAGCGTCGCTCACGATGATATGGGCGCCGTACTGCTTGGTGAGGCCTTCCAGGCGCGAGGCGAGGTTGACGTTGTCGCCGATGGCGGTGTAATCGAAACGCATATCCGCCCCCATGTTACCCACAACTGCCTCGCCGGTATTGATCCCGACCCCGATCTCGATCCGCGGAATCCCGCGTTTGGCGAACTCAGCATTCAAGGTTGCAAGTCTGTCGAGCATCCGCACCGCGCTGCGGCAGGCATATGCAGCATGACCGGCGACATCGAGGGGAGCATTGAAGATGGCCATGATCGCGTCGCCGATGTACTTGTCGAGGGTTCCCCGCTCTTCGAGTATGATATGAGTCATGGGGCTCAGGTATTCATTGAGGAGCTGAACGAGATCCTCCGGCGACACAGCTTCGGAGAGAGTAGTAAAACCACGGATGTCCGAGAAGAGGATGCTCACTTCCCGCTTCTCACCGCCGAGCTTCAGCCGCTCCGGATTCTTCACGATCTCCTCGACCAATTGGGGGGAAACATAGCTGCTGAACGCTTTCTTCAGGTAGCGCCCCCGTTTCTCCATCACCAGATTCCGGTACGCCTCCGCACCGACATAGGTGAGCCCCACCGGGACAATGGGGAAGATGACGCTCAGGTCGAGGCTAACGTGCTTGAAGAGGAGATAGTTGAGCACGAAGTAGAACCCGCAACCCAGGACGAAATAGACAAGTCCGACCAGGGTGCGCGGCGCATTGCTGAGGAGAAAGGCAAGAAGAATGGGGAGAAAGAACATGCACGCCATTTCCAGGCCGAACGTCCTCCCGTCCCGGAGGAGAAAGCGCTTGTCAAGGGCGTTGGCAGCAACCGTTGCGTGGATCTCCACCCCGGGGAGCGCCGGGTCGAAGGGGGTTGCCCGCATGTCGTAGATGGCCGTCTCCGTCGTGCCGAGAAAAACGAGCTTTCCCCGCAGGGCGTTGACGGGGACCTTCCCGGCGAGCACGTCTGCGGCGGAAATGGTCGGGAAGCTCCCGCCAGGACCGTAGTAGTTGAGGGAAAGAGCACCCTGCTCGTTTACCGGCAAGGAAAGGGAACCGAGGGCGACGGAGCGGACCCCGAAGCCCGCCACGTCCACCATGACGTCCTTCCCCAGGTAGCGTCCGAGCGCCTTGAGGCCGAGGGACGGGTAGATGTTCCCGTCGTACATCATGAGGAGCGGCGACTTCCTGAACAGGCCGTCGTCGTCGGGAATGGCGTTGAAGAATCCGAAATCGAGGGCTCCCGCACCCACAACCGGGATGTTGGCGTCAAGGCTCGGGAACTCGGGGAGCGGCACGGCGGAGACCCCATCCTCGATCCGCAGGAACTTTACCTTTGCGGCGGCAATCTGCTCAAGGGCCAGTGGGTCGATCTTCTGCTCCTCGTCCCGGAAGAAATACCCCAGAACGACGTTGCCTGAAGCAGCCACGGCCCGCGCCAGCGCCCTGTCCTGCACCTCCCCCTGCTGCTCGGAGAAGACCATATCGACAGCGACTACCTTGGCGCCGCAGTCGGCCAGGCTCCTGACAAGCCTTGCGGTGACCTCCCGCGACCAGGGCCAGCGTCCGACCTCTTTGACGCTCTTGTTATCCACCGCCACCACTATCACGCTTGAGCTCGGGGCGACCGGTCCCCGGAGCCTGAACCGGGCATCCTTCAGGCGCAGGTCGACCTGCCGGACGAAGGGTAGCCCACTCCGGTAGAGAAAAAAGCCGATGAGTGCGGCGACAAGGGCGATTACCAGGAAGACGAGTTTCTTTTTCATGGGCTTAAAGGCGCCTCCCTACCGCTCCAGCAGCCTCAGCAGGGTCTCCACGCTGTTTCTGTGCTTGCCATCGGGATATTCTTTCAGATACTGTCTGAACCGGGCCTTGGCCAGGTCGAGCTTTCCCATCTCGTACAGGGTCTGGCCGACGCTGTAAAGCGCGGTCTCCATCTGGGGAATCCGTGGATACTCCTCAAGGACGAGAAGGTATTCGGCCAGAGCGGCCTCCGGGTGCTTGAGGAACCTTCCGTACACGGCTCCCCGCTCAAGTCGCGCATCGGAGCGAATATCCGGCAGAGTGGTCAGGTCGAGGGCGATCTGGAATACGTGGAGCGCCTCGTCGTAGCGGCCCCCGTCAGCCAGATAGTGGCCATGGTTGATGTCCCAGCGGGCGATGATGTTCGGGAGGTTGTCCGAATCGGCCCACTCGGCCGGGGGAACCGTGCCGGTCGCCTGCTCGAAGGCTGATTTCGCCTTCGCCAGGGGGGTATCCGTCTCCACCTTCACCGCAGCCACCGGCCTGTATCCCCTGGTGTTCTGGGTCATTGTGTCCGCCGGCAGGGGCTCGCTCTCTCCGGCAGAGCCCGATACGGCAACCGTCCCCTCGTTGCCGAAAAAGACGTTGGCCGGTCCCTGGGCGAGCATGAGGAACTCCGTCCCCTTCACCCCTGCCACCGCGGTGCCGCTCTTCACCCTGATATCGGTCTGTTTGCCGGCCAGCTTCACCACCGAGGCCCGCAGTTTCCCTTGGACCAGGTTGAACGACCCTTCCCGCTTTTCCTTGCCGACGGTAAACGCGGATATCTCCAACTCCGAGTTGTTGGCGATGGTGAACCGGCTGTTGTCGGAGAGGGTGAGCTCGACCCAGCCGTCCTTGCCGGCCTTTACCCAGTTCCCTTCACCGACCTCCTGCCCCGGCGAAAGCGCCTTGTATGAGGCAGTGCCGTTTTTCCTGAACGAAACGCTCCCCTTTGCCCGGGTCACCTTGCCCACAGGAAGGGCAAAGGCTGCCTGGGCAAGGAGAAACAACAGCAGATGAACAATCAAAAAAACGTTCCTCATAATCCCTCCCATACTTCATCGTATCGCGATCACATCATTCACTTTTCCGTTTACAACCGACCGCTTCGATCTTTCACTTCCCCGCCTCATGGCTGACTGACTTCAGGGCCAAGGGGAAATCGGGGATCGTCCGCGGCTTGGCGGTGGTCGGGGTCTGTTTCCCGTCGGTCAATTCCTGCACCCGCTCGGAAAGCCAGAGGTCGAGGCTGGTGACAGTGATCCGCCCCTTGCCGGTGTAGTCGGCCTTACCCCTCACTCCTTCGAGAAGCGCCTTGGTGAAGGCGCCGTTACCCCAGGACTCGTCTTCCAGAGAGTACTGCCCGCCGGTGGACGAGGCGAAGACCACCACGCCGTTCTCGGTGCTGGCGAGTTCGTTCACCACGGCGTTGACACTGCCCGTCCCCATTCTCCCCCCCATCACGTCGCCGGCGTGGCAGGTGTCGACGAAGAGGACCGCCTTGCCGGGGAGGGTCATGAGGGTGTCCCTGATCTCGCCGAAGACGACACCTGTTTGAGCAAGCTTTTTGGGGTCACCGTCGACCGGAACGAAATAATAGGTCCCGCTGGAGTCGGTCACGCCGTGGCCGGAGAGGAAAACGAGCGCCGTATCGCGGGGGCTCGCCGTCTGTCGCAGCCACCGGAGCCCATCGAGGACCGCCTCGTGTGTGGCAGCCGAGTCGGTCAGTACCCGCACGGTCACATCACCGTAGAGTCCTCCCTTTTGAAGGAGCATGAGGGAGGCGAAATCGCGGGCGTCCTTGGCCGCAAATGCGAGGGCCATCTCCTTGTCGGTATAGGCCCCGACCCCGATGGCAAGAATATGCAGCCGCGGCTGGACGGAGATTTCCTCAACAGCTTCACCGGCAGAGCGGGTAACCCTGACAACCGCCGGCTCGCTCGAAGCAAAACGGTTCTCGGCAATGACGGCGATCTCGCTCTCACCCGCGGGGAGCGGAACGGCCACTTCGCGGAGTTCGCCCCGTGCCGCCCCATTATTCCGCTCTTTGAACTGCACGGGACGACCGTTCACCAGTACTCGTACGCCGGTCACGGGCTCGCCGGAGAGGGAGCGCACGGCAAAGGCGACGGTGGCCTCGCGGGTGTCGATCACGCTCCTTTCGGCCGGAGAGCTGATAGCGACCACCGGCGGCAGGAGGGTGGAGATGTGCCTCGTCTCTCCCCTCCTCCCGGAGGCGGCATCCGCAAGCCTTACCGCCTCCCCCTCGTCCCCGGCTGCAAGGATGCGGGCAATCACATCAGGGCGACAGTAAACGGCGCGAAAACGGGAGAGCGGGAAGAAATCGGCACTCAGTTCGGGACCGTTGTTCAGATGCCAGCCCGCCAGTTCCTCCCCCCCCACCGAGGCGTCGTAATAACCGGAAGATGTCCAGAGAACCCAGCGCTTTCTGTCGGCATTGAGAAAAAAGGCGATGAGTTCCTTCCCGTCGGACAGGCGGTACCAGCGAATGCTGCCATCGCCCGAAGAAACCGCGGCAACCCTGCCGTTCCCGGCGATATTCACTCCCCATACTATGCCGGGAGCCGGGACACACCAGCGCTCCCTGCCATGGCGGTCGAAAAAGCGCAGGTGCCAGTCAGTGCCGAGGAGAAACCCCGATGCGTCAGGCGCCACTGCCAGACTGCGGGCGGTTTCGTGTACCCCGAGCCTGAGAGGCCTGCCGTTCAGGCTCGGGCTCGGGCCGTTGCGCCATCCGGTTACGTGCAGGCCGGGCGCATCCGTCAATGCAGGAACGAGCGACAGTGAAGCGTCAGTCCGCAGCGACCGTTCAGCAACGGCAAAGACGGCGCTGGATTTTCCGCCCGTACCCGGCCCGAAACCGACGACGGAGCCGTCCGCCGAGAGAAGGAGCCGGCCATCCCGGTTGTCGACGGCGCTCGCTCCCATGTGCGCAAGGACCATCCCATCGGCATCGACAACCCCGATCTCGGGGCCTGCGGCGGCAAAGGCGAGCGCACCGCTTCCCGCCGGGATGATTTGCATGATGTTGCCGTCCGCAACGGGAAGGTCGACGTACTTCCCCTTCCCTCCCTCGTCCCAGCGACGCACCAGGAATTTCCGGCCGTCCCGGTAGCTGCCGGCAGCATAGAGCGCGGTGCCGTCAGGGGACCAGGCGACACTGAAAAGGCTCCCGCCGTCCGCCCCCCCTGGAGGCGTAAAGAGTGGCGTCAGGTCTTTCCCCGCGAGGACGGCGACTTTGCGCGAATCGTCGCATCCCACCGCGATTCTGCCGCCGTCGGCCGAGAAAGCCACCGAAAAGGGGCGCTCCCCGTTGAGGGCCTTCTCTTTGGCAATGAGCCTGAACCCCTTGTCGTACAGCCGGACAAAACCATCCCAGGAGACGGTCGCCAGTCGCCCGTCACGGTCGAAATCTAGCCCGTAGCAGTCGCTGCCGTAGTGAGCGTCGACCCCGACCAGCTGCCAGTCCGCGACGCGGACGAGGTAGACCCCCTTCCCCGCCCCGAGCCCCACGGCCAGCTGCTTTCCGTCGCGGGAATAGGCGAGGGTCTTGATGACGTCGGGAAAGCCGTCGAGCCGCTTGAGGAGGCGGCCGCTGGCCCGGTCGAAGAAATAGACGGCTGCATTCTTGTTCCAGTCCCAGCCGGTCCAGCCGCCGCATGCGATGGTGGCCCCGTCGGGGGAGACGGCCACGGCAAAGAGTTTCCCCTCGTTCCCCACACCGATGGGGGGACGTATTACCTTTACAGGCAACAAGGTTTTCCCGGTCCCCGGTCCCCGGCCCCCGGCCCCCGCCAAGTCCCACACCCGCACGGTCTTGTCATCGGAGGCGGTGACCAGCCAGCGGCCGGCCGCGTCGGCGGCTATCCCCTTGATCATCGCCGTGTGCATACCGGTCTCGATCCGGAGGATCGGCTCCGGCGGCGGTCCGGCAAACGCCGGGGCCGCAGAGAGGATAAATGAGGACACCATGACAAGTAAGAGCAGTCTGTGCCTTATTGCTCGTGAATCTCCAGCCACTTCAGAGTCCTTCCTTTATCATTTTGGCGATCAGCACCAGAATGAACAGGATGATGAGGTCAAGCAGGAACAGGCTGCCTACAACTGTCTCCATTGACATGGCTCTTCTCCTTCGGAAAGTTTGGCATCAAACCGTCTGAAGAAATTTGACAGACAGAGCGCCGGATTCCTGCATCGTGCCGGGACGCAAGCCAACTCTTCTACCGCACCACCCGTCCCGCCACCTTGAAGACGAAGTCGTAGGTGAGAATATCCTCCCACTGCCAGCCGCGGGCGGTGGAACGGGTATCGTCCGGACCACCGTACGGCTTGCCGGGGGTGTAGAACCAGTTCATGATCGCCTCGCCGGAGCGGCGCAAAACGATCCAGTACTTGCCCGGCTCGAAGGTGCCGGTGTCCGCGGGCAGGGCAAAATCGAGCCAGCCGTACCCGGGGAGGCGCCTAACGTTCTCCAGGTAGACCGGTCGCGAGCGGACGCCGCTGGTGAGTCCCGGCTTGCCGTTCTCGTCCGCCACGATGTCCAGGTAGACCGTGCCGTCGCCGCCGAACTTCTTCATGGCCAGCGACACCTTTTCCAGCCGGAGCGGCCGGTCGAGCACGAACGCCTGGGCGTAAACCCCCGTGGAGGTAACGTATTCGGCGGTTTCCCGCTCAAGGGTTGCCTCGCCCCGGTCGCCGCTCGTGGTGTAAAAACTGACCATGGCCGGAAAGCGCATGTTGCCGAACACGACCAGGCCGTCCTTGTCGGGCTGCACGGGTGGCGGTCCGGCAGGCGAAGGTGGCGGCGTGACCGGTTTCGGCGCATCCCTTTCCTCGGCTTTCGGCAGAGGCTTCGGCAGAGAGGGCTCCGGCTCCGGTTTCGGCTTCTCCTTTCCGTCAACCTTGACTGGTGAGGGCGGCACGGGTGTCGGCACTGGCACGGGCACGGGTGTTGGTAGAGGAGGCGGTACAGGCGTTGGCACAGGGGGTGGCACAGGTGGCAGATCTGGTGCTGGGGCAGGTGTGATATCCGAAGGCTTCGGCGCCGGCTTCGGGGGCTCAGGGAGGGGGACGGGCACGGGCGGCGGTTTGATGCCCACCGGCTCCGGGGCCGCGGCAATCATCTCGTTGCTCGCCATGTAACCGCGCGGAGCCGCGCCCGATCCCTTGAGACTCAGATCGACCACGTCCCGGGTGAAATTGCTGCTGATCACGGAATCATAGCGGGGGAGGACCGGTGCGGCCCTCCAGGTGGCGCCGATATCGACGCATTCGGGGCCATGGGCGTACTTTATGTGCCGGGTGGAGGTGAACTGCTTCGACTGCTGGGGGTCGTAGGGGAGCCAGCCGAGACCGGGGTAAAAGACCTCGAACCACGCATGGAGTCCCTCCCCCATCCCCTGCACCAGAGACGAGCCCTTATTGTCCAACGGTATCTTCCACTTCTCCTTGAGGGTAAGCCCGACCGCCACACGAGCAGGAATGCCGGAGGCGCGCAGCAGGGCGCACGCCAGATGGGCGTAGTTCTGGCAGTTACCGGTGCGGCTGGAGAAGCCATAGAGGGCGTCGTAGAACTTGGGCGGGGTCTCGTACCGGATGTGGTCGGTGACGAAGTTGAGAATGGCATCGACCGCGGCCGCCTCCGTCGCGGCCCCGGCGGTGAGCTCGGCCGCCTTGACGGCAATCTCCCTGTCATCACTCTGCACCAGCTTCGTCGCTTTGAGATAGGACCGTGCCTCCTCGGGCACCTTTGTCAGGGGGAAAGGTGCTTTTGCGGCAAGGGGGTCAAGAACGGCATCGGTGGCGGAGGTAAAGACGATGGTGGCCCGGGCGTCGCCGGTCAGCTCCCGCCAGGTCACCACCTTGTAGTGATTGCCGAAACCGTCGGTTTCGTCCTTGACCGATGCGGGCTGCGGATCGAAGGTGAGACGATGGTCGGCGAGCCGCTGGCTGATGCTCGGAGCGTCGACACCGGCAGGGAGGGGAAAACGGTAGGTGAGCTGGGGCAGATTCTGATCGACGCCAAAGGTTACCTGCTGGGTTACCGTCACCTCGCTGGAGAGCCGGCCGGTGACGACCAGTGTCCTTGCGCGGCACGGGGCCGCCGTAACCGCCAGAAGCAGCACTATTCCCAAGGATTTCAGAAGCATGCCGCCCCCCTGTAGGACCATGGTATTCCGTCCGAAACCGTCGTATGCCGGCATTCTATTTCAAATACTTCAGGTTGATCGTCGAGGGGGTGAACGCCTCGACGTGAAGGTTCCCCTTCTGGTTGATGCTGTTGGCCAGGTAGATGGGATTCTCCGGATAGCTGACGACGAACTCGCCGAGCCCCTTTTCCTCCACGCTGGTCACCCAGGCGAGGTTCTGCAGGACTTCCTTGACCGCGAAGCTGTCCTTCAGCTCGGCAATCCCGGCAACTTTCACCTCGATGCGCTTCGCCACTCCCTTGATGTACGAGCCGACCTTGTCGAGAAGTACCGGTCCCATTTTTTCGGCAATTTCATTGAGTCCCTGGGCCGCGGCATCCTCCACGCTCCCCGCGAGACCCTTTCCCTGCTCCGTTCCTGCCGAGAGGATGACCATTTTACCGGAAGGGTCCCGGGTGATGAGCCGGTAGGTTAACCGCACCGTCACGCTGTTGAACGGCATGGCTATGCCGTACCCGACGTGTTCACCCTTCCTGGTGGAAACGGTGTAGTCAACCTTCCCGACCAGCAGCACATTGGCGAGGAACTTGTACATCATGCTGCGCAGGGAGAGGAAATTGCCGCTTTTCAGCGCCTGATCCATTTCCGCCGCATCCAGGGCGTGGGTCGGGGCCACATCGACCACCGTGTACCCCTGCCCGGTGAGCTTGCCGATGAGGGTTTCCGACAGGACGTTCGTCTCCTCGTAGCGCCCCCCCCCACCGCTATTTCCCGGCTTGCGGGCAGGGAGGAAAACGGCGATGGCGTTGTTGAGCGCCAGCCCGGCAATCGCATCCTTCGCCCGCACCGGCTCCACACACGCGTTCACCTTCACCGTTACCGTATCCGGGCCGTTGTTTACCCGGAGCACCTTGTAGCGGGAAACCACCCCGTTGATCTGCCTGCTGATCGCCTCATCGACCAGCATCATGTTCTGGACGACGCTCTGCGCCTTCACCTCTGCCCCCACGGCCTGCTCCACGGCCGCCCATTTCGCCCGGGCAACGGCCTCCGCCTTGGCGGATGGCAGGTCGTTATTGACGATGGCGGCCTCGCCTTCGGCGTCGAGGCAGATGGGCGCGGCAAAGGAAGATGTGCCGGACAGTGCGACGAATAGCATCGCGAGCAGTGGTATAGAGCGCATGGGCATGGGCATGTTTCTCCGTTTTAGATAACGCCAAAGAGGAGATACAGGCGCCGCACGCCTCCATCTCCCCTTTGGCCAGCCTGCCGGCAACGGCTTACTTCAGCACGAAGGCGACCTTGGCGCCGGCAAGGAAGTTCCCCTTCTGATTCGCCGAGAAGATGGTCACCGCGTCTTCGTCGGAAACCTGGAGGTCAGCCGCACTGACCGTGCCGACCGCCTTGACGACCAGCGGGTTCTTGACCCCGCGCGAGCCGAGGGCCGCCCGGGCCTTGTCAACGCTGTTGGTATACTCGCCGCATCCCTGCTCCACCAGCACCTTCTGGCTCACTTTTGAAGGATCATAGAGGAGCTCTTTCTTGGTGCTGAAGATCCGGTTGATGAGGGCCGGCTTGAAGTTCTGCTCGGTGGCGTCGATGATCAGGCCGTCGTACTTCTCTTCCAGCGGTTCCACCGAATGTTTGTACTTCAGTGCCTGTTTTCCGTCCACCTCGGTCAGGGTCTTTTTCAGATCGGGATCCTTGAACATCTTCTCGTAAATGGCCGAGGCGAATCCCTTCGGCCCGTGCATGCCCAGCTTGACGATGGCAATGGCGGTATCCTTCTCCTTGCTGTAGTCCTGGACCACTACCTGGACGCCCTTGACGATTCCCGCCACCGCCGACCTGACGGTGTCGTACTGCAGCATGCCGTCCTTGACGAGGGTGTCCCCGACCAAGGCAAAACCGTTGAGGTACTCGGCGACCGCCCGCTGGGCGACCACCACGGCGGCGCGCTTGGCCCCTTGCTCCCGCTGTGCGGGGGTACGGGCATCTGGGTTCCCCACCGACTCCCCGAAGAAAATGATCGCCTCCTGTTGAAACGCCGCGTTATCGTCCCTTCCCGACGGGCTGCCGGTCAGGGTAAGGTTCTGCTGGCTGAGCCAGGTCTTCGCCTTGGTGAACGTTTCGTCGATCTGGATGGAATTCTCATCCGCCGCGTGCCCGTTCCCCGCAAGCCCCGCCGTCAGCAATACCGCAACCAGTAACTTCTTCATAATCCCCTCCTGTTATCAATAGATGTTTATTCTCTGTTTCAGCACCCTGATGGCGAGGAGCGCCTCGGCCCCGTCAACCGGCTCGTCGGGCCGGAATTCGCCTGAAAGCTCTCCCTCCATGATCCCCCGGGTGGTCACGTTCATGACCGCATTGTAGAAAGGTGACGTGGCACGCACATCGGGAAACGGCGACTTGTCCTGGCCGAAATAGGCGGTGGCCAGCTTTTCGTCGCCGGTAAGCTTGATCAGCACGTCTTCCAGGGTGAAGGCCATCTCTCCCCTCTTGACGCTATCGGCGGGCTTGAAGAGGTATGCCTGCGTGGTTTCGTCAAACTTCGGCTCCAGCCCCCGCACCTTCCATTTCATCATGGTGAGGATCTCTTCCCTGAAAGGATCGTTGAGCACGTCGGCCGGGGTAAACTCCGCCTTCATTTTCGCCACCTGGGAGGCCACGGGGATGCGACCGGCAAAGAGCTTCTCCAGCTTCATCTCGTCGATCAGGAGTGCGGCGAGGTCCCCGCGGGAAATGGCATCCTTGACCGCGATCTTCTTCCCCACATCCCCCACGGTTATCCCTGCCAGGGCGCGGACGATCCGGTCGGTCTTCTTCCACCCCCGGTCAGCCTTCTCGTGCCATTTCCCCTCCCGCTTGGCGTTCAGGACGTCGGCGAAACGGTCGCGGGCCTTCTGGAACTCCAGGGCTTCGAGGCAGGCGACCCCCATGAAGTATCTGAGCGCCTCGGTCCCCTGGTAGTAGGTGAGGGTGCGCTCGTCGACCTTCAGCCTCTCTCCGGCCCTGAACGCGTCCTCGGCCTCCTCCAGCCATCCCTTGTTCCTGACCAGGGTCGCAACCCGGATCCGGGCCACGCAGAGGTCGAATTCCTCGTCGGGCTTATCGGCATATTTCTCCGCCTTCTTCAGGCTCTCCACGACCCTCTCCATCTCCACCTGACGAAAGCCGGCATCCGGCTGTACCTTCACCTTCTCGGCGGAGACGATGGCAAGCCCGGCGTAGGCCTTGGCGAAACGCTCGTCCAGGTAGATCGCCCGCTCGAACTTTTCCTGGGCAACGGCTATCTTGCCGTTTTCAAGGGCGGTCATCCCCGTCAGGTAGTGGTGCTCGGGGTTGTCTTCCGGCGAGGTGCTGCGGACCTGGGGTCCCGAGCAGCCAGCCATGGCGAGGAGCAACGCCCCCAGTGCACACAGCACGAACAGCATCTTTCTTCTCATCGTCGACCTCCTTGTGATTTCATCAAATCGAAAAATCTCGTGCGATTATTTTATGAATCTTGAGACGGACACTTTGGCAACTTTGCGCGGACCCGAAGAAAAAAATTCACTCCAGGGCGAAAACCATCCACCCGCTCACGTTCCCGGCCTGATTCACCGCGAAGATGATCCCGCTCTTCCCGTAGACGCGGTACTCTCCCTGCCGCGATACCATGACCCGCGTGGGCTCGCCGTACGCAAGCCGCATCGCCTCCGCCATCTGGCCGATCCGTATCCCGCGGGCGGTCTCTCCACCGTACCCCTTTGCAGTCGCGACAAAGTGTACGGGCCGGCCGTCGATGATGACCACGGTATCCTCGACGCTTTTCCTTTGCCGGGAATAGACGGTCAGCGTCGGCTCACCCTTGTCCACCCCTTTCAGGGAGAACGCGGCGACATCCGCATCCTTCCTGAAACCATCGCGGGCGGAGACGCCGCCGATGGTCTCGCGCAGGCCGGCGACTGCTTCGGAACCTGGCGGAAGCGGGGTGCCCTTTTCCTCCTGCAGCACACCGAGGTTGAGGGTGGCGGCGTGATTACCCATATTGCGGGCGGCCGCCATGTCGACCATCGCCCGCTCCCGGTTCCCCCCGGCTGCGTAGGCAATGCCGCGAGCCACCAGGGCGCTGGCCAGGGTCGTGTTCTCGTTATCCTTCTTGGCAAGCTCCATCCCCTTGTTGGCAAGGATGACGGCCGTATCGTGGTCGCCAAGCAGGATATCGACCGCAGCCAGGTTGACACAGGCAACGGCGTACCCCTTGTCGCGCTGGACCGCCTTGTCGAAGTTGTCCGCCGCCTTCTGAAGGAGCCGAACCCGGCGCTCCGCCGTCTCGTCCTGTATCCCCTTGGCCCGCGCACCCCTGGCACGCAGCCTCGTTTCCGCGTCAAACTCGAAGGGGTAGGCGAATTTCACCTCTCCGGGCCTGGAGAGGCGGAGCGCCTCCAGCGCATAGGCCACCCCGGCGTTATTGAACATCTCCCGGCTCGGGAAGGTGTGGGCGAGATGCTCGAACAGACGCGCCGCCTCCTCGTACTTCTCCAGGAGGAGAAGATGTTTCGCCGCCTCGAACACCGGTACCATCTTCTGCAGGTTTCCTTCGGCTCGCTCGGCGATGGCCCGCCGTTCCGTCCGCGAGGGGTAGTTGGGGAGCTTGTCGGGAAGGTCATAGGCGGCGTAGATCATCTCCAGTGCCCGGGGCGCGACGCCCAGGGTGTCGTATCCCGCGAGATAACCGTAGAAGCCCCCGAAATAGTCCGCCTCGGTCTCCCGTTTCATGACCTCCTCGTAGGTGGCGGCCTTGATCATCTTCTTCCCCATGTCGAGGGAGGCGAAGGAGTTGCCGAAGTCCCCCACCCAGCCGTGCCGCATGTAGTAGTGGGTCAACTCGTGGCCAAGGAGGAATGCCAACGCGCTTTCCCGGTCGTCACCCAGGGAGGCGAACAGGTCGTAGACCTTTTCGTCGCAGGCTATGTACCCCTCCCGCAGCGGGGCGTTCTCCGCCTCGATGCCGATCGCCCCTTCGGTGCCGGGATCGGACCAGGCGACGGCATTGCGGCTCTCGGCGCCGACCGGGCTGACGATCAGGCGCGGTGGGATCCTTCCGTCGCCGAAGGCGCGGGCGACGTTGTCGTAGACTTTCCTGACCGCCTGGTACTTGGCGTTGTCGGCCGGCAGGGAAGCTGCGGCAAAGGCGGGGCCGGCCGTCGCTGCGGCGAGGAAAAACAGCGCCAGGGCGCCCAGTCCCCGGGCCGATTCCCCCTTGGCTCTATACATGCGTGGCAGCATCAGGGCATCTCCTAGAACTTGACCGAAACCTTCACGGTGAAATCCTTTTCGGACATTCTGCCGTTGACATCGCCGATGGCCACCCTGAACCGGTAAAGGCCAGGAGGGAGCGAAACATTGGCGATCCGGACCCCCTCCGTGGTGGCATAGGGCTTGATCCGGGGCGTCAGGTCGATGGTGGTGCTCTTCAGGCATTCCATCTTCAGGGTGGCGAGGTCCACGGCACCTCCGGCCCGCGTGGCGAACCCGACCTCCAGCGGGAACGAGGGCTGCCCCTCGCCGACTTCTACATCCTTCACCCTGATCGCCGGCCCGTCGCTGCGCAGGCTGGTGGAAAAGCCGAACGATCTCGCTTCGGGCAGCGCCGCTTCCTCGCGGGTCAAGAGCTCGAGTGTCGCGGCACAGGTCCCAAGGGAGATGGCACCGAGAGAGAGCAGAAACGCAGCAACGACTATCAACGGGAACTTTTTCATGGCGGTCCTCCTTGCCCATTCACTCCGGATTCGTTCTCTCCGCCTGTTGGACGGACAGATGGTAATTTCCCGTCCCTCAAAACAACCGGATCAGCTCGTCCAGCTCCCTTTCCACCGATCCGAAATCGATGGTGTGCGGTTCCCGCACCTTGCAGTCCAGCTCCAGCAGGGCATGTGCCGCTCCACGGGGGGCTCCAGCGCCGGCCAGGCCCTTCCGGAAATACGTGGGCACCCCACCGGCGAAGAACTTCCCGTTGCCGGCCCGTGCCGCCATCCGTGCCCCCTCAGCCCACGCGCCGAGACGGGCGTAGACCATCTTGTCACGGGAAAGCGCCCGCTCGACGATGCCGCTCCCGCCCGCATAGCCGCTCGGCTTCCCCCCCTGTTCCAGCTTTTCCACGAGTCGCTCCAGGTCGGCAACGTTGTCGTCGCCGCTCAGCGCCTGGAGGAGGGAGCCGAGGCGGTTCGCCTCCGCCTGCGCCCGGTCGCTGTCGTCGGCAAGAAGGGCGATCTCCAGGTCCATGGCGCTCACGCCGATCCGGAACGAGATGGCCGTATCGTCCCCCTTCTCGGCAAAGCCGTAAGTCCTGTCACGACCGCCGGTCAGGAGGGCGAGCTGCCGCGGGTCACCTGACCGGGCAAGCTGTCGCGCCAGCCGTTCGGCCGTCGGCAGAGGCTCTTCCTTCCGGGTGACAGGCCCGCTTTCCTTTTCCACACCATGGGAGTTCCCCTTTTCGGACTGGACGGCAGCAGGACTGAGCGACTCCGCACGCTGCGCCACCTGCACCTTTTCCTGGGGGGATTGCCGCAGGGTTATGGTCAGGGCTACGACGAGAACCGCGGCCACAGCCAGGACGGAGGAGGCAGCATACCACTTCCGGTTGCTCACGGTTGCAGTGTTCTGCACCAGTTCGCGGGCCGTGACGTAGATATCGCGGCACCTCCCGCACTCCGCCAGGTGCCCCAGCAGGCTGTCCCGCTCGTCAGCGCTCATGGCTCCGTCCACCAGCGCGGCCATCGCTTCGGAGGACGGACACGACGTGGCGCCCGCGCGGTCTCCGAGCGCGCGGGCCATGGCGCGCCCCAGGACCAGGTCGCGTTCCTTCGGTTGGTCGATTCTCCGGCTCTCGTTCATGGGTCATCCCGAAAAGTTGGTGGTATTCCGTTGCGGCAGGGTGGAAAGAAGCTTTCGCACCGATACCATCACCGCCTGTTTTTCTTTGACGGACATCTCCACCATTTTCTACACATCGATGAAATCGTCGAGGGAAAGCCCCCGGCCGATGAGGACTTCGCGCATCCGCGCGAGAGCTCTCCTGATCCGGGCGTCGACCGCCTTTTCCGAAAGCCCGAGGATCGAGGCGATTTCCCGCGGGGATTTCGGCTCCTCTTCCTCGTCGCCGGGAAACCGCATCCGTATCATGAGCCGCTCTTCCCCGCTCAGATCGGCTACCACCTCGGCCAAGGCCCGGCGCACCGTGGCTTCCTTCTGCCCGCTTATGAGCAGCTCTTCCGCGTTGTGCGCCGGATCGGCGACGACGATCTCCGTGGTGTCGTCATCCGTGATCTCCTTCCCCGGCGCAAGCCATGACGAGCCGGGCTCACCTCCCCACGCGAACGCCTTTTCCCGTCCGCGCATCCGGCCGAGCATCAGCTGCAGGCTCTCCAGGGGCTCTAGGATACCATAGACGATCTCCAGATGTCCCTGGGCCTCCGTGACGGAACAACCGCGTCCGAAGACGAGGTCATAGAGCCGGCAACCCACCTCACCCATCTCCTGGGCCCGCTCCCGGGCGCGGCTTCTTCCTTTTTTTTGCCGCACGAGATCGACAACGAGGTTGGAAATGATGGTGGTGATGTAGGTGGTAAGCTTCGCCTTCCCCCTGAACTCCCGCAAGGCCTTGAAATCGTCAGCCTTCAGGCGGTCGAGGACCTCGTTCAGCAGCTCGTCCGCTTCGTTTTCCTGGGAAAGACCGTCGGAACGGGGCAACAGAGAGGGAGCGGCGAACTCGCCATCGGCCGGACCTTTGCCGGCGACCGCCCTGCGGCACTGTCTTTCGATGTAGGTGAGATTTTCGACGATCAGACGCGAATGGTCGCACATCTCCCCCATGGCTGGTTGAGACGGAACGACGCGGCTGGCCCCTCTTCGAAATAATTGCATTGCACGAACCATAACAGTAAAGACTACTCAGGCTGATAAGACACTGGTATCAAAGGAAAAATGCTTCGTGAAACCAGCGCACGAACCACGAAAAAACGCCCAATCCGATGACGAAAAATGGGCGTTAATCAGCCAACGAGGAAACAGCTGGCGAAATTTACCTTCTTCGGCGGCCCAGCCATCCGCAGCTGCGGATCTGTGACTCTGCGTCCCCGGATTGCTCCGGGTTTGCTCTTATCGGAGGGATAAATATTATGTTGTAAAGAGTACGCTGATACAAAAAAAGTCCGATTCAATCACGTATTGATTGAAAAGGACCTTCGCGCCCTCCTTTCACAATTCTTCATTAGTCAATGCACAGCAGTTGTTATGCAATTACACGTTTACTGCCCGTTTGTCAATGGAATATTCAGAAATCCAGCAGGTTCTTCGGCTCTTACCGTTCTGACCGGGACGCAGTGGTGTAGATCATGGTTGTCTTGCGGCTCGCAGTACAGATGAGGAGGGAGAAGAAGCATTGCCATCATCTTATTATTTTTAATTTATGTTTTATCAAAAATTGGGTATAGTTTGCGATATCTTTCGCAACAGGAAGTGATGCCCTCCGTGAAAACCAGCCTTGTTCTCAAGCCGGGGCAACGAAGGGCACAAAAAGCTTGACCGACAAGAACGGTGACAATCTCGTATGTGTACGTTACAGGTATGGCGCAAAGACCCGGCAACGGCTGAAAACAATTGAAATGATAATCGAGCGAACAGATTGGGAACCTCCGGTTGAAAAATTCTCAGCCGACACAGTTGTGACATTGAAAATCGAAAAGTATGAGACATAATGCGCAAGAAAGTCAAAGAAGCTGGTGGGAAATGGATGTTATTATGGCAAGGCTACTTATATTTTTGACAATTGGATAACAGGAGGAACGCAGATGAGATTAAAGGCGATGGTTATCATAGCATATACCATAATAACGTTTGCGTTACCTCAACCAACCAACGCAGCAGATATAATTCCCAATAATAAAGCATGGACGCTTGCTTTGGGCGCAGTTATCAACCGACAGAACCACGGAGACAGCATCTATCTAGGTGGCTTTCAACAGAATGAAAAAAGCAAGGAAAGAGCCAAGATGATTTTGTCAAAATGGTGGGGTGTCGAATCTACTGAAGACCTGTTGTTTACGCTGAGCTGGTTGAAATTGCAAGGTCACCGCAAAGAATATAACGAGATTAAGACCGCTCTTAACAAGATGTCTGAATCACAATTGCGACAACTGAAAGAACAATTATCCAATACCCCAGAACTACTGAGTAAACTGGAACATGTATTGGCGACTAAGGATAGTCTTGGAGAAGCGGGTATACTGGCGTGGGACATGGGACGATTTGTAAATGTGTGTGGATGGGGGTACCTGGCAGGCTATATCAATGAAAAAGGGACGTGGCAAATGCTGCGGCCACTGGCGAAAGACATACAAAGAAAATTCAATAGTTGGGAACAATATTCGAAAAGCTATCTCGCAGGAAGAGAATTCTGGTCGTCAGATGAGACCAAGAATAAGGAGATAAGATCAATCATCGACTCGTTGCTGAACGATTCAGATAGCCCTTGGAACTTACATCCCTGGAGTACCAACTTGGATTAGCTCGGTGCGACTCGAACTTTTATAAACATTACTAATTATTGTCATTCACGGAAAAAGATAGTTTCCGGATGGGAACTAATTCAGGGACGGGGCTTCAAAAATTCCACCACATCTGCACGAATCGTGATTCTGGGGATGGAGAACAGGATAAAATACGCCGATGTGTACTGCTGAAGTATATTGACGAGGGCCTGTGGCTTGTCTTCCACTACCCCTCCATCCTTGTAGAGTTGGTTCATCGCTTTCACATACTGGGGAGAGACAATGGGAATGAGCCCTAAAAAATTGATGCCCCAATCCGTGCCCACGGCGCTTGTCTTTGCGATTCGATAATTACCCGAGGTCAGCTGAACGGTGGTCGTGGTTTGCATGGTCGGCTGCCCGCCCCCATCAAAAACCGAGAAAGAGGGCGAAATTGAGTGGGAGGACGCGGCAGCACATCCGGTGCAGAAGGAAAACAAGATGACCAGCTTTGGAAATAGCCTTTTCATGTTTCCTCCTTCGCCATTGTTTAAACGCAGCAAAAGAGTACCACTAAATGAGAGGCAATCAACCATGCCGGAACCTCGCATAACGACATGATTTGCCGCCTCACCTGGATACCCCGGAGGGGAGAAACATACGAAGCCATGGGCTATTGTGAAGCAGGTCCGTTGACGGGAAGATGTCCGCACCACGTTCATTTCGTCTTGCTGTCGACGTAGTCTTTCAGGAGCCCAATCAGATCGACCGACGATTCCGTATCGATGATCTGGCCGTTGTTGCCGAGAACGTGATCCGATCCACCCGGTGTGAGTGCTATGAACTTGTCGCCGATGATCCCCTGGGTCCGTACCGAGGCGATGACGTCGTCAGTAAGCTTGATTCCCTGCCGGATTCGCATGAAAACTTTTGCCTGTTCGGTCTTCCGATCGAAGGTAATCCGGTCAACCCTTCCCACATCTACCCCGGCGATCTCCACCGATGCACCTGCCTTGAGCCCCGCCACAGAGTCAAATTCCCCGTAGACCACGTAATAGGGGCCTTCGAGGATCTCCAGTTTTCCAAGTGTGACACACAGGTAGACGAGACACAGGCAACCGGTCAGAATGAAAAGACCGACAGCTGCCACCATGCTCGCCTTTTTTCTATCAATCGCCATAGGATCATCCCCATTGGCAAGAAAATCCTGGCCTGGCAGAGTTCAGATTCTTTGTTCCGGCGTCGGCATATTCTCCGGTTGCCGTTACAGTTCGTGAATCAACTCGCTCAGGCGGCCCTTGATGGATTCATAGCGGTCCCGAACAGCACTGTCCTTCTCGGCGGTATCGGCCTTGATGCCCAGAACCTCCTTATCGAGTTCGTTGATTTTCTCGGCATTGGCCTTATCGACCAGCTCTCCCTGGAGTGCCTTGCGAAGGCAGGCATCTGCCCTGCCCAGTTCATCGGCCGCCTTGCCCGGTTCACCGGCCGTCACCTGGTAGGTTTCGGCATACGCCACATGCAGCTTGGCCTCGATCAGGTTATCCTCTCCCTTCAGGGTGGTTTCCTCTTCCGCGATTCCCGCGGCCAGATACTCCGCAGACCGCTCGGCCAGGGCCTTGCTCCGCTCCCAGAGGGATTTCAGTCCCGTTGCGGCCACATTACCGCTGGCCGGGATTCTTTTTTCGAGGTCGGACGCCTCCAGAGATAGCTCGCTAACCGCTTGCCGCTGGCTGGCACGGCCTTTCTTTGCCTCTTCTTCCAGATACACCCTCCCCTGCTCCAGGTACGTCCTGGCCTCGGCCGTTCTCCCCTCAGAGTATGCCCGGCTGGCCTGCCAGAATTTCTTTTTGGCCAGATGGAGCGGCGATTCGATCATCAAGTATATCCCCCGCGCCTGCACCTCCGCCATCCACAAAGCCTTGTCCGCTTTTCCGGTTTCCCGGCCGATAAGGTCATACCTGGCCTTGGATATGAATTTTGCCACCTTGAACAGGGGAAGCTCTACCTCGATGGAAACAAGAGCCCCCCTGGCCAGCGACAATTCCTTCGCGGCCCTCTTTTTGTCGTCTTTTCCCAGATACTCCCTTGCGCGGTCAATGTGAAGCTTCGCCCCGTCAATAGGGAGAAAGACGGCGATTCTGTCCAACGATGCGTAAATTGGGGGAAGATCACCCATAACCTTTGAGGGGGGCTCAAACTCCAGATGTTTCATGGCGATCCCGATAAGCCCCCTCGGTATCGCCGTCGAGAGGCTTTCTTTCATCGTACCGATTAATGTTTCCGCTGCGTCCAGTTCGCGCCAGGCACCGTCAGGGTTATTATGGTTGATGTCCGCCCGGGCCTGGACAATGCGCCCGTGTATGTCCACTGCCGCTCTCTCGATGGAGACGTCTTCCTGCGACAAGATGCCGTCCTGCAGGTTGGCCTGTATCGGCGAAACTGCTTGAGCAGATGGCATTCCGGAAGCTGAAAGCAGCATCACACATAAGAGCGGTACTGTCAGTCGGGCACTGTTCATGGCTGTTCGCTCCTTTGATGACGGGAAAAGGTCACCTCAGCCAAAAGTATAGCAAAGCAGCATGATGGTTCAATGGAGCAACGATCTGAATTGATCCTTTACTTGCGCCGGGCCGCTTGCTGCCTATGAGTCTTTCAAAGCCAGGCATGACCGGCCGTGAGATCCGGTGAAACTCCGACAACAACTACCGGAGCCCATCATTGTCATCCTGCTGCTCGAACCTGCCGTAGCGAAGCGCAATGGCGGGGAGCGCAAGGAGATTGAGGACCGTCGAGGTCAATAGTCCACCCAGAATGACGATCGCCATCGGCCCCTCGATCTCCCGCCCCGGCGCCCCGCTGCCGGCCGCCATTGGCAGCAGCCCCACGGCGGTCGCCGTCGCTGTCATGAGGATCGGTGCCAGCCGCTCCGAGGCTCCGCGGATGACGCACTCCATTCCCCAGTGCATTCCCTCCACGGAAACCAGGTGTTCGAAGTGCGAAATCAGCATGATGGAGTTACGCAGCGTGATGCCGAATAGCGTCACAAACCCGATCAACGAGCCAAGGGAGAGTGTTCCCCCCATCATGAAGGCCGCCGCGACCCCGCCGATCAAGGCAAACGGCAGATTGACCAGGACGAGGAGGAGATTGCGCCGGTCCTGGAGCGCAATGGCCAGCAACAGAACGATAGCGACGCCTGCCAGGAGGGAGTGGACCAGGAGCTCTCGCTGCGATGCGGCGCGGGCTGTTGCCGTACCGCCGAAATCGATGTAGCTTCCGGCGGGAAGGGCTAGCTCGGCGAGAAGCCGTTTTTTTGCCCTGGCCACAAATGCACCGGCGTCCCCCCCGGCGACATCGCAGGTAACCGCCTGGACCCGCCGCGCGCCGTCGTGCAGCACCACGTAGCGGCCTGCCGCTCCCTGAATGGTGGCGAGTTGGCGCAGCTGCACGTAGCTCCCGCCCGGACTGCGCAGGGGCAAGGTGCCGATGTTGCTTACGGATGTCCGGCTCTGCGGGTCCAGGATTACCGAAACGGCGAAATTTCTGTCGCCCTCGTGGACCTGGCCGACCGTATCCCCCTGGTAGGCGGTGCGGATGGCATCGAGCACCGGTATGGCGGTCATCCCCCATCGGGTCAGCTCTTCTTTTCCAGCCTGACGTTGAGTTGCGGCATTCCCTGGGGCGCCTGGATCTTTATTCCGGCCGCCCCGTCGACTTTCCCAAGAATGCGGGCTACATCCTGCGCGGTTTTATCCAATTGGTCGAGGTCGTTCCCGTAGATATTCACCACCACCGGGGCCGCGTAGCCGGACAGCGTCTCCTCCACCCGCTCCGACAGGAAGGTGGTGAGCGCAAAGTTCACTCCGGCAAACGGCGCTATCGCCTCCCGTATCCGCGTTTCTGCACGTTCGGACTCCTCGCCGGACAGGGGTTTCAGGTCCACCTCGAACTCACTGTCCTGGGTTCCCAGGATATCGTCCCCCAGTTCGGCCCTTCCCACCCGCTGGGCAACGGAGCGGACAGCGGGGATCTGCAGGAGTGCGCGGGTCACCCGTTCTCCCAGGCGCACTGATTCCGCCAGCGACGTCCCGGGGACAGCCGACATGTGGAGGATAAAGTGTCCTTCCCGAAGCTCGGGAAGAAAGTCAGCCCTGAAAAACGGCAGGGCCGCCGCACCGATGACCGTCAGCAGGAGCACGCTCGCCAGCACCGTGCGCGGATGATTCATTGCCGCTGTCAAAACGGCACCGTACCATGTTTTCGGTTGGGCCTCGACCGGAGGGGCCTTTTCACCCGTGCCTCCGCGCGGGAGCATGACGAGACAGAGGGCCGGTGTCAGGGTGAGGGCGACGAACAGCGAAGCCAGGACCGCCAGGATATAGGCGAAACCGAGCGGGGCAAAGATCCGTCCGGCGAGACCGGACATTGTGACGACCGGGACAAAGACCAGCACCACCGCAAAAGTTGCGTATACCACGGCGCTCCGCACCTCGAGCGAAGCGTCGAGGACAATGCGCCAGGAGGGAAGCGGCACCTCCCGGCAGCGGTTTTCCTCGAGCCGCCTGGTGATGTTCTGCACATCGACGATGGCGTCATCGACCACCTCGCCGATGGCAATGGCCAATCCGCCCAGGGTCATCGTATTCAGGCTCAGCCCCATTCGTTCCAGAACGGTCACGGTCGCAAGCAGTGACAGGGGGATTGCAGTACAGGAAATGACCGCCGCCCGCCAATTGCGCAGGAACAGGAAAATGATGATCCCCACCAGTACCGCACCGATGAGAAGCGAGGAGCGCACGTTCCCCGTTGCGGTCCGGATAAAGTTCGCCGGGCGGAATATATCCGTGTGCAGGCGGATCCCCTCGGCTTCGAGTGTCGTGCGAAGCTCATCCAGCGCCCGGTCGAGGCGTTCGGCCACCTGGAGGGTGTTGGCGCCGTACTGGGCGGAGACCATCAGGACGACCCCGACCTTTCCCATGACAGCGGCGGCGCTGAACGGCGGTTCGGGACCATACGTCACCCGGGCCACGTCTTCGAGTCTCAGGACGGCGCCGGCACGTTGGAGGACAACGGTCTGCCCCAGCTCGGCCGGGGTGAGGGACTGTCCGCCGGTCTGCAGCACGATCCGCTGGTTGGCGGTGTCGATGAAACCTCCCCCGCGAACGCCGGTAGCCCGCCGTGCCGCTGCCAGGACGTCTTCGACGACCAGATTGTTCCTGATGAGAACATCGGGGTTGATCTGGATCTGCACCTGCCGCGTTTCACCGCCGAATACCGCCACTTTCGCCACGCCGGGAACGGCGAGGAGGCGCTGCCTGACGGTCCAGTCGGCAACAGTCCGCAGCTCCATCAGCGACCGTTTTCCGGAGGTGAGTCCCATGCCAAGCACGATGCTGGTGGATGATGTCAGGGGGGTCATCGCCGGAGGCCGGACCCCCTCGGGGAGCGATCCGGCAACGAGGGCCAGGCGTTCCGCCACCACCTGACGGTCGCGATAGATGTCGCTTCCCCCGTGAAACGTCACGGTGATGACGGAAATCCCCTGCATGGAGCCAGAGCGGAGGGACTCGACCCCCGGTACGCCGTTCACGGCGTTCTCAACGGGCTGCGTGACCAGCATCTCCACCTGCTCCGGGGAAAGGCCGGGGGCTTCGGTCTGGATGACGACCTGCGGCGGGGCGAATTCGGGGAAAACGTCGTAGCTAGCCCGGGAGAGGGAATAGAGGCCGTACAGACAAAAAAGGGAGGCCAGGGCGATGACGATGCCGCGCCGGCGCAGAGAAAACCCGATGATCCTGCCGAGGGGGCCCATCGCCTACTCCTCGATCCGGATGCGGGAACGGAGCTCTTCCGACAGGAGGAGCTGAGCGCCGGTCACAACAACCCTGCCGGCGCCGGACAAGCCGCCGGCGACGAACCAGCCACCCTGGACGGGATGCCCGGTCGGGATCTCGATACGCTCATACTCTTCCCCGTTCCGCTGCAGATAGCCCCATGCCCTTCCCCGCCACCAGACCACTGCCGCCGCTGGGGCGAAAACCCCTTTCGCTGTCACTCCGACGGAGATGGTCGCGACGACGTTCATGCCGGGGAGAAGCGTACCGGCCGAGGGAGAAGCGAGGTAATAGTAACTTGCACCCTGAATATCCCGCTGCATCCGGGGCGATCGGGAGACGAGCCGCGCATTCACCGGCCTGCCCACCATTCCCTTTACCTGGATCGAGCGTGGCGGGGAAGGGATCGGGGCGGCAGCGGGAACGGTAAGCAGGACGAGCGCCACCTCCTGCCTGACCAGCCTCTCCAGGACCGGATTTCCCTCCATGAGCCAGCCTGCGATAACACCGCCCCAGCGCTCCCGGGCGGTCCAGTGAAGATTGCGATACGACCGCTCGGCAGTCCGGACTTCGGCCTCGTCGGAGCGCAGTTTCCCTTCGGCGCTTTGCAGCACCTTGTCGGAGACGTTATGATTGTTGTCGTGCAGCTCTTTCAGGCGAAGGTATTCGTTACGGGAGACCGCAAGCTGGGCGCGCCTTTTTTCCAGTTCTCCCGATGCCTTGGCGTAATCGTTCAGCCACAGGAGAAGCTCCCCCATGTCCACCACCGTTCCGTAGGCCATCAATTCCCCGGACCGGACGATCTCTGCGAGTGGTTCTGCCCGAATGCCGCTCTGCGCCGCCGCTCCTTTCCGCAGGACGACGAGATTGCCGCTCGTCGGAGCCCGGACCACGCCAGGCGGAGCGCCGGCACGTTCCCGTTCCTCTTCCCTGCCGGACTCCCCGTGCCTTGCCACAAATGCCCAGATCAGGAGCGCGACGAGGGCTGCCAGGAGAACGGCTATGGCGACTGTCTTCCCGCGTACGTTCATCGTCCCTCCTCCCGGTTTTCCAGAACCATCGGAGCATGCGGTGCTGAAGGCGTCTCCGGGGTAAGCGGGTAATAGAGGGCTTCTTCCAGTGCGCCCAAGGCTTCCTGCGCGTCACTCAAGGCGCTCACGCGGGAAAGACCGGACCCGACATAGTCGAGCCGGGCACTGATCAGGACCACGCGATCCACCTCGCCGGCGTCGTACATGGCCTGTGCCGACTGATAGTGGCTCTTCTGCGTCGTAAGCAGGCTCTCCGCAGCGGCCAGCTTCTGCGTGGCTGCCTCAAACGAAGCGGCTGCCCGGTCGATGTCGCCGATGATCCTTCCCTGGAGGGTGACAAAGGCGGCTTCGGCCTGAGCCCGCCGTGCCTCCGCCTCGGCAATCGGGCCTTCATTCCGGTTCAGAATGGGCAGGGTAAGCGCAACGCCGAAGGCCCATTCGTTTTGCCCCTGGTCCCACGTATAGCCGGGAAGCAGGTTAATATCCGGATACTGTCTGGCTATCTCCAGCTGCAGCGAGGATTCGGCAGCCTCGTACACGGCAAGGGCGGCCAGTATGTCGGGCCGGCTCAGAAGCGCCCGGCGGCGCAGGTCGGGCACGGAGAACGATGCGGGAGAAGGGAGCTCTTCCACCGTCTCCGTGGAGACGGCTACTTTATTGAAGGCGCCGACCGGCAGACCGATGGCAGAGGCAACCTGCACCCGAGCCTCCCCTTCCCGTTTCTGCACGCCGCGAAGCTGCAGTTCTGCACGGTCGAGGAGCACCTGCGCGGCGAGCACCTCACTGGCGGCCACTTCGCCCGCAGCCGCACGCTGCCGAACCATCGAGACAAGTTCCGCCAGTTCCTCTGTCTCCTGCCCGCGCAGGGTTGCCTCCTGCCGCGCCAGGGAGAGGCCGAGCATCGCCTTGCGCACATGGCCCCTCACCCGCCAGGCGGTGGCGACCGTCTCGAAACTGGCAGCCCGGGCGAGGTACCTGGCCCGGTTCAGCCGGTATCCCCTTTTGCCGGCCGTTTCAATGGGGATATCGAGAGCGGCAATCAGGAACCAGGGGGATACGTCGGAAGGGGGATTGGCGGAGAACTGGGGGGTGACGCTCAGGGATGGATTGGGACGGGCACCTGCCGTGATCACGGCAGCCTTGGCGCCTTTTTCCCCGGCCCTGGCCACGGCCAGATCCGGGTGATAATAGAGGGCCGCCAGCGAAAGGAGGGTGAAATCCCATGATTGGGGCGGCCAGGTGGTGATTTCCCGGCCCAGGTGCCCTTCGAGGAATTTCCTGAGGGCCGGGTCGTCAAGAGTGCGCTTTTCGAAGCCGGCAGCTTTTTCCTCAGGCGAGAACGGCTTCGGATGATACACCGCGCACCCGGCGATCTGCAAAACAATCACAAACGCGCTGACTATGTTTCGCAGTCTTTTCATGACAACCGCCTGCCCCGGCAGCTTGGCTATCACCTCGGTCGCATCAGCTCACTGCCACTCATGCCGGCACTCCCGTAGAACCGCACTGAAGATCAATCGCCGCAGATGGGCCATCCGATCAGCGTGTGTCGCTCAAATCAGGCCTGCCTTGGCGAGGGCCTGGGCAACCAGCCGTGCAAGGTCCTTGCTGACAGTGACGACCTTCCCCGGCTCCGATGTCTGCAAATTGGCGGCCCATATCAGGCTGTCGGTTCGTGCCTCAAGAAGATTCACCTGTATCGATGCAACCTCATAGGTTGAAATGTACGGCGGCCCGTAGAAAGGCACCATGCCGTAGTCGCCGTAGTAGTACCACGGCGGGCCTGTCGGATACCAGTAATCGTAGTAGGGGTAGCTGGACTGGACATACATCTGTTCCTCGACCCTCACGGTCTGCACTGTGAGCACCGCATCCGCCCCGGATTCCTTTACCGCTTTTGACAGCGCTTTTTGGTCAGGCTTCCCGTCAGTGGGTAGCAGAGTATAACTCGACACCGCCTCGACGCCGCTTGCCCTGAGTTCATTGGCGATGACATCCTCAAAAAGTCGCCGCTTTTCTTCGATCCTGGTTATGCTCACGACCAGCACCTTGTGAAATCTCACGCTGGGAATGCCAGGATTGCGCCAGGTATCCACCAGGGACGTCGTTGCACAGGAAGCCAGTAACGAAGCCACGCCGATGAGGATCAGCATTTTTGCGAACATCGACCGCATATGGCACCTCCTCTATGTTGCTGGGTACATCTCCCGGTCCGATTATCTCGGGAGAACGATTTTGCAGAGCATGTCTGTGCTACGCTCAGGAACCGGGCATTACCGTTTTGCGAACCCTGAAGATCTTATACGGCGGCGTCCGCAGATCCTTGCCATCATTGAGGCAGGGAAGCCGGTCGAACTGGGACGTCGTAAAGTAAAGAACGTCAGTGGGAGCGGTACTTACGCTGTCCGGCCATAGCAATCTGTCGTCCCGGGCCAGTGTCGCCACCCCACCGTCAGATACTCGATAGCGCTTGACCGCATTCTCTTCGGGAGCGGTCAGGTGGAGGTTGTAGTCACTATCCATGGCGATCCCGTCGGCGGCGCCGGTATCCGCCAGGCGCTCCACGTGTTCGCCCAGATTTTTGCCGGTGATCATGGGATCGTTCAAATAGCTAGTCCGGACCCGGTACAGTGTTCGCGCCGTGAGCGCATGGTAGTAAAGGAACATGCTATCGGGGTCCAAGGCGATGCCGTCCACGTGGAGTTGCACCGGTTTCCCCGTTTCATCCCGCAACTCCTTCCCGTGAACGCTGAGCACCATACCCGGTTCGGCCTTGGTTGAGGGGTCATCGGCCAGCTTCCGCCAGCTCAGCCCGTTGTCGAGGTCGGTGACGATCAGGGCGCCGGTGCCTGTGTCGCTTATGTAGGCATAGCTCTGCCACTGGTCGACGCAGACGTTGCGCAAGAAGCTTTCAGGCAGCACGGTGGTGTTGTCGAAGGCGATCACCTTCCATACCCGGTCGGTGCCGAGATCAATCCCGACGAGTTTCGCCCTATTGGGGAATCTCCCCTTGCAGTAGGCCGAGGGTGAATCGAGGACCCAAAGGATGTTTTCTCCGTCCACGAACATACCCTGCGCGGCGATGAAATGGGTGTCGGGTCGGCTCTCTTCCGCGTTCCCCCAGCTATTCCACTCCTTGTCCGGGTAGGGGCGGAGAGAACCGTCAGCCAGGACTTCGGCCACGGCATAGGTAATCTTCCCGTCCCAGCGGGGGAAGGAGACGAAGATCCGCCCTTCCCGGGACACGGCAATGCCCGCAACCTGGTCGGTGAAAGAGGCGTATTCCAGCAATTCTCCCCGAATGTCGGGCAGCGAAGCGTTGTAGCTTACGGGATTGACGACGCAGCCGGCGAGACATGCGAGCGTTATTGAGACAAGAGAGAACGCCGTGACCCAAATTCGTAGTGTACCGTACATCGGGCTCCCCTTTCGTTGTCGCCGCTCGTTCAGCTTACCCGCTCTCTTCCATCTCCTGAACCATATCACTCGATTTCACATGGTGAATCATCTCGCCCAAATCTTCGATGATGGCATCATACGATTCCCGGATCGCTGCACCGCTGTCCGCGGGACGTAGCTTGAGCTGCGCCAGTTTCTTCTCTGTCGTCACAATCTTCTGCTGCACGGCAACTCCTGTAAGCCCGCTCTTCGAGGCTTTCTCCAGATACGTTTCCGCCCGGTCAAGTTCTTTGACCGCCCGAGCCGGCTCCCCCGCAGTCACTTGGTAGCTCTCGGCACAGGCCACATGCAGTTTTGCCTCGATCAACAGGTACTCGCGCGGTTGGATGGTCTCCTCTTCCGACCAGCCGGCAGCAAGGTAGTCTGCCTCACGCTCGGCCAATGCCTTGCTCCGTTCCCAGGCGGAAAGGAGCGCTGTTCCTCCTGCTTTTCCCCCGGCGTCGATCTTTCTCTCAAGCTCCGCCACGTCCTTGAGGAGTTGCCCCGCCTCTTCCCGTCCCTTCGCATCACCCAGTTTTGAGGCCTGCTCCAGGTACGTCTTCGCCTGCTCGACGTACATCCGGGCATCGGCGGTATTCCCTGCGGAATACCGTTTGACGGCAAGCCAGAAGCTCCTCTTCGCACGATGCAGCGGAGATTTCACTATTATCGAGATCGCCTGCGTCTTCTGCTCGGCAAGCTTCAGCGCAGCGTCTGCCTTTGCCACGTTCCCGCCGGCCAGATCCCTTCGTGCTTCATCGATGTATTTCTCCGCGTCGAGAAGGGGTAGTTCCACCTCGACGGTCACCAGACTCTTGTCGGCCAGTGCCAGTTCCCGTCCGGCACCACCTTTGTCATTTTTTTCCAGGTATGCCCTGGCCGCGTCCAGGCGTTGCCTGGCCCTGTCAGTCGGAAGGTAGTCTTCCGTCTCATCAAGCGCGGCATAAATGGCCGGCAGATCACGCAGCACCTGTTCCGCGGGCTCGAATTCCAGATGCTTTCGGGCAATCCCTATCCTGTTTCTCACCGTAGCCGATGAAAGGTCGTCGCGAATCGTTCCCGCGATCCGTGCCGCCTCAGCCACGTCATACCTGGCTCTCTCGGGCTCGTTCCCATGGATGTCCGCGCGGGCCTGCACGATGTGACGCAGCGCATCGACGGTCGTTCGGTCGATCACGGTCTCCTCCTGCGGGGGCAGGCTCCGGTAAAGCCCTTGCCCCGCGTGGAGATAGCGAAACTGGTACACGGAAATACCCGTCGCTGTCAATGACAGGGCGACCGTCAGCACAACTGCAAGGGTAAGAGGCGTTTTTTGCATAGTGCCGTCCTTTATCCAGGAATGATGAACGTCAGCTCTGTTCGATCAGCTTGATTATCTCGGGCACCGCTCGCTTCATGACCGTCTGCAGAACCGCTGCCATCAATACAGTGAAAATACCTTAACAAAGTGTACCTGCACATCCGCTCGCTGCAACATGCCCGACAGCTGAGACATCATGGCTGAGAGGGACCACGGGTGACCTGAACGAAAGCGCTCGGCCGTATCCAGCGGGCGAACGCCTTTCGGACCTGGGCGGCGGTGGTCGTACGGTAGCGCTCGGCAGCCTGTGCCGGCTCGTCCAGGGGGAGGTCGTGCAGGACCAGGTCGAGGAACTCCGCCGCGATGCTGCCGGCGCTCGTCCTGTCCAAGAGCATCTGGCGCAGAAGGAGCGTCTTGGCCTGGCGCAGCTCATGGGCGGAAACCGGCTCACGCTGCATTCGGTAGAGGTTGCGCTCGACCAGGTCGCGGGCTTTCGTGACGTTGTTCGGGTCGCAGCCGTAGAAGACCCCGAACAGCGAACGGGTCTTGCCGGCATGGAGGAACGCCTCGACGGTGTAGACCAGCCCGGCCCGCTCCCGCAGGTCGCGGTAGAGCCTCGTCGCATAGAAGCCCCCCGACAGGACGTGGAGGCCGACCTGCAGCGGGTAATAATCGGGGTTTTCCCTGGTGAGCCCTATGGTCTCGGCCAGCGTCACCTCGTCCTGCACCCGGCTCTTGTCCGGCACGCTCACGGCAGACGGCCCGTTGAGGGGAACCGGCGGGAGATCGGTTGCCGGCCGGGGACCTTCGGCCCGCCAGGCGCCGAACTCCTTCTCTATTACCTCTTTGGCCTGCGCCGGGGCCACCGCACCGATGACGACAATGGTCGTGAGGTCCGGCCGGAACACGGTCCGGTGGTAGTTTCTGACGTCGTCAAGGGTAAGGGCGGCGACCGTCTCGGGGGTGGCATGGCGCAATGCAGGATCATCCCTGGGATAGAGCCCCTTGTCCAGTGCGCGTCCCGCGAGCCAGCCCGGGCTTTCCAGCTTTCCGGCCAGGGCGGCGGCGGTTTCCGTCCGGACGACCTTGAACGCCTCCGGGGGGAGAGCCGGACGGAGAAGGTTGTCGGCGAGGAGGTGGACTCCCTGCGCAAAATGCTCCTTCAGGACGTTCAGTGAAAAGCTCGCCCCGGCCGTCTCGTCGGCGGCAATGTCGTCGAGCGCCCTCTGGAAGGCGAGCCGGTCGAGGGAGGTGGTCCCGTAGGAGAAGAGCCCGTCAAGTACGCTATCGACCCCTTCTTTCCCCCGGGGTGTTTCCAGGAAAGGGTTGTTCTTGACCCGGCCGTAGACCCCCACGGTGCCGTTTGTGGCTGTTGGCAAAATGATGAGGCGCAGGCCGTTGGCGAGCCGGAAGTCGGCCGGCTTCTTCCCGGTGGCCAGGGCCGGCAGGGCCGTAGTGAGGTTGGCGGCCCATGCCGGAAGCTTGACCGGCTTGACGTTCTTCGAGACGAACGACTCATTGCCCCGGCTGAACCCCTTTGCCTCGACCGGTTTTCCCGACGGCCGCGGAATGAGAAGGGCGGTAATCGCCGTGTCGTTCACGAGGTACATACGGGCAACCCGGTTGACATCCTCGACGGTGACACGCCGGATGGCTGCTATGTCGTCGTCGGGACAGGTTCGTCCCTCGATGGCAACCGCCTGTGACCACATGAATGCCTGCCCGGCGATGGAGTTCTTCTCGTACTCGGCATCGGCGACCTCGTGCCGTTTCGCCGCGTCCACCAGCTCGGGCGGAATGCCGTTCTTCACATATCCGGCAACGATCTCCTTCATTATGGCGATGAGCCGTTTGCCGTCGTCTCCCTGGGGGAACGCTGCCGTGGTAAAACCGGCTCCCCCCTTCGGCAGCATCATCCCCTCGAATCCGATGGCAAGGGCTTTTCCCTCGGTAACCAGGTTATAGAGATTGCCCCGCTGGCTCTCCAGGACATCTCCCAGTATCTGTCCCGCCGCATAGTCGGGATTCTCATAGCCGGGGAGCCGGTAGGCAACGACGGCGAGGCCGTAGGGAAGGTTCGATTCGAGCTCGAAAAAGGCCGCCTTGAGCGGCTGCAGTGCAACGGTAGGCCGCGGGGGCAGATGACGTGCTGGAATCGTTCCGAATATCCGACGTACCATTGTCAGAGTATGTGCCGGGTCGACATCGCCCACGATGATGAGGACGGCGTTGTTGGGCGCGTACCAGTCGCGGTGAAACTTCTGGAGCATGGCCGCGGTCGTCTTGTCAAAAGAGGTGCGGGTGCCGAGGGCATCATGCTCGTAGGGGGTCCCGTCGAAAAGGTTTTCCAGAAGCCGGACGCTCAGCAGGTACTCCGGGTTCGAGAGGTCCTGCGCGACCTCCTGCTCGATGGCTCCACGCTCCTCCTCCCACGCTTTCCGGCTGTCGATGATTCCCTGCATGCGGAGCGCCTCGACGCGAAGTGCCGGTTCGAGGTCTTTGACCGCGACCGTGGCCAGATACTGGGTCACCACCTGCTGGGTGTCGGCGTTGAAGTCACCCCCGGCGGCGGCGATGATCGTGGAAAGCTGGTCGGCCGAAAGCCCCGGGCTGCCGCGGAACATCATGTGCTCCTGGGCGTGCGCCATGCCGGGAAAGCCGGGTGGGGCCTCCACGGAGCCGACGAGGTAGTTGAGCTGGACCGCGACGGCCGGTGCCAGGGTATTGCGGACGACGATCACCCTGAGGCCGTTCGGCAGGGTGCCACGACTGATGTCTGCGGCCGCTGCCGGTGGTAAAAGCGACATGAAGATGGCACATGCCAGGAAGAGAGCGCGAAACAAGCTGGTCTGCATACTGTCTCCGTGCCTGAAGGGGTTCACAATGAGTGTACCGTAGGAGACGCTCGGGTCAACCACGGCTTGGCGAACCGAAATGTTAGGTGTGGAGGACAACGAGGCACCTTTTTACCTGCTTGCAATCGTCCTTTTTTGTGCTCTATTTGGTAACAGCAGGTCAATACAGCCGTAAACCGAGGCCCAGCCCAAAAGACATCACGCGGGAGAGGCGCCTCCCGATAGCCGAAGAAGTCTTCTTCGCGCTTGCCTCATGGTCCTGAACTGTATTTTCATCGTCTTTGAACTCATATGATGGAAGTATGAAGTGGTTCTGCGAATTCACCATGGGAGACCTGAAACTTGGCCTTGAAAAGCCGGAAACAATTCCTGTGGGCTGTGGGCCTTCTTGTGGTGGCACTGCTGGTTCTCGCCGCAGGTCATCAGTGCCTCAGCACCTATGTCCCGTCCAGCAAGATCCCCCCAGAAGCGGAAACCAATTTCGCCCTGATGGCAGAGGCCTGGAATACCATCCAGCGGTTTTACGTCGATCGATCCGCCCTGAAATCCGGATCCCTCACCTACGGCGCCATCGGCGGAATGGTGGATGCGCTGGGAGACACCGGCCACAGCGTTTTCCTGAGCCCGGAAATGGTAAAGGAAGAGCAGAAGTTTACCGAAGGCAGATACAAGGGGATAGGCGTAGAAATCAAGAGCAGGAATGGCTACATAGTTATCGTCGCCCCCATGGACGGGTCGCCTGCCCAGAAAGCGGGGCTGCACACGGGAGAGATCATCCTCAAGGCAGACGGAAAGGACTTGACCAACCTTCCGCTGATCCAGGTGGTAAAGCGGATATCCGGGCCCGAGGGAACGCGGGTCACGTTAATGGTTCTGAACCCGCATACCAGTGAAACCCGGGTCGTCACCGTGACCAGGGCTTCGATAACCGTCAACAATGTCCGCTGGCAGCGTCTCCCCGGCACCGATATCGCACAGCTCCGCATTGCCAGCTTTAGCAAGGATGTAACCGGAGAACTACGCACGGCGTTGCATGAGATCACACGTCACGGAATAAAAGGGATCATCCTCGATCTGCGCGACGATCCCGGAGGCTTGTTTGATGAGGCAACAGGGTGTGCGAGCCAGTTCCTGGCAAAAGGTACTATTTTGCTGGAAAGAAATGCCAAGGGAGAGATCTCCCATGTACCGGTGAAGCCCGGAGGCGAAGCCACGACCGTTCCCTTGGTGGTTCTCGTGAACGGCGGAACGGCAAGCGCCTCCGAAATAGTGACCGGGGCCATCCAGGACGCCAAAAGGGCCAAAGTGGTGGGAGAGAAGACCTTCGGCACCGGCACCATCCTGACTTCGTTTCCCCTGTCGGACGGCTCGGAGCTGTTGCTGGCGGTTAAAGAGTGGCTGACCCCCGATGGACATGTCATCTGGCATAAGGGAATAACCCCCGATCTGGTCGTTTCTCTGCCAACCGGCGTCCAGCCTCTCTTTCCGGAGGAAGCAGCGGCCATGTCTGCAGCGCAATTAAGGGACAGCAGCGACAAGCAGCTCTTGGCCGCACTTGACCTGCTTACTCAAGCCCGTGCACCTGTCGGGGCAAGTCCGGTCCTGAAGCGCGGGAAAGCCGGCGCCGCGTTGGCTAGTTTGCACCAATGTCCGCCCTCCCGATCATTTCTCGTTGGGTATCACAATGCCGAAGGTTGCGTCATGGTTCTACAGAGGTAAACTCTATGTGATTAGGAAACACTAACCAGGAGGTGTCGATATGCTGCGGAAGATATCCATCATGCTCATTATGCTCCTATGTGCCGTTACCGTTGTCAGCGCAGAGCAGAGCACCTTGGGAAAAGCGAGAAAGCTCTTCAAGCCGATTCCCGACAAACCGCTGCTTGAGAAGCAACGACGGGCAATCAAAGAGAAAATCCAGCTCGGCAAAATGCTGTACTTCGAGCCGCGCCTGTCATCCTCCTACCTCCTCAGCTGCAACACGTGCCACAACATCGGACTTGGCGGGGCTGACATGGAAGAGACCTCAGTCGGCCACGGCTGGCAGAAAGGACCACGAAACGCCCCGACGGTCTTCAACGCGGTATTCAATTCGGCCCAGTTCTGGGACGGGCGGGCCAAGGACCTGGCCGAGCAGGCAAAGGGGCCGGTACAGGCCTCGGTAGAGATGAACAATACTCCTGCCCGTGTGGTTGAAACCCTGAAGAGCATGCCGGAATACGTGAAGCTCTTCAAAAAGGCGTTTCCCGGGGAGAGCGACCCGGTTACCTTCGACAACATGGCAACTGCCATTGAGGCATTTGAAGCGACCCTTCTGACTCCTGACTCCCGGTTTGACCTTTTTTTCAAGGGAAAATTCAAGGCACTCGATCCCTTGGAAATGACGGGCTTGGAACTCTTCATGAGCAAGGGCTGCGCCGGTTGTCACAATGGGATCAATCTGGGCGGCAACGGTTATTACCCGTTTGGTGTTGTTGAAAAGCCCGAATCCTCGCTACTGCCTCCCGAAGACCTGGGACGCTTCAAGGTGACCAACACAGAGAAAGACAAGTATGTGTTCAAAGTCCCTGGCTTGCGGAACGTGGCACTGACACCGCCCTATTTCCATTCGGGGAAAGTCTGGAAATTGCAGGATGCCGTGGCGGTCATGGGATCGGCGCAACTCGGCATACACTTGAAGAAAGATGAAGCAGAGGCGATTACCTACTTCCTGCTTACCCTGACTGGGAAGCAGCCCAAAATCGAGTATCCGATACTTCCTCCCAACTCGCATATGACACCGCTTCCATCTCTGAAATAATCATTACCTCCCCCACATGGCCAGCCCCGCTCCGGCTCAAACGGGGCTGGCTTCGGTAATGAACTTTGCCCCCTCGTCGCTGAATAGTCATAGCACTATCTCCTTTGAACTGACTAATTAATTAACATCTTGTTTTTATTGAATAACTTGATTTTTTTGAGGCTAAAGATGTAATATTAAAATCGGAAAGAAGGTGTAGAAATGAGAACAACAAAGTGAGCAAGAAAGGAGGAGATGGAAATGAAAAAAGGATTTGGCTGTCCCAACTGTGGGAATATTGATGCAATAAAGCTTATTCTCACTACGTTGAAAGGCAAGACTATTAGCGTGTTAATGGCTCCTCAGGCCACTATTCTTAAGCTTGCAAAACAAATCTGCTGCCTCAAATGTAAATTTTGTGGGCCGGCAGACAACTTCCGTATAAAAAGAGCAGCTTAAGAATATGAGCCTTTGAAAGCCTTAATCACCAGCACTGCTCCTTTACCTCACTTCAGATTACCACACACTTCAGACACGTATCGCCCGAAGTAAATATCTTCCTTTGCCCTACCTGCATTTTGAGCATGTTACCGAGTTACGGGCTTCCTCTGGTCCGAATAAGGATTCTCATAGTATTACCTCCTTTTATGTGATCGGGATAGACGAACGTCGTGATTTATCGAGATTCACTTGACTGTTCAAAAAGTGGTGATATCTTCAAAACCAGTTGGGGCTTAATTGCGCTTGCCACAAGATAAATATCTATAATAATTAACTAATCAGTCTTGCTGCCTTTGACGGTAGTTCCACGATCAGGAGCAATGAACATGTTTATTAAGGTGATATATCCTGACGGGTCATCGGGTACGGTTAGATCGCCTATTCTTCGTGGAATGATCCAATTAGGCAGGATTGTGGCGTATAAATGCTCTGAAGGGTGGGTTGAAGTAAGACGTAAAGAGAACCCTGACAACTATCATGGGCGTGAAAGAAGGGTAATCATTCCGTTCTCTTGATACAAGCGCTTCAATACTCAGTTCGTGCTCCACGCCTTCAATCGATTCTCTTCTTAAGGCATGCATGCCACAGATAAGGAAGGGGGTAGATATGGCTTCCTGCGATGTAAGTGGCCCTTGCTTTTTCTACAATCATCTTGTACCTGATAAGCCCCATACTACAGAATACCTGAGAAAGCAGTACTGCGAAGGAGAACTCTTTACAGAATGTGCTTTACACTGGATTGCCAAGACATATGGCATGGCCAAGGTGCCTAAGTACCTGTATCCCGATGATATTTATGAGATCCCAGACTTTGAGGCAGAAGAGATTCGGTTATGATCGTAGGGGTAATGTTCTCCGATGGCTCTGTCGGCAAAGTGAGGCTATCCACCATTAGACAACGAAATCGCTCACAAGAAATTGTGGCCCTCAAAAGTTCTATGGGATGGGTAGAGTTAAGGCGTAAGCAAAACAGCACTTATGATGGACCAGAAAGAAGACAAAGTTGTTGCATTTGAACCAAGCCATTGTAGTTCTCCTTTCACATGAGATATTCCACTAGCCTGTTCTATCTTGTGTCATATCGGTGGAATGTTTTAACAATTATTGTGTCTATTGCGTCATACATTTCAGCCCTTAACAATGGTTTAATACGCTTATTATGTCGTTCGGTTATCTTTGCACTAGCATTACTAATAGCCAGTTCAACCAAGCTTTTGTTAATGGTATTTCTTGAGGGAACAATGTTTATTTTAATATCACTCATGTTATAGGTTTTTAAACATATATGGTGTAACCTATAAGCAATTGCATCGTTTATCAAATTGTTGTTGTATACTTGATCAATTTTAAACAATTTTGTTGAATATATTGTTATGTCAAGCATGTTACAACCTTTCTAGGTTATAATTGTTATATACCATACCGATTGAGGTGAAGTCATAGTGCAAACCGCAGGAAAGTATTTTGTTTACCACGTAGGGATCAAATCACCGAATTCCAAGAAGTCTCTTATGATATGAATATCTTCAAGCGAAAGATTGAGAAACTGGAGTCCCATACCTGGAGGAAGGGAATCCTTTCTTATAGAATTCGGTTCGTTTGCCCATGCGACTCTAGCTTGACATGAAATAGGCCTGTGTTTGTTCGGTAGCATGAATTGAACAAAGAGCAAGGTGTCAACGGGAAGTATTTTTGATGTTTCAATAAACACTCCACCATTATTCATATTTACTGCATAATTTGTTATTAGCCTTGTTTGATCTGAACCACTAAAGATAGCAAGCCTGACCTTGAATCTGGGTTCAGGTTGCTCGTCATGCAATATATTTAAATTCACAATAGACCTCATTATGCTATTTATGTCTGCATTACCTTGTCAATAACATCTTTTATTTGGTCTGTTTTATATGGTTTATAAATAACCCCTTTAGCGCCTATATTTAATGCAGTATCAACAAGTGCTTCTTCTACCATGCTACTACACATCACCACTTTTGCTTTTTCATCGATAGTTAGTATTTCAGCTGTTGCTTCCACACCATTTTTCTTTGGCATGGCAACATCCATAATAGTTACATCAGGCTTTAACTTATTGTATTTTTCTACAGCCTCATAACCATTCTGAGCTTCATCAATCACTTTATATCCTATAAGCTCCAGAATTGTACGCAATACAATCCTCATAAATGGCGAATCATCTACTATCATCAATTCACAGCCCTTATCTGGATTTATCATTTGCATACCTGTCCTTTTTAATCATGTAATTGCATAAAAAAGCCTACTGGCGAACAGTAGGCTCTCTACTCCTCAGCCACTTCGATGGCCCCTCGATCCGATTACTTGGACAGGTAGCTTTGCGTCACCTGGTTACCCAGGTTTTGCCTCTTCGGTGGATATTATGAATGCAAATTTCGAATTCAAACTTATAATAAGCATTATAAATGCCAATCTCACAAGATAACCATAACCGCAGATAATTCCGCAAGTTAACTAATCATCGCAGAACAATTGCCTTAACTGGGTCTTTTTAGAAAGATGCCTTTTAGCCATAGAGTGTGTCGTTGTTTTGACACAATTACGTTAAATTGCTTCTATAAGGTATCGTATGTTATATGCTTGGTAGGGCGGAATATAAAAATCGAAAGCTTAAGGTTCAAAGGTGGGTATAGTACTTTTTATGGGTCTTTCCGGAATTCTCAAAATCCCTAGTAATTTAGCAACTTGTTGATTTTACGAATACTTCTACCCCATATGACCTCTACGATAACCTTCGCAGGGTTTTCTCTGCCTGCTCCCCCATGAATTCAATCAGACGGTAAAGGGTATCGCAATTGTAGAGAGCAAAGGCGCCTTTGAAGAGTTGCAAACGGGCAGTCTGGATCTTCTGCGCGAGATCGATGACACGGGTCAGCACCAGCCGTGGTTTGATGCCGACCTCCTCGGCAAACAGTTCCCAATGCTTCTTCTGGAGCGCGCTTGGATCGTTCTCGTCGCCGATTTTCATGGCCAGTCCTTCCGCAAGGCCGTAATGGGCATAGATCCTTGTGGAGAGGAGATCATAGAAGGGTGCCAGCATAGGCCCTTCCGGCAAGAGCAACAGGGAGAGGTTCTTGCCGTGCGCATCGGAGTTGCCGATCAGATAGTTGAAGATCACCCAGTTCAGAAGCGACACGACATCCTTGCCAGACCTGGCGCTGGCATTGCGCAGCAGCTCGAAGCATGCCGCCAGCGACGCCCCTCCCTCGGATTCATACTTGTACTCGGGAGGACCCAAGCGCCTGGCAGAAATCCTCTTGGTGCAGCCTCCTCGTCCTATCCGCCGTAGTAACCCGATCATACCGCTTGAGCCGCCGCATCAATGTGAAGCTCAGACAACGGGAGATGAATCCGGCAGGTTCCAGGCAATAAAAACATCATAACCATTATGGTAGACCTTGACTTTCATAGCCGTGGGTATCTTTTTGATGATTCTTGTGAACAGCCTAGTACGTCAAACTTTGATCGAAATGAACCGAAGAGCCTCCCGATAAATTCACCGTGTTTCCTATTACCGAGCCGAAGGTGTTCTGGCCACCCGAAAGGGTAATGGCTGCTTTTGGCGCGTATACCAGGAAGTGCTGTGTGCCCCTTCCGGAAAGATTTGCCGTCGTCAATCCCACCGTTCCGTAAATAGTGAGCGTCTTGGGATTCTGGGTATTGTTGAGTAAGGAGCCTCCACTAATATCTATTTTTTGACCATTTGCGTAGATCGTCACAGGGCCGGTGGTGACAACTATCTTCGATCCTCCGGAAAGGGTCAGATTGCCGTCAACATGCAGTGTTATCAGACCCGAAAGCGTCAAGGTGGCTCCGCCGCTCAAAGACATCGAGCTGTAGCGGTAGTCTCCGTCCGTTAGCGTTCTTGTGATACCTGACAAGCTCAATGCGCCCATGGATGTTCCACCACCGGGGTCCGTCTTTGGCGCCATATCCTTTAGTGCTGCCAATACCCCTATATCGTTGTTGTAAACCAACGATCCGCCACTTGCACAGATCCCTGTCGCTGGGTTACCCCCGGTTCCCACCCTTGCTCTGCCAAATATCTTGGTACCCCCGCCACTCAGCTGGATGCTGCAGGACTGCAGCGAATTCGTCCCGACGCTGCCGTTTTGGTACTGGCCCTTCGTGATGCTCGGGGGGTAGCTGAGGTAGCTGTCCGTATAACTTCCCCCCGACATGGTTACTCTCTTATTGCCGAATACTGCGAACGTGAACACAGTTTCAGGCAGTATCGGCGAGTAAACGATGTCTGCTGAAGCAGTATTGCCTGCTGGCTCGGAGGTTGTAACCGTTATTGTATTGCCACCTGCCGTAAAACCTATAATATCTACTCTCCATGTCGTGGCGGTGGGGTAGCTGACATCCCCTACGGTTGCAGTGTGGCAACTGACAGCAACCGTCGCTCCTGCCAGCATCGTCCCGGAGATGGTCTGGCTCCCCTGATCGGTCGGACTGGTTACGGAGTTGATGGTGAGCGTCGGAGGCGTGTAAATGATGTTCCGTTGCACGCTGGTCGCAGTTCCCACCTCGTTCGTCGCCGTGACGATGATAGCGTAGCTCTTCTCTTCCGTGAAGGTAACCACCTGCTCGAATGCCCCATTTACTACCGGGGGCGTGAAGGCTTGGCCGTCCATGATAACACTGACCACTACAGAGGTATAAGGATCCAACGCGGTCCCTTTGACGGTGAAGCTACTCTTATTAGTCTCTATATCCTGGTTCGGAACGGTAACGGCCAGTGACGGCTTCTGATTATCGTAGACTACAGTCCTCTTCTGAGTGCTGGCTTTCCCTGCCAGGTCAGTAGCTGTTACCTCGATAGTGTTGTAGCCGGATTCAAGGCTCGCCATGGCCGTATAAGTGTTCCCGTTCATGCTGGCAGTCTGAATATTCTCGCCGAGTTTTACGACTACTGTTGAAGTTGCGTCAACGCTCCCCGTAACAGTGAGAAGCGCCGTGCCGGCCTTGCTGTTGTCTGCCGGTATGTCAATGGTCAGAACAGGGGCTGTTCGATCGAGAGTGATCGTCCGGGTGTCAGTGGCACGGTTCTCTGCCAAATCGGTGGCTACCGTAGTAATTGTATTGATGTCATTCTTGAGAGGCACTGCATAGCTGAAGCTCCCATCACTGTCCGACGCTACCGCCGTGCCGTTGACTGTGACTGACTGAACGCCCGTATTGTCCGTCACGATTCCCGTTATGTTGAGTACGGTGTCGTTGGTTGATGCACTGTCGCTCAGGCTGGAGATATGCAGCACCGGTGGCTGCGTGTCGAATGTAATCGAGACAGAAACGGGTACACTAGTATTCTTTGACTTGTCCGTTGCCCTAAAGCTCACGATATGTGCACCGTTATCCGAGTTCGAAGGGTTCCACGCCGTGGCATATCTGCCACTCACGGGATCAACAAGGGGAAGGAGTCGCCAAGTGCCGCCATCCAGCTGATATTCAACCGTGTCCACACCCGAGGCATCGTCAAAAGCAATGGCCGCGAAGATAATCGTCTCATTATTGGTCGTTCCCGACACAGGGGAAACAATGGTAACCGTCGGCGGGGTGACGTCTCTCACAGTAAACGCGGAACTGGCTAGATTCTTCTGTGTTCCTTGGGAAACATACTGGAGGCTGAGCAGGTATCCTTTTACCTGTAATCCTGCCGTTGCGAAACCAAAGATACCGGACTGTGATCCATTCGACGGGAGATTAACCGATCGTTCAGATGAGGTTATAATCATTTGGCTATCAGGGTCTATTACACTGGCCTTCAATGTACCGCTTGTTATGACATTTCCAGCATTTCTGACGGAGAATTGGGCATTGATGCTATTGCCGACACCGACAGCAGGCGGGTCAACAACAACCGAACCGGTGACGATTGAAACCGGATATATTTCAAAAGTCGCTAAGCTGGTAGAAACGATTTTGTCACCTACATATGCCTCAACGACTATGCTGTATTCACCAGGGGCGTTTAGCGAGGTGTTCCACACGCAGCTAAGGTCGTTTGTAGAACTTGGCAAGACATTTTGCATGGAGAATTGTCGATTGTACAGGTTATTGTTTTGAGCGTCTCTAAAGGCTGTTTTAATTGTCATTTCTGGTATGATATACATACTACTCAGGTTATTAATATTAACAGTTAAAGAAACTTCCTCATTAGGATTATACTTTCCTTTTTCAATAGTTATATTGGTATCAATGACAATGTCAGGCAATATTACAAACTTGGTACTTTCTTCTGTAATTGTTCCATCTATAGCCTCAAAACTAGCGTAAATCGCATATGTTCCGGAAAAGGTAGTGCCTGTATTCCAACTGTAAGTGTAGGTTGAGGACCCGAAATCTGCTGCGATCACAGATGAATCGAGCAAACTTACACTAACCCCGTCAGAATCCACTATGCTCACCGTTAAGGCGCCTTTGGTTGCCGGGCCGTTGTTATGAATCGTGATGGTAGCCGTAGCATCCTCCATTGTTCCATACTCGCCGGAATTCGTGTTTGGAACAATAGATATTCCGCTCTTATCAGTTACGTACATTTCTCTTGTGGCATAGTTGTTTGTTTCGTCGAGCTCGATAATCCCGTTGGCAGGATCAACAATGGCTATTATGGACTGCGTTCCAATCTCGGTTCCAGCATTGAAGCTGAAAGTTATTGTTTCCTCAGATTTAGCGGCGATTCTCGTTATAGTTTCTGATTTAAGACGAGTCAATGCTCCGGCCGTGTCCCACAAATATATCTCAACAGGAACGTTTTCGATAGAATTGTTAGTTGGATTTTTGATGATGATCGTACCGGTTACCTTTTCGCCGGGCTTGGGAATAGGAGGATAAAAGTTAATATCTTTGCTCGATACCGAAATATCCGGGGTTAAGATGGTATCGTAGAATACTGGAACTATATTTGACTCTAGACTCGTATTTCCAGAATCATCAATGGCGGTTGCTGAGAAATCATTTTCGTCAGGATCAAGCTTAATCCCCGAAAACGTGAAGACACCCTTAAGTTTTGCAATTCTTGGGTTATACCCATAACTGAAAAAGATATTTCCCGAATCGGGCCACTGAAGCCATGAAGCCCCCACTGGAAACTTTTCCTGAATGGATCGTAACTCCCCATTTCCTTCAACTGCCATCAATGATGCATACCCGTTTTGTTCGTTAACCATGTATCCTATTTTCTGAGCATCAGGTGACCATATTGCCTTTACAATCCCTAAAGATGATGAAGCTATTAGATGGGTTACTCCAAGTGCTTCAATATTCATAGTTTTGATGTTATAAGTACCATCATAGGAAATATACAACAAATTTTTCCCGTCCTTGCTCCAGGAGACTGAGCCGGGATTGGCATTATTATCAAGGGTAGTAACGGCCCCGGTGTCAAGATCCAGAGCGCGGAGCATACGGCCCTCGAAGTAGGTAATCATTTTATTATTTGGCAAAAAGCTAGGATATGAGGCACTAATGCCCTGGGTAACGGGAACTAGTGTACCGGTTACAATGTCCTTTATCCATACATCATTAGTGCCTGCGATGCTGCTAACAAAAATAATTTTTCTCCCGTCATTGGACCATGACGGATAATTTTGAGTAACGTTTGTTTCTGATGTTAGTTGATAATTGAGACTGGTATTTTTTTCGTATACTGCTATATGGTGCGCACTATTAACGTAAGCGACATTCTTGCTGTCAGGGGACCAACTTGGGGCCGAACCGAGCAATCCAGTATAAGTCATTTCACCTGTTGCAACATTGAACACTGTTAGCCGTCCACTGTAGAAGTCGTTATAAAAAAGATACTTACCATCAGTTGAAACGGAATAGTTATCACCACCGTAATAAATATTAATAGCCTCTACAGTATCTGAATCAGTTGCTTTTGTTGAAGCAACTACATTGCCATCTCTCATCAGAGAGACTGTGGCACCATGCTCCGCAAAGCCAACAAGGTTTGCAAAAGCCTCAGTTACGTTTGCTGTTTGGCCTGCAATTGCAGGAGAGAAGATAATTGGTTTTTCCGGAGGGACCATATCATTAGGTATACCTTCAACTTCGCTTGAATAACCACTTACATTCCCAATGCTATCTATCGCTTCCACCACATAATAATATTGCTTATTATTGAGAACATCCCTGTCCAAATAAAACGGGGAGATCAGCAGCGTAGGGTTGATTTTTTGATATGGTCCACCCCTTACCAAGCTTCGATAAATATTATTGCCTATTGATGTCCCACCGGGCAATTGCCATGTCAGTTGAAGCTTTCTCCCTTCAGGTAATGCAATGACAGCGAGATTGGAGGGAACAGGCGGCAAGACAGCTGATACCTTGACTTCCACTTCGCTTGTTGGATCGCTTTCGTTGCCAACATTATCAACCGCGGTCACTCGATAGCGGTATTTTCCGCTGATAAGATTAGCATCTGCAAAATTCGTCATTTTAAGCAGTGATGAATTCTGTTTTTCCCACCCGTTTGCTGTAATTTTATAGACATTATAGCCTGCAAGATCCGGTTCACTATTTTGCAACCAGTTCAAAACAACAGAGGAGCCAACCGGGGCGACACTCAGTCCCTGGGGAACGCCTGGAGGAGTAACATCTCCAACTTCAGCCACTATTTCATCAGATGACGGACCTTCGAAACCGGCAGAGTTTACTGCTGAAACTTTATATCTAAACCTTCCGTTGCTTACATCTCGGTCCAGATATGATGACTGTGCAACCAATTGTTCTTTGAGGACCGTTACATCGGTTATCCCAACCTGCTCGTATACGGATGGATTGTTGGTATCCGTAATGTAAATTCTGATTTTATTTGTAGTTACAGAAGGATGAAAATCATAGTTGGTATTGAACGAGGTGTTTCCCACGACCTTAATGATACTCACCCATTGATTTTCTAGCCAAGCCTCAATTTCATAATCTTTCCCGGAAAAGTCACTGTAGTCTTTGCGCCAATGTATCTCCAACCGGCTGACAGCCTCAGGAGATTGTAGATCAACCTCCCACCAACACGGTGTAAAAGAGTTATATTTCGCCGCAGACGTCCAGAATGTGGACGAATTGCCGTCAAAGGCATTCCTGGGTGAATAAAATGGGTCGCCCTGAGAAGAGGCAGTTGCAATCCCTGTTGTGACTGGTATCGGAGTATTCAATTTTTCAGCGTTACGGTATACGTTATACCCTGCGATATCAGTTTCAGGGTTCGGATTCCACATAAGGTTCACGTTGTAGTCTTCTACAGACACAGCAAGGCCGGTGGGAGCAGTCGGAGGTATGCTGTACAGCGCGACGACTACATTGGTAGGTCTGCTGTTGTTACCTGCACTGTCACTTGCCCATGCAGTTATTTTATTAACACCGACCAGTAGATGACAATTCAGAGAAAATTTCCCTAGTTGATCAGCGTTAGTATTGCCAATGGGAATTTGCCCCTGCTCTGTCTCTACGAAGAATTCCACCGAAGAATCCGGATCCGCGTTAGCTCCGGAGACGATAATAACTGGCTGATCTACATATGCCCTTGGTTGGATCAGAATCGGAGCATAGACCTTTGCAGATACAGCGCTTGACATCTTGCTTTCGTTATTGAACGTATCAATAGCTGTTATTTCATATACATACAGACCATCCGCCATATTATCGTCAGTATACGAATTCAATTTAATAGGCACGGTATTAAGTTTTGTCCTAACCGTGCCAACCGTCCGATAAACGTAATAACCTGCCAGGTCGGTTTCTGGATTCTGATCCCAGGAAATGGCTATTCTGTTTCCGTTGGTTAGCTGGTGGACTCCTGAGGGTATTTTCGGGGCAGTCAAGTCAGCATAAGTAACAGTAATGTATACCGGTGCAGAATCCGTCTTTCCACCGCTGTCTGTGGCCACTGCCCTAAGTTGGTAGTCTCCGTAAGGGAGACTATAACTACTTGGATCAAAATAGTTGACAAGTTCCCCTCCTGTCAGGGGAGAGCCTATATTTGTCCACACCGATTCCTGAGGTTTCTTGTACTGGAACTGAAGCGATACGATGTCGTTGTCAGGTGAAGCGGCTTGAAGCCGTATTTTACCTTCAAATTTCATCCCACTCGCAGGGTCTACAAGGTTCGCATGCGGAGGACCAATATCTATCTTAACGCTCAGCTTATTCGACAAGCCGCTGATATTTCCTGCGGTGTCCACTGAAAAAAGGATATATTCGTATGCGCCGTCAGATAGTTTCTCGTTATACGTTGTGCCGGAAAGCAAGAACGGTTTTACATCTCTGAATGACATGCCAGCACCATTCACGAGTTGTCCATTTCTCATCAGCAGGTATCCGGCTAAATCAGCCTCGGAATTAAGCTTCCACACGACGGATACGTTGGAGCCCGTTGCTGTTGCTGATAGAAGCACCGGGGGGGATGGGGATGTCTTGTCGACTGTAAGGGTTTGCTTCAGGATGGAAATATTGCCACTGTTATCTTCGGCCTCAAGCTTGATGGAGTACACTCCTTCATTAAGGCTGTGAGTATCTAATTGCCCCAAGGTACCGAAAGACATCGGCAACGTGGATGACTTGATTTCACTCCAGGATGAAGGAGAAGGTCCGTTTCCTACGTACAGGGTATATTGTTTGAAATCTTTATCACTAAACGCTGTCCCCTGGATGTCTACAATATTGGATACTCTAACCCCTTCCATTGGTGAAATCATTCTAACAGTGGGTCCTGTCAGGTCAATAGCAAGCGTTATCACGTTAGAGGAAGCGCTTTCATTACCTGCGGCATCTACAGCTTTGATACTGTATGTATATGTCCCTTGTTTCAATTCAACGTCAGTATAGGTATTTGAAGATATCAACGCAGCATTCAACTTCTGTCCATTTCTATATACATTAAATCCCGATATAGCCGAGTCTTTGCTGCTTATCCAGCTGAGGTTGGCTGTCGTCTTGTTCTCAATTTTGCCTGACAAAACTGGTGCAGGTGGCGGTTGGACATGAACTTTAAGGGGAACCAAAAGCTCTGTCTTGCCTCCAACCTTGTCCATGGCTGAGAGCCTTATGCAATAGAGACCATCAGATGGCAGAGCTTTCCAGGAATAGACAAGACCATTCTTGACTGGTGACAGCAAAACCTTCAGGGTCGCCCACTTGAAGGCGTTGGAACAATCTCCTTCCGACATTTCAAGGAGACCTCGGTCAAAATTGACATCGAATGCAGTTCCCATGATATCTATGGGTCCCTTGATATAGTCCCCGTTGTTGATAGAAGAAATGGCTACCTCCGGAGGAGTGTTATCAACTATAACTTTGACCTTTGCCTCCCCCTCCAATGCTGCCTTATCCTTTGCGTATAACCAGATCGTATAGCTGCCGTCAGAAATGCCGTCGTCCTTTCCTACCTTGAGTGCGGGCAATGAAGAAAGCAATGACCCTCCTGCAAGTTCTCTCCACTCACTCGGGTTGTCGCCACTCCCTATTTTCAAGCTGTATCTGTCGAGATTGCTCTCGATGATGCTGCCGGCAAAAGTCATCACCGATTTACCGAATCCAAAATAATCACCATTTCGTGGCGAATCGAGAGTAACTTTGGGAGGCGTTCTGTCGATTGTAAAGACTTGTTCGAATTTGTTCACATTTTCCGCCGCATCCTTTGCGTCCGAAGTAAGCAAATAGACACCTTCTGAAAGATCATTCAGCGTACCGAAGGTATAAGCTGAGCGGCTTTGTGTTCCACTCTTCTGTAATAGAACACCCGATGGTCCTGTTACCTTCAGGTTATATTCCTTCATGCTCTCGTCTGAAATTGACCCGGACACATCCAGTGCAGACGTATTCAGATAGGCGTTTGCACCTGGCGCACTTATATTAATGCTGGGCGGAGTGGTATCAACCCTTACAGTTATTTCTTCTGTCTGTGAAATGGCGTTGTCCGAAACAAGAACACTGTGGACCTTGACTTTATAGTATCCATCGTCAACTACAGCACCAGAACCATTCTTGCCGTCCCAGATATAATTGTACGTTCCTGCCGGACCCGAAGGCAGAGAAATCGTTTTTACGACAACTCCATTGGTATCGATGATTGAGATATCCGTCTGGCTGGACGTAATAGTTTCACAAGTGACAGTAGCTGTATCTTTTTTACCGTCCGCATTGGGAGAAAATAAGGATGGTGATACCGTAACGCTTTTTATGAGATTACTTCTGGCGCCAAGGTCGAGGGTGGACGTCACGCTGCTCTTGTTGCCAGCTTTATCACTAGACGAGAGCCGCAGCGTCCATTTCCCTTCAAGCCCGAACGTATTCCATGTGCCAAGGACATTGCCGGTCACGGGGGCCGTCCCGCTTCCTACTACAAGCCAAACAGAAGGGTTCTCCCCTTTTCCTGTTTCGAGTGTGAAATCCTGAAAATGAGCATCGATAGCCACGCCCTTGACCTCGATTACGTTCCCTGAAGGTAGTGCATCACCCAACTTGGGATAAGTTATTGCGACGGTCGGCGGAGTAACGTCCACCTCTACGGCTCCCCATCTGCTCATCGAGTTGCCACAAGCGTCCCTCACAGAGACCGCAACTCCGTAACGTCCATCCGAAACCGCACCTCCCCCGTCAGCTTTGCCGTCCCAAAGAATGTTCTCAGAACCGGCAAGATGGTTCATGCCTGAGACAACGGTTCTCACAGGAACGGTATCAAGCGTACCATTGCCGAGCAGGCGGTAGACTTTTGCGTCAAAAAGGGCAGAGTCATTTAAGTTGAAATTTATGTTGAGGTTATCTGAGACTCCATCCTGATTAGGTGAAAAGAGAGCAGGGCTCAAGGAGATTGCAGGCAGATCGATCGTCTGGTTAAACGACACGGAAGCCGTAGCACAACTAATATTACCTGCTTGATCTTTTGCCAGGAGTTTGAGGGAATAATTTCCCTTCAGGTTGGAGACATTCCAGACCCCTATTGTTCCCTGTTTTGCACCATGTCCCGATATCGACTGTCCTGTGGAGTCTCCAGCAACGAACCACGTCGTCGGTTTTTCGCCAATCCCGTAAAAGAGGCCAAACTCCTGGCCTTGAAGGTTGTCGGTGACAGTCCCCTCAATGTGGATCCCGTACCAGTCCCCGTTACTGCCGGGGTATTTCACTGGACAGGTATTCTGCCTACTCAGTTGAGGATAGGTAATTGCTGCGACGGGCGCCGTTCGATCTACGATTACTGAGGCCATAGCCTCCGCCCCCTTCATCTTCATGTCTACCTGGTCGAGATAGGAGACTATAGCCTTTACCGGGTATGCCCCTTCCGCCATTCCAGCAGTGAGAAGAAGATGGCTCTTCCAGCCTTCGTGGGAAATGTCGTAGGTTCTCAATAATTCGAGCCCGTCAGACTTTTGAATGTAGTAGCTGAGGGTCTGGAATACCACACTCCCCGCCGAGTCAGTAAACTGGCCGCTCAAGGTCACTCTGCCCGGGTTTATCTCACCGCATTCTTTAGCGTCTTCATAATTTACAAGCAGCTTGAATTTTACAGGGCAACTCGGCGGATACGGCGTTGGCGTAGTCTCGTATACTTTCCCGCTGCTTCCAACCCCTATCATCCTGATCTCGGAACCAGGTGACAGATCCGGACCTTTCTCAAAGAAAAGTCCTGCCGGTATGACATCACCTTTAGTTGCGTCATAGACCTTAAAATCCGTCCACTGAGAATTAGGTGACAGTGTCTGTATTTTGAGAAGGCTCAACCCTTCAAAAAGCGAATTTTGCCCCTGCAGTTGAAGGGAACAATCCCCTTCGAGAACAAACAAGGACTTCGTTGACAAAGCGTTGGAGTAATGTACCGCGCCCACCACGTCTTGGACCTTGGCGCGTACTGCAAATCCTTCTACTCCACCCGTAGAAGAACTGTCCCAGGTAAAGTCAATTCGGCCGGAATCGGAATTTGCCGCGTTTGCCACATCGCTCCACTCCCTGCCGTTCCAGTATTGCAAAACAGCGCTGGTGACAGGCAGGCGAAGCGTTTCCGCCCCGCCGATAATATGATTTCCTGGCTTCGCAATCTCAGGTGAAATGAAATCATCGCGGGTGATGGCATGATCCCACGAGTTCAGGAAAACTTTTTCTTCAACGAAGTCAGTCGTGGAAGAACTCTTATTGCCAGAAAAATCTTCAGCGGTCATTCTGAATTTCTTCCCCTTGAGCCATCCAAGGTCCTGACCGGAGAACCTGGCGACCATGTCTCCTGCCATTGGGGAAAGGAGGTTACCGCTTTCATCCTTCTTGGCCACGATGTTGGTTCCCTGCCGGAATTCAATCCACTCATCCGGCTTTTCCCCTTCTGCATATTCCACTTTCCAGTTCTTTATGTTCTTGTCATGGGCAAGTACGGAAAGCTCGGCATACCACAACCCGGTGTCTTTGTCCTTCAAAATGGGGGTCAGTGCAGCAGAGGTGACTGGCAGTTCGTTATCAACGTCGAATGACAATTCAACATCAAAAAGTTTTATTGTGTATCTTCCATCAGCAACGATTCTGCCTGCTTCATCACGACCATCCCAGGAAATATATTCGGTGCCGGGTGCAGCGTAGCCACTTTTTATTACCGTGCCAGTGGAATCAAGGACCGAATAATCGACATGAACAGGGGCAGGCAGCGAATAATGGATCTCCAGGGAATCATTCACGCCGTCACCGTTAGGTGATATGGCATCGAGGTTTTTGTAGATATTGAATATTCCGGTCCTGTTGCTCCACGCGGCAGTTCCTCTGGAGATTGCTGTGTTACCCGCCTTATCCCAGACAGTAAGCCTGATTTCGTAGATTCCTTCTCCAGGGGGAACCCACGAAGTAAAAACGCCATCTACTACGGGAACGTCGGAAGGAGGCGCGACGAGATTCCAGGTATCCGGCACGCTGTGATCAGCGTACTCAAGCTTCCACCCCCCGAAATTTGCATCCGCAGCCGTGCCGTACACGAGCAAACTTTGCCCCTTGTACACGGTATACACGGCCACCGACAGGTTTAACCGAGACGATACAAGATAGTTGGAATACTTCGAACATGCGTAATTAATGCCCCCACCCCAAGAGAGCTGGTTCTTGAAAGGAGATATTGAGATACTGGATCTGCTACTTGAATCCAGTATTTTTGTTGTTTTGCTTCTCAGATCGTAAAGGGCGACGCCATTGTCAAATCTGGAATAGAGCAAACTGTCATCATCGTACCAGACGGCAGTACCCGTATAGACACGTTCGATTGAATGATATTCGTTTGTCTCCATATCAAAAATGTTTATCGTATCGTTACCAGATGCAATTGATTGCTGCAGCGCCACATATCGATCAGTCGGCGACCAAAGCGGAGTCCCGTATGCAGAGGAATTGATATTGGCCAGAACTGTGCCATCCAGCGCGACAACACTGGCAGCTGACGAGGAGAGCTTGAGCAAAACCTTGGTGCGATCGTTGGAAAGAGCCGGAGACAACGCACCATTAGCAAGAGGAAAGGTTGTCATGTCGTTAGTATTTATCAGTAATATCGATGTTTCCGGTCCACCTGCTCGAGACCCGTCAGCCTGTTGATTCACCAATAGCCTGTCATTATCTAACCATTTAATATCCAGAACCTTCGCATTCGCTGATGAATAGACGGTGCTCTTGTTGGTTCCAGAAGGGTCGGTAATTACCACTTCGTAAGTCTTGGGGTCCCAGTAGGCGAGTTTGGAACTATCTGGTGACCATGATAGTTTGTATGGTTTTAGCCCCACAGAATAATTATAGTCGTAATAACAGGAAGCAATATTATGCATATTGTTTTTGGGACCCGGACCCGACATATCTATAACAGAAAGATTACTATTGGCTCCTTGGCCAGAATAGTATTTTCCTACAACAAAAGATGCTACTTTGGTCCGATCATCTGACCACACTAAGCCAGCATTGCTAGTCTGATAAGATTGGCCTAAATAATAATAATAATAGTTGTTTTCATACAATTTCTCATTTCCCCAAGCATAAAAGCCGAATTGCAGGGTCTCAGGATCCCAATAGTAATAGGGGGTTACTATATAGTATGATAAATTTGATTTATTAACAGGCATGCCAAACATATATCTGAACCACTCATCCTTTTTGCTCTTCGCACTTGGCTCTTCACCGTTCGTGGGGAAATACCACATTTTGTCCGGACCACCCACGACATAACCACTCTCGTCTTCAAGCCAAAAGCTTCTGTAGGGGGACGATGCGTCAGCAGCTTGGCATGCAATATCTTTCTTGAATAATTCATTTGACCAGATCGCATCTTTCAGTGGCGAATGGTTGTTGTCAACGACAACAGCCACGTTTCCGATTATTGTGTTGCTCACGTCACGGATCTGTAACTGATATTGCCCGTCTTTAGCGACTGCTCCATCCTCAGTCCGACCATCCCAGGTAACCACCGTCCCGGAACTGTCAACCAGTTCGCCATCTTTGAAGGTCCTGATAGTTTGCCCCTGTGCGTCTACAACTACGATTTTAACGCTTGTAGCGGTGTCGGGTCTGAAAACGACGTCCGTGGTATCTTTGACGCCGTCTCCATTCGGAGAAAAATATGGCTCGCTTACCCATAAGTTGGAGTTTTGCACGCCAAGTTTTTTTGTAGCTGAGTTATTATCCTTGCTCTGTTCGATGATCAGGTTGTCGGGGTCGATCACTACAGTGAGTTCGTGAACTCCAGTTCGGCCAGCGGTGTCGTACGTAAATCTTGCGGTTCCCGTAGAGTTGCCGGCAATCGAAGGGATTACCAACGTTCCAACGACGACATTTCCCTCCTTTAGCTGGATCGTTACATTGGTCGCGTCTTGCTCGCCCCTGTTTTGGACAGTAACGGTAATGGCAACGACATCGCCTTCCCTCGGCGCGGCAGGAGTAAGCAATATCGAGTTGGCAGAGACAACGATATCAGCGAGGCTGCGGACATACAAGGTGCTATAGGCGTCGTTATCATCTTCGGCGAGTTCCTTAATAGCATTTTCGGGGTCCACACGGACGTAGATTATCTTCGAACCTGCTTCATTTATGCCATCCCATTGGACGGAAACCATTTCCGAACCGGACGGAGGAAGGGCGGCTATCGTCCGGGTCCCGATCAGAAGACCATCCTTCCCGGGAATCCCCCTGTAGAAATTAACGGTTACGTTGGATGCGCCCACATTGCCGGAGTTCCGAACTATTGCAGAAATTGCAGCATTCCCACCCTCGATTGCCGGGTTCGGGGTAATGACGATATCTCGATACGATACGGTAAGATTCGGATCAGTCAGGCTCACGTTGTTTATGGTTATGGAAGTCGCAACCTTGTTATTATTTTTCGACAGCTCGGCAAACATGTTATTCGGGTCAACCTGGACAGTTAGTGGCATATTTACGCCGGCCTTGGTCGCCTTCCAGGTGATTTCCCTGGCAACTGTCCCACCGGCCGGAATATCGAGGGTCACCATGGCGATGTCCAATGGCGCACCCGGTTCGTCGATGAAGAAACGCACCGGCACGTTATAGGCATTCATGGTTCCCCGGTTGGCGATCTTCGTGCTAATCCGCACTTCCTGGTACATGTCGACCGGATTCGGCGAAACGACGAGATCGGTGGAAAGCACCTCGAAATCGTAGGTTGCTTCGGGAAGGAGCGCCTTGACGGCGCTGTTGTTGTTCTTGTTCGACTCCTTGACAAGGTTGTCGGGATCGATCACAACGTGGAAGTAGTGGCCGTTGCCGTCGGTAACCGGTACCGAGAAGGTAACCGTGGTCGGCGACTGACCGGGAAACGCGACGGTTTGCTCCCCAACCTTTTTATCGGGTGTCACGGCCCCGTCGTAGATAGCAACCCTGGCCTGCGGCACATCGGTCCGTCCCAGGTTCCAGACAACCGCACTGACAACGGCAGTAGTCGGCAAAGTGGTGACCTTGGCCGGAATGAAGGAAATGTCGTCGGCCTTGAGAGAGAGGTCGGGATCAACATTTGCCTGCCACACAGCTCGCACCGCCAGTGCAGTCTGATAGGGGCTCTCCTGCCAACTGCCCGAGCCGGTCTGTTGCTCCTGGATGTAATTAACGCCACTGTTGATGATGGCTTTATCAGCTCCTGCCTCCTGGAGCGCCATGACCGCCACAGCTGAATCGTAGACCGTGCTCGGGCTGTTGCCGAAGCCGCCGTCCGGGTTCTGTTTGCTGGCCAGGAAACCGATGGCGCGGGTAATACTGCTGTCCACGGCGTAGCTCTTCCGGTAAGTGTTGAATGCGGTCGCCACCGCCGCGGTCGGCTGAATCGTGCTCACCGTATCGTCACCACTCCAGCCGCCATCCTGGTTCTGTGACGTCTGTAGATAGGCAACGGCCCGGCCGACGACCTCCTGATCGCCGTAACCGGTACGGGCAAGTGCCTTCAAAGCCAGAGCGGTGTCGGTCGGGTTGCTGATGAAACTGCGGCCGCTCCCCCAGCCTCCATCGGGATTGCGTCGGCTAAGGAGTTCCTGCACGAAAGCGCCCGCATCTCCGCCGCCCTGAACGGCAACCTCGATCCGGCGGGCAAGAAAGTCGGTTGTAACGGACGCATTATTCCCCAGCCATGCAAGCCCCGCCTGCAATTGCTGCTGGGCAGTGGACAACCGCTGGAGCGTCACCACCGTCTCTGTGGTATCCCGTTCCGTAGTAAGGGCAAAATCGGTCCAGCTCCCGTCGGACTGCTGGCGGGCCACGAGCCACTTCACTCCATCGTCGATGCTCGGTGGGAGGGTGCGGGGTACGACACTGGGAGGGAGGACGCCGGGGTTAGTGGGTAAATCCTCCCTCAGTGTCGATACTACCTGCACGAGTCCCTTACCGTCGGTGAGAATGGAATAGCGGGGCAGGAAGCCGTTGCGCACGGTCTCGATGCCCTGCAACTCGGCAGCGTTGACGGTGCCGGGAGCAGCGACATAGATGAAGGCAATCTTGAATCCCTTTTGTGAATCTTTAGCTCCGGGAACCCGTTCCCCTTGGATGGCGACGACATCGTCGATGGTGACATGACGCGCCGTCCCGCTGATGGAGGCGCCAACCTCGGGGATTCGGGCAGGATCAATGGCCGGATTGTCAATGAGGAGCATGGGGGGAACTTCCGACTTGTCGATCATTCCCATCAGGTAGAGGTCGAGCGGGCTGTAATAGGCGCGGGCTGCGACGGAAGTAAAGGTGCCGTCGCCGTTGTCCCGCCACTGGTTGCCGTATTCGAGCGAACCTTTGGTGTCGAGCAGGTAACTCCAGTGTGAGCCGTCCTTGCCGATAAGGGCGTTGCTAGCATTGTTGTTCCAATCCCTGAATTTGACGTAAGCAGCCCAGCGGTGCAGCATTTCATGGGCAAGGGTGCCGAGGGTAAACTCGTAGACCGGATCCATGGGGTCGGTACAGATTGAGTCCATGCTCCCCATGTCGATGGTTCCCTGCAATTTGCCGTTGCTGCCGTACAAAGAAGAGTTGTCGAAGATCTGCTGGCCGATGCCGCGCACGTCGTTCCTGACGCCCTGGTAGAATGCCACCGCATCCTTGGGCATCCTGAAGCTGAAGTTGGTGAATATCACCAGAAAGTCGTACTCATCCTTATGGGTCTTGAGAAACTCTCTGGCGATGAGCTGGCGCGGTTCGACATTGCTCGTTCCGTCCGGCAACTCGGCGTCGTAATTGCCACTCGCCTCCATGACGGTCACATTACCGTAATCACCGATATTCTTAACCGTAAAGTCTTGGGCAAAGGAAGGGAAAACAAGGAAGAGCATACAGACTAAAATAATCAGACAGTTCCGGACGTATGCGTTCGGGCTCACAAGCAAATGGGAATGCTTATTCATCGTGTTTCCCTCCTGAATACAGTGAAAATAAAAAAAACATTTGGACGCGGATCAGACCATAACCCCTAACTCAACTTCACGTTTCTAATCCGCTTCTTCCGCGAAAATCCGCGTCCTATTCAAAAAAGCAGAATCTGTTTTGGACGCGTACAAACGGATGAACGCGGAGCAAGCTTTAAAACCCAAACCTCAAGTCTTTTGTCTTTCGACTTTCGCTTTTAAGTCCGCTTTTTCCGCGTAAATCCACGTCCCATTAAGCTTTTATTTTTCACTTCTGACGGGTGCCACAAGCACCGGCCTGTTCTCAGGCTGCTTCCGCATTCGCTCGATTCTCGCCTTGTCGTTCGCCATCCTGACGATGATCGTCTCCAATCCCTTGTCAGTCTCCTCTTCCAGCACAATCCGCCCCGTGGCAATCTCCTTCACGGTAATGCCATTGGCAATCACATCCCCCGGCTTGATGACCTGCAGTTTTCCGTCGGCAGCCTTGATGACCGCCCTGGCATCCTGCGGGGCAATTTTGATGAACTGAACCTTGTCGAGAGAGACGGCACCCGCCAAACTAGGAACCGATAGACATAAGGAGACTGCCAGTATCATTGGAACCATCTTTCGCATGTGAAACTCCTCCTCCTTGAAAGAATAAAAAAGGGGACAGGCTACTTTTCCTGTCCCCACTTTCTCGGTCTTCCCTTGGCCCTGATGGTTGATTCAAGTCCAAGTTTTTCGCAGATGGCGGTTCGCCATGGCAAACTACCAAAGGGCGCGCCCCGGTTCATGCTTTGCCGCATCCTTTCCATTTCGCTCGCTGTCATTGGTGTATTGACGTATTGCGTCCATGCGACGGGCAGGTCCATCGGAAATGCATCCACAAGTTTCCCATATCTTGCATTCTGCCGCTTCCAATCGGACGACCAGCGCCATTGATCGGCCGACTCGGCTAGCCCTGCCCTGACGGGATTTCCCTCGATATATCGTGCGACCGTCAGAAGGTGCCGATCCTTCTCGACGATGAAGCTCTTGTACCTTCCCTGCCACACGTGGCCAGTCGTATGGTAATGACTATGATGCCTCCTCACATGGCTCGTCATGAGCCATTGCATAAATCTACTCAGTTGGTCGGCTTTTTCCGGAGCGAGAAGCAGATGGAAGTGATTAGGCATGAGGCAGTAGCTAAAGAGCTTCACTGGATGCCTCTCTTTAGCTTCTGCCAGCAGGCCGACAAAAGAAATAAAATCCTCGTCCTTGAGAAACACCTCCTGGCGACAGTTCCCGCTGTTGATGATGTGGTAAATCATTCCGTCTGCCAAGCCTCTCGTTACTCGTGGCATGCTTTACACCTCACTAAAGTAGCCTGTTCCCATTTTTACTACAGGCCAATCCGTTCTGTGCTCTTTAAATTTGTGAATAGATTACGATTTGGGTCAAATTCGAGATTTGTTGTATAATCAGGATTAAGATAGTAATCGAAAACAATAAAAGCAGTCCTTGAATTCATTGCATCAAAACCGATGTCACCTTTTATTTTGCCATACATCGCTCGTAATAATTTACCACTCCTTTCTTCAGATCTGATTCTAAAGATGTAGTTGTTACCTTTGTCATAATTGCTCTCCACTGATTTACCAGGAACCCTTTTATGAAGCAATATCAGTTTTGTGGAATAATTTATTTCTGGTGCTTGTCTTGGAAGTGTTAATTGGCTCTCAATGCCGTAATTTTCTTTGGCTATTTGGATACCGTCAAATTTACTCAAGAATTTAACGGTTAGATTACCTTCAAAATCATCTTTTGATTTAAATTGCTTTTTAAGATGAAAAATCATATCTGAATTAGTTCCTTTGCCATAGGGTTCTACCCAATCATATTTTATAAAATCAAAACCAATATCTTTGCCAATCGCTGGCAACTCTAAATCTAATTTTCTGGCATACATAGGTACTGGATTTATAATTTTGCGGAGGACTAACGTTACTTGTTGATTCCAAGGCTGCCAGCGACCATTGCTGCTTGAGTTGAAATGAAACTCTCCATGGCTTTTGTAATATCCTTTCTTTTCTGCACTATATGCAATGTAGTCTGTACATTTTTTGGATGCGCTGTATAAGCCGTCAGACAAAGTGATACCTCTTTCGGCAATTTCCTTAATGCGACGGTCCAAACCTTGTTGACTTTGAAAACCTATCAATATTTCTACACCTTCGAGAGGCTTATTATCTTCATCTATAACTTTTACTACTACTTTAGCTTCTGGCAAATCTAAAGCGCTGTAGCATCCAGTCTGCATAATAAATAATGTTAAAATTATTATTATAACTATTCTAATCATTTATCCAATCCTCCTAATTCCTTAATTTTGTCGAACAATTTAGATATATATGAGTATGCAACGTCTCTTAAATCGCTATGTTTCCAATTATTGTATGGTGCCCTATTAGCCGGCCAATCATTTCTATCATTCTTAAAATTTACTTGCATATCAAAATTGAATTTTTTTTCGGCTCCAAGAGCAGGAACAAAATCCCCCCCCACAGGCAACGTCAGCGCTGGCAGGGCATTTGCCAGTAACAAGTTTATATTTTTTTTCGCATATTCACTGCCAGTAGCGCCAGGCGCAAACAAATCGCTATCTGGCCCCTTTTTGAAGAAAGGTTTAGTCCTTAACACAGCATCGTCAATAAGGTTTGCAGACTCAGGAGATATCGGCATCGGAAGTTCATATCCGTACAGCTCTAATTTTGTCAAGTAGTACTCCTTGTCATCACCATTGAAACCCCATCCGCCGAACGAATTGCCAACGATATCGATGGGGATTGGATTCCCTCCCTTCAGCTTTTCCTGAATGGCCCAAGAATAAGAGCCAATCTGCTGCGCTTCCTCAACCAGTAATTTGGTGATTGGGATATTTAGAGGCAACGTTCGCAGTATTTCTTCACCGGAAGAATAGAAATTATAGTAGGTAGTGTTATCTGGCCTGTTTTTGAATCTATCTCTCCAAGTTAACTTCGCGCGATTATCCGGAGGATTGTCGTTTATGAACAATTGATGCCATTCGGAGGACCAAAGGCTTTGCTTATAATTTACCCAATCCGTACGCAACATATCCAAGCTTTTATCTGTTGAGCCATCATAGGCTTCGATAGCAACTGCTGCATCGATCATGAAATAACGCTTGATGCGAGGAACATTTGGGTCTGGTGACGTTTCATTTGCCGTCCAAAAATTGTAGTTATCACTCAGCATACTTGAAACTACCATGTTTCCCAGACTGTGCGCAGCTATTATAGTTTCACCACTGATGTTGAACATAATAAAATTCTTTAAAAAGGGAGCGCTGTCGAATGCATGAATGACATTAACGTGATAATCCGGAGTGACTCCAAGAGGCGTTTTAGTATCTGAGCCATACCAAGTTATGCCCCAGAATTTAGACTTTGAACCGGACCAATACAGTCGTTTGAACATTTCTGCGTGCCAACCCCGGGCATCTTGCGAATTAACGTTGTATCCATGCACAAACATAAAATTTGTCTTATTAGCTTCAGTATCTGGAAAGTTTTGCGGCTCGGACAGTCTGTCCTCGATGCCGGTATAATAAACCGAGGCTTGCGAGGGTCCGCTTATATCCTCAATAAGGTTTTTATGCCTAAACATATGCTCCACACCTGCAATGCTGAGTTTGAGAGGAGACTTAAAAACCGTCTTCCCATCAAGGTCTGAAATTTCCAGCACCAGCGGTTTCTTTGTAGCTTTCCATGCTTCAACCATTATGACAGTCTTCTTATCCATTATGTCCTGTACCAGATATTCCGACAGAGCATGCGCTTCCGGCGTTACGGACACGGTTGGCGCGCCTGACAAGGATAATGCTGGTTCTAGCCCTCCATTACTCCCGGTGAGGTAATCCCCTGAATGCGCTGCTTCGAGACCGGTGGAAACATAATCGAGACTTCCTTCTTCGTGCTTCAGCATATATGTGTAGCTTGCAGGATTGAATTTCGACATTACCTCGCCAAGGTCGAGATGAACTGGGAACCAATCGATGAGGTCTCGCGTTCCACCGACTGTTGCGTGATCAGATACCCTGTTTCCGCTTGCCGGTATGCCCGCCCCCTCCGTATCCCCATGGCCATCATCATCATTCACCCAGAAATAGAAGACATCTTGATTAAGCGCCCGCTCCCGGTCCTTAGCATCGATGGTCCGGTTATGGTCATAATCGGGTATCAGACAAAGCATGGTGACGTTAACTGGGACAATCTCGCTCTTTATCTCCTGCTTGGTCTGCATGTTGAGGACCAGTTGCATGGAGTATTTCTTCGTGATGTCGAACTTCGCCCCGCCCCGACTGAGCAATGCATAGCCGTCATTAGCCGGAACGAACCCCATATAATAACCATCCTCGAAAAAGATGAGGTATTTCGAGTAGCCCTTATACTCCGCCGGGGCAATCTGAAACCTGAGCTTTGTGTCTACTTCCGGGTAGCCATCCTTGTTGACGAAGATTACTTGGTCGGGCGCGACTTCCACATTCACCCCCCAGATCGTCATGCCAGTGCTGTCGCTCAAGGATTCGTTGGCCCCGCTCCGTAATTTCACCGTAGCTTTGCCCTGAGCCAGGATTTTGTTGATACCCGGGGTTGCCCCCGGCGTGAGCATGGTGGCAAAAGTCCCGGCCTTTGTGACTTCTGTTACCGCTCCTTGGGAAACGCTTCCACCCCCGGCAACGACGGAATAGTTGACCGTACCGGTTTTCTGCGAGGTGGTGGCAAATATCCCTTTGGCTGGATCGATTTCTTCATGCAAGAGGAGCATCGTTTCCAAGGGGGTGGTCATTTGCTGACCAGCTTTACCCGCGTCTATCCGGTTGCCGTTTTCGTCCATATGTAGTATCCCTGAAATCGACAGATAGGCGCGGCTGCCTTTTGGTCCCGTGACAGCATAGGAGTAATGGTTAAACGTAGTACTCAGCACCGTCTCCGTTTCTGTCCGCACCAACCAGCTATTTACGGTGTCTTTCTTGACGGTGACGGTTATCGGGTACTGGGTGTTTTCTGTATTGCCTAGTATTACGCCGGCGTAAGCTCCACTGCTGTCACTCAACTTCTGCAGATTGTCCGTAACATTGGGGCACTCGCGAGTGGCAATGCCCAGGCATGCGTTGGAATTTCCGAGAAAGATAGCGTTCATGTCCGTAGGCAGCGGCGGATCATAAAGAGATGACGGTTGTCCGGGAGTGAAAGTAACGATCTTGTTGGATACCGGGTTGCCGAATTGATCAACCGGCATGACCCACACCGGCGCGGAGTACGTGTTGACATGCCCTTGGACGTTGTCGGTCTTGTCAGGCGCGACCTTTACCAGATCGACCGTATCCCCCGGATAGGCAAACCCTTCGAACGGCTTCTCGGCGGCAACCACTCTTTGTCCGGCCAAAGCCGAGACGCTCACCAGGTTATGACCGACCATGGTGGAGTATGGCACGGCATCCACATACAGAGGAGATTCCGAGGTATTCTGGCCGAGCGTGAGCCGAGCCCGTGCAATACCGTCATAGCCGGTTACCACAGTCACTTGGGAGGATGCGGCAGTAATTGTTTTACCAGCGCCATTCACCCCCTTGAGCGTCCCGCCCCCGGCACTCACGGTGAAAGTCACGGTTATCCCCTTAATTGGCCGCAAGCTTTTGTCTACGACTTTTACCTGTAAGGGATACTTTAGGTCATACCCAGCTTTTCCATCCTGATAGGCCCCGATTCGCAATATTCTGTCAGCTTCAATTATTTTCTTGTTCGGGATCGGAGAAAATGGCTGCCCCAAGATGCCCACAATGACAGCCTCGTCATCATTTACCCATTGTTGCTTATTCTGCGCTGTCATCCCCCCCGCCACCATTCCGGAAAGCATCCACCCGGACTCGCCGGTTTCCGGGTTCTCCTTGACGTAGCCAATGCCGAACCAGTCAAGATAGGTCATCTCCGTTTGAGGGATAGTGACGGTCAGCCCCTGGTTCACGCTGTTCCTGATGTCCGCCGTGATGCCATCATCAAGGTTAAGTGTGGGGAGCACGGTGTCGATGTTGGTCCGGTCAATGATGACGAGAGACGGACCATTAACATTCGCCACTTGCAAGAGCTTGGCGGTGGAAACCGAATCGACCTTGAAGTCGTCCTCGAAGAGTCGGTTCTCAAGAATGGAGCCCTGGAGGGAGGAAAGACGCATGAACTCCCGCTCCCGACCCGGATCGGCGGTTTGCGTGACCACCTCTGCCCCCCGCAGGGCCGCATCGATAAACACCCCTTTCCATTCGAAGTCTTGGGGGATATCGAGAATATAGGTGACGTCGATGACGCCGCCGACCGTGACGACAGTCGGCATGGGACGGGCGATAGCCACCTTGAAGAATGCCGCAAGTTCGTCCTCGGCCTTATTCCATCTATCGATATAGCCAATTGCCTCCTTGAAAAGGATGGCTTGCGCATCGTCACTTTCGGAGATGGGAAGTTGAGTGACAGCATTCTCACCGACAACACCGATTACGGCAAGATTGCCGGCGACGTGGGTGTTATTGATGGTTGCGGTGCCATTTGGGGTGACGACGTCGATGGTGATGGTGTATTCGGCCCCCATGGGGAGGCCGTCCTGGGCCACTACCATTCGCTCGCCGTCCACCTCGAGAACCGGCCGCAAACGCACGAGATAAGAAGGGGTGTTGTCGAGCCCGCCAAAGCTGTCGATAATCTGCTGATCTTCGACGGTCTCCGGCTCGTACGTGAGGACAACTCTGCGGTTGGAGAGTCGCATGACGTCGAGGGTAGTGGTAAAAAGCTCGTTCCCATTGCTCGTGGCGCCAAATCGCACCTGATGCCGCAAATCCGCCGGAAGTTCGGTATATTCGCCGTCAATAGCGATCTGTTTGAACTGGAGGCTGGCCGGGATGATCTTGAGGACTTCGGGGTTCAGAGTCCTGCTCTCCAGAACATCCAGCCATCCCTTGCCCGGCTGGCTGGCGCTCAAGTAATCCCCTACCCGCCCCTGCAGGAATTCCAGGGGGGTCTTGTCCCGCACCCCTTGGAGGTAGTCGTCCCGGACGGTATCGGTAACGGATGCGGGGACATCCTGCGGAGTGTTTCGCATATATCCGGCGGGTTTGATACTGGTATCGAGCCCGAGCCAACTCTTCCCCATGGTGTCGATGACCGCGCCGCGGTAATTGGAATAAGGCATCTGGCTTTCTACCCAGACATGCTCAACCTGGAAGTTGGCGATCTTTCCGCCGGCGATGATCGGCTTGAAAGCTATCCCCGCTTTCTGGAAGAAGGCGGCAATCTGCATAGGATCGGTGATACCGGTGAGGTTCTTCACCTTCTCGATATCGGGAAAGAACTCGATAGTGCCGCGGACATAGCGGGTAGGAAAACCGGATGCTCTTAACAACGCAGTAAGGAGTGCGGCTTGGTCGGCGTCGTTGCCGCTTTTCTGATGCAGGGTCTCCTCCGCCCCCTTCATTACTCCCCAGTACCAGTCGGTTTCGATGTTGTTCTTGACCCATTCGTAGATGAGGACAGGGTTCCACTGAAGAGATTGCGCCAGGGCAGCAATTTCCTCGGAGATTGGCGCTTCGGCGGAGGCAGCGGTGTCAGCTGGGCTGACGCTGCTGCTTCCCCCCTTGTAGGCGGGGACGACTGTGAAGGTGGTTGCTGGCTCATGGGCCGGGTAGCCAAGGTGTTTATAAGGAAGTGAACCGGCGAGTGTGCGTTTCTTCGGTGGAGCAATGCGGTCAAGGAGGATCTTGAGGGCGTCGAGTGCTGTCTCTGATACCGACCCATCCGGTGGCAGGAAGTCGATCATATACAGGTAGTCATCGATTGCCTTGCCATAAGCAGATGCGACGGCGTTCTGCCGCTGAACCGCCTTTATCCCCAGCGTGGCGGTCTTTTCTTCGCGTTGCCTGAAACGCTCCTGCATGAGGAGGTGGGTAGCGCGGACAGTATCCGCAATTCTCTTCAGGCGTGTTATCTCGGCCGTTGGGGTTTTTCCGGCTTGGAGACTCAGACCCGCCTGGATGACAACTGTCTTGCTCTCCCGCAGGACCCGCCCGAGTTCCTGTTCCAGGTCATCCGCCGACGAGTTACCAACCACTGGGCCGACAATAAACAATAGGGCCAGAAATACCCGAGCATACGCCTTCTTTACCACAGCCCCCTCCTAAACCCATTCAATAATAAACCCCGAATTGGTGAATCTCTCCCCATCTGGGCAGTCGCATTGCTAAAGTACGCTTGTTCCGACGACGATTTTCGAAACACTATATATCAACAGCTCTAAATACAACAACCGCGCCAAAAGCTGTTTTCACACAAATTCAATAGGTTATCAAATCAAGAAGAGTGCTCACTATAGAGAACAATGTAAACAAAATTTACATCGAAGGAGGGCGAAGCAGCGTGGAGTGCGAATTGGAGAGTCTTTACAAAGAATGTAAACAAAGTTTACAAATGTAAACTTTGTTTACATTCTTTCACGATCTGGAGATGCAGAACTGCCTGGGAGATAAACCCCATCAAAGGCGATAATAATTTAGCAGGCAGTTGCCTTTTATCCCAATTATTATCTATTAGGGATTGCAGCAAGAAGCGAATAAACATTTTTTATAGAGAGATAAGGTAAGTTGTGTGAATACCTACCTCGAAGGTTGTCTTTCCGTTAATAAACTATATTCACGAGTTATTTTCATTTCATTCCTTTTGATTTTCAGCATTTGTGTACCTTGAAGATTATTCAGTACAAACAAAAAAGGGATTCAGCAACTAGCTGAATCCCTTTACATTTTTGGTTGCGGGGAGAGGATTTGAACCTCTGACCTTCGGGTTATGAGCCCGACGAGCTACCAGACTGCTCCACCCCGCGTCATGTGAAGTTCAATTTTTACCACAGTACCCTGGGAAGAGTCAACTAAAAAAATTACCTTTCCTGATTTTCCCGGTACCACCGCACATACGCCCGAATTCCCTCTTCGATAGAAGTCTTGGGGCAGTATCCGAGTATGGCCGTGGACTTGGCAAGATCGGCATAGGTCCGCTGCACGTCGCCCGGCTGGAGCGGCAGCCGTTCGATGCGCGCCTTAGTGCCCAGTGCCTTCTCGATGGTCTCAACCAGCCGGCCCAGTTCCACTGGCCGGGATTCACCGAGGTTGAAAATGTCGTAGCGGGGCTCGTCGCCGCACACCCAATCGAGCGCCCGCTCCACACCATCGATGATGTCATCGATGTAGGTGTAATCCCGGCTCGTTGTGCCGTCGCCATAAAAGGGAATCGTCTCCCCGGCGTCAATCAGCCGGGTGAATTTGTTGATGGCAAGGTCGGGGCGCTGGCGCGGCCCGTAGACGGTGAAGAACCGCAGACAGGCAATATTCATCCGGTAAAGATGATGGTAGGTATGGCAGATGAGCTCAGCGGCCTTCTTGGTGGCCGCATAGGGAGAAATGGGGTTATCGACGGAGTCCTCCTCGGAGAACGGAACTTTCGGATTGTCCCCGTACACAGAGGAGCTGGAGGCGAGGACAAACGGCCGTACCCCGGCCTTTCTGGCAGCTTCGAGGAGAAGCATCGTCCCCCGCACGTTCACCTCTTCGTAGAAGAGCGGGTCCTGGATCGAAGGTCGCACACCAGCGGCGGCAGCGAGGTGGACGACTGCCTCCGGCGCCTCCTGGGTAAAGATGGCCGCGACGAATTCACCGTCGCGTATGTCCCCTTCACACAGGGTCACATCTCCCTGGCCGGTGCGGGCAGCAGCGGCAACCGCGGCAAAATTCCGGCGCTTCAGCTGCGGCTCGTAGAACTCGTTGAAATTATCGATGATGATGATATCGTGACCGGCGCCGAGAAGCCGTTCACTCAGGTGTGAACCGATGAAGCCAGCACCGCCGGTAACAAGAACACGCATTAACTAAACCCCGGGTTCAACGTTCGATGTTTGATGTTTAAAGTTCGATGTTTTGACTCTAACGTCGAACGTCGAACTTCGAACTTAGAACCGTCATTATTCCGCGATAACGATCGCGCCCTTCCCCGCCTTCTTCACCGCCTCGTTCGCCTCTGCCTGCTCCAGGTGCCTTCCTACCCTGATCCGGTACCAGACCCCCTTATCCGGGACACTGGATTCGACGATGTAGACATCGAGTCCCCGGGATGCCACCTTGGCCCGCATCGCCTCGGCTTCCTTGCGGTCCTTGTACGAGGCTACCTGAACACAGAACTTGCCCTTGCCCGGGGCGGTTTTTTTTGCTGCGGACTCTCTCTCTTTGGCAGAGGAGTTCACCGACTCCTGTGCCTTCCCGTCCTCCCCGCCAGGCTCGGTGGTTTTTGCCGGAGCAATGGCCGGCGGCACCGAGCCTTGCGGCTGCGCTATACTGGGCGAAGCAGAAGCAGCCGGTTTCGCAGGATGAGCTGCATCTTCCCTCTTTGGATTGAGACCGGTGCCGATCACCGCCTTCCCCCCCTTGGGGAGGGTTTCGTAGAAAGTAAGGGAAGGTTCCTGCACCCGCCCTTCGCCGCCGGGCGGTTGCACTGCCCCCGGAGGCGACCCGGCATCCTGCTGAGCGCCGGCAGCCGCCTTGGCAGCAGCCTTCCTGGCGGCGTGCCTGAAAACGAACCAGCCGGTCAGAACGCCGGCGACAAACGTCACTATGAGGGCACCGAGGATGAGGAACACGAACAGACCCGCGGTCTGCTTTTTGGGCCGGTTCTTGTTGACCGATGGTCGTGCGGCCGATATTCGTGGTCTGCTGTAATCCAGGGGCATCGTATCCTTCCCTGCCTACATCTTTTCCGGTGCCGTTATCCCCAGCAAGCCAAGGGCGTTGTTCAGGGTGCGGGCCACGCACGCAAGGAGAAACAGCCGGGCAGCGGTCAACTCGGCATCCTCGGTAATCACCCGGCTCTTGTTGTAGAAGCTGTGAAACTCGCCGGCAAGTTCCTGGAGGTAGTAGGTGATCCGGTGGGGTTCGAGGCTTGCGGCGCTCCCCTCCACCACCTCGGGGAAGGCAGCCAGGGTCTTCACGATCGCCATCTCCTCGGGAGCTGCCAGCCTGTCAAGGTTGACCTCTTCGGCGGACGGAACGACACCCCCCTTTTCCGCGGCATTCTCGAAAATACTGCAGATCCGGGCATGGGCATACTGAACATAGTATACCGGGTTATCGAGGGATTGCTGCTTGGCCAGGTCGATATCGAAAACGAGCTGGGAATCCGGCTTGCGCATCACGAAAAAGAACCGCGTGACGTCGCGCCCCACCTCGTCGATCAGGTCCCGCAGGGTGACGTAACTGCCGGCCCGCTTGGAGATCTTGACCTCCTCGCCGCCGCGCATGACCGTCACCATCTGGTGCAGCACGTACTCGGGCCATCCCTCGGGAATGCCCTCGGCGAGCGCCTGCAGGCCGGCCCGCACCCGGGTAATGGTGCTGTGATGGTCGGCCCCCTGCTCGTTGATGACACGGGCAAAACCACGCTCCCACTTGTTCTGGTGGTAGGCAACGTCGGGAACGAAGTAGGTGTAACCGCCGTCGGCCTTGCGCATCACCCGGTCCTTGTCGTCGCCGAAGGTGGTGGTGCGCAGCCAGAGGGCCTCATCCTGCTCGTAGGTATGCCCGTTTTCCACGAGGCGCCGGACCACGGCATCGACGCTGCCGTCGGCATAGAGGCTTGATTCGAGAAAGTATACGTCGAAGCGGACATCGAAGGCACGGAGGTCCTCGTCCTGCTCCCGGCGCAGGTAGGCGACGGCAAAGTGGCGGATGGCGTCAAGGTCCTGCGGATCGCCGGCTGCGGTGACGTGCTGGTCGTCGGCATTGACCGTTTCCCGCGCCAGGTAGGAGCGCGCCACATCCTTGATATAGTCCCCCTGGTAGCCGTCGGCCGGCCAGCGCGGGTCATCCGGCTCGATCCCCAGGCAGCGTGCCTGGACCGAAAGGGCCAGGTTGGCGATCTGGGCGCCGGCATCGTTGTAGTAGAATTCGCGTGTCACGTCCCAGCCGGTGGCGGCGAGGAGCCGGCAGATGGTGTCACCGATGGCCGCCCCGCGGCCGTGGCCTATGTGGAGAGGACCGGTGGGGTTGGCGCTGACAAACTCCACCTGCACCTTCCTGCCGGAGCCGGTCGTGCTTCTGCCGTAATCGGGCCCGGCGGTGGCGATGGCAAGGAGGGTTCTGCGCCATGCCTCGTCCATGACGCGGAAATTAATGAACCCTGGTCCCGCCACCTCCACGCCGGCACAGAGGGCATCGGCCTCCAGGTGCTTGATGAGGGTTTCCGCGATGGCCCGCGGCGCTTTTTTTTCCGCCCGGGCGAGGAGCATGGCGGCGTTGGTGGCAAAATCACCGTGCTCGGCATGGGCCGGTTTCTCGATGACGATCGGCGGGATCTCGCCGGAGGTGAGAACCCCCGCAGCATAGCACTTTTCGAGTCCCTTTCTGACAAGGTCTTGCAGCAGCTCCTTCATCTCTCTTCCCGTCCCTTCTCCGTACCCGGCGTGTTCACCCTATCCCGGTCGCCGTCGTCCCTGAGACTGATGTCCCGCGAAAAATCGGGACAGTGTGCCCCGCCATCGTGTACGCAGAACTTTTTTGCGCAGTTTTCCCGCCACGCGCAGACAGCGCAGAATTGTCTACCGCTGGAACTCATCGATCAACTCCTTCGCACGTTGCTGCTGCCGTCATCGAGATTTTTGCCCGGAAACAACCTTGTTTTCCTGCTTGTTCGCATCGCTCTTTTCCTGGCCGGGGAACTGGTAGATGGTCTCGTTTGACCGCACCAGCCCGAAATCCCTGCGAGCGATGCTCTCCAGGTAGCGCCGGTCGCTGCGGAGCGCCTCGATCTCCCGCTTGAGCTTCTCGTTCTCCGCCTTCAGCTCGTCCGCCTTGATCTGGAGTTCCTGTTTTTCCCGGGCGAGCTGGCGGATGCTCAGCAGTCCCCGCTCGCCGAACACGGTGAAGAACAGGATGAAGAGTATGAATACGGCCGGAATGATGATCATCCGCTTCCGCATGCGACCTCCGACGATCAGGGACGATTGTGGGCAAGCAGGGCGGCAAAATAGTCGATGGTCTTCTGCAGGCCCGTCTCCACCGGCACCTGCGGCTTCCAGCCGAGTTTTTCTCCTGCCAGAGTGATGTCGGGCTGGCGCTGCCGCGGATCGTCGGAAGGAAGAGGCTTGAAGACGATCTGCGAGGGGGAGCCGGTGAGCTCGATAATCCGCCGGGCAAATTCCAGGATCGAGGTTTCACAGGGATTGCCGAGGTTGACCGGGCCGATGAACTCCGGGCACTCCATCATCCGCACCATCCCCTCCACGAGATCGTCCACATAACAGAAGGAGCGGGTCTGGGAGCCGTCGCCGTACACGGTGATATCCTCGCCCCGGAGGGCCTGAACGATGAAATTGGAAACAACCCGGCCATCATTGACCGACATCCGCGGTCCGTAGGTGTTGAAGATACGGACTATGCGGATATCGACCCCGTTCTGCCGGTGGTAATCCATCATCAACGTCTCCGCCACCCTCTTCCCCTCGTCGTAGCAGCTTCTTACGCCGATGGGGTTCACGTTGCCCCAGTATTCCTCGCGCTGCGGATGCACCTGGGGATCGCCGTAGATTTCCGAGGTGGAAGCCTGGAGGACCCGCGCCCGCACCCGCTTGGCAAGGCCCAGCATGTGGATTGCTCCGAGCACGCTCGTCTTGATGGTTTTCACCGGGTTATACTGGTAGTGGATGGGTGAGGCAGGACAGGCCAGGTTGTAGATGCGGTCAACCTCGAGGAGGATCGGCTGGGTGATGTCGTGCCGGATCAGCTCGAATCCCGGCTTGCCGCGAAGCCCTGCAATGTTGTCCTTGCTGCCGGTGAAGAAGTTGTCGAGGCAGAGCACCTCATGTCCTTCCCCCAACAGCCGCTCGCACAGATGGGAGCCGATGAAGCCGGCACCGCCGGTGACCAGAATGCGCATGTCAAAACCCCTTGTTCAATGTTCAAAGTTCAAGGTTCGAGGTTCAAAGCTTGTGTAACATTGAACGTTGAACATTGAACGTTGAACAGCATTTATCCTTCCAGCATTGTCTTGCCGTTCCTGCCGATGGGGAAGTACTCGACTCCCGCGTCCCGCATCCGGTGCGGCGTGTAGAGGTTCCTGCCATCGAAGATGAGGGGCCGGTTCAGAAGCGACTTGATCTTGTCGAAATCGGGATTGCGGTACTCGCTCCACTCGGTGACGATGGCCAGGGCATCGGCCCCCTTGAGGATCTCGTACTGGTTGTGACTGTAGGAGACCCGGTCGCCGAAGATCTTTTGCGCCTCTTTGATCGCCTCAGGGTCGTGGGCGGCCACCCGGGCACCCAATTCGAGGAGACGCTCGACGATGACCACGGACGGTGCCTCGCGCATGTCGTCGGTACGGGGCTTGAAGGAGAGCCCCCATACGGCGATGGTCTTTCCGGCAAGGGGTTGCCCCGCATTTTCCCGGGCGAAGTAGCGAAAGATCTTGTCGGTGAGCACCCGTTTCTGCAGCTCGTTTGCCTCCTCTACCGCCTTGAGGAGGATAAAGTCGTAGTCGCACTCCTCGGCGGTCTTGACGAGAGCCTTGACGTCCTTGGGGAAACAGGAGCCGCCGTACCCCACGCCGGGGAAGAGGAAATCGTAGCCGATGCGGGAGTCGGAGCCGATCCCTTCCCGGACCGCGGCCACGTCGGCCCCCATCCGTTCGCAGAGGTTGGCGATCTGGTTCATGAATGTTATCTTGGTGGCGAGCATGGCATTTGCCGCGTACTTGGTCATCTCGGCACTCCGGATGTCCATGACGATGAGGCGGTTGGTCTTGCGCATGAAGGGGGAGTAGAGCTCCTTCATGATCTCCGCGGTCCGGACGTTGTCAGTGCCGATCACCACCCGGTCAGGCTTCATGAAATCGTCGATGGCCGCCCCTTCCTTCAGGAACTCCGGGTTGGAGACCACATCGAACTCCAGACTTACACCCCGCCGGTCAAGCTCCTCCTTCATGGCAGCGCGCACCTTGTCGGCGGTCCCTACCGGCACCGTCGACTTGTCGACGACGACCTTGAAACTTTCCATGTGGCGGCCGATACTGCGGGCCACGTCGAGCACGTACTTCAGGTCGGCCGAACCATCCTCACCCGGGGGGGTGCCGACGGCGATAAAATTGATGAGGGACGCCTTGACGGCTGCGGCCAGGTCGGTGGTGAAGGTAAGCCGCCCCTCTTCACTGTTGCGCAGTACGAGTTCCTTGAGCCCCGGCTCGTAGATGGGGATGACGCCCTTCTTGAGTCCTTCAATCTTCGCTTCGTCCACATCGACACAGATGACATCGTTACCGCTCTCGGCAAAACAGGTCCCGGCCACGAGACCCACATAACCGGAACCAATGACACAGATTTTCATGGTCTGTCCTTCCTTCAAGCTGAAGTAATCTTTTTCTATAACACAGAAGACGGCAATTATGCCAGAATTTTCCCGGCCGGTCCGGTGCCGCCGGCGGCTGCACAGAGTTCCCGGGAAAGCGCGGCAAACTCCTCCAGGGACAAGGTTTCCCCGCGCCGGCCGGGATCGATCCCGCAGCGTTCCAGGGCCGTAGCGAGGATGGCATCATTCCCGGTCAGGGCAGCACCCCGCAGGCAGTTCCAGAGGGTCTTACGCCGTTGGCTGAAAGCGGCCTTCACCACTCTGCGGAAACACTCCTCGTCCCCTACGTCAGCCCGCGGTGCCGGGAGCGGTGTGAAACCCAGCACCACCGAATCGACCTTCGGCACCGGATGAAAGGAGCCGGGCTTCACGGTAAATTCCCGCTGTATCTGGAAGTGGAGGCGGAACAGGACCGTCAGCGCCCCGTACTCCTTGCAGGCGGGCGGGGCCAGGAGCCGCTCTCCCACCTCCTTCTGAAGCATCAGGACCAGCAGAGAAAAGAGCCGGCGGCATTCCAGAAAGCGAAAGAGCACCTGAGAGGAGATATTATAGGGGAGGTTCGCCGCCACCTTCCAAGTGCCATCACCGCGCTCCCTGAGGAGGCGGGAAAGATCGACGGCGAGGATATCCGCCTCGACGACCTCCACGTTCCCCCGTCCGGCAAACTCTTCGCGCAGAAGCGGCACAAGCTCTCGGTCGAGCTCCACCGCCACGACCCGCTCCGCCCGTTCTGCCAGAAGCGCGGTAAGCGCTCCTCTCCCCGGCCCCACTTCGAGGATGCGGTCGCCGGGACCGATACCGACGGCATCGGCAATGCGCGCGAGCACGTTGCGGTCCGTGAGGAAGTTCTGACCAAGGGCCTTCTTCGGGCGGGGCTGAGCCATCAAGCCCCCTTCAGCCTTGTTGCCATGGTATCCAGGGGCCACGTGGGGAGGGCGTCGAGTTCCCGATTGGAGGTGATGCGGTGTTCCAGGTAGAAATCGCCCGGCACGGCGATCATGGCAGCGTTGTCGCTGCAGAGCCCCGGCGAGGGAAAATGGAGTTCGAGCCCCGCCGTGACAGCCAGTTCGGACATGGCACGGCGCAGGCCGCTGTTGCAGGCCACTCCGCCCGCCACCACCACTCTCCCGATCCCCGTGGCGGCTGCAGCGGCACAGGCCTTGTGGGTCAGAATCTCGCACACCGCCGTCTGAAACGAGGCACAAATGTCGTTCAGCCTGACTCCCGTTGGGGGCACAGGGTATTGCCGCAGGTGGTTGAGCACGGCGGTCTTGAGGCCGCTGAAACTGAAGTTGAAGGTGCCGTCGTGGAGAAGCGGCCGGGGAAAGCGCACGGCTCTTGGGTCGCCTGAGACTGCGAGCCGGTCGATCTCCATGCCTCCGGGATAGGAAAGGCCAAGGAGCTTGGCAACCTTGTCGAACGCCTCACCAGCTGCATCGTCGAGGGTCTGGCCGAGGGTCACGTAACGAGCGAAGCCGTCAACCCGGTAAATATGGGTATGCCCACCCGAAACTGCCAGAGCGATGAAGGGAAATTCCACCTGGTGCTCCAAAAGGACTGCGAGGAGGTGCCCTTCGATGTGGTGGATCCCCACCAGGGGGAGACGGCGCGCGTAGGCCAGGGCCTTGGCGGTCGAGATCCCGACGAGAAGGGCACCGACCAGGCCGGGGCCCTGGGTGACGGCAATCCCCTCGATGTCGGCAAGGGCAACACTCCCCTTGGCCAGAGCCTCGCTGATGACCGGGACGATGGCCTCCAGATGCCGGCGCGAGGCGATTTCCGGGACTACCCCCCCATACTCGGCATGGACGGCCACCTGGGAATAGACGACGCTGGAAAGGATCTCCCGGCCGTCCCGGACCACCGCGGCCGCGGTTTCGTCACAGGATGATTCTATAGCGAGAACAAGCATACAATCCGTTCGATGTTCAAAGTTCAATGTTCAATGTTCGACGTTCAAGGTTCAGGCAGGTAAAACACGTAAAAAAAGCGGGGCGTAAGAACGCCCCCTTTCCATCGAATTTTTTGCCTCGAATCATCCGCCGGAATGTCGATTTTCGATGACAGGCTGGGGCTTGTCTAGGAGGAGGCGGAGGCGTGGCAGCGCCACGCCGCACAACGACCGACGAAGGCAAACCCGGCATGGCGCGAAAAGCGGCATTCCTACAGGAGGTTGGCGGCTAGTTCGGCGAGGTCCGACCTCTCCCCCTTCATCATCGTCACATGGCCGGCGATCCGCTGCTCTTTGAAGCGCTCCACCACATAGGTCAAACCGTTGGACGAGGAATCCACATAGGGATTGTCGATCTGGTACGGGTCGCCGGTGAGAACGATCTTCGTCCCCTCCCCCGCCCTGGTGACGATGGTCTTGATCTCGTGGGGAGTCAGGTTCTGCGCCTCGTCGACGATCATGTACTGGTTGGGGATGGAGCGCCCCCGGATGTAGGTGAGCGGTTCGATTTCCATGATTCCCATCGCCATGAGCTCTTTATACCCCTTGCTGTGGCGCTTCTCAGCCTCGTGCCCGGAAAGGAGGAGCTCCACGTTGTCGAAGATCGGCTGCATCCATGGGGCCAGCTTCTCCTCGATGTCGCCGGGGAGAAACCCCAGGTCCTTTCCCATGGGAAACACCGGGCGGGAGACGAGGAGTCGGTGATAGACGTTCTCTTCGGCGGTCATGTGAAGTCCGGCAGCGATGGCCAGCAGGGTCTTGCCGGTTCCCGCCTTTCCGACGAGGGTGACAAGCTTGATGTTGTCGTCGAGAAGGGCATCGATGGCGAACGCCTGCTCGCGGTTGCGGGGGTGGATGCTCCAGATACCCTCCCGGCCCACCTTCCTTATGGGGACGAGACGCCGCGCGGCGCCATCATACTTGGCAATGGCGCTGTGAGAAGGGTTCACCTGGTCAGTAAGGGTGATAAACTGGTTCGGATGGAATTCCTGCTCCAGTTCGACCCACCCCTGCCCGTAGAAACGGTCGATCAGGTCAGGCGCAACCTCCAGCTCCGTAAAGCCGGAGTAAAGCTCTTCGATCGCCACCTTGTCGGACTCGTAGTCCTCGGCCACAACGCCGATGGCATCCGCCTTGATGCGCAGGTTGGTGTCCTTGGTGACGAAGACGAGCGGCACCTCTCCGTTTTTTTCCTTCACGTCCACCGCCACCGCCAGGATCCTGTTGTCGCCGCGTTCCTCGCGCAGCTCCGGAGGGAGGCGTTTCATCACCTTCTCTTCGTATATCTCGACGCGAAGGGTTCCCCCCGACTCCAACACCACCCCCGTCGAAAGCGACCCCTTCTTCCGCAGATCGTCGACGAATCGGGAAAACTGCCGCGCGTTGCGCCCGGTCTCGTTCATGTCCTTCTTGAAACGGTCGATCTCTTCGATGACGGTGATCGGAATGATGATGTTGTTCTCCTCGAACTTGAAAATCGCCTGTGGGTCATAGAGGAGCACATTGGTATCGAGAACGAAGTTTTTCATGGGTGCCTTTCTTGGATGGAGTGGGTGCCTCGCTGAACGGGAACAGCAAAAACTTCTCGCGCCCTGCGTTGCAAGACGCGACGCGAGATCATCCGCGCCCTGCAGGTGCGACGATGGTGCGTAACGCCTGCAGAAGGGATTCTATGTCCCCCGCGGTGTTGAAATAGCCGGGACTCACCCTGACGGTGCCGGCGGGATAGGTGCCGATGGTCCGGTGGACAAGGGGCGCGCAGTGGAGTCCGGCCCGGACGCAGATCTCATGGTCCCGGTCGAGCAGAAAGGCGATTTGTGCCGCATCGTACCCTGCAACGGTAAACGACAGCGGGCCGCAATGGGCCTCTGGCGAAGCGGGACCGAAGAGCACGACGCCGGGGATCTCGCCCAGCCCCTCGCGCAGTTGGGCAACAAGTGCCCTCTCGTGTTTCCGGATGGCATCGATCCCGGTTTCACGGATGAACTCAACCCCCGCCTTCAGGCCTGCAATGGCCGGGGTGTTCAAGGTGCCGCTCTCGAATCGCTCGGGAAGAGCTTTTGGCTGATCGAGCCCAGTGGAATACCCCCCCGTGCCTCCCACAAAAAGAGGCATAAGCTCAACTCCCTCGGCAATGGAGAGAAACCCGCTTCCAGGGGGACCGAACAGGCCCTTGTGACCCGGCGCGGCGAGCAGGTCGATCTGGAGAGCGGCCGCGTCGATGGGGATGACACCGGCGCTCTGGGCCGCATCGACGAGGAACAGCGCCCCAGCCTGCTTAGCCAGCGTAGCGATCTCACCGACAGGCTGGATGGTGCCGGTGACATTGGAACAGTGGGCAAGGGCCACGAGCCGGGTGGTGGGGCGCAGGGCTGCGGCGATCCGGTGGGGCTCGACAAAACCACGGTCGTTCCCCTTCACCCAGGTCACCTCCACCCCTCGTTGGCCAGCAAGATGGAGGGGGCGGACCAGGGAATTATGTTCCATGGTCGTGGAGACCACGTGGTCGCCTTCTCTCAGAAGCCCAGCCACAGCCAGATTGAGAGCTTCCGTGGCGCTATGGGTAAAAATGAGCCGAGAAGAGTCACCAATGCCGAAAAAGTCCGCCAGGGACTCCCTGGCCTCGAACACCAGGCGGGTAGCCGCCAGCCCGCGACCGTACCCCCCCCTGCCGGGGCCGACTCCGATTTCCCGGAAGGCGTGCTCCATCGCACGGTAAACCGATTCGGGTTTGGGAAACGTGGTTGCAGCATTGTCCAGGAAAACGGCCATAGTTTACATAACTACCATGTTGCCACGCGATTGGCAATCGCTTTCAGGAACCGGTCTTCGGCCGTGCCGGCAGCACGGGGACATAATACACCCGACCGCGTGTCGCATCCTGCCGGTTGTCGTAGATGCGTCGTGCAAGGTCGTCGCTCCCCTTCTCCCCCCACCAGTTGGCGACCGCCCGGAACTCATCCGGCCCGGCGTTGAAAAGATCATAGGTCCCATTGGCAAACAGTGCATTCCCCCAGGCAACTCCCTCTCCGTCATCCACCTGCAGTCCGACGCCGCCGTTGGTGGCGATCTCGTTGCCGCTGACCCTGATCCGGGACCTGTTCAGGAAGAGTCCGTAATCCCTGTTTCCCGTTAAGACGCTGGCGGTGACAGACCCCTCGCTGGCAGTCAGGGTCAGGCCGTTGCCGTTGGCGGCAAACCGACACCCGTTGATCCGTATCCGGCAGTCGGCTGCTTTCAGCCCCCGGTTGACATTCCCCTCCAGAACTGTTCCGGCCAGCGAGAGGGAGGTTCGGAGCGCGACAATCCCCTCGCGGTTGGCAGAAAACGAGGCATCGCGGATATCGGCCTCGCTGTCGGTCAGCCCCCCTCCCAGCAAACAGTCGCGCGCACCGCCGCCGCTCATGACGAAAAGAGAATCCTGTACCCTCACGCCGGTCCGGCACTTCTCGAACCGGGAATTTTTCACGGTAATGGTGGAAAACAGGCTGTCGAGCCCTGTCTCTGCTCCCTCCACGCGGGAACAGGTGATGAGATTCTTTTTTTCGCTTGCGAGGATAACAATCCCCTGCCAGTCTCCGGCGAGGGGCTCCTCGTAGGATGAGGTAAAGAGGACCGGTTTCTCTTCGCTGCCGTTCGCCTGGATGCGGCCCTGAATCACGAGGACAGGGAGTGTCCCGGCACCCTGGAACCTGATCACGGTCCCCGGATCGATCGTCAGGGTTGCCTGGGGCGCGACGGTAAGTCCTCCCTCGATGACAACTTCGCCATGCCAGGCAGTGTCTTCGGAGAGGATTTGATCTCGATAGGCAAAATCCGGCGTCCTGGACAAGACAACCGGTTTCCTCCCCGTCACAGCCCCTTGCGGAAGTCCGGACCGGGGAGAAACCTGGGGAGGGGTCGGGACGGGGTTGAGCCCTTTCGGCAGTTGGGGGGCCGGCTGGCGCGGGAGGAGTTTTTCCTCGACCGGAGGTGCGAGAGAAGGCGCCTGTTGCGGCAACTGACTTACAGGCGCCGCAGAAAGTTGTTCGGCCGGAACCTCCTTGACGGGTGGTTTGGGCGTATCGGTGGGAACGGAGTACTTGATGACCTCCGGGGTCAGAATATTTTTCTCCCCGCCGAGAAACTCCCGGCACCCGAACAGGAGAAGCAGGGAACCCACGGCCAGCCAGCGGCATATCCTGTGGAACTGAGCAGTATCCATAACCTCCGTGGCGTCAGACCGCGGTATCCCCCTTGAAATAGTGGACCATATTCTTGCCGCTTTCCTTCGCCTTGTAGAGGAGAGCGTCAACCTTGGCGAACAGCTCTTCCCGGGTGGAGCCATCCAGGGGATAACAGGCGACCCCGATGCTGACCGTAATGCCATGGCCGGCAACAAAGGGAAGCATGTCCAGGGTATCCTTCTCGATTCGCTCCCGCACCCGCTCCGCCACCTGCAAGGCACTTTCCAGCCTGGTTTCGGGAAGGAGCACGGCAAACTCTTCGCCGCCGTAACGAAAGGCAATGTCGATCCGGCGCAGGCTCCTGGTGACGATCTTGCCTATCAGCGCCAGTGCCAGGTCGCCATTGGCATGGCCATAGGTATCGTTGAACTTCTTGAAATCGTCGATATCCATGAAGATGATGGAAAGCGGCTTTTCGTAACGCTTGGCCCTGCCGAGTTCCTGGTTGAAGAGCTGCTGGAAATACCGGTGGTTGTGGAGCCCGGTCAGGGCGTCGGTGATGGCCATCTGCTTGGTCCGGGTGTGAAGCCTGGCGTTGTAGATGGCCATCGCGGCGAACGACGCAAAGACCGAAATGAGCTTCAGCTTTTCCAGGCGAAACCGGCGCGGCACGAAATCGTTCAGGTAGAGGAGGCCGACAATCGAGCCGGGAACCTTGAGGGGAACACAGATGACGAAACGTATCCCTTCACGCGCGGCGATCGGATTGAGGGCAAAAGAAGTCTCCCCCGTATCCTCGACACACAGGACCTCACCGGTCTGAAGGGCCTCCTGGGTAATCCCGCCGGGGACCACATCCCACTGCTCATTCCTGGGGAAAGCGGGGGAAAAACCAGCCTCGGCATGCAGGGTCAACTCCTGCTGGTTTTCGTCGAAAAGGGCAATATTACCCGCCGGGACATCGGCAAAGCGCATGGCGCTGTCGAGGATTACCTGGAGAACGGTATCCAGATCGAGAGGTGAGACGACAGCACGGGCAACCTCAATGAGGTCCGTTAGTGCCGTAACCTGCAGCTCAAGGGATTCCTTGTCGCAACTGTCGCACTGCACCATGGGAGAACCCAGCTCCAAGCCGTATTCAAAACTTGTTGAAATTAGCACACTTCGCAGCCGTTGTAAATCATGTACTTGCCTCTGCCACCGGGCACACCCTGTTCGGGAGTGCTTTCAATGGCTTACATCTTTAAATTTTAATCTCTTCGGGTTGAATTCCCCGCCGCTTGCGGCGTAAAATGTTTGGATGAGCGAGTACATCCATAAAAGCCACAACGTAACGGTGTTGCTGTATCATTTGGTTTTTCCTGCAAAATACAGGCGCGTAGTATTCGACGAGCAAGTCGATGGTGTTCTCAAGGAGGTTTGCCTTGAGATAGAGCGCCGTTACCAAGTGAAGTTTCTAGAGATCGGAACAGATT
>JAMXLF010000020.1 GCA_024281055.1 Geobacteraceae bacterium
AGTCCCCTTCGTCTAGCCCGGCCCAGGACACCGCCCTTTCACGGCGGCGACACCGGTTCAAATCCGGTAGGGGACGCCAAAAATGAGAAGCCCTTTCGCACACGCGGAAGGGCTTTTTTTATTTCCCAACGGTCCATAGGCGGACCGAGTCCGGGCAGCCGAGGATGATTCCCATCATAGAGCCAGCCCCGGCTATCCCTTCCTGCAAAATGCCACGGTCTCCCTATCAAATAAGGTTCCCTTTTTCCCGCAAGAGGTCAGAGCTACAGAGGAAATAATGGGCAGTAGAGTCCAGGATGCTCCGTTGCGTCGGGCCACGCTGTGGGCACATAAAATTGGACTTTATTAATGTTCTGGGGTGTGATATAGGAGGGATGTATTTTGAAGCCCCCGTGTTACTGAAACGATGGAAATTATTTAATTTTAAAAAGGAGGGATTAGAATGCTTAGCAGAATTATTGTTACGATGGTTTTGATTTCAATGGTATTTTCTGTATCGGCTTATGTAAGTCCAGATGGAACGATCGTTGAGGGTGATCTTAGGATAACCGGAAACCCTGGAGTGAGCGGACTAGTATTCCCTGATAACAGTGTGCAGTACAGTGCGACACTCCAAGGACCACAGGGACCTCCAGGACCACAGGGACCACCGGGACCACAAGGGCTGCAAGGTCTGCAAGGCTTGCAGGGACCGGCAGGAGCGACTATTCCCCACATCCAAGCATTCTTAGAAAACGGAACATTTGTTGTCCCAGCAAACGTGACAAGAATCATGGTAGAGATATGGGGTGGCGGTGGTGGAGGTGGTGGAGGTAACGTTAGTGGCGGTGGTGGTGGCGGTTCCGGTGGATATGCATGGAATGTTTTCAATGTGACTCCCGGTACTAGCTACTCAGTCACGCTCGGAAGCGGTGGTGACCCTGGTTACATAGGCTACGGTTCAGTCGGTGTTGCCGGTAGTAATGGTGGAAGTACCAGCTTTGGTGCTTTAATGAGCGCTGGAGGTGGCTTTGGAGGAGCCGGAGGGAGTGTGCAAACTGGCGGTAACGGAGGAGCGGGCGGATCAACAAGTGGCGGCATACTTCTCTCAAACGGCGCCGATGGCGATGCAGGTGCTGGATCATATGGCGGTAACGGCGCAGCGTCTCTCCGTTTGGGGCCGGGCGGATGGGGAAGTAAGGGTGGGTCTGTCGGGGGTGTTGGCAACATTCCCGGAAGCGGTGGCGGTGGCGGTGGTGGGTTAGTCACAGCAGCTCAAGGTCAAGGCGGCGGTGGTTGTCAAGGGATGGCATTAGTTTATTATTGATCAAAAGAGGATAGAAGGTACACACTTCATAAAAGAGGTTCCAACTCGCGGCTTGACCGGCCCAATTGGCTGCAGTCGTGGCTCCGAGGAGGGGGCGAACTTGACTTTTGTAGGCATTTTGGAGTATGCTGCCTGAAAGTTAAAAATTAAAGCAGATAGACGATACTACTAAACCATCCGTGAGGGTGGGACGGAAAGCCTAAAGGGTCTCAACGAGACAGCCGGGATGCCGAAATATCTCAAGATATTAGGCCCCGGCTTTTTTATGTCGATTTGGAGATGTAGTCAGAAACTTAATTTGGGAACCCTTAACTATCAGGCATGCAGCCAACGGCTGCAAAGGAGGCAAATGATGAGCAATCGTATTTACAAGGTCAGCGGATCGGCTCTCCTGCTCGGGGCGCTACTTGCCTGCGGCGCTCCTAAAGAGGTGGCGGCAGGGGGTGTCGATGTCGGGGTTAACGTCAACCTCGGACCACCCCCAATCGTGGTTGCCGAGCCGCCCGCTATGGTCATGGTGCCTAATACCTCGGTCTACTTTGCTCCAGAGGCCAATTTCGACGTCTTCTTCTGCAATGGCTACTGGTGGAGTCCGCGTGGCGGCAGATGGTACCGGTCCCGAGCCTATAACGGACCGTGGCGACACATGGACCGCCGCTTCGTTCCCCGGCCGGTGTTCGGCGTGCCACATGACTACCGGCATGTCTATGCGCGGGAACGGCACATTCCGTACCGTGAGTGGCGGGAGCACCACGGCGGAGGCCATGGCGGGGGTGAGTACCACGGCGGGGGTCACGGCGGTGGTCATGGCGGGGGTGAGCACCACGGCGGGGGCCACGGCGGAGGCCATGGCGGAGGTGAGCGCCAAGCCGGGGGCTATGGCGGAGGCAACGGCGGAGGTGGTCACCACGGCAGGGGTGAGCACTAAATGGACGGAAGGGCGTCTGATCCTGGTCGCCGATACACCATCTTCGCCCGCCCAGGGTGGGGCGTATAACATCCCTTCAAGGGGCTTTTAATCAGGTGGTCGTTGGTTCGATCCCAACGCGGCTCACCATCCAAGTCCCCTTCGTCTAGCCCGGCCCAAGACACCGCCCTTTCACGGCGGCGACACCGGTTCAAATCCGGTAGGGGACGCCAAAAACACGAAGCCCTTTCGCAGCAGCGGAAGGGCTTTTTTCTTGCCCCACGGTCCATGACCTGCAAGGCCTTCCCGACTTTTCCACGGTCTACCTATCAAATAAGATTGCATTTTTCTCGCAAGGGCCCAAGGCGACGAGGAATAAATGGACCGTAGCGTTCAACTGTTAGATGAGATATAATTAGCCGCTCGTCATGTGCTGAGGCCGAGGGAGTTCATTCATGAGGTATCATGCTATACTTTTTTTGTTACTTGCCGTGGCCATTGCCGGGTGTGCCGGTAAAGCCCTGCCGCCGGTTTTTGTGAAGATCCCGACTAGGACGATCGACTACCAGAAGGAAGTAAAGCCTCTTCTCGACAAGCGGTGTACTGTCTGCCACTCCTGCTACAATTCCCCCTGCCAGCTCAAACTCGACTCGTTCGAAGGGACTGACCGAGGGGCCACAAAAAAGGCCATCTATAACGCCTCGCGGCTGGCCTCTATGGATCCGACTCGCCTCTTCATCGATGCGCAAACGACGGGTGAGTGGCGAAAAAAAGATTTTTTCAGTGTCACTGAAAGTACTGCTGCGAACGGTTTCAATGACTCGATACTGATTCAGTTGCTTTCCCACAAGATGAAGAACCCGAAGAGCAGCGGCGAGTACCGGCCCGAAACGGATGAGCTGACCTGCTCGGAGGACCGGAAGGAGCTGGGGGGATACCTGGAAAAGCATCCGAACCGCGGCATGCCGTATGGCTTTCCACCGCTCAAGCAGGAGGAGTTCGAGACCATCGCCGGTTGGCTGGTTCAGGGCGCCAAGGGGCCCGATGCGGCCCAGCAAAAGGAACTGACCACGCCGAAGCCGAGTGACGCCCGCGCCATCCAGCAGTGGGAATCGTTTCTGAACGGGGACGATGCCAAGCATGCCATGACGGCGCGTTACCTCTACGAGCACCTGTTCCTGGCCCACCTGAAGTTCGGCACGCCGACCAATGAGTTCTTTGAACTGGTCCGATCCAGAACCCCTCCGGGCCAACCACTCGAGCTGGTATCCACCGTGCGCCCCTATGACGACCCCGGCGTCGGGCACGTCTACTATCGATTCCGCAAGATCCACTCAACCATCGTCAACAAGACCCACATGGTCTTTGATCTCGATGACGCGCAGCTGCAGCGCCTCAACGAGCTTTTCATCCAGCCCGAGTGGCTGCAGCCCCCGCACCTGATGGGCTATGACCCGAAGACGAGCGCCAACCCGTTTGCGACCTTCGAGCAGATCCCTCCGCGTTCGCGCTATCAGTTCCTGCTGGACAACGCGCATTACATCATCATGACCTTCATTCACGGGCCGGTCTGCAAGGGGCAGATCGCTCTTAACGTGATCGATGACCATTTCTGGGTCATGTTCTTGGACCCAGACCATGACCTGAGCATAGAGTATCCGGGCTTTTTGAAGCTCTATAGCGACAAGCTGCGGATGCCCATCGAGAAGGGGAGCGACCTGCGCATCTTTTCGGCGTTGACCGATGAGCACCGGAAGGCAGCGGTCGAGTTCTACAGGGCCCGGCAGGATTTCTACTCGACGCTGAACTACGCCGGCCTCGGCTACGAGTCCATCTGGAAGGGCAGCCGCGCCGCCGATGCACCCGTGTTGACCATCTACCGCCATTTCGACAGCGCCTCGGTGCACAAGGGGGTGCTGGGCAATCTGCCGAAGACCATGTGGGTCATTGACTACCCGCTTCTCGAACGGATCTACTATGCACTCGTTGCCGGCTTCGACGTATACGGCACGGCCGGCCACCAGCTGGCGGTGCGGCTCTATATGGATGCGCTGCGCGTCGAGGGAGAGAGCTACTTCCTGGATTTCCTTCCCCCGGGAAAGCGGCGGGAGGTCATGCAGTCGTGGTACCTGGATGTCGACCTCGAGAAGATGAACTTCTATTCCTCGAATCTGCCGGCGAAAATATCCTTTACAACTGACGACCCGAAGCGCGAATTCATGGAGCATATCGTGAAGAAGCACCTGCTGCCGGCTGCGGGCATCACGTTCGATCCGGTGAACTATCTGCCGGCAGGAGCTGCCTATCCGCAATTACCCGCGAAATACGAAACCAGGGACGACTATCTGCGGGCGTTTATCTTTCTTTCACAGCCCGGCACTCCCTTCTTTTCCCTTGTCAACGATTACAACGCCAACCTTGCCTACCTGAGAATCCGCCTGAAGAGCGGCAGGGACATCGCCGGCACCATCGTCGTCAACCGCTGGCACGACAATGTCGCCTTCATGTTCGGCGAGGATGGTCGGCTCGATCCCGCAAAGGACAGCGCCGATTTTATCCATGGTCTCATCGGGTCGTACCCGAACTACTTTTTTGACGTCCGGGAGGAAGATCTTCCCGACTTCATCGATCTCCTCGCCCATTTCGAGAAGAGCCCGAAGGACCTGGCACGGCTCGGGAAGTATGGCATAAATCGGGCCGACGAACGGTTGTGGGAAACCTACGACTGGTTCCAGCAACGCTTCAACGAAGATGAGCCGGTGCGGGGCGGGCTCTTCGACCTGAACCGCTACTACTATAATGCCCGTTAGTAATCCATAGATCGCGGGCCGGATGACCGCGGAATCGGACTGACCACGGTAAAGCGAATCATCTGGCACTACGGTGGCTCTTCTAAGTGTCCAGATTTGTCCAGTGGGGAGCTAATTTTGTCCAGAACTTTGTAGTCCCGCCTGGACGTAACCCCTTGAAACAAGAAGGTTGGCACATCGTCACTTCACCACAGCAATAAAGATTCCCCCTGCCGTCAGGAGCAGAGGGAATCGTGAACCATCGATTCAGGTTTGACGCAAAAATCGTCAGAGGCACAACCTATCTTTCATGATGACCGTGCTCGGGACCTCCATGTGGCCCCTGCTGTTGATACTGCTGCTGATAGTGCTGCCGAACAACCGGTTCATGTGGTTGGTAACGATATTGCTGGCCGTGAAACTGACGTTGTTGATCAAACGTAGGATAACGATTTTGTGGATATTGCCTCTGATAGGTAGGCAACGGGGCGGTCGCAGGAGCAGCGCTTCGATTCCACTTGTTCCATCCCCTTCGATTCTGCTCCCACCCCCGGCCCCAGTGCTCACCCCAGTGGGGAGCCGCGTTCGGCTTCCATCCGCGGAAGTATGCGGGAGGATGTCGGTAGTACCTCACGGGTATGCGCAGGATGAAATCCGGGACAATTTGTGGATTGCACAGCGCCCAGGGGCCATTGTACCAAGAACTCGCGTACCAGTTATCGTCCAGAAACACCCAGTACATGCCATCGTAAAAGAAATAGTTGGCATTGACCTGTGGCGCGTAATAGACTGGATAGCCGGGCACCGGGACGAGCTCCGGATACGCCGGCACGTTGATGCCGATGCTCAGGTTCGGCACTCCAATGTTGATACTTACCCCACCCCCCGCTGAGGAAGATCCCACCGAACACAAGAGCATAACCAAAACAATGATCCCATAACGTATTCTCTTCATGATTGTCCTCCGTAGCCAAGGCGAAGATTAGGAACACTGACTCCACGTCTATTATTCAATTATATACTGCTCCCGCTATTTGCAAGCCAGCGAGGGGACGCTAAAAATAAAGCCCTTTCGCAGCAGCGGAAGGGCTTATTTCGTTTCCCACGGTCCATAGGCGGATTTCGGAGAGGCGATAAACACGCCTCAGTCTTCCTCAGCCGGTCAGGAGGAGCTTCAGGGCCACCACCGCCGTCGTATACCACCCTCGGCGCCGAGGGCGCTGGACATACAAGCGTTAATACTCTGTATTTTGCTCACTTCTGCCGCCTTCTCCTCTGCACTTTGCATACCCCCGCTCTTAGTCCAATCTTAGTAATTGTCAATAAATTCAGCAGGTTGTATTTGTGGCATTGCTGTTGCTATTTTTGCCCGATGGGCGGAGGACTTTGAACGCAAGGCAAACCACGATGACAAAGACAATGTGTGCAGATGGCATAACATCAGACGGGACGAAGGCGATGCATAGTTGCGTGTTCATGAATAATCCGCTTCCATAGTAATTTACTATTAAAAGGTTATTTGAATGAGAATGTTACACAAAAATTATCATTATCTAGTTCTTTTGTTGTTATTAGGAGTTTTTTTCATACTTTCGACACACGCCATCTCCGAAGGTGATACTTTTTGGCACCTAAAAAACGGTCAATACATTTGGCAACACAAGAGTCTTCCTGATGCAGATCCTTTTGGTTTAACAGGAGAAATAGATCCTTGGAAACAGATCACCCTGAGAGGTTTCTGGTTAAGCCAGTTAATCTACTATTTTGTTTTTTCCATAGGCAATACTGCAGGCATAATTCTTTTACGGGCATCGATCATTACCGGTATTCTTATATTTCTTTATTGGTGGATGAGAAAAAGTGGCGTGAGATTTCACTTGACGATCCCCTTTTTATTCCTAGTGGGTTTTAATCTCAAGGGAATAGGTGATAGGCCACAAATTTTTTCTTTTCTCCTTTTTGTTCTTACCGCATTTTGCCTTGAACAACTCCGGACTGATGAATCCCGCCAATTTCGCAAGCAATTCCTCGCTCTACCAGCTCTAATGTTACTCTGGCCAAACTTACACGGTGCTTTCGTGATGGGTTTAGCTCTTATTGCCTGCTATTCTATTGGGGAGATGCTTCGATATTGGAAAGACTCAAAACAGAGTTACTTTGTGTGGCGGAATGCTATTATCTATGCTGCTTCAGTTGGTATGACCTTTTGCAATCCGAATTTACATTACTGGCATATTTATGCCTGGAACTTGAGAAATGACTATCATACCGCATTTGTCATGGAATATAATTCTCCTGCAAAGGCTTTTCTACTTGGTGACCTTAATCTCTCATTCTGGGCTTTGCTAATTACCGCAGCAATTTTAATTGCATTCAGGCTGAAACATATTCCGATTGCAAAGACTATTTCGCTGATCTTTGTCGGTTTATTTTCTTTGAAAATGCAAAGGGTTACAACTTTTTTTATTATGCTTACACCGTTAACTGTGTCAGAGCTCAGCTTGTGGATTGACAATAAAATGCACATGTTTTATAAATATGTATCATTTGTATTTATAATACTATCATTGTATATGATAAGAATTGATAAAGACAAATTTTTTGATTTCTACAATTTAAATGAATTTCCAGTAAATGCGGTTAAATTTATTAATGCAGAAAAGCCATCTGGCAGGTTGTTCAGCTATTCAGACTGGGGAGGGTATTTGATGATATTTGCCCCTGATTATAAAATATTTCAAGATAACCGTTTTCTCTGCAATGATTTGTTCTTTATTCACAATAAAATTCTAACTGGTGAAAATTGGGAAAAGTTTCTTATGGCTGGTAAATTTGATATAATTTTAATACCAACTAAAATGCCAGAAAGTACTAATCCATTCCCGTTGGAGTCAGAACTCAACAATAGCAATCAATGGAGGCTTGTATACAGAGACTATTTAGCTCTCATATATCTAAGAAAAGGAAGTGCTAATGACCGAATATTGCCAAATTATTGATGTTCATTTATTCCACCTGTGATCCCTCCTTAAAGCGATGCATTTCATGATATCTTCTCACCGCCATAACTCCCATGATCGACGAAGTAATCGCTGCAATTATCCATCCCATAATTCTGGGCCAGGTGGTGCCAAACCATAATCTCACTATATGATCACCAGGCGGCACTTTTATTGAAATAAAGCCGTTCGGGTCAGCTCCGATAGAAGTAGTTTTATCATCAATCTTTGCCTGCCAGCCAGGAAAGTAGAAACAGGGAATTATAATTTGAGAGTTGGATCCAGTGCCGTCAACAAAAAACTGCATCGATGAGCCTTTAATATCATAGGTAATATTTTTGGACGAAAATGATCTGAGTACTGTATTAGCATCAAATACAATCGGAATCGAAGAGTCGGAGGTTGCCCATTTTGGTACGTATTCTTCACTAGATGCCATTAACTCCAGGCTGTTATTTGCCATACTGATTGTTTCTATATGGTCAAGGTCATCTATAAATTCCGACGTGACAGTGCGATGATCCTGTGAAAAATAAATGCAAAGAATGAAAGCACTGGTGATAAGAAGCAGTGAAACATAATGGTAGCATTTACTCAAGTTGAACCAGGAGGATAATCCGGTAAAGGCAGCAAAGAATAATGTTGAAATACCGATAAAACGCCAAGGAAATTGTACATACTGCATGCTGCCAATCAATCTGTAAATGAAAGACGAAAGGTCTATTGTCATAAACAAACCAATCGCTCCGAGTAAGAAGGTAATGGCGCCAAAACGCCACCTTTCAGCAGGCGAAATAAGTAGCGACAGAAGCGCCAGCACGACATAAATTAGAAGAACATAGCCCACTTGAAAACTCATTCCATCCGGTACGCCAGGACGTGAATGTCCGAATCCCCAGAACGATAAAAACCATTGGAAGGGATATACAAAGTGGTCCGAATAGTTAAATGCTTCTACTGTTGCCTTTTTGAAGTTTCTCAAATATTTTAACTCCATTATCATTGGCAACCAGTAAAAAGCCGATAACCCAGCTCCAAACAGAGGCCCGGAGATTGCTGCTAGTATTTTTCTTGGAAATTTTTTCTGTGGATAGGCGCACCAACTAAAATATACAATACCAAAAGGTATGATCATGAATGCAGATAGATTGTGTGTTAGTACCAGTGCGGCTGATACTGAGGCGGTAAGCACAATCCCCTGAAAATATCTGTCATATGAAAAAGAGAGATCTATAGCATGAAACAGCCACGGCAGCAGGGCTAGAGCGGCAAATTCCGGCAACGCTCCCCGGACATAAATGTCGACGAAATGATAAGGAAGGAAAGTATATATTATGCTCGCTATGAGTGCACCATATTCGCCAGTGTGTCCTCTGGTCCACTGAAACATTCCCCATGCGCCAAGGAAGAACACTAGGAAACAGAAGATCTTGAGAGCGATAACAAGAGGGGCGCCAAATAGATGTAACGCGCCAATGACAAGATAAAATCCCGGTGAATAAAAATTTAAAACCGGCAACCCCTTCCCAAAACATGCACTTGAAAGCCAGCGGGGATAATAATTGCCTAGCTTCATCTCGTGGGATACTGCTATAAGCCTTTCAATGTGGGCTTGAACATCGTGTGAAACAAACCAGCCTTGGCTCAAAAGAGGAGAACATGCAATGAATGATACGACAACAAAAAGGAGATAAATAACTATCTTTTTTTTGTTAATCGAAAAAGTAGCATTTTTGTTATGTCTCATCAGTATTAATCCTAATATTTTGAGGCGTTATGTTGAAGAAAATTGTTATAGTAATTTATACTAGCAAAGCTTTTCAAAATAAACAATAATCGAAGCAATCTTGGAGACCGTCTTCATGAAAGAAATTCGGCACCGGTCACGGTTATTGGGGTTTGCCTGACGGACACGTCGCTCTGGTACTTGCGCGGGCCACATACGGCACATTGGAATTTCGATTATGTGCTTAGCTTGTTTAGCAGATGCAGGGAAATGAAGAATTCTGGTTTCAATGACAATCGCGGGGTTGATGAAGACGTAAAGGGTTACGGAATGGGGAGGTGGAAGTTGATGGGGAAAGGAATGGATGGAAGCGAACCCCTTCGTGTGTCAAAGAGAAAGTGGTGGTTATTCGTTGGTGTTTTTTTTCTGGTTAACCTCTTCCTGTCAGCTTATTTTATCGATATCTGGAGCACTGCAAACCCTGTGTCGCGGGCATTGCCGGTCCTGACATTTGCCGAGAACGGCACCTTGCGCATTGATGACTACGCTGGAATGACTGAGGACATGATCAAGGTGGGAGACCACTACTACTCGGACAAGGCGCCGTTACCCACCCTGATACTCATCCCTTTTTACGGAGCCCTCCGTGCGGCAGGGCTCGGCAGCTTTGGTGAACATGCATTGGAGCGATTTCCCATTCATTACTTGCACTCGTACGGGGATGAGGACATTCGCCAGTTTGCGTTTGCTAGGATCGTACCGATCCTCTGGCTCGGGAGCCTGCTGTGTGGTGCGCTGCCGTTTGCATTGATAGTCGTAATTACGTTCTTGGGTATCAGTAAGAGCAGTCCCCCGCTCTCCCCAATCGTCATGGCAATGATGGCGTTGTATGGCTCCTTCCTGTTCGTGTTCTCAGGCACTTATTTCAACCATCTCTTTGCTGCCTTTCTCTTGCTCCTTGGCTACATCTTCCTGCGTGAGAAAGGTTATTTCATGGCTGGGTTGTACGTTGGGTTAAGCTTTCTTTCCGAATTCACACTCGGTCTGATTATCCCGCTCTGGGCTTTGCTCATCTGGTTTAGGGAAAAGAGTCCCAGGGCAGCTTGTCGCTATCTCGCAGGGACTGCACCCGCCCTCATTTTCATCCTCGGCTACAATTACTTTATCACCGGTTCCCCATTCACCATGGTGAACGCCTACCATGTTACCTATACTGACTTGAGCCAAAATTACGGCTTTCATCTTCCGTCGCTGATGGCTCTTTACGGCCTCAGTCTGAGCAGCGCGATGGGGATATTCCCCAACCTTCCCGTCCTTTTTCTTGCCGTCTGGTATCTGCTTAAGTCGTGCCGCGACAAGGGATATATGGCGCAGATCGCCACCGACTATCTGACAGTCTTTACCCTCGTCTTCTATCTCACCATTGCTTCGTTCTTCACTTGGTGGGGAGGTTGGTCTTATGGACCACGCTACCTCATCGTCCTCGGGGTTCTCCTTGCCTATGAAGGGGTGCGTATGATTGCACGATTCCAGTTCAGCAAGACTGTCTTCATTGTAGCGACCGCCTACGGTCTGGCGGGCGCTTGGCTGGCAAAGGCTACTGTTGTCTTCAATGTACCCGATAGAGTCCTGCGGGCCGGCAAGTTCGAGACACCTCTAACCACGCTCCTCCTCCCGGATTTTGCGGCCGGACGCTGTAACGCCAATAACCTGCCGTCGCTTATATTCGGCGTCTACCCCCGCGTGGGCGTGTCTCTCTGGCTTTTCTTCTTCGTAACTGCAGTCGTTTCTCTGTCGTTTTGGTACCGACGCCTTCTACAAAATCCCAACTCTCAAACCCATTCCGCCTCTACAGCCGATTGATCCTAAAGCATGTAATCGCTCGTTATTTTTCCGGTTATTTTTTCCGGTTGACAGAAAACGCCAACCATGTTAAATAAATCATCTCTTCCCCAGTAGCTCAGTCGGTAGAGCAGGCGGCTGTTAACCGCCTTGTCCGTGGTTCGAGTCCGCGCTGGGGAGCCAAATTTTACTGAATCCACTAACTCCGTTTGGGGTTAGTGGATTCGTTTTTTCAGCCGCAAATTTTACGCCCTCCAAAAAGCGGTAATTCCCATGGATTACCACCTCGTCGCCCTTCAAGACGCTCTTATCTACCACTAGCTCGTGTTTTAGCTCACGTGCGCTTTAGGCCCTGTAGGTCAGAAATAATTGCATTGACGACTGCTCATTTTGGGTGGTAACGTTCCTGTCTGAAAAGCAAATTCCTTTCTCCTATCATCACCTGTTAAGTTGCCAGCGCCAAGCCGCGTTTCACAATCTAGCTAAAGGCTTGTTTGCCATGCCATTGCGCCATAGAGTTATCTTTTCGGTCACTATTGGCATCCTTGCCGGTCTCGCGACCTATTGGTTGCCCGTGTCGACAATTTATCAGGGGGCACATATCGGCGACTTGTGTCCACCACTCTATAGTGTCATGCAGTTCAGCAACGGTGCTCCAGTCTATGGTGGCCAATATTTCAATGACGTTCCCGTTACTGCCTATCCATTCACGATGATGCTCGCTATTTATCCCTTTTCCTTCCTCCCCCTCGTTCTCGTTGGCCCGTTGTTTTCGGCGCTGACGTCGTCACTGTTTGCCTATGCACTCTTGCGGGAGGGAAAACTCTGGCGGATGTTCGTTCTCATCTCACCATCTTACATATTCGCACTCTACTCACTGCAGGTCGCGCCGCTTTTGGCTGCAGCCTTGCTTCTGCCGTGCCTGTTGCCGCTGGCATGTATCAAGCCGCAGCTCGGCGTGGTACTTTGTGCTGCTGGAAACTGGACGTACAAGACCGTAACAGCAATGGCGGGCTTCCTTCTATTCAGCTTGGCTCTCTACCCCAGATGGCCTGTCGACTGGCTGGAAGCTATGAACATCCATCTGTTTGCCGGTACCATTCCGGTATTCTGCGGGGCGGGCTTCCTCCTGCTTCTCTCCCTCTGCCGCTGGCGGGACCGGAGGTTCAGGATGTTGGCGGCGATGTCGATAACCCCCCAGCGGTTGTGGTATGACCAGTTATTCTTGTACCTCATTCCAGAAACCCGGGCACAACTGCTGGCAGTGCTTGTGTGTTCTTGGTGCAGCCTGCTCCTGACCATTGCCGGGGGGTGGTTTTTACTGGACGGTTTGCAGCACCGCACAGCATGGCGGATCGTTGTTCATGGCATATATCTGCCGGTACTGATCTTGCTTTTTTGGAAGGATATTCTGTTGTTGCTGTCCAATTTGAAGGAGAGGATCTCCCCGAAAATACCGGAGTAGACATTCTGAGTTCCCATGGGGATGCACGTTACAACGTCTCCGTACGAGAATGAGGGGGAAATGCATCAGGGCAGTATATTGCTTCATCATGACCCGAAATTCTTCATTCAAAGTCAGGGTTAACAATGCCAGCTCAACGGATATCCTGCTTGGCCGCATCCATAGCTCTCGGTCTTCTTGTCGGAATCGTCACGGCCATTACCCCTCATCCAATCACCTTGAATGGGGTCGGAGTCGGTGACGTCGGTATCTCCTTAAACGGCATGGAACACTTCCTTGCAGGCGATTCACCCTATGGGACAAGATTTTCAACGTACCCCTTTACCGCCATGCTGTTCATGTATCCGTTTACGTTCCTGCCGTTATCGTTGGTTGCACCATTATTCCTCGCACTTTCGACCAGTATTCTTTCATATGCGATGCTGCGCAATAAAGAGAACTGGCGATTGCTCGCTTTTGTCTCGCTCCCTTTCCTGTCGGCGCTTCACTCAGTTCAGTGGGCGCCGCTTTTCACAGCTGCACTCTTGCTGCCAGGGTTTTTGCCGATTGTACTGGTGAAGCCCCAACTCGGGCTGGTGTTGTTAGCTGTCGGTAAATGGAATGGACGCATTCTGGCTGCGACATGCATCTTTGCGCTGCTCTCGCTCCTGATGTATCCCGGTTGGCCGCTTGACTGGCTGCGGCATGGTGACCTGAGTTCGTATGACGGCAGAATTCCCCTGCTGACGGGTCCCGGCGTCCTGCTCCTCCTGGCAGGACTGCGCTGGCGTGATAAACGCGCGCGGCTTCTGCTGGCGATGGCATTGGTCCCCCAACGGCTATGGTATGATCAGCTTCTGTTGTTTCTTATCCCGCGGTCATTCGGTGAACAGGGCCTTTTGGTAGCTTTTTCCTGGCTCTGTGCGCTGCTGGATTTTCAAGGGGTATGGCAGACCTGTAACGGGCACGTGCAACCCAGTGTCTGGCCCATGACTATCAACTTTCTGTATTTTCCCGCATTGGCTATGGTTCTCTGGAAGGGAAGCGTGGCGGGCCGAACCTCCCCTGGACAGTGAAGAGCCGTTCAAGATACGGTTGGCCGCGTATCTCGACCAAGACCTCGCCAAACCGGTAAGCAGACACCACAAAATAGCGGGCCGCTTAGGGGCTGCCCTCCGCTCTCTTTGGCCTGGAGAAGGGGATTATTTTCGCCGGACCAGCGTTGGGGGAATGTGCTTTGTCGGTCCCCGGCCAATATCGGGGGCGCGGCACGGGATCGTCCTTTCCTTTCATAACCTAACCCTCCTTTTTGAGTTCTCTCCATGTCAACAGCCTGTCAGGCACCTGCTGGAAGAAATGTTATCTCATTTGTCAAAAAAGAAAACTGACAAACTCGTAAAAAACTCAAAAACACTCCATTCGCTAAAGTGCAAGGGACCAAAGTGAAAGTCGAGATTTTACTTTTACGCGCTGCTTTGAAGGGAATTTGCTTAAAACCTGATACGATTTAGAGAGCAAAAATATTAATATTTAATAAATTTAATGAATTAGACGTGTTGCGCCGTAGAATTGCCTTGGTATAATTTCTATCACTGCCGTTTTTGGCGTATAACCATTTGATTTTTATGCAAAATGCTTGTTGCCTGCAGGCATGGAGGAGCAAATGAGAAAACAAGCCAAACATTTAATGATAGAAGCCAGGACAATGAAGGCCGACAGGGGGGACCAAAGGTCGCGGGCATACCTCTTTCCCCTTACTGCCTTGATTTCTTCATGAGGTAACCGAACGTAAGCATATGTGTTTTTTAGAGAAACTCCAGTGACAGATCGCAGCATAGAACAATCCATCTCCATTCTTTGTCGAAGAGCATGTGACGGTGGCGGTTTCGCCAACCAGCGGGAAGCCCCTTGCCGCCCGGACGCCACTGCATGGGCTATCATGGCGCTTGACGCCACGGAAACCCATGGTGAACTCATTGATGCCGCCCGAATGCGGTTAGTGGCCGACCAGCAAGGAGATGGCCGGATTGGAATCTCTCCGGAACATCCAGAAGCATACTGGCCAACACCGCTAGCTGTCCTTGCCTGGCACGGGTCATCGAAGCACCAGAGCCAGCTGGACTTGGCTGCCCGGTTTCTTCTCGGAGCTCACGGCACTCCTCCACTTGGTGGAAATGTTGTTCCTCCCCCGCCTCCTCCCAGCGGATGGCCTTGGCTTGCCGGAACCTATACCTGGGTGGAGCCGACTGCCTTGTCTTTGCTGGCGCTGCAGAGCACCGGGTATGGTGGACACCGGCGCTGCCGGGAAGCTGAACGCATGCTCATGGAGCGGCAATTGCCTCACGGTGGCTGGAATTACGGAAATACAATCGTGTTCGGGCAGGAACTCCGTCCGCAGCCTCACACATCAGGGCTTGCCCTTGCCGCCCTGGCTGGTCGCCTGCCGCCAGAGAAGGTAAGCAGAAGCATTGACTATCTGAATGAGAGAATAGCGGGCGTGCGCTCCCCCCTTTCCCTTGCCTGGGGCCTTTTGGGGCTCGGAGCCTGGGGAGTGCGGCCGGAAGGCGCCCCGCGTTGGATTGGTGAGAGTTTCGCGCTCCAGGAAAAGTATGGCAGCTACGATACAACGCTTTTGTCCCTGTTACTGCTGGCCCATGTGGATAATTGCCGGCCCAGGGGAATAAATGGTGCAGGAGGCTCCGGTTGAAAGGGGTGACGAGGGAAGAATTTCAGATAGGTAAAGGAGTGTCGCGGCGCGATTTTATTCGGGGTGCCCTGACCGGCGGTGCTCTTGTGATGTCCGGAGGGCTTCTGCTTGGCGGTTGCGAACGGCGGAAACCCCTGGCCGCAACATTTATCGGCCGAGTCGAGCGCTACGACGCAGACATCGCCTCAGTTATCATCGCCGGCCTGCGGGAACTGGGGGTGGCGACCCATGAGATCATGGGCAAACGTATTCTCCTCAAGCCGAACCTGGTTGAACCGCATGCCGGGGCTGGTCACATCAACACTCATCCTCTGGTCATCCGGGGTGCGGCGGAAGCCTTCCTCCGTCTGGGTGCCGACAAGGTGCTCGTTGCGGAAGGGCCGGGGCATTGCCGGGACTCGTTACTCGTACTTGAGGAATCCGGTGTGGGGGAAGTGCTCCACGAGGACAAAATACCTTTCATCGATCTGAACTACGTTTCCGGATACACCCTTGCCAATGCTGGAAAATTCACTGACCTGGCGACACTGACGTTTCCCGAGACGCTCAGGCAGGTGGACTGGATCGTATCGATGCCCAAGATGAAAACCCACCACTGGGCAGGGGTGACGCTTTCCATGAAGAACCTGTTCGGAGTCATGCCGGGGAGTTTCTACGGCTGGCCCAAGAACTTGCTCCATTTCAAGGGGATTGATAAATCGATTCTCGACATCGCTGCGACGCTGCGGCCGCACTTTGCCATTGTCGACGGCATTGTGGGGATGGAGGGGGACGGGCCGATCATGGGAACGCCCCGGCATGCGGGGGTCCTGGTGATGGGGCGTAATCTTCCGGCGGTGGATGCCACCTGTGCCCGGGTCATGGGGATTGACCCGAAGAAAGTCGGCTATCTGGAGGCAGCTTCGCAACGGCTCGGTCCAATAAGCGAGTCAGCCATCATCCAGCGAGGCGAGAATGTCCGCTCGGTCCGCACGGATTTCACGCTTCTCGATTATATCCCCGCACACAAGGGGTTGAGGATTTCATGAGATTAAACTAAAAAATATTGACTTGCCAATTTGACAAGCGAGTAACACGTGGTAAATAGTTTATACACGGGCATGAACAGATTCATGAAATAAATCCATAACCTAATTAAATTGTCGGGTTTTGTTGTGGGTTGGATAGGTAAGTGGCCACCCGATACAATGGCGAAGGAGTGAGGAGGAAATTAAAGATCGAGTTGAAGGAGGTGATGCTGTCCACGTAATGACTTGATGCAGGAGCTGAGCAAGAGATTCAGATGATGTGCAATTTCCACCAAAGGAGGTAACACCATGAAATTTCTCAAAGAACAGTATGTGAAATTCGTGACCACGGTCAAAAGTGAAAAGGGGCAGACCATGGTCGAGTATGCCTTGCTCCTGGTGCTCATCGCGATCGTCGTCATTGCCATGGTAACTGGCGTCGGCAGAAGCTCCAATAACGCCTTCAGTGCGGTCTGCTCGGCGTTGCAGCCACCGACAGGCGGCGGCAGCTAGCAGGAACGTCGGACACGTACAGATTGATGGAACGTTAGTCGATTTATCATGAGGGGTATCAGGATTATACTGGTTAATCCTATGTTGATTCCAAACTGGGAAATTGCATGTAATTCACATTCCCTGGTACCCCCCCTCCTTTATTCACTTGGGCCAGGCCCTACTGAAATGGCAGCGCCACAGGCGTTAAGCAAGAGACGATCAAGGATGTGCCATTTCAAAGCAAAAAGGAGTTATTTTCATGAATTTTCTCAATGAACAGTACGTGAAATTCCTGACAACCATCAAGAGTGAAAAGGGGCAGACCATGGTCGAGTACGCCCTCCTCCTGCTCCTCATCGCGATCGTCGTCATCGTGATGGTGACAGGCGTCGGACAGAGTTCCAACAACGCCTTCAGTGCGGCCTGCTCGGCGCTGCAGCCACCGACAAGCGGTAGTTAGAAAAGACGTCGACATTGCGATGTCTCTGATTTTGGTTATGCCGCGTGACATGGACAGATTGCAGGTCGTGTCATGCATTCCCGTAACGATAACCGCTCCTGTAAGCCGACTTACGGAACCGGAGGCCTGCAAGTGCTTATGTTCACACCAACCATGAATTCACTGCGTTCGCTTAACATAAAAGGAGACCAGAACGGTCAGGCGCTCGTCGAGATGGCGTTTGCAATGTTTCTGCTCGTCCTCCTCGTTTTTGGCATCATCGAGTTCGGTCGGGCCTTGTACACCAAGAACACGCTGACCAATCTGGCGCGTGCCGGCGTACGGGCAGCAGTTGTCACACCTGCGATGGTCCCAGCCGATTCCAGTTGCACGTCGTTGACCTGTCCGAATACCAATCCAGTCCTGAATGTTGTCTGCGCCAGTATGGTCAATGGTGTTAACCCAACCCAAGTTGCCGTAACCGTAACCGACGCGAATGGGAACTCGCCGGCGCAAAAGAACGATACCATAGACGTCTCCGTGCAATTGACGGGTTACCAGTCGTTGCTGCCGAGGCTGATTTCAATGCCGACCACACTGACCGGCCAGGCATCGATGCGTTATGAATAAACGTTACCACAACCTAGGTCTAAGGAGGGGAGTATGACAAGGCCCGGCGCGGTAGTAATAGTGTCGGTAGTTGCACTTATCTTTGCGGGGCTCGCGTCCTGGGGGGTATACAGCTACCTGCAGAAAACAACCCAACAAGCCAAGGCCGCCCAGGGAGAAAGCATCGTGGTTGCGGCTGCCGACCTTCCCGTCGGCACCAGGCTCAATGCGACCCAGGTAAAACTGGTCAAGCTGCCGAAGGAAAGCATGCCTGCGGGATACATTGCCGACCAGAACGCGATTGTGGGGCGGGTGGTCGTTCGTCCGCTTGCGACCGGTGATGCGATTACCGAGCAGAAACTGTTCCCCAAAGAGGGGCAGATGCCTGCCGGGGTGATGACCTACCGCGTGCCCGAGGGACATCGTGCCGTTACCGTCGCAGTCAACGAAGTTGCCGGGGTGGCCGGGTTCCTTACCCCCCAGGACAGGGTCGACGTCGTGCTGACGACACAAATACCCGGGTCCTCTGGGGACGATAAGATAAGCAAGATTGTCCTGCAAAATGTCCCCGTCCTGGCTACCGGCCAGATAGCGAGCGAACCGAAGGATAAGGAAGGAAAGCCGGTCATCGTTCCCACCGTAACCCTCGACCTCACCCCCGATGATGCGGAAAAGCTCGTCCTTGCTTCCAGCAAAGGATCGCTCCAGCTGCTCCTCAGGAATGTTATCGACACGGCCCCTGCGCAAGCCAAGGGGGCAACGATCTACAAGGTGCTGGGCGGCGTGGAGCGGCCGGTCGTCAGGGTGGCGAAGGTGACGAGAAAAGCGCCTGCGGTCAAGGTCAAGGCGGCTGCTCAGCCTCCCCGGCCGGCACCGTATTCGGTGGAGATAATCAAGGGAACGAACAGGTCGTCCAAAGATTTTGCGCCTGAAAAATAATGAAACGAGGTGACAGACGATGAAAGTGCCGGCACTGAAAAAAGGGATCATCTCGGTCAGCATGCTTGTTATGTCCCTTGTTTTATCTGGGGGGGTATGCCTTGCAGGGATTCCGACGGAAGTTGTCGTCAATAAGAGCATTCTGCTCAATCTGAAAAAACCTGCCGAACGGGTCTCGGTTCCCAAAGACGATATTGCCGACATTATCCTCATTACCCCGACGCAATTGCAGATAAACGGCAAGACAACCGGTTCCACCAACCTGATCGTCTGGGAAAAGGGGGGACAGGCGGCGTTCTTCGATCTCAATGTCGTGGGTGATGTCAACCAGGTTGCCAGCCAGATCAAGGATGCGACACCGAACGACAACATAAGCGTCGAGTACGCCAAGGACACGGTTATCCTGTCGGGGAAGGCGGCCAACGAGAAGACCATCGAAAAGGCCATCCAGATTGCCAAGGTATATTCCCCCAACGTAGTCAACCATGTGAAGATCGACGATCCCCCGCAGGTGGTGCTTGATGTAAAGGTTGCCCAGGTGGACAAGACGTCTCTGAAAAAACTGGGCATCAGCTACATGATCAAGGGACGAACGGCTGAGGGCTTTGTCAACCTGATCACCGCACCGAATGGCAGTGCCTCTGGCAATACGCAGGTTATCGGCGCGGGAGGCCAGACACTCTCCTCGGTGGGAGGGAGCGGCACCGGGATCTCCGCCAACGTACCCGGGCTTGGGAGCTTCAATCCCCTCGACGCCTTCCAGGGGGGGATTTCCTATTTCCCGGCCGGTGTCGGCGTGGTGATTCAGGCCCTTGCCCAAAAAGGCCTTGCCAAGGTTCTCGCGGAACCGAACCTCCTCGTAAAAAGCGGACAGGAAGGCGATTTCCTGGCCGGCAGCAGGTATCCTATCACGATTCTCCAGACCTCGGGCGGCGCCTCTACGGCAACGATCCAGTATGTCGATGTGGGTGTGAAGCTCAAGTTCAAGCCCGAAGTCATGGAAAACGGGATAATTTCCCTGAAAATCGAACCGGCCGAGGTGAGCACCATTCAAGGGTTCCTGCCGGTCAACGGCTACCCGATCATCGACACCAGGAACGTCAAGACGAGCGCGGACCTGAAGGAAGGCGAAAGCCTTCTCATTGCGGGAATCCTCACGCAATCGGAAATAAAGAACATGTCGAAGATTCCCCTTCTTGGCGACGTCCCGATTCTCGGGGCGCTGTTCCGCTCGACGTCGACCGACATCGAGGAAAAAGAGCTCGTGTTCTTCATCACGCCGAAGCTCGCCAAGACTGTGGCGCCGGGGACAAAACTCGAGCTGCCGATGGACAAGGTGAAACCTGAACAGGAGAAAGACCTTCAATGGGTCCCCGTCCCGTGAGATGCGACGGGCAGCTGGTAGGCATGACCCGGAGCGGAACTACCGGCGTGGCTGATCATTCGGTACCACGAGGAATAAGGCGATGAGACCCCGGAACGTATCGGCAATCATAAAAAAAGAGACAGGCTTTGCGGTTATTTACCTGGCAATTATCATTTTTGTGCTGGTCGCCATGGTCGGGCTCGCCGTTGACGTAGGCTACATGTACGTTGTCAAGGCGGAGACGCAGAATGCCGCCGATGCCGGGGCGCTTGCCGGCGTGGCGTACCTGAGACCCACGTTTTCCTCGATATCTTCAGCCAAGAATGCGGCAAAGAAATTCGCCGAAACGAATTCTGCTGCCGGTCAATCCCTGCTGACGGGCGTCTCTCTCGACAAAAGCGTGAACGACATTACCGACACGAACGATATAACGGTCGGATATTGGGACGGCACTGCCTACCACGACGGTCCGAGCTACATCACGGGTTCGCCTCCGAACCGCCTGAATGCCGTAAAGGTCCGGGTCAGGCGCAGTTCCGGATCCACGCTGGGGCCAGTGAACCTGTTCTTCACCAGGCTTTTCGGCTGGAACACCATGGGTACCGGCGCGGATGCGATTGCCGATCTGGTGCCAGCAAAGCTCCTCCCGATCATGGTAAACGAATACTGGCTGGCTAATGTCCCTCCGGGACAAAAGCCCTACGGAAGCGATCAGAGTTATCCCAACAGCTTTGTGCGGGCGACAAACGTCGACGGCACTCCAAGCAAGGTCTTCGGGAAAATATTCGGCCTCATGGGGGCGAATGCCAGCGATAACGTGCCAGGCGGGAGCGGTGGTGGAGGAAGTCAAAACGTGAACGGCTACGTCTACCTCGATGTAAGAAACTCGAACCACCAGCCTTCCTCGGGGATATGGTACACTCTCAATGCAGGTGCCAGCACGACGCCGGATTGCGCGAGCTGTTCGAGCAATTTTTCCCCCTCTAATCCCACTCAAGGTGACATCGACTCGGCAAAATATGGCCCATCGATCGGGTACCTGCTCAATGGCTATCAGTTTATCCCTCCGGCAACCGTGACCGAACCAGCAAGGATACCGTATGCCAACTACCCTAACCTAAACGTCTATCCATCGCCCACGTCTTCGTGTCCGTACGCAACCATTGCCTTCTTTTCGGCCAGCGGCAGATCAGCCCTCAACCAGGCAGGTTCAACGGGCCAGTACTTCAATAGTGTTTACCCACCTGGCACGAAGATTATCACGCTGGTTTATGACGGAACGTTTGTTCCCGATTCTCCCAAAGCTCTTACCGCCGTCGGCTATACCTTGCTGCAGATTGACGGGTATGCCTCGACCAATCCGAAGAATTTGGATTTGGGCACCTCGACCCCGCAGCTTAATGGAACGGAGGATCATTCTAACGACCAGAATACCGTGTACGGTCATGCCATTGCCGACATTGTCACGCCCGGCGATTGTGCCTCAGACATAATCAACGCCATAATAAACCTCGAATACCTGGGGGGGACACCGAAATTAGTAAAGTAGCACTGGCCTGAGACAGACAGAACCCCCAGCAATAAGGCGACAGGAAGGTTTTTCAATGCCCCCATACATCTCACTCGTCATCATCGACCGCGACGCGGCGGCCCGGAAGAGCATCGAGGCATTCTGCCAGAATCTCGGCGACACCATCAAGGTGATCTGCAGCGAGGACAATTTCCTGGAGGGTCTGAAGTGTATTCAGGCCTCCAACCCCACCGTTGTCATTCTGGGAGTGGATGACCTGGAGAAGGGGATTGAGGACATCCGGACCATTCTGACCCGGTTCCCGCGCATTTCCGTCTTCGTCGCATCTTCGGAGAAGAATTCCGACTGGATCCTCCGCCTGATGCGGGCCGGAGCGGTGGAGTACCTCCTCAAGCCGATCGAGTCGATGGAACTCACCGAAGCCCTGCAGAAGGTGGGGAGGCTCTGGATTCCCAAGCAGACGGAACCGGTCAGGGAAGGGAAGGTCATCTCGGTTTACAACCCCACCGGCGGGATGGGGACGACGACCATCGCGGTGAACCTGGCCGCCTCCCTGGCCAACGGCAAGGAGAAGGTCGCCCTGGTGGACCTCAACTTTTTCGGCGGGGATGTGGCAACGTTCCTCGATGTCAACCCCAAGTACACCCTGAGCAGTGTCACGACGAACATAACCCGGCTGGACGCCAATTTCCTGATGAGCGTCATGACGAAGCATGCGTCGGGGGTCTACGTGCTCACCGAACCGCTGGAAGTCGACGAGACCGCCAATATCACTCCGGAGCAGATCCAGCGGCTCCTGGCGTTTCTGAAGGGGGTCTTTACATACATCGTGATCGATACCGGCGGGCCGCTCTACGGCTGCAACATGGTGGGGTTCAGGGCCTCCGACTACATCCTGTTCAACACGGTTCTCAACCTGCCCGCCCTGAAAAACGCAAAACGGTACCTGCATGCCATGGACAGGCAGGGACTCCACAAGGACAAGGTCAAACTGGTGATCAGCAGGTATCTGCCGCGGGCCGACATCAAGATCGACGATGCCGAGAAGGTCCTCGACTACAAGGTATTCGTGTCGATTCCCAATGAGTACGCCGACGTCATCGCCTCGATCAACAAGGGGGTGCCGGTGGTCAACCTCCAGGGCCGCTCGCCGGTAAGCAAGGCGATCTCGACCCTTGCCGAGATGGTACGAAAATAACATACACCCGTTTGCCGCACTAACCGGGCCGGAGAGTAACGATGGTATTCAATGACATGTTTTACAGGAAGGCGAAAGCCCCGGTGGGAAAAAGCCTGTCTTACTTTCAGGAACTGAAGAGCCGGATCCATCGGCGGCTCATCAACGAGCTCGATCTCGGCAAGCTCGATTTGCTGGAGAGCGGCGAGCTGGCCCGGCAGATCAACTATATCCTGGAAAACCTGATTGCCGAGGAAGGGGTCCCGCTCAATCAGCAGGAAAAAGAGCGGCTGATCGTCGAGGTGCAGCACGAGACTTTCGGTCTCGGCCCCCTGGAGCCGCTGCTCAGCGACCCCGACATCTCCGACATCCTGGTCAACAACAGCTCGAATGTGTACATCGAGCGCTACGGCAAGCTGGAAAGGACCGATGTCGTCTTCCGCGACAACAACCACCTGCTGCAGATCATCGAGAGGATCGTCTCCAAGGTGGGGAGGAGAATCGACGAATCCTCGCCATATGTGGATGCACGGCTCCCCGACGGCTCGCGGGTCAACGCCATTATCCCTCCCCTGGCCATCGATGGTCCGGTGCTCTCCATCCGCCGGTTCGGTCTTGAACCCCTGAAGATGAACGATCTGCTGTTGTTCGGCTCGATCGACGAGAGGATGCGCCTGATCCTCGAGGGGGCCGTCAAAACCCGGCTCAACATCCTCATCTCCGGTGGTACCGGCACAGGGAAAACAACCCTGCTGAATGTCATGTCCGAGTATATTCCCCACACGGAGCGGATCGTCACCATCGAGGACTCCGCCGAGCTGCATCTCAAGCAGGACCACGTGGTCCGGCTTGAAACCCGACCCGCCAATATCGAGGGGAAGGGGGAGGTCACGCAGCGCGACCTGGTGCGTAACGCCCTGCGCATGCGACCGGACAGGATCATACTCGGCGAGGTGCGCGGCGGCGAGGCCCTGGATATGCTGCAGGCGATGAATACCGGCCATGACGGCTCGCTGTCCACCATCCATTCGAACTCGACCCGGGATGCGATGGCCAGGCTGGAGACCATGGTACTCATGGCGGGGATGGACCTTCCGGATCGGGCCATCAAGGAGCAGGTCGCCTCGGCCATCGACCTCGTCATCCAGCTCATCCGCTACCCGGACGGGACGAGAAGGGTTTCCCGGATATCCGAGATAACCGGTATGGAGGGAAGCACCATCGTCATGCAGGACGTCTTTGTCTTTGATCAGCGCGGCATCGACAAGGATGGCAAGATTGTCGGAGAGTTTACGGCCACAGGTGTCAGGCCGCGCTTTGCCGAACGGTTCAAGATTTCCGGGATCAGCTTACCCCAGGGAATCTTCGACAAGTAGTTTTTCTTCCCGGATCAGAAACCAATAGGAGATCGGAACGTGCTCCCTATCGTCATACTGACATTCATAACGATCTTCCTGGTGTGTCTGGCTCTTTTCCTCGGCTTCACCGCGGTCAAGGACTCACCCGCCACCGAGCTGAAGCGACGGCTGCGGCGGATGGCCTTGGCAAAAGACACGAGGACAGCCCTGTCAGACGAGCTGCGGGCGGAGATCGTCAGGGAAATTCCGCCTGTCGAGCGCCTCCTCGCCAGGATTCCGTTAATCCGCAATCTGGACAAGCTGCTCGATCAGGCGGGCCGAAAAATAGCGCCGGCCAAATTCCTGGTATATGTGCTGGTCCTCGGTCTGTTCGGGTTCACCCTTGCGTTCGTGCTGCGGAAAAGCTATCCAATGGCACTGCTTGCGGGGGTTGTGCTGGGCATCGCCCCTTTCATCTATCTCCAGATCCAGAAACGGCAGCGGGCCGAAAAATTTACCGAGCAGCTCCCCGATGCGCTTACCATGCTCGGACGGTCGCTCCGGGCCGGCCATTCCCTCAACAGTGCCGTCGAGCTCGTGGGGACGGAAATGTCGGAACCGCTCGCCGGGCTGTTCAAGGTCGCCTTCGAGCAGCAAAAGCTCGGCCTGCGCATTACGGAAACCCTGGCAAACATGACGTCCCGGATCGAGAGTATCGACCTCCGTTTTTTCGTCATTGTGGTCAGCATTCACACCGAGGTCGGCGGCAATCTTTCCGAAATACTCGACAAGCTTGCCGAAACCATCAGGGAGAGGATCAAGCTCCGCCGCCAGGTCAAGGTTTACACCGCCCAGGGGCGGATGTCCGGATATCTCCTGGCCATACTGCCGATAGTCGTGTTTTTCCTCTTTCATTTCGTCCTGATGCCGGGCTACGAAGATGTGCTCGTCAAGGAGACGAGGGGGCACTACATACTGGCGGCAGCTGCCGTCTCCCAGATCATAGGGTTCTTCGTCATCAAGAAGATCATCAACATACGGATATAGGGTACTGTTATGCTGCCACTAATCACCGTTTCAGTTTTCGTTGCCGTATCCCTTCTGATCTCGGTCGTGCTGTATCCGGTCCTGATGAGGAAGGGCGTCATCCAGGAGCGGTTGGCGAAGCTCGTCACCGAAAAAACGGAACAACCATTTCTCGTCTCGACCCGAAGGAGCAGGCTCCAGGAGTTTCTGGCTCGCGTCGGCGAAAAAATGCCGATTGCCCCGAAGGAGCAGTCAAAATATGCGAAAATGTTGGTCGCGGCAGGTTTCAGGAAAGAGAGTCTCCCGATCTTCCTGGGGAGCAAAATCATCCTGGCCTGCTCCCTGGCCGCAGTCTTCGTTTTCTTTTACGCACTCCCCAAAGGGGCTTTGCTCGCTCCCAATAACCTGTTGTATATCGTTGCCCTCGCCATCGTCGGATTCCTGCTGCCGAGTTTCTGGCTCTCCCGCATGGTGGAAAAGCGCAAAACGGAAATATTTCATACCCTTCCGGACATCCTCGATCTGCTGACGGTGTGCGTCGAGGCCGGTCTTGGCCTGGATGCGGCCCTGGTCAGGACATGCGAGAGCCCGCAGTTCAGGGGAAACCCGCTGACCGAGGAACTGAGAACGGCCTCCATGGAGACGCGGGCCGGCAAGCCAAGAAGTGAGGCGCTGAAAGATATGGCCGAAAGGACCATGGTCGAGGATATCAAGGCGTTCGTAGCCATGCTGGCGCAGACAGAGCGGTTCGGCACCAGCCTGAGTCTTGCATTGCGAGTCCACTCCGATTCGCTCCGCACGAAAAGACGTCAGATAGCCGAGGAAGCCGCGGCGAAGACCGCCATCAAGATACTTTTCCCCCTTGCATTCTTCATCTTCCCAGCCCTCATGGTGGTCATGGTCGGGCCGGCGTTCATCAAAATCGCGGCAATTTTCAAGTAGGCAAACGTTCGAGTGCCATGATTGGACTCGACGAATCGACAACAGGAGGTGGCGGTTATGCGGTTTGATCTGAATACTTTGATTCTGTTAGTCATTGCTGTCGAATTGGCGCTTATCCATGTGAGACTCGGCAAAGCCTGACGGTGCGGGTTCCGTAGCCGGTGACCTCAGGGAAAGCCGGTTGCGGAACCCCTCATTGAAAGCAAGAGCGGGTATTTTGGTCATGAAAGTATGCCATGCAGCCACGCGCGAAGAAATCGCCGGTGCCATTGACGTCGCAGAAAGCTTTCGCGCCAGATCGAAGGGACTGCTGGGAAGGAGTTCGCTGGCCGAGGGTGAGGGCCTGCTGATCAGGCCGTGCAAGGGAGTTCACACCGTCGGCATGAAGTTCCCGATTGATGTGGTTTTTCTAGATAACGGCAACAGCGTCATTGGCATATGCAAAGCGCTTCGACCAAACCGCCTGACACCCATTCGCCTGCGTGCGACATCTGTTCTCGAACTTCCGGCCGGAACGGTGGCGGCAACGGCTTTGAAGGTGGGTGATGTGGTCGACTTTGTCTGAACGGCAGAATGATCCGATGTCTGCCTCGCCAAGAACCAGCTTCTTGGCCTATGCGGCTCTCCTTGCCGCTCACATCGCCCTGGTCTGGCTGCTGCCCTATTTCCCCAGCCAGGATGGCCCCAGCCACATCTACAACCTGGTCATCCTCCGCGACCTGCTCAATGGCGGGAAGGAATGGGGGGGCTATTTCAGTGCCAGTCTTCATGCCGTACCCAATCTCGGGTTCAATCTCGTTGCCTATCCCTTGCTGAAGTTTCTTCCTCCACTGGCAGTAGAAAAGGCTTTTATCACCATCTACCTTATGCTGATGGCAATCGGTGTTCCTGTCCTTTTGCGCGCCTTTGACCGACCCGCTCTGCCCCTTTCCTTTCTGGTCTTTCCGGTCATGTTCAACTTCACCCTGATGATGGGGTTTTACAGTTACGCACTGGCGGTGCCTCTGTTTCTGATTGCCTTCGCCCTCGCCTGGAAGGTTCGAGCTCGCTCGAATCTTTGCAAATTTGTCTGTTTCAACCTGGTGGGGCTCGTCATCTATTACATCCATCTGATCCCGTTCATGTTGTACCTCCTGTCGTTGGGAGCCATAACAATTGCCGAAGCGAACGGCATCAACAAAACGGGCAAGAAGCTGCTGCAGCTTGTTTTGCTCGTGTCCCCGCTGCTTCTCAACCTGGTACTGTATCTTCGCACCGGAGCAACGAAGACGGGATGGGACATGGCGTATCTTTTCGACGCCCGCCGAGGGGCCGAACTACTGGTGGATCTGCTCACATTCTCAACGACCAGCTTTATCCGATGGCAGATGATCCCTGGCAGAATTTTGATGGTGTTTGTGGTGTTATTAACCTATCTGTCCGCCAGAAATATTCTGCGGAAAAAGTTTCAGAAACACGAGATCACAGAGGATGAAAAGACCCTTATACTTTTGATTTTGGGGATGATGCTGATCTATTTCTATGGACCTTTCAGGCTTGGAGAGGGAAGCTATTTTAACCAACGCCTGCCATGGGTTGTTCTCCTTGCCGCATTGCCTCTCCTGCATCTCCCCGGCACAGGCCCCATGCAACGTGTTACAGTCCTGGGCGCGCTCGGCATTGCAAGTATATTCCTGGCTCTCAACACGACCGCTTTCCTGCTGGAGTCCGCCAAAGTGAAGAATTTCCTGAGTGGTCTTTCCGCAGATATGTCTAAAGGGTCACTGGTGATGACGTATAACCGAAAAGGCCCGACGCTGTCCCGGATTGATGTCCTGCGGCACTCCGCTTCGTATTACGGCATTATCAAAGGAAGCGTGGATGTAGGGAACTATGAGACAGGAGTTAATTTTTTCCCGATAAAATTCAGCGATACTCACCCGGCAATGCCGTCGCTGGCCCAAGCGGAATATTATCCCGAAAGCATTAATTGGACGGATTTTCCGGCAGTCCATTTTCTTCTGGGCTGGGGACTGAGCGACAGTGAAAAGGAAAGGATCGGCAGGTACTTTCACGTTATCAAGAACGATGAACAGTTTACTCTCTGGAAAAGAAATTGCGCAGGTGCATAGCCATTTCTTGAGAGTGTAACGGCAGTGCCCCTATTATTTCATTCTCTCGCGATAACTAAAATCAATGAAAACATCGGCCTTTTATTTATTTGCTTTTGTCTTTGCAATGTATCTCCTGACCGCATCGGGTTTGGAGCAGAGTGATGTCGGACTGCTGCGTATCGAAGTAGTCAAATCTATTGTGGAAAGACTTGATCTGGCCGTTACACCAGGTACTGGCATTATCGGCAAAGACGGAAGGGATTATGCCTGGTTTGGTCCGGGGTCTGTGATCCTCGCCATACCGTTATATAGCTTTGGCAAACTTACAGGAATAGCTCCTGCCTCTATGATAACTGTGCTGTATCCTCTTCTGGGGTCGGGCGCTGTTGTGCTGCTTTATCTGTTTGCTGTTTCGTTGGGGTATTCCCGCCATACTTCTCTTGTTGTAGCGTCACTTTATGGCTTTGGAACCATGGCATGGTATTACGCCAAAAACACGGGTGATCATGGGGCTGAAACTTTTTTTATTTTACTTGCTGTTTACAGTGCATATCGTTATGTAATCAAGAGAAAATTGTTTTATCTTTATATCACTGGATGTGCTTTAGGATTTGCCTTAATAATTCGACCCACTTCTATTCTGGTATTACCGCCATTGTTTTTATTGCTGTATTTTTATAATCCAAAAAAAGAAGATCTAAAACCTAATGTTAGAGCAGATCTCAAATATTTTGCCATAATAGTGGCAATAGTTCTCCCTTTCGTCTGTATTTACTGCTGTTATAACTATCTGCGCTTCGGGTCGATTTTCGAAACAGGATACGGCTTGATAGCATCACGTTTAGGCGTCGATAATTTTGATACACCAATACAGACCGGTCTTCTGGGGCTTCTTGCAAGTCCCGGAAAAGGCTTTTTCATTTATTCGCCCGTGACAGTTCTCTTTTTCTTCTCCGTGAAGCCTTTTTTCAAGAAACACAACATGTTAGCCATCAGTTTTGTGCTGCTAATCGTCCTGTATATCCTGTTCTATGCCAAATACCGGTATTGGCATGGTTGTAACGGGTGGGGGCCGCGGTTTATTTTTGTGATTACGCCTTTTGTTATGATTCCAATAGCTGAACTTATAGAATCAGCGTCATTGCAGAAACAAAAGCTGGTTAAATTCATATTCTACACAGTATGCGTCATTAGCTTCATGATTCAATTTATTTCTGTATCAGTAAATGGCAACCAATGGTTCGTGCGTTCACAGCTGCAGCAAGGAGTAAAGTATAAGGTAGAATCTGCTGTTGGTGTTCAGCCGATCGTATTTCCTCCAACAGAAATTTTTTTTGATTGGGGAGAATCCCCTGTAATTCAACAAATAATATCATTTGCAGAAACCTTGAAAAATATGAAGTCATACATTTATGTTATCCCCACAGAAGGAACACCAGTGTCAGATTTTGTGCTGAAGGAACCATGGATGAATACCTATGATTTTTGGTGGTTGTATCTATATGTTAAGTCAGGCAGTTGTAACGGGTTTTTAATTGCCGGCCTACTTGTTATTTACTCCATCTATTGTGCAACAAAACTTCTGTGTTTGCATAAGGCAGGACTAGAGCAATAGCATGACGACATTGTGATAATCGCCAAAAGGTTTGTTCAACACTATATTGAACACTTAAGCTCTCAGAGGTACACCATGAAACTATCAGTAGTTATTCCATGTTTCAACGAAATCGCTACGATAAACGCCGTTGTCGAGGCTGTTAACGCCTCTCCCTGCGTCCACAAGGAAATCATCGTCGTCGATGATTGTTCTACCGACGGCACAAGGGAAAAGCTCAAAAACGAGGTCGAGGGAAGGGTCGCCAGGGTGATCTACCATGATGTCAACCAGGGTAAGGGGGCGGCGCTCCGGACCGGAATCGCGGCGGCATCTGGAGATATTGTCATCATCCAGGATGCCGACCTGGAATACGACCCGCAGGAATATCCGAAAATTATCGAACCTATTCTGCAGGGGAAAGCGGACGTCGTGTATGGATCGCGCTTCATCGGGGAAGGGGCGCATCGTGTCGTCTATTTCTGGCACAGGATTGGTAATGGATTGCTGACCCTGCTGTCGAACGTATTTACCAATCTGAATCTGACTGACATGGAGACCTGCTATAAGGCTTTCAGGCGGGAAATCATCCAGGCCATTGATATCCAGGAAAACCGGTTTGGGTTCGAGCCTGAAATCACTGCAAAAATCGCGATGATGGGCTGCAGGATCTACGAAGTTGGCATATCCTACTACGGCAGGACGTATGAAGAGGGGAAGAAAATAGGGTGGAAAGACGGATTTTCGGCATTGAGGTGTATCCTGAAATACAACCTGTTCCACAACAGCTTGACATCATCTGCGAGAGACACGATCCCGGAAATCGACGGGTACAAGTTTGAAGAACCCATGGCAAACGCCGCTTTGAAAGGAAAATGAGATGATGTTCCCTGAAAAGGGGAAATCTCTATTTCTTGAGAGGTGCTGCGCGCCGCTGGTTGACGAAGGCAGGGAAAGTTCGCAGGGCTTCTGAACAGAAGGCAGAGGGGATCACCTCTGTCGATGGCGCGGCTGCCGGCTATTTGTGGCTGACTATCGGCGTAGCGGCAGTTGTAATCTGCGCTGCAGCCGGTACAATTAACTTACATCAGCGGAGTATCAGCATCTCATCGCCACGTGCCCGAATGTAAAACCGCAGCCCGTTACTGAAGATATCGCCCCCATGGCGGAAGGGTCCTGATGGAAGAGTTTATCTGGCTTTTGCACAGGAAAAAGGAGAACGGCCTTGTATGGGCGGTGACGGGCTCTTTTCTGGTCCATGGCTTGATGTTTGCGCTTATGGTCACGACCCAGATATTCTTTCCGCCCACAGGGGAAAGCCCCCGACTTGATGTCGTCTGGCTGTATTCCGCCCTGCTCCGTGACCAACCTCAGGAGGCTCCCCCGCAGGAAGTTTCCTTGCCCGAGGCAAAGGAGACGGCCTCCCTTCAGCGTGACGACCAAGCGGAACCCCTTCCTGCGGAAGCAGATGACGAAGAGCCGGTCGTCGTTGCACCGGTTGCACATGCGAAGCTGGTAGCGCCAGCGGTGTCAGTCCCGCCACCGGCTGCCCGTCGCGAACCACCGGCGAAAGTCGAGGCAGTCCGGAACGACGTGCCGGTCAGGGAGGAACTAAGGTTTATGGAGGAGGGGAAAGGGGCCGTGCGCCCCCCCCCGCCGGCGGCCAAACCGCCGGAAAAGGCCCCTGCCGTTCCCAAAGCCTCTGCAGCCACGGCATCGGTCCTCAAGAATATCACCACATCCACCGTAGCCCAGAGCAAGGTAGTGCGGAGAGAGCCCCGCAAGGCCGAGCAAGTTCGGGCAGCGGAACGGCCGGCACCGAAGGTTGAACCTGTTCAGGCGAAAAAGGACGTGCCGATTCCCCGGCAAGAGAAGCGGCAGGCGGTTGCCATCGCACCTCGGGAGAAGGCTATGCCGGTTGTCCCGCCCAGAGTAACGCCTTCTCCCCGGAAGGAGAACCCGCCGGCGGTCGTCGCTAATCCGAAGGATGTGCGGACGGCTATCACCCCATCGCAACCGGCGTCGTCCCCCGCGCGGCCGGCTGCTCCTGCACTCCCGAAACCGGCCGTGCCCGCTGGGGCGACAACAGTGGCCAAGGCTGAAGCGCCATCAATTGCCCAGCCTGTGGTGCCAGCTGCTCCGAAGCCCTCCGCGGCGGCAACCGGGCAAAAAGCAGCCGCGCCCGTCCCAGCCCCGGCAAAAGGTATTGTTGAAGCGCCGGTAACGGGTGACCTGAAACTGGAACTGACCGGCAAGAACCGCTCCCTCAAGGGCGCGAAGATTACGGTGCTGTTTCGCGACTATCCCCGCTCCCGCCGCGGCAAAACGATGGTAAAGGCAGAGGCGCTGCGACGACGGCAGATCCACCCGAGGCTGGCCCGCCCCGCGGAGAACACCCTCCAGGCAGTCGTGGCGGTCGCCGCGGAGGGAGTCTATGAGTTCTGGGTGGAGTCGGAATCGGGCGGCGCGGTTGAGGCCGAATGTGTGGCACGGTTCTACGAGAAGACCGGCAGGGCGAAGAATAAATCCCTCGGTACCCGGACGGTTGGCAACAAAGAGCGGATCACCAGGGTCTTGATGCCCGAAGGGATCATCTGGGAGGATGACTCGGCATTCAGCGGCAGCATGGAAGATTCCGACAGCGTTACAAAATTTAATTCCGAAACCGGACTAGTGTGGAAGGAATACCGGGAGGAGTGAAAGGGAGGGATCGGTGACCGCTCATTCTTGTCTGATTTCCGTCGTCATCGCGGCGTACAATGAAGAGAAGCGGCTCCCGGAGTCGCTCCGCCGGATCGGCGCCTACCTGGCCGATAAAAAGCTCGATCACGAGATTATCGTTGTCGATGACGGCAGTACCGACGGAACAGCAGTGATGGTTGAGACAATGGCTGCCCGTATCCCGTCGCTCCGCTGTATCCGTTATCAATGCAATCGGGGCAAGGGGCGTGCCCTGCGCACGGGGGTCCTTGCCTCAAGGGGTGACGTGGTCCTGGTGAGCGATGCCGATCTCTCAACGCCCATCGAAGAACTGGAGGTCCTCTGGCCGATTGTTGCCGCAGGGCGATGCGAGGTGGCAATCGGGTCGCGGGCCCTTGCGTTGAGCAAGATCATCAAGAAACAGCCCTGGTGGCGGCGGGGGATGGGGAAGGTGTTCAACCGGGCAGTGGGGCTCCTGGTAATGGACGATTTCAGCGATACCCAGTGCGGATTCAAGCTTTTCGCCGGCCCCGCTGCCCGGAAACTGTTTGCCGAAGCGCGCATCGACCGCTTTGCCTACGATGTGGAGATCCTGGCGCTGGCCAAAAAGAACGGATTCCGGATCGCGGAGATCCCGATCAAATGGGTCAACGCGCCGGGGTCCAAGGTCCATCCGGTTATCGATTCGCTGCAGATGCTCAAAGATCTCGTAAGGGTTCGCCTGCACGTGGGGAGCCTGAAAGACTGTCCACAACCCGGCTGCGAAGAAGTCGGTGCCGAGCCCTGACGCTTGCCTCGTTACTCATGCTGCCGTGCGACCCGATCCTGTCTCCCGCGATGGTTTCACTTGCGGACTCTTTGTGCTATCATAAATAAACAGGCGGCCCTGTTGCTTCGCCATGTCTATCAACCACACAAGGAGTCCCGTATGCACAAGAGTCTCGTCCTGACAGTGCTGATCATATTCCTCACCAGCGGCTGTGCCATGTTCCAGGCCTGGAAGAGCATTCCTCCTCCGGGGGGATGCGACCAGTGCCATACCATGCCCATCAGCAGCAACTGGCAGGTTGCATACACCCCTGCCGTGATCTCAAGTGAACGAAACCCGAATCAGCCGTATTTCCAGACCGAGCAGTACACGATGCCGCAGACCAGCAAACCGGCGTCCTCGTTGGAGACGCGGAAGGTGGAGGAACTGAAATGCTTCGAATGCCACAAGTCACCTTCGCCGGCGCACAAGGAACGAGCGGGACGTTTTCACCACGGCTTATGAACAGGGATTTCCGCAAAACGAAGATCATTGCCACGCTCGGCCCATCCAGTGACTCCCCCGAGATGATCGGCCGGCTTATGGATACCGGCGTCGACGTCTTCCGGCTCAATTTTTCCCACGGCACCAATGCCGAAAAGGAGACGATCATCGCCACCATCCGGTCATTGGCGGAGCGCCACGGAAAGCCGGTCGGTGTCCTTGCCGACCTCCAGGGCCCGAAGATCAGGACCGGCCGGATGGAGAACGGCGCCATCCCCCTCGTGAAGGGAGAACGGCTGGAGATAACGACCGATGACACACTCGGACGTCCCGGGCGCATTTCCACCATCTACAAGGCCCTTCCCCGGGACGTGAAGCCGGGTTCCCGGATTCTCCTCGACGATGGCCTCATCGAGTTGAGGGTCCAGAAAGTGGCTGGAAACAATGTCTTTTGCACCGTGGTGACCGGCGGGCTCCTTAAAGACCTGAAAGGGATCAACCTGCCGGGGGTCGACGTTTCGAGCCCGGCGCTCACCGTCAAGGATCGGACGGACCTTGAGTTCTGTCTGGCCCAGGGCGTTGACTACATCGCCCTCTCCTTCGTCCGGAAGAGCGGCGACGTGGAAGAATTGAAACGGATCATTTACGGGCACGGTCTGCAGATACCGGTGGTGGCGAAGATCGAAAAACCGGAGGCGCTCCGCAACTTCAACTCGATCCTCAAGGTGGCCGATGCGGTCATGGTGGCCCGCGGCGACCTGGGGGTGGAGATCGAGGCGGAACGGGTCCCGCTCATCCAGAAAAAGATCATCCAGGCCTGCAACGCGGCGGGCAAGCCGGTTATCACGGCCACGCAGATGCTCGAGTCGATGATTGGCAACCCGCGGCCGACCAGGGCCGAGACGTCGGACGTGGCCAACGCCATCCTCGACGGCACCGATGCGGTGATGCTGTCGGGAGAAACCGCTTCCGGCCGTTATCCGCTGGAGGCGGTGCGGACCATGGCCAAGGTTGCCCACGACGTGGAGAAGTCACGCCTCGTTTTTCCAGCCGCCGGTCTCGCCCGTCACAGTCACAATAACATCGCCGATGCGGTGGCGGAGGCTGCCTGCCATGCCGCGACGAATCTCAAGGCCAAGGCGGTGGTCGTTTTCACCCAGTCGGGCAGCACGGCTGCCCTCATCGCCAAGTACCGCCCTCCGCTTCCGATTCTTGCATTCACCCTGTCCGGGGAGATCCGGCGCCGGCTCACCCTCTACTGGGGGGTGCAGACCTTTGCGGTCGGCAGCATGACAGGTACCGACGAACAGATCCGGGCGGTGGAGAACACCCTCCTGTCCGTCGGCTTTCGCAAGGGAGACCTGATCGTCATCACCATGGGAGTGCCGATAGAGGCGCGCGGCTCCACCAACCTGATGAAGGTCCACAAATTGGGAACCGGCCAGTTCTATGAGATCTTCTGAACGGAAAACGCGGCATATCAGGCCCGAACCGTCGCCCAAAGACGTGGCAGCGCTCTGAAAGGAGACGACATCGTGCGCAAGCTGTTCGATGAGACAAAGATCAATGGCATGCTCCTCGCCAATCGGCTGGTCAGGTCTGCTACCTGGGAAGGGATGTGCGAGGCGACCGGGCGGCCAACAGCCAAACTCTCCAGCTGTTATGCCCGGCTGGCAAAGGGTGGGGTCGGCCTGATCATCACCGGCTACGCCTTTGTCCGCCCGGACGGCAGGCAGCTGCCGGGGCAGATGGGAGTCCATACCGACGACTTCGCCGCGGAGATGCGGGCTCTGACGGCCGCCGTCCATCACCAGGGGAGCAAGATCTGCATGCAGTTGGTCCATGTGGGAGGGCAGACGACGGCAAAAACCATCGGTTGCCAACCGGTGGCGCCTTCCGCAGTCCAGGTGGCGCAGTTTCCGGAACTCCCGGCGGAGCTCGCCATCGGGGGAATCGAGGAACTCGTCGCCTGTTTCGCCGCGGGAGCCGCCAGGGCCAGGGACTATGGCTTCGATGCGGTGCAACTCCACGCTTCCCATGGCTACCTGATCAACCAGTTCCTCTCCCCGCTCACCAACCGGCGCAGCGACCGGTACGGCGGAAGCATGGAAAACCGCACCCGCTTCCTTCTGGAGGTCTACCGTGCGGTTCGAGCCGCGGTGGGGAAGGAGTTCCCGGTCATGGTGAAGCTGAACGGCGCCGACAACCTGGAAGGGGGGCTGGAGCTGGAGGATGCCCTCTACGCCGCCAGGGCACTCGACGAGGAGGGGGCCGACGCCATCGAGGTAAGCGGTGGTACCCCGGCTTCCGGGGAACGCACGCCGGTCAGGCAGGGGATCGAGACCCGGGAACAGGAAGCCTACAACCTCCCCCTTGCCTATCGGATCAAGGGAGGGGTTTCATGCCCGGTCATGGTGGTCGGGGGGCTCAGGACCTTCGAGCTGGCAGAGGGGATCATCCGCCGGGAGGAGGCCGATTATATCGCCATGGCTCGGCCGTTCATCCGCGAACCCGAGTTGGCCAGACGGTGGCAGGAGGGGGACGAATCGCGTGCCCGGTGTATCTCCTGCAACGGCTGTTTCAAGCCGGGGCTGAAGGAGGGGGGCATTTACTGCGTGATCGACAGGATTGAGCGGGAGAACCGGCATCAATCCCTTTAGCAGGCTGTTGAAAAACTACTGCGGGGCCGGTCTGCTGTGTTGCCGCTCTCTCAAAAGCTCAACGTACCAAAGGGTACGCCTCCCTTTTTCGCTCGCTTGCGCCTAGCATTCCGGCCTCCTCATTACGTTTTTCAACAGCCTGCTGCACCTTGCCTGATGAATTCGGGAATTATGGTATAATGTGGCTAGGGATTGGGTGAATGCGCCTGAAGGAGGTACGCCATGGTCAAATGCGAGGTGTGCGGAAACGAGATGGTTGAGCAGAGAATGGAAGGGATCTACTGCAACTCCTGTCGGAACCTCACAAAAACCCCGGAGCGGGCCGTGCGTCACGAAGGGTTTCCCTACGTGGTGCGGGCCGAAGAGGAGCCGTAGCTGCCAATCGGCGCGTTACCCGATGGGCAGGGCCGGTTCCCGGCCGGCAGCAAGAAAAAGGTGGGCTTGTCCCGCCTTTTTTGTTATACCTTCTCCAGCCCGACCACCAAGCCGGAGGAGTGAATGACCAACATCATCCTGCTGATCGTCTGTTTTTCCCTCGGGATATTTCTCCATCGGACCGGCCGCTTTCCCGCCGCGACCCCGGCGGCCCTCAACGGCTTTGTCATCCACGTCTCCCTTCCGGCCCTGGCCCTGCTCCACATTCATCGGATGCGCCTCGATCCGACCCTTCTCTATGCTGCGGCCATGGCGTGGTGCCTGTTCGGTGCCGGCTGCCTCTTTTTCCGGCTGATCGGCAGGGCGGCCGGCCTTTCGCCGGCCACGACCGGTGCCCTCATGCTTGTCGGGGGGCTCGGCAATACCTCGTTCGTGGGACTTCCGATGATCGAGGCTTACTACGGCAAGGAGTTCCTCGGCGTGGGGCTCATCGCCGACCAACTCGGCTCGTTTCTCGTCCTCTCCACCCTCGGCATCCTCGTGGCCACGGTCTATTCTTCCGGGGGCATTTCCCCCCGCCAGATGGCCCGCAAGGTGCTTCTCTTCCCGCCATTCCAGGCCCTGGTCGTGGCCTTTCTCCTCATTCCCGTGCCGTTTCCCGACTGGCTCGTCACCGTTCTCCAGAAGCTCGGCGACACCCTGACGCCCCTCGCCCTCGCCTCGGTTGGCTTCCAACTCCGGCTGAGCCACCTCAAGGGGGAGCTGAAACCGCTCGCCCTCGGCCTTCTCTACAAGCTCATTCTCGGGCCCGCCCTCCTCGCGCTCCTCTTCGTGCTTGTCATGGGAGGGAGCGGCAAGACCATGCAGGTGACTCTCTTCGAGGCGGCCATGGCCCCCATGATAACCGCCGGGATCATCGCCGTCGACCACGACCTCAACCCGCCGCTGGTCACCCTCATGCTCGGGATCGGCATCCCGCTTTCGTTCCTCACCCTCCCGGCCTGGTGGTGGCTGTTGCGGGGAATCTAGGGCACGAAAAAGCCCTCCGGAGAGGAGGGCTTTCATTTACGACGGCACAGGAAAAAGCTCCAGGTGCAAGGCGCGCAAGGAACAGGGCGCGAGGCGTACCGGAGGTACGTTGAGTGCCATGGGCCGGCAGCGCAACTCCGCAGATTGGCTTTTTAGTGACACGTCACCGATAAATCCTTCGGATTATCCTAGCCGGCTAGTTGTGTTCGCGGGTGGCGTGGAACTCCAGCTCCTTCCAGTTCTCCATGGTGTTGTCGAGGCGCCACTGGCTCCCCGCCAGGTATGCCAGGTTCCCCTCGCCGTCACGGTAGAGGTGCATCGCCTCCCTCTTCTCGAATTCCTCCAGCTTCCTCTTTTCCCCCGTAACCCAGCGTGCCGTAACGTAGCCGACCGTCTCGTAGGTGGCCTTGACGTTGTACTCGTACTGAAGGCGGTGCATGACCACGTCGAACTGGAGAAGCCCCACCGCGCCGACGATCCAGTCGCTTCCCATGAGGGGGCGGAAGACCTGGGTGGTCCCCTCCTCCGCCAGTTGGACGAGCCCCTTTTCGAGTGCCTTGGACTTCATCGGGTCGAGGAGCCGGACTTTGCGGAAGTGTTCCGGGGCGAAGTTGGGGATGCCGGTGAATTTCAGCTCCTCCCCCTGGGTGAAGGTGTCGCCGATCTTGATGGTGCCGTGGTTGTGGATACCGATGATGTCGCCGGGGTAGGCCTCGTCCACGTTGGTGCGGTCCTGGGCCATGAAGATGGTGGCGTTGCCGATCTGCACGTCGCGGCCAAGGCGCAGGTGCCGCACCTTCATCCCCCGGGTGAACTTGCCCGAACAGATGCGGAAGAAGGCGATCCGGTCCCGGTGGGCCGGGTCCATGTTCGCCTGGATCTTGAAGACGAACCCGCTGAATGGCTCCTCGTAGGGAGAAACGGTGCGGGTGAGCGCCTCCCGCGGGAGCGGCGGCGGCGCGTGCGCGACGAAGGTGTCAAGGAGTTGCTGGACGCCGAAGGTGTTGATAGCGCTTCCGAAGAAGACCGGGGTCTGCAGTCCGGCGAGGTAGGCCTCCTCCTCGAAGGGGTGGGCCGCTCCCTCCAGCAGTTCCACCTCGCTTCTGAGCTCGTGCACCTGAGATCCCAAGAGTTCGTCGAGGCGCGGATCGTCCAGCCCCTGCACGGTGACGACCTGGCCGGTTCCCCGTTCGGCCGTCGGGTCGAAGAAGGTGAGCTCCTTGGTGTAGAGATGGTAGGTGCCGCGGAAGCGCTTCCCCATCCCGACCGGCCAGGTCATGGGGGCGCACTGGATCTTGAGGACGCTCTCGATCTCGTCGATGAGTTCCAGGGGCTCGCGCCCCTCCCGGTCGAGCTTGTTGATGAAGGTCATGATCGGCGTGTGGCGCAGCCGGCAGACGTCGAGAAGCTTCTGAGTCTGGCTCTCCACTCCCTTGACCGAGTCGATCACCATGAGCGCCGAGTCTACGGCGGTCAGCACCCGGTAGGTGTCCTCGGAAAAGTCGTTGTGGCCCGGCGTGTCGAGGAGGTTGATCTCGTACTCGCCGTAGGTGAACTTCATCACCGACGATGTGACCGAGATGCCACGCTGTTTTTCCATCTCCATCCAGTCCGAGGTGGCGTGGCGGGCAGCCTTGCGGGCCCTGACCTCGCCGGCCTGCTGGATCGCCCCGCCGAACAGGAGGAGCTTTTCGGTGATGGTGGTCTTGCCGGCGTCCGGGTGGCTGATGATGGCGAAGGTGCGGCGGGAATCGATTTCTTTCTGATTGTGCATATTCACGTTACTGCTCCATCAGGTTCTCTTTTCAAGACACAAGAAAGGCGAAGATGGGTATCTTCGCCTTCCGAAGTACGTAACTATTCTTACATTTTTGCCGCCAAAAGGGCAACAAAAAATGTGCTGATGGCAGTGACGTCATAAACCTTCCCATTTTTCCCGATGAAATGGTACAGTTAATCGACGGCTGTGTATATCTTCCTGTCAAGATGTGGTTGCATGTTCATCGATACCCATTGTCACTTAGATGACCCGAGCCTCTTGGACCGGCTGCCCGAGGTTCTTACCGCTGCCGCTAGCGCAGGGGTGGGAAAATTCATCGTCCCCGGCGTCGGGCCTGACGGGTGGGAGACGATTGCCACCTTGGCCCGTGAAAGGCAGGGGAAGGGGGTTTATCCGGCCTTCGGCCTGCATCCCATGCTAGCCCACCTCTGTACCCCTAACCTGCTGGAGCGATTGAGCCGGCTTGCCCGCGAGGCCGTGGCAATCGGCGAGATCGGGCTCGACTACGCCTTGACCGGCATCTCCCGTGAAACCCAGATAGAGGCATTTCGAAGCCAGCTCAGGGTTGCGGTCGAAGCTGGTTTGCCGGTGCTCATCCATTGTCGCCGCGCCTTTCAGGACCTGCTGGAGATACTCCGGGAGGAAAACGTCGCGCGCGTCGGCGGCGTGATGCATGCCTTTTCTGGCAGTCCGGAGGTGAGCCTGGAATGCATCGACATGGGGTTTTCCATTTCGGTGGCCGGTCCCGTCACGTACAGAAACGCTGTAAAGCCGCTGCAGGTCGTCCGGGCCGTCCCCCTCGACCGACTCGTCCTGGAGACCGACGCCCCCGACATGACTCCCGAGCCGCACCGCGGGCAGGGGAACGAGCCGGCATTTCTCGTCGAGATTGCCAGGAAGGTGGCGGAGATCAAGGGGGTGAGCGTTGCCGAGGTGGAAAGGATCACAACTGAAAACGCCGTGAGGTTGTTTCGTCTTTCGTAGGGGCAAACCTTGTGTTTGCCCGCTTAAGGGCGATCACAAGGATCGCCCCTACAATTTCAGTACAATTCGTGCAGAGGTTTGTATGTCCCATCTTCACCGCTTCTCCCGCACCGAACTCCTGATCGGACCGGAGGGGCTCGAAAAACTGCGCACATCGTCCGTGGCGGTCTTCGGCCTCGGCGGGGTCGGCGGCTATGCCGCCGAAGCCCTCTGTCGGGCGGGGATCGGCCGGCTCGTCATCGTCGATTTCGACGACATCTGTCTCACCAACGTGAACCGCCAGATCCACGCCATGGACGGGACTGTCGGCAAGACCAAGGCCCATGTCATGGAAGAGCGGTTGCGCCTCATCAACCCGGCGGCGGAGATTGTCTCCTGCAAGGATTTCTACTCCGCCGAGAACAGCGATTTTCTCCTCTCCCAGGGGTTCGACTACGTGGTTGACGCCATCGACCACTTCACGAGCAAGCTCCACCTGATCAAGAGCTGCCGGGAGCGGGGGATTCCCATTGTTTCCAGCATGGGGGCGGCGGCGAAGCTCGACCCTTCCAAGATCGAGGTCGCGGACATTTCCGAGACTCACAAATGCCGCATGGCCCGCTCGGTACGCAAACTCCTGAAGAAGCAGGGTATTTCCCGCGGCGTCAAGGTGGTGTTCTCCACCGAGGAGTACCGTAAACAGGAGGTGAAGGAGGGGGGGTGCAAGGGGAACTGCATCTGCCCGAACAAAGACGATCAGCGCTTTTCCTGCGAGCATCGGCGGGTCATTCTCGGCAGCATCTCGTACATTCCCGGCATTTTCGGACTCACCCTGGCGGGAGTAGTGGTGAACGACCTGCTGGCGGCTAAAAAAAGTTGACGGCCGGTTGAACTAATTAACAGTGTCGATATACTTGCAGTAAACAATCCGATTCAGTGACTGAAGAAGGAGGTGCGTTTATGGGCAAGGAATATACGATTCAGGAAGCGCTGAAACTGGCCATCCAGGCAGAAAAGGACAGCATGGACTTCTACCGGAAGGCGGCGTCGGTCACCAGGAACGAGCGGGCGAGGAAGGTCTTCGAGCTGCTGGCCAACGAGGAGGTGGGCCACCTGAAATCATTTTTCGACCATTACAAAGGGAAGGAGTTTGGCGATCTGGCGGCCTTCATGGAATCTCCACCGAACAAGAAAAACGCGACCTATCAGGCGCTGGAAAAGGCCATCGATGAGGAGACCCACGAGCAGAAAGCCCTGGAGATTGCCCTCAAGGAGGAGAAGGCCTGCATCGAGCAGTACACCCTCATGGTCAAGGACATCATCGACCCGCTCGTCAGGGGAATTTTCGAGAAAGTGGTCAAGGAGACCCAGGGGCATTACGACATGATCGAAGATGAGTACATGCACGTGATGACCATGGTGAACAAGTCCGACCAGGATATCTATGTGAGGGAATGATGAAGCGGCGTATTGTTCCGGCTAGTGCAATCATCGGTTTCATGGCGGGGGCGGCCCTACCGGCCGCGGCCCAGCAGGATGTGAGAGCTATCCATCTTCGCCAGGAGGGGCTCAAGGTGATCGATGAGAAGTGTCTTGTCTGTCACAACCGGCAGCGCATCGAGGACGCCGTGCGGCAGAGAAAAGAAATGGAACGGATCACGCGCCTCATGGAAAAAAAGGGGGCTGTCCTGACCGAAAACGAGCGCCAGGTCATGAACCACTTCTGGCGGAAGAAGATGTTCAAAACGAGTGAGGAGAAGGCGCCAGCGGGGCAGCAGGGCGAAACGGCACCTTCCCTGCGCTAACCAGGTACCCATCGGGATCCGGAGCGGGCTGATTTATTTCGGCCCGCTCTTTTTTTGTCGTATCAAGGCCGGGAGGTCCGTCAGGAGTTTGGTGTGGAAGCGCCTGGGTAGGTGAGTTTTCTCTTTTTCAGCTTTTCGATCAGGGTGGTCCGCTTGATGTTCAGGATCTTTGCCGCTGCCTTCTTGTTGCCGCCTGTTTTTTCCAGGGCCTGGAGAATGAGGCGGTTCTCGAATTCCTCAACGGCGTTGGTGAGGCAGAAATCCTTTCCGGTGAGGGTGACGTTTTCCGCCTGCCCCGGCGATGTGATTCCACGGTATTTGTCGGGCAGGTCCTGAAGGGTTATGGTGCCGCTTTCCTTGATGATGACAAGGCGTTCGAGGAGGTTTTTCAGCTCCCGCACGTTTCCTGGCCAGTCGTAGCGGCACAGGGCCTCCATACAATCCGCGTCCATTTCCCTCACTTTGTGCAGCTTGTTTCGGTTGAATTTTTCCAGGAAGCTGGAAATGAGGAGGGGGATGTCGTCCCGGCGATCACGCAGCGGTGGTAAAATGATCGGAATGACCGACAGTCGATAGTAAAGGTCTTCCCTGAACTCACGGAGCGCAACCAACTGGTCGAGGTTTTGATTGGTGGCGGCGATGATCCGCACATCCACCTTTTTCGAGTGACTGGCCCCGACCGGCTCCAGTTCTTTGTTCTGGAGGACCCGTAGAAGCTTGACCTGAAGGTTTGCCTTCATGTCGCCGATCTCATCGAGAAACAAGGTTCCCTTGTCTGCCATTTCAAAGCTTCCGATACGAGTGGCGATGGCACCCGTGAAGGAACCTTTCACGTGGCCGAACAACTCGCTTTCCAGGAGCTCGTCAGGGATTGCGGCACAATTGACGGGAATGAAATTCTTTGTTCTGCGTGGGCTGAGATCGTGGATTGCTTTTGCGACCAATTCCTTTCCTGTCCCGGATTCCCCCTGGATAAGGACGGTAGCGTCAGAGCCGGCCACCTTTTCGATCAATTGGAACAGAGAGATCATCGACTCGCTTTCACCTATGATCTCCTGCATCATCGCTCGGTACTTGGGCTTCAGCTTCGGTTTGAAGCTGTTCCTCTGCAGGGCTTGATGCTCCATCCCCCGCCTGATGTGGGAATTGAGCTCCTCCAATTGGAAAGGTTTCTCCAGATAAAAGAATGCGCCAGCCTTGAGGAGGTTTGCCGTCATTTCACTGTTGGCAAAGGCGCTGTAAGCTATGGTGACAAGCTCGGGCCGGACGGTCTTTAACCGTTTGATGAATTCCAGGCCGTTGACCCGGGGCATCATCACATCGGTCAGGACCACTTGGGCGTCACTTGACTCGATCTTTGCCAATGCGTCCTGGCCGTCTACTGCTTGCAGAACCTGGTATCCTTTATGGCTCAGAAATGCAGCGACGAAATCCCTGGTTTTCCGATCATCGTCTGCTATCAGAATGGTTGCATGTTCCATAGATCCTCAAAAGCCCGCCATATGCTGTCGGCCCGGCCGCCACCGGGGATGTCACGGCAAATCCGATGCGTTTTGCCGTTATTCAGCGGAGGAGTACGCGCTTTTTGTTCGGGGCTATCTAGTAACCCACTGTTTTATCGACTGTTACAATGACAAGGTTGTGGAAGATGTGGGGTGTCAAAAATTTGAAACAAGAAACGTGCCATCTGCGGTTATAGCTACCCTGTTCTCTGGATGTCGGCTGGTTGGCCAACCCCTACCTCCTGGCGCTGAGGACAATGCCACCATATTCGATGACAGCTCGACAGCGGGAAAAGCCGGCTCGCTTGAGGCGCATGAGGAGAAATGGTGCGGCAAGGGAAATGCAATCAGGAAAGAAAAGGGTCAACTCGCCGTTTCCATTCACAGCGCAGTCTGGGTTGGCCATGAAGAATGGAATGTCGTCCGGGGTGACCGGCCGGCAGTCAGGCGCACCATGGCAGAGTTCATGTTTCGCCAGACGTGCCTTGTTCCGGGAGGGGAAAAGTGCATGTACTATAATGGTAACCGTTGTCCGGAGTCGTTTGGCCATGTCCATCAGCGAAATGTATCATGCCTTGTGTTGCCGGGCAACTGTTAAGCGTCCTTACCCTTGACAGGCGCCGTTGAACTGCTGTACGGTTGTTGAGGCGGCACGTTCGGGTGCCGGCAGGCAGAGAGTATACCGGGATGTTGATCTTCTATGGAAAACTTGCCGCTTGACTATGCGCCTTGTACTGACTCCGCCGAGGTGGAGAAGCGGCTTGCTCGCCTTCTGATGGGAGGTGAGATTTCTGATCCGGACATGCTCCGTCGGGTGGAGAGGCTTGATGAACGCTTCCGGACCTATGCCACTACCTGCCCCTACGGCTTGTGGGCGCCTGGGCTGGTGTCATCCCCCGAGATGGGAAGGGTAACCGACCTTTATCTACCGATGGCCGAGATTACGCGAGCGTTCAATCGCTTTTTTGCCCTTGCATTCCGTATCCAGCAGGTTTTGCCGGCGCATCCCCTTCATGCTTCGGCAAACTGGCTCGATTGCCAGGCATTGCTCGGCCCGGGATTTAGCCACGCCAATCCTGGAGCACTTTTGCGATCCCTCGCGGCAGACGAAGCCTTCCGTCGCCGCTTTATCTTTGCGGCCTTTCTTCCTGGCCGCCATGGCGGAGGGTTTAACCGCTATCCTGAACAGGCGGCTTTTATTCGTGCATGGCTGAGAAAGAACCGGCCGCGACCCGGCAACACCGTGCGTTGCCTTGATGTTGCCTGCGGTACGGGAGAAGGGACTTTTGACCTGGCACTCCTTCTTGGTGAGGAGGGGGTTGCGCCGGCATGCATGGAGGTGCACGGTTCCACCCTGGAGACCGTGGAGCTTTTCGCTGCCGCACACGCGTACTTTCCCCACGATGTGGGACGGCAAGAGGCTTACCGTCAGCACATTCGTCCGCTCTTTGCCACCGGTGCAGCGGGGCGGCTCTGCTTCCGTCAGGAAGACCTCGGCAGGGGTGAGTCCGGAGCGGTCGGCGGATATGATCTCATCCTCTGCAATGGCCTGCTGGGTGGACCCGCGCTTCATGAAAAGGAGAAAACAGCACGTGTGGTGAGAATTCTGACAGGAAGGTTGCGGCCAGCCGGGATCCTGCTGGCGGCCGACCGGTTTCACGACGGCTGGAAAAAGTCTGTGCCGAGAAAACTGCTGGGTGACATCTTTGCTGCAAGCGGCCTTGAACAACTCCCGGTTGGAGAAGGGATGGCGGGGATAAAACGATGAGGAAAGGGTTTCCTCTTATCTAACACTGGATAAGGAGCCCACCCCATGACAATCCGCCGCCAAAACCCATCATCAGAATCCGATCTCCCGCTTTGATCACGCCATTGCGGAGATTCTCGTCCAGGGCCAGTCCCACAGAAGCAGCCGCAGTGTTTCCGTAGCGATCGAGGTTAAGGAGAAACTTTTCCTTGGGGATGCCGAGCTTCTTCGAGATGAAGTCGATGATTCGAACATTGGCCTGATGGGGGATGATGTGGTCAAGCTGGTCCGGCGTCATGCCGGCTTTGGCAGTAACTTCCTCGATGATCTGCGGGATCACGTCCGTCGCGAAGACGAAGACCTTTTTCCCTTCCATCTTGAAGGTGTTTTCCCGCAGAGTGATGGTGTCGGCCGTGATCGGCTTTCGGGAGCCCGACGAGGGGACCTGGATAAGCTCCCACCCCTTGCCGTCGCTCTTGATCAGGCTTTGGAGAATCCCTTTTCGTTCTTCCGTTGCCCCGAGGATCATTGCCCCGGCTCCATCGCCAAAAAGCGGGCAGGTTGTCTTGTCCTGGAAGTCGAGAATCTTCGAATAGGTATCGGCGCCGATGACCAGAATTTTCTTGTATTTCCCCGAGCGGATGAAATTGTCGGCCGTTTCCACGGCGTAGACGAAGCTGCTGCAGACGGCATTCATATCAAAGGCGAAGGCGTTTGCAGCGCCGATGTTTTTCTGTACCATGCACGCCGTGGAAGGGAGAATCATGTCGGCAGTGGAGGTGCCGACGATGATGCAGTCGAGTTGGGCAGGGTCGATATTGCCCCTTTCCAGCGCGCTCTTGGCTGCCTTGGTTGCCAGATCCGACGTGGATTCGTCGTGGGCTGCGAAACGCCTCTCACGGATGCCGGTGCGGGAAAATATCCAGTTGTCGGCGTCTTCCACCAGGTAATTGAAATAATCGTTTGTTACTACCCTGTCCGGGATCCCCCCGCCGGTGGCGAGAACTTGTGAATAATAGATTGCCATTCCTTACCCCTATCAAATCTCCTCAACGACGCGGCTGTGGGCGTTTTTAGTGTGATTAAAAAATAGATGCGCAGAGATTTCTGCGCTACAGGTAACCGGCTGGATTGATGTGAGGTTTGCCGGCGCTTTCTTCTGAAGTAATCCCCGACCGACTCGGAACAATTTAGTAAAAGTATACGAATGCCGTTTTATCGCATACATCCCCTCTATTTGTCAAACAATATTCTAATTGAGCTGGGTGTACCACCTCAGGCTGTCGGCCTCCCATGACAAAGTTTCCGCATGATGGAGATATATGGCTATTCCTTTTGCTTCGCACCAGTCGAGGCGTGGTTGCCTATGAGCGCGTCTACGGTTCCGTACGCCCATACGATGAAAAATGCAGCGAGGAGCCATCTGACTTCGGGGGTCTCCTGCTGAAGGTCGGTCAGAGCGCGGGCGATATCCAGCTTTCCGGTGGTGCCGGTGGCGACGATTCTGCCGACCCCCTTCATGACGTAAGCTAACGCAGTCAAGAGAAAGACGTTTACCAGGGTGATGAGAATAACCCCCTTTAGTTTGCACCCCTTATAGAGCTGCCCCAGGCCAGGCAACACCAGGGCGGATAAAAGCGCGGCCTTGATATTTTTCTTCATGACGATTCCTCTGAAAGAAATTATTGCCAAGGGCATCCTTCTTTATTGGCGTCCTGGCTCGATCCACGTGACATGAGAATATGAGAATGTAACCCCTATGATATAATAATTTGTTGTCGCATGCTTGAATTTTTGCTAATAATCAGTTTCATGGAAAAGTTTGAGTCCTTGCGCGCACGACAGAAAGCCCTGATTCCGCTGTTGAAGGATACCAACTCGGAGGTCAGGGCGGCTGCCGCTGAATCCCTTGAACATTTGGAAGGGATGGGAAATCTTGCTGAAATCCTGGAGCTCTTGAAGAGAGGGCCTCTTCCTGACAAGATACGGGCAATCTACGCCTTGGGAAGGATCGGTGGTGAGGCTGTTATGGCGCCACTCATGTACTGTGCCTCCAGGCCAGAAGAAGACATCAAGTCCGCAGCCATTGAAACTCTCGGTCGTCTCGCCCATCCGAAGGCATTGCCAACGCTGATCGAAAAATTGCAGGAACCGAATACGGCAATTCGCGCGAAGGCGATTGAGGCTTTGGGAAATTTTCGTGATCCATCCGTAGTACCCCTCCTTATCCCCTTTCTAGACGAAAACGACGGTCTCTTGGATGCAGAGGCGGCCCTCGCTCTGGGAAAGGTCGGCGATAGTTCCCTGGAAGGCAAACTGATAGGCTTGCTGGCGTCCTCTTCCCCTCGCACTCGTGAAGCCGCAGCCAGGAGCCTCGGTAATCTCACGCTTAGCTGAGATACCGGGGAATATCGATGTTTTTCAACATCGGATCAACGACCGCGACTATCGAGGTGCAACGCTTGCCGTCTTCCCCGGCCAGACGTTTTACTGTCGGCTCGGCGAGCCGGTTGCCGTTCCCGTCGATGATCACCTTTACTGTCGGAGCTTCCCAGTCTCCGGGGTTCGGTCGAAAGACAACCGCCAGCTCATTTGTATCCAGCCTGACCAGCGTGCCCATCGGATAGCTTCCCATCATTTCAACGAATTTTTCCACCAGCACCGGGTCGTACTTGATGCCGGCAAGTTGCCGTAACTTGTCGATTGCAGCCTTGGGGGTATGGGGCTGCTGGTAGACCCGCAGCGTTGTAAGGGCATCGTAGGTATCCGCGACGGCCAGGATGTCAGGCATCGCATCGAACGCTTCGCCGCGGGCCCATTCAGGGTATCCCTGGCGGTTGTGCTGAATGTGATGGCCGAGGACAGCCTTGCCGGTCTGAGGATTGATACCCTCCATCTTGCTGATGATCTCCAGGCCGTTTTGCGAGTGTCTTTTCATTTCTGCGAATTCGTCGTCGGAAAGCTTCCCGGGCTTGTTCAGAACTTCCTTGCGCACCAGGGTCTTGCCGATGTCATGGAGAAGTCCCGCCATCCCCAAGTCCTTGAGTTCTTCTTTGCTCATGCCGATGAACGCGCCCAGTGCCATGGCGAGGATTCCCACGTTGACCGAGTGGTTGAACGTGTAGTTGTCGTAATCCTTGATCATGGACAGCCCCAGTAAGGTCGGAGAGTCCTGGGTAGCGAGGGTGACAAGGTTGGTCACAACCTTGATCACCTTATCGCTGTTGGGAATCCTTCCCTTTTCTATGTCCTGAAACACCCCACGGATCGCATCGAGTGTCTTGTTGTAGGTTTCACGCGCTTCAAAGTCAACCTGTTCGTCATCGTCTTCTTCAGAAGACGCAAGCTGCAACCGGATCCCCGCAATTCCTTCTTCAACCATCCGGGTCTTCAGGTCGCTTCCGCTAAGTCCTTTCTGAGCCAAGAGCCCAACGAAGAGGGCTACAGCTTCGGGGTGCACCTCCCGGGATACGGTGAGGCTGCAGATCCCCTTTTCCGAAAGCCGGATCGTCAGTTCTGACAGGGCGGGGGTGGGGGTGACGAAGAGGTGCTCGCCGAAGAAGAGGATGTCGTCAGTGACCCCCAAACTAACCTCCTGCTGGGACCGGAAAATGTTGCAGAAAAGCTCGAAGATTTCCTGTAACGGCTGTCGTACAGCCGGATGTCCCGGGGGGTAGAATGACATTCCCTTCAGGGAACCGGTGAGGAGTGTGGCGAGTCGCTGTGCAGTCTGCAGGCTCAAATCAGCCATAGATTTCTCCTGCCAGGCGCTCGATGTTGTCGATAGCTTCAGAGCACGCCGCACCAAGGCTACCGCCCCGTTCCGCCCTTGACTTCAGAGCGGGCAGGGCAGTTTCGTCTCCGAGTTGTCCGAGAGCGGCAACGGCGGCTATTTTCAATTGCTCTCCTTTTTCCCAGACAAACCAATAATTTTTGCCCAGTAAATCAAGAATATGACTCGTAGTTCGCCTACTGCCGATGCGTCCGAGGGCTTGCAGGGCTTCTATCTTCAGAGTAACGGATTTCAGGAAGATATCTCGTTCTTCTACAATCTCCAGCAGCGGCTGAATGCCCCGCTGGCTTTTCATGATTCCCAACGAGACAATTGCCTGCCTGACAATGCCGGTATCTCTGTCCGCCAGGAGGCGGGTAATGACCGCTTCAGCCTCTTCTCCCCCGATGTGCATCAGGGCGCGGATGGTTTCTTTCCTGACTCGCTGATCGTTGTGGTAGGCGGAGCTCTTGAGGTCACCCACGCACTCCGGGCAGCCCAGTTTGCCCAGAATGGCAACCATGTTGCGCACCACGTACCATCGTTCATCCCGCAGCATGGCAAGGAGTGCAGGGAGCGCGGGGGAACCGATCCTAACCAGGGCGGTTGCGAGTGCCTTCCTGACGAGAAGCCCGTTGGCAATACAGAGCCGCTGGATAAGAATGTATGCTATCTTTCCCCCCAGCTGCCTGAAAAGCCGGTAAATGGATTCCTTATCGACATTTCCCCGCTCTTCCAGCTGCAGGATGAGGAAATCGGTCATTTTGCCGCCGGCAATCTGCTCCAGGGTGAACAACGCGTATTCACGCTGGATGGCGGTCCTTCCCGTATCGGCGATCTGATCGAGGAGAAAGTCAACGACCGGCAGGAGCAAGACGCATGTTCCCGCGGCCTTGCAGGATTCCGCCTTGTCGGCCAGTGCTCTCGCCAGCTGCAGGTAACGGTTTTCATCACGCTCTCTGTCCAGCATGAAAAGGAGTGCGTCCAGGGACCGTTCAGGTTCATCCGGCAACGGCGCCGCTTCAGCCAGGACGTCTTCCAGGCTGGCGCTGGTATCCTCCAGACCCTCCAGAGCGTGAAGTTTTTCCCATATTCCTGGCAAGTCGATTTCGTTTGCCCAGATGGTCTTGATGCTTTGCTTAGCCATCAACGACTCAATCCCTCCGGATGTCACTATCTTTTGCGGTTCGATGGCCAGCAACAAGAGGAACGCCTGGAGGTCGCTGGAGGAAAGGTCGGCAAGAAGCATGAGCCGCTGGACCCTGCGGATGAACAGCTCCCGGGCCAAAGCTAGGGCCATGGGGTTGTTGTCAACCATAACTCCGCCATCGGCAGAGGAAAACCCGGAGCGGTTGATGACCAGGAGCAGCTCCTTGCCGTTCAACAGGGGCACGAGGGACTGGTGGGCATGTTGCAGGTTTTCTGCCCGCAGGGGGTGTCCCTCGGGGTAGAAGCTTGTTGACTTGAGCGCCTTGAAGACGTCGGCGAGGGCGGCGCCGCAGCGGCGGGAGAAGTCGTCCGGTGCCGTTACGAGCCGGAGAATTGGGTCTTGTCTGCCAGCCATAGATAGATTCCCGAACCATGATGAGATTGATAGCGGATTCTAACGTATGAGCAAAATCTTTGTCAAATCTTTCGTCGTGGGGCGGGGATTTCCAGCCTCTGTTGACACTGTTTCTGAAAGTGGGTACTATCCAGCAAACCCAATCACAGGGGGATATGGTGAAAGCAAAGATTCTGTATACCTGCCAGAAATGCGGATACCAGTCGGCAAAATGGCTGGGGAGGTGTCCTGACTGTAACTCCTGGAACAGCATGACCGAGGAGGTGCAACTGAAAGGGGGCTCCCTGGTGGGCGAGCAGGCGAAGGCGGCAATTCCCCTGCCCATCGGACAGGTTGCGGCTGCTGCCGAACCCCGTATCGTCTGCGGTATCTCCGAATTTGACCGGGTGCTGGGAGGGGGGCTTGTCCCCGGCTCGCTGGTCCTGATCGGTGGCGATCCCGGCATCGGCAAATCGACTCTCATGCTGCAGGCGACGGACCTGCTGGCAAAGGGGGGCGGTAACGTCCTGTATGTATCGGGGGAGGAATCGGCACAGCAGATCAGATTGCGCGGCGCGAGAATGGGTGTGAATGCGGACAATCTCCTCATCCTTGCCGAGACCGCCCTGGAAAATATCATGACCCATGTTCACCGCGTCAAGCCGTTGGTCGTGGTGGTCGATTCCATTCAGACTGTCTTCACGTCCGCACTCGAATCGGCACCGGGGAGTGTCAGCCAAGTCCGGGAAGTGGCCGGAAGACTCATGATGCTTGCCAAGGGAAGTGGCATCCCGATCTTCATCGTCGGCCATGTTACCAAGGATGGCTCCATTGCCGGTCCCCGGGTACTTGAACACATGGTGGATACGGTCCTCTATTTCGAGGGGGACGCCGGACACCCCTTCAGGATCCTCAGGGCGGTCAAGAACCGCTTCGGGTCCACCAACGAAATCGGAGTCTTCGAGATGAAGGAGGAGGGGCTACGCGAAGTGAAAAACCCCTCGGAACTTTTTCTTTCGGAGCGACCGCTGGGAGTTGCCGGGTCAGTGGTGGTTGCGGCTCTTGAAGGGAGCAGACCGTTGCTCGTGGAAATCCAGGCCCTTGTTACTGCCTCAACTCTGGGGGTTCCCCGGCGGACAACCATCGGAGTTGATCACAACCGCCTGGCACTCCTGATTGCCGTCCTGGAGAAGAAAGTCGGGCTCAGCTTGGCGGGCCAGGACATATTCGTCAACGTGGCGGGTGGAGTGAGGCTGAACGAGCCGGCAGTTGACCTCGGGATGGTTGCGGCGGTAGCCTCCAGCCATCTGGATAAGACCCTCGACGCCCGAAGCCTCCTTCTGGGAGAGGTTGGGCTGGCCGGGGAAGTCCGGGGGATAACCCAGCCTGAGATCAGGGTCAAGGAGGCCGCGAAGCTCGGTTTCAGCCGCTGCATACTCCCTGCCGGCAATCTGAAACAGGTAAAAGTCAAAGGAGTGGAGCTCGTTGGCGTCAGGTCCGCGGAAGAGGCTCTTGAGCGGCTCTTTTGAGCTGACGAGTCCCTGCCGCCGATAATTTTCCTTTACTTGAGGGCCGAATATTCGTAGAATTATAAGGCTTATTCACGTAATGGAGAAAATGAGTATGGACGAAACAAAGCTTGAGTATTTCAGGGGTGTTCTCCAGGAAGAGATGAGGTCACTCCTTGAAGAGGCGGGGAAAACCGTTTCGGAAATGACAGCTGACACAACCAATTTCCCCGATCCCAATGATCGGGCTACCCAGGAATCTGACCGAAATTTCGAACTGCGCATCCGCGATCGGGAGCGAAAGCTCATTAATAAAATCAAAGAAGCGCTGGCCAGAATCGATGATGGTACTTTCGGAATCTGTGAGGTCTGCGGCGAGGATATAAGCGACGGCAGGTTGCGGGCACGGCCGGTGACAACACTCTGTATCGACTGCAAAATAGAGGAAGAAAAAAAGGAAAAACACCGTTGATACCCCTTTGCTAGACATTCCCCTCCTGGTCCTGTCCAGGAACCATCCCCACTGGAGTTGACATGACTGTTCGGGACAGATACCACCTGTTGAGCAGTGTCGTTCGCATAGCCAACTCCACCCAACTATCCCATCCCGCACGACTGAAATCCCTTGCCAGGTTCATGGCGGCGACTTTCAAGTGTTCTGTCACTTTTTATCTGCAGGACGAGGCCCAACGCTATCTTACGTCATGCGTTTCGAGCACCGGACCAGCCACGATTGTGAACTGTCAGATACCGGTCGGAGAAGGGATTGCAGGGCTTTGTGCCTTGGAAAAGGCGGTGGTTCGCCGGGCGACCGCCTCCTCTCACCCCGATGAAATCAACGGCGGGAACGCCGATGAGACCGTAGCCATTCCCATCATGGCCGGCAGCGAACTTTACGGCGTTGTGTCGTTTGGCCTGAGAGCGGGGAAGGTGCTGTCAGTCGACGACCAGGCGATCCGGGCGGAGATGCTGACCGTTGCCGCAGGGATCATCGAGATGGTGAGACTTGGCGAAGAAAACGACAAGAAACTCAAAGAGCTTGCCTCATTGTACCGGGTCAGCAATACTATGCTTTCCACCATCAGGCTCAACAAGCTGATCCACCTCATCCTCACTGTTCTCACATCAGGACCGGCCCCGTTCTTCGATCGCGCCATGCTGTTTCTCATCAACGAACGTGCCGGCATCATGCAAGGAATGCTCGGGGTGGACAGTGAAACCACCGTGGACTTGTTCAAGCCTGCCGCTGAAGAGGGAGACCTGCTTTCCAGTCGGTGGGACATCGCCGACGAGGATATGTCTCGGCAGAGGGATTCGGCCTTCAGCCGCCAGGTCCGCGAGAGCCGCCTCCCTCTCGACAAATCCCTGAACATGGCTTCCCGGGCGGTCCTGGAAAAGAGGCTGATCTACGTTCCCGGTGCGGCCAGCGACAAACGGGTGGACCGGGAGTTCGTGCGCCGCTTTGGTATCACCTCTTTTGCAACGGCCCCCTTGTTGGCAAAGGAGCGGATTGTCGGCGTGGTTATCGTGGACAACCCGGTTCATGGCAAACCTTTGCATCAGGATGATCTGCGGTTTCTGCAGCTCTTTATGAATCAGGCCGGCATGGCGATCGAGAATTCCATGCTCTATGACCGAATCGAAGACACCAACCGAAGTCTTCGCGAAACACAGGAGCAGCTTATTCAAGGTGAAAGGCTGGCTACCATCGGGGAGATGGCGGCCAGAATCGCCCATGAACTGAAGGGTCCCCTCGTTTCCATTGGTGGTTTTGCCCGACGCTTGGAAAAGAAACTCCCAACGGATTCTGCCGAATGGCAATATGCCGAAACCATAGTCGTAGAGGTGATAAGACTGGAAAAAATGCTGACAGACATTCTTTCGTTTTCCAGGAAAGCCATTATCTGTTATACATCTTGCAACATCACGGACATCGTCGAGAGTGCCCTGGCCATTGCCGGCCCCGCCATGGAGCAAGGTAACATCCGGGTCTGCAAGCACTTTCCTTCCAAGACCATCTCCTTTCTGGGTGATTGCCAGCAACTGAAGCAGGTGTTCATCAACCTGTTTCTCAATGCTCAGGAGGCTATGAAGGGTGGAGGACAGTTGGATATAACCATTGCCCCGACCAGCCTGAACGGCGGTGATGCAGTTTCAGTGAAGGTCGCCGATACCGGCGGCGGCATACCGCTGGAGGCGCTCAATAATATTTTCAATCCGTTCTTCACGACCAAGGAAACTGGCACCGGCCTTGGCCTTCCCATCGCCAATCGTATCATCACCAATCATGGGGGGAAGCTTCTTGTAATCAACCAGCCAGGGACAGGGGTCGAATTCACGGCGCTGTTGCCCCTGAAGCTCTGAAATTTTTTCTTTTCAAGTCGACTGGTTTGCGCTATATATAGGTTTCGGTTTTGTCTGCTCAGCATATTGAATTAACGTATGGGGATGTAGCTCAGCTGGGAGAGCGATGCGTTCGCAACGCATAGGTCGACGGTTCGATCCCGTTCATCTCCACCAATAATAAAAGGGGCTTGCCATTTGGCGAGCCCCTTTTGTTTTGAACATGTCGTTTGCTGTAAAAAAGGGGGTTGCCTTGGCAACCCCCTTTTTTACAGCCACTGTTAGTGTGATCCCCCTGCGATGAACGCGAAGAGCATCAGGAAGAGGAGGGTTATCCCGGTGAACAGGGCGAGGAAACCGAAGCCCTTGAAGAAGAAGTCATAGATGACCCCGCTTGATTTCGGTGCCTTGAACTTCTCGATTATCCCCATCTCTTCATAGCGCTTCCATTGATCACCGCGCTCTTCCATGAACTCATGCTTGGACATCTGGCCGTTGAAGATGACGAAGTCCATGGGGAATTTCTCCGGGCGGCCATGGGTGTTGAAGAAATGGACCGTGAAGATGAATCCCGTGGCGAGAAGCGCCTCGTCGGAATGGACGATGGTTGCCACGTTGAACATCCAGCCCGGGAGGAAATAGCCGAAGAATTCGGGGAACCAGAGCATCAGACCGGAACCACCGATGGCGAACATACCCCAGAAGACGGCGATGAAGTCGAATTTCTCCCAGTAGGTCCAGCGCTCGAAGGTGGGTTTCGGCCCTTTGAAGAAGAACCAGCGCACCATGCCGGAGACATCCTTGATGTCGCGCAGGTTGGGGCAGAGAGACTCGGGGCCGAACAACCGCACGAGGAAATTACCCTTGATGTCATTGCGGACGAAGAGGAAGTGGATGCTCATGACGATGGCCGAGGCGAAATAGACGAAGGTGATGCCGGCACAGAAGCGGTGAATGAGTCCCGCATTTGCCGAGCCGCCATAGAAGGACATGAGGACTTTGGCCCATTCCTGGTCGCTGAACTTGAGGGGGAGGCCGGTGAGGGACAGTCCCAGGAAGCTGGTAATGACGAGGAGGTGGAGGAAGATGTGTCTCCGGGTGAAACGCCGGTACTGCTTGTGGGGGTCGTCGATATGGTGGCCGGCGTGGCCTTGCTCAAGGGCTGCGGCAATTTCCCGATTTTCCACGAAACCGCGGAACATCCAGAGGAGGGTGTGGACCCAGAAGACTGCGAATGTGCCGACAAGAAGACCGGTCATGGCCATAAAGGTGTAGAAAAGAATCGGGTACTTCTCCCGGTCGTTATGCTCGCCGTGGGCGTAGAACTTGGCGAAGAGCGGCGTTGCCTTCGAGTGGCACTGGGCACAGGTCTTGACGAGGTTATTGGAGTTGACGGATGATTTGGGGTCTTGTGGCGGCAGGACTTCATGGGCGGTGTGGCAGTCGGCACAGCCTGCCACCTTTTCCGGGAAGCCGAGGCGGTAGTTTTTGCCATGATAGCTTTCAAGATAGGACTTGACCGCAACGGTGACGACGTTGTTGCGCTTCATCAGCTTTTCGTCGGCATGACACTTCATGCAGACCTTGGTGTGGAATTCCCGGTTTGTCTTCGATCTCGGGTCACCCAGCGGCTTGATGGCGTGTAGGTTGTGGCAATCGTTGCATGCCGCCGAATCCTGATTGCCGGCTGCCACTCCCTTGCCGTGAATGGAGTTGCGATAGACCGATTCCTTGTCGTGGCACTGGACGCACTTGGCGATGACGATCCGTTTATCACCCTTCCAGTACCGGTGCGAATGGATATCGGTATGACAGTTGGCACACATGACATCGGCCTGGGCGTGGACGCTGTCGTAGTGTTCGGAGGTTTCCTTCTTGTGGCAGCGCTCACAATGGACCTTCCCGACCTTGACTTCGCCTTTCATATGCTTGGCGAGGTCGGTTATCTCCACATGGCAACTGGTGCAGGCGTTTTTGCCGTGCACCGATGCGGCAAACGCTGCGGCGGAAATCTTGTTGCTGTGACAGCCGAGGCAGGTGGCCGGATCGATGGCCATTCCCTGTTCAGCTGCCACCGGTTGGGCGAGGGAGAAGATCGCCACCAGGATGGGAATCATTCGGATAAGAATCTGCAGCATGCAACTCCTCCTGACAAAGATGGTCTGAGCACAAGGGCGTACAAATAGGACGTCAAAAATATTAAAATATTATAATTAGTTACATCGCCATTGAGCTGTGGTCATGAATGTAAATCAATGCGGGATATTAATACGGGGGGTAAGAAAAAGCAACAGTAAAAACCGATACTGTATACATTTTTATACACCCTTTCGTATTAGGTCTGTCAAGGGATTGCAAAACTTGTGTCATTAATAATGTATAATTAATGTATACACTCTTCGGCGCACGAGGTAGTGTAAAAATATGGATGAAATATGGTGTCAAGAGGCGGTGTGACGGATGATCCCTTCGGCGGCAGCGAATTCCAGGAATGACCAGGCCTCGTCGGGGGAGATGTCGAGTGCGGAAGCGAGTGGTCCGGCTGTGCTCTGACCGTCCAATCGTTCGAGTAATCTGAAGAATGGCTCGATGAGGGACTCGGTGAACACCTCGTCTCCCCGCGCATAGATAACGGCCCAGGAACCGGTGGGAGTGAAACAGGCGACAAACTCCCGCAGGTCGATATCGCCGGCTTCCAGGATATCGAAGATCTCGTAACTGAACCTGGCCAGTCGTGCTCCAGGGGAGACAGCAAAGCGTTCAGCAAGGAGGTCCATGCGTGCCAGTTCGCGGTCGGTGGGGAGTTCCGGTGGCGGTGTCAGGAGGGCGGCGGCATAATGGTAGTGATAGTCGATGAGGTCGATGGCAGCGGGAAGAAGCCGGCGTAGCTTGTGTCTGCTGTAAGTGTGAGTCACAAAGGCACGTTGCGCCTGCCAGATATCTTCGTCGGAGAGGTCTGTCTCGTTTATGGTGGAACCATGCTGGCGCTTCAGCCAACGCCAGAAATCACGAAAAAAGGCCGAGGGGAGAAGATCGAGCGGGGCAATGACGGCGCCGAACCAGGCGACTGACTTCCCCCTGCTGTAGAAGATGTCGCAGGCGTTGGCAAGGGTGGCGGCCCTTTCCATATCCCGGGCAGAGAAGCTTGGGGTGCTGTAGACCGTGTACGGTGGTGCTTCCCGGTGGCGCAGATGCGCGGCGCTGGCTCTGGCGGCCAGCGGTGTGCCCGGGAGCACGGCCAGCGGGAAAATGTCCAGGTGGTTCGGTGCGAGGCTGATCGCAAAGTCGAGGCTTGCGGCGAAGCCGCGGAGCGTATCGCCGGGGAGGCCGTACATGAGGTCGAAGCCGAAGATGGCGCCGGCCTCGTTAAGCAACGTGATCTTCCGGACGAATGCGGCGCGGTCGAAATGCCTGCCGACCCCGCGGTTGACCTCCGGGTCGGCACTCTGTAAACCGATCTGAAGTGAGCAGGTGATGTGGGCAAAGAGCCTGGCCATTTCGTCATCGATAAACTCACTCCGGGTCTCGAAGTGAAAATGGATATGAGGCGCGGTCTTGGCAATGAGGCGGAGTACCGCCTTGGCCCGTTGCATGTCCCGGTTGAAGGTGGAATCGAGGACGAATATCTGCGCAACCCGGCTCTTGGCGAACAGGCCGAGTTCCGCCCGTATCCGCTCCAGGGAAAAGCGGCGGACCGGACCTCTGCCCCGTTGATCGAAGCAGAAGTCGCAGCCGAAGTCGCAGCCTCGCGACAGTTGCCAGAGGACGCCACCAAGTGCGGCGGGATCGAGGGTTTCTGTCAGGTAGGGCGAGGGAATGGTGTCGAGGAGGGTGACGGGTCTTCCTTGTGAAGTGCTGTATTCGCCGGCCTGCGGAAGGGCGATGCCGAGAATGCCGGCTACCTTATTCCCTTCGCTGAGCCGTCCCATCGCCTCGACGAAGGGAATCTCTCCCTCTCCGAGAATGAGAAAATCAAAGGGGGCATCACGCAGCACCCCTTCCGGGTCGCCGGTCGGTTCCGGGCCGCCGGCGAAGAGCGTTATGTGCGGCTTCTGGCGGCGCAGGGCGATGGCGATGTTCTCGCACATCTCCCGGTTCCAGAGGTACATGGAAAAACCGACGGCATCCGGATTGTTCGCCAGGATAGTTGCAACGCAGGTGGCGGTATCCTCATCGGTGAGGAAATCGCACAGGGTGACGGAAACCCTGCCTGCCAGCCCTTCGTCGGTGGCAAGGTATGTCTTGAGAAAAGCATTGGCGAGGGGAACCGCTTGCGGAGACTGGTAAGCATGAATGGCGGCGAGGACTACTTCCATGGCGGCTCCAGGGCTCAGGCGTCAGGTCCGAGGGATGCAGGCGCATCGAACACAGGATACCAAAGGTATTTCAAGGTTTGGGCCGGGCTTTGATCTTCGGCGTTCCACCTTCGATTACTACTCTGAACTCAACGTTGTCGCAGCCGTACTTACTGACGATTGCGGGCTTCTGTTTTTCCAGGGCGGTGGCGATCATTGTGGGTGTGATGTTGTCCACCGGAAGGGAGCAAGCCTTGCGGGCCTCGATGTACTGCCGGTAGAGCGAAGATTCTTCCGTATCCGGCTTGGGTGCCGGAGCAGACGGTGTCGCCTGTGGTTTCCCCTGGTGCATTGCCAGCTTGAAGCGGTCACGGGAGTATTTCCCTTCCTCGATCAACCGGTTGATCCGGTTCCAGTATTGCTTATAGGAACAGAACCGCGCCACGAGCGTGTTGTACTTGAATTTGTACATGGTGTTGACGATGCTGACGTTCGCATACTGGCGGACACAATGCTCCACCACGGCCAGCAGTTTCAAGGGCTCGCGTTTTTCCAGGCCGAGAAAGTACTGTTCGTACTTGATGACCAGTTCGTTGAGGCTCTGTTCGAACAGGGCGATGTCTTCAGGGATTCCCATACAGCAATATGTCTCCACCTTGAACTATAACAAAATACCGGGGGTGGGTAAAGGGTAAAGCGTGACAGTGAGGGATGCTGCGCTCAGCCTGAGTCCGCCTTTGAGAGTGCCACCCGTTAAATTCTTGACGCACCCGCAAGTTATCGTTTAAAGTTGCATGAATCGAGATAAAGGGCGATCACCCTGGAAGAAGAGGTAGTTATGGGCGATATAGCTGCGATTATCCTGGCAGCGGGCAAGGGGACGAGGATGAAGTCGGACCTCGTCAAGGTCATGCATGTGTTGGGGGGCCGGCCCATGGTGGACTGGCCGGTGGAGGCGGCCCGCGACGCCGGGGCTGCCAGAATTGTCCTGGTGACCGGCCACCAGGCGGACACGGTCCGGGAACACTTTGCCGAGGCCGGCGATATCACCTTTGCACTCCAGGAGGAGCAGCTCGGTACCGGCCACGCCGTGGCCTGTGCCAGGGAGGCGCTCCATGGTTTCAGCGGCAGAATTCTCATCCTCTGCGGCGATGTGCCGCTGATCCGGCCCGAGACACTCCAGAAGATGATGGAATGCCACGCAAGCCGCCAGGCAGTGGTCACGGTACTGACCGCTCACCGGGACAATCCCTACGGTTACGGCAGGGTCGTCAAGGGGTACGGGGGGAGGATCCTCGGCATCGTCGAGGAAAAGGACGCCACCGAGGTGGAGCGGGAGATCACGGAGATCAACTCCGGCATCTACTGCGTGGAAGCCTCCTTTCTCTTCGATGCCGTCGCTTCCCTGAGGAGCGACAACGCCCAGGGGGAATACTACCTGACCGACATCATCAGGATAGCGACCGATAGAGGTCTGCCGTGCTTCTCGTTCCCGGTGGACGAGCCGGAAGAGGTGATGGGGGTGAACGACCGGGTGCAGCTGGCTGCAGCGGCGACAATCATCAGGAAAAAGGTCAACGAGGAGCTGATGCTGGCCGGGGTCACCATCATCGATCCGGCAACTGCCTATATCGAAAAGGGCGTTGCGGTGGGGAGAGACACCGTCATCTATCCCAACGTCCACGTATCGGGGGCGACGGTGATCGGCTCCGGCTGTCTGCTGGAGCCCTCGGTTGTGATCAGGGGGTGTAGGATCGGCAACGGGGTTACCATCAAAGCCGGGTCGATCATGACCGATGCCCGCATCGACGAGGAGGTGACCATCGGGCCCATGGCCCACCTGCGTCCGGAAACCGAACTCAGGGCTCACGTGAAGATCGGTAACTTCGTGGAGACCAAGAAGATCGTGATGGGGGAGGGGTCGAAGGCGTCTCACCTCACCTATCTGGGGGATGCGACGATCGGCAGGGATGTGAACATCGGCTGCGGGACCATCACCTGCAACTACGACGGGGTAAGGAAGCACCGGACGGTCATCGAGGACAACGTGTTCGTCGGGAGCGACGTGCAGCTTGTCGCCCCGGTCACCGTCGGCCGCAACTCCCTTGTCGCCGCGGGCACCACGGTAACCACGGATGTCCCTCACGATTCCCTGGCCATCGCCCGGGTGCCCCAGGTGAATAAGGAAGGGTGGCGGTTGAAGAAGAAATGACAACAACTGTTCAACGTTCAAGGTTCAAGGTTCAAAGTTTACAACCTTGAACCTCGAACTTTGAACCTTGAACTGCGAACGGAGTTCGACATGTGCGGCATTGTTGGATATACAGGGAATCGGGAAGCGACGCCGATCATCCTCGACGGCCTGAAAAAGCTGGAATACCGGGGGTATGACTCCGCCGGCATCTGCACCATCCACGAAGGGCGGGCCGCGATCAAGCGGAGCGAGGGGAAATTGGTCAACCTGGAACGCATGGTGACGGCCCAGCCCTTGACCGGTGTGATCGGCATCGGCCACACCCGCTGGGCCACCCACGGCCGTCCTTCCGAGAGTAACGCCCATCCCCACCAGGCCGGTTCGGTGATCGTGGTGCACAACGGCATCATCGAGAATTACCTGGCGTTGAAGGAGCAGCTCAAGGCTGCCGGTCACAGCTTCAGAAGCGAAACCGACACCGAGGTCATCTCCCACCTGATCGAGGAGCGGCTTATTGAAACCGGCGATTTCGAGGGGGCGGTGCGCCTTGCCCTGCGGGAACTCAGGGGGGCCTTTGCGGTCTGCATCCTCTGCGAACGGGAACCGGGGACGATGATCGCCGCCAAGCAGGGCTCGCCCATGGTCGTGGGGCTTGCCGAGGGCGAGTATTTCGTCGCCTCGGACATTCCCGCCATCCTCGCCCATACCCGGTCGATGGTGTTCATGGAAGACGGGGAGATGGTTATCTTCCGCAACGGCGGTGCGGCATTTACCACCATTGCCGGGGCGCCGCTGGTGAAGACACCGCGGCACATCGACTGGTCGCCGCTCATGGCGGAGAAGGGTGGCTACAAGCACTTCATGTTGAAGGAGATCTTCGAGCAGCCCCGGGCTATGCGGGACACGGTTGCCGGGCGGCTGGTCGAAGAGGAAGGGACGGTCTATCTCGAAGACCTGAAGCTGAGCGATGAGGAACTGGCGGCCATCGGCCGGATTTACATCGTGGCGTGCGGCACCTCGTGGCATGCGGCGCTGGTGGGTAAGTTCTTCATCGAGGAACACTGCCGCATCCCGGTCGAGGTGGATATCGCCTCGGAGTTCCGCTACCGCAACCCGGTGGTCAACGACACGACCCTGATTATCCTCATCTCCCAGTCCGGGGAGACCGCCGACACCCTGGCGGCGTTGCGCGAAGGGAAGGCGCGGGGGGCCAGGAACATCGCCATCTGCAACGTGGTCGATTCCTCCATCGCCCGGGAGGCAAGCGGCGTGATCTACACCCATGCCGGCCCGGAGATCGGGGTGGCCTCCACCAAGGCGTTCGTCACCCAGTTGACGGCCCTCTATCTCCTGACCGTGAAGCTGGGCCGGCCCCGCGGGACTATCGACAAACCCCGGGGGCAAGCGATGCTCGCGGCGCTGGTGCGCATCCCCGCTCTTCTCGAAGAAACCCTGCAGCTCAACCCGCAGGTGGAGAAGGTTGCCCGCCGCTACATGAATGCCCGGGATTTTCTCTATCTC
>JAMXLF010000021.1 GCA_024281055.1 Geobacteraceae bacterium
GGGTGTGGGTGTAAATGTGGCGGGTATATGGGATGAAGGTCGCGCGAATTACCCAGGGAGGTCTGTCGTCCCGCACTGGGCGAAATCCGGTGCAGGGGAGCTGAAAAGCAGTTCCCTTATGTTCGACAGAAGTCAGCAGAAGCCATAGTAGTCGTTCTGACCAAACGATGAAGGGCCGAACCTGTCAGAACATCCAAGATGGATATTCTGGCTGTCTTGAGCAGAAGCCTCGAAAGAGGGCCTAAGTTCCCGTAAGTAGCGGACGGAATCCGTGAGGCAGGGTCGGGTGCTTATAGGACACCAGGGATGGAAGTCAACAACGGAGAAGCTGTCAGGAACCGCCGTGTACGGAACCGTACGCACGGTGGTGTGGGAGGACGGCGGGGGCGACCCCGCCTCCTACCCGATTGGAATAACGAACATGACAACCGCTTTATTACTCATAGACCTTCAAATTGACTTCCTTTCCGACACTGGCCGGATGCCTGTAGGCACCGCGAATGCCGACAGAGTCATTATGGCTGCCAACCGGATGATAGAGCTGTTTGAAGAGCGTCGCTGGCCGATCATTTTCATTTACAACCAATTCAGGAAGGCGGATGTCATAGCCAATTTCTTTCGGAACCATGCTGCGATTGAGGGCTCTGTGGGTGGCAACATGGATCCGAGAGTAATCAGCCACGATGGGTTCTTCTTTTTCGCAAAAAGCAAGAACAGTGCTTTCAGCAATCCTGAATTAACCGAGCATCTGAAGAAGACGGGCATTGGCCTTGTCGTTATTTGCGGAGTTTATGCCGAGGGGTGCGTACGCGCGACAGCCTTGGACGCACAACGAGCCAATCTGAGTACGACACTGATTTCTGATGGTGTGGCGTCCAATCGGGAATTCAAGTTCAAATGGGCACTTTCACAGATGCGAAAAAAAGGAATCCGGATTGTGTCTCTCGATGATTATCTGGAATCGGATTCCAACAAGCCACGGGAGCCGATTTGCTGATGCTTACCACTCAGCGGCGATCATATATTCTTGACAAAAAGTAACATATAGGTTACTATGAGCTACAAAGTTGAGGAATATCTATGCGAAGATGGTACAAGCCCTTACGAAGAATGGTTCATGGGGCTGGATACCGTAGCGGTAGCAAAAATCTCGGTGGTGATACTCAAGATTGAGCAGGGCAACCTTTCCAATGTCAAGTGGTTCAGCGGAATTGGCGAGTATCGCTTGGATTGGGGACCGGGTTACCGGGTTTATTTCGGTCGAGACGGTGAACGGCTGATTATCCTTCTTGGTGGTGGGACGAAGAAGAGCCAGCAAAAGGATATCGACCGGGCGAAAACCATCTGGGAAGAATACAAGGAACGAAAAACGAAACAGAAGAAGAGGAAGAGTCAAGGAAATTTGGGAGGCCAATAATGGCTCTTACAAGAGATTTCAAAGAGACGATAAAAAAGCGAGTCGAATGTGACCCTGATTTTGCCAGCGCCTTGCTCCACGAGGCTGTAGATCTGATGCTGGATGGCGATTCGGCTACCGCCAAGCTCATCTTGCGCGACCTGATAAATGCAACGGTCGGCTTCGAGCGCCTGGCCGAAGAAGTCCACAAGCCGAGCAAGAGCCTCCACCGGATGCTTTCCGCCTCTGGCAATCCTACGATGGAGAACCTGTCGGCGATATTTGCTACCATCAAGAAAGCTTTGCACGTCAGAATAGACACTACCATCACTGCGGCCTAGAACCGCGTAACGTAGGCATTTCCGTAACAAACCCCTCCAACCTCCCCTTGTCAGGGGAGGCTTATTTTTAACAAAACAATAACATCCCCATAACCCGCCTGTAATGTGCCGGTGCTATAACCGGCAGCATGAAAAACTTATACAGAGCAGACCTGCACGTCCACTCCTCCCACTCCAACAAGCCGACCTACTGGGCACTGCGGAAGTTCAACTGCCCTGAGAGCTACACCTCCCCGCAGCAGATCTACCGCATTGCCCGGGAGCGGGGGATGGACTTCGTGACCATCACCGACCACAATTCCATCTCCGGCGCGCTGGAAATCGCCCACCTGCCGCACACCTTCATCAGCACGGAGATCACGACCCACTTCCCCGAAAACGGCTGCAAGACCCACGTCGTTGCCCTCCATATCTCCGAGAGCCGGTTCCGGGACATCATGGATGCCCGGAAGAACATCTACGACCTGGTCGCCTACCTCCGGGCGGAAGGGATCGCCCATTTTCTGGCCCATCCCCTCTATGCCCAGAACGACAAGCTGACCATGGAGATCATCGAGAAGAGCCTCCTCCTGTTCACGACGTTCGAGGTGAAGAACGGTTGCCGGGCGCGTCGTTTCAACGACTTCACCGCGCGGCTCGCGGCGTCGCTGTCACGGGAAACCATCGAGCGGCTGGCGGAAAAGCACGGCATAGAGCCGTACGGCACCGCGCCGTGGCAAAAGGGGCAGGTCGGCGGGTCCGACGACCATGGCGGGCTGTTCATCGCCCGCGCCCACACCGCGACGACCCGGGGGAGTTCGGTCGAAGAGTTCATCGCCGCCGTCCGGGACGGGGAGTGCCGGAGCGAAGGGGAGGATGGCGGGCCGCTCACCATGGCCCACAGCATGTACGGCATCGCGCACTGCTTCTACAAGGAGCGCTTCGGGGAGCGCCGGCGCACCGCGACGCCGTTCGTCAGCGCCCTGGTGGACCGCTTCTTCAACGTGGGGAACGAGAACAGCTCGCTCGTGGAAAAGATCAGGCTGTTCATCCGGAAAAACCTGCCCGAGCCGCGCAGAGCGACAGGCAGAAGCTTCGAGGAGATCCTCGACAGCGAGGCCCGGCAGTTGCTCAACGACGCGGCATTCCTGGAGGATATCCGGAGGGCCGACCACAACCGTCGGATCTTCGCCGTCGCGAGCCGTCTGGCTAACCGGATTCTCTACCTCTACACGAAACGGCTCATGTCGCTACCGATGAATGCCGGGTTTTTCGACTATCTCAACACCGTGGGCACCATCGGCTTGGTCCATCTCCTGGTCTCTCCCTATTACCTCGCATTCCACCACCAGCACAAGAGCAAGGAACTGATCCACGGCCTCGTGGAGCGCTTTCCCGCGACCACCTCTCTGGAATCGCCCGAAAAGATCGCTCTGTTCACCGATACCCTCGACGAGATCAACGGCGTGGCGATCACCATCCGGCGGCTGGCGATGACGGCCAAGGCCCGGGGGGTCGAACTGACCGTGGTGACCTCGGGAAGGCATGGCCAGGGAATGGAGGGGGTAAAGACATTCGAGGCGGTGGGGGACTTCGTGCTGCCGGAGTACCCGGAACTGAAGCTCTCCTTTCCACCGATCCTCGACGTCATGGATTTCATCGAACGGGAGGAGATTACCCGGATCCATGTGAGTACTCCCGGTACGGTGGGGCTTCTCGGTCTTTTGATCGGCCGCATGATGGACATACCGGTAGCCGGCACCTACCACACCGACATTCCCCAGTACGTGCGGAGCCTGACCAACGACGAATTCCTGGAACAGGCGGCCTGGAGCTACATGATCTGGTTCTACAGCCAGATGGAAGAGGTCATGGTTCCTTCGGCAAGCACCAGGACGCAACTCATCGAACACGGCCTTGCAGCCTCAAAGACGCGGCCTCTGCCGCGCTGGGTCGATACGGACACCTTCTCCCCGACCTGGCGAACCCCCGGCTTCTGGGATACGTACGGGGATAAAGGCGAGATACGGCTCCTTTACGTGGGGCGGGTTTCGAAGGAGAAGAACCTTGAACTCCTGGCCGATGCTTTTAGCGAAGCGGCCGATGCCGGGTTTCCCTGCAGCCTGGTCGTCATCGGCGACGGTCCGTACCGACAGGAAATGACGGAAAAGCTGGCCGGCTATCCGGCGCTTTTCACCGGTTTTCTTGGCGGAGAGGAGTTGTGCCGGGCTTACGCCTCTGCCGATCTGTTCGTTTTCCCGAGTGCCACAGACACCTTTGGCAACGTGGTGCTGGAGGCCCAGGCATCGGGGCTGCCGGTGATCGTCTCCGACGAGGGGGGACCGAAAGAACTCATGGTGGATGGAGAAACTGGTGTCGTAACAACGGCCGGAAGCCGGGAGTCGCTCGTGGCTGCCATCGTGTCGTTTCTCGTCGATCCGGAGAAGATCGCAGCCATGGGACGGAACGCGAGGGCGTTCACCGAAGAGCGGCAAGTCGCTTCCGCGGACCTGTACAGCACCATCCTGGGGCGGCAGGGGAATGCGGTGAATTTCTGACCGTAGCGGACTCTACTGATTGTTTAAGCTATTCGGCTCCCCCCTCCTGCCTCCCCCCGCTGGGGGGAGAACCATGTGCCCTCTCCCAGCGGGGGAGGGATAGGGTGGGGGTAACTACGACGAGAGGAACCAGGAGAATATCATGAACAAACTGGGCAGGAAGTGCATCGATTGCGGCAGCGAGGTGATAGCGACAACCGTCGATGAAGTGAAGCCGGTGTTCCGGATGGAGATCGTGAATTTCGCCTGCGGTGCCGTGCTGAAAACCACGTTCACGGCTAATGGCAATATCGGCAAAGCGTTTCATTCCGGATGCACGGGGGAGTGAAAGTTGCCCGGGATTCAGATGGGCGCGGAGCGGGGTTGCTGCGGTATACTATAGGGAAATGGAGAGGATTGCCCGTGTTCCGACGCATGATGCGCATGAGGTTTGGTAAGTTTGTCACGTCCTGTCTGACCCAGGGAATGTCACCCCGCAGGCTGGCGCTCACTCTCGCTCTGGGCGCTGCTCTCGGCATGCTTCCCGCCGTCTGGGGGTCGACCCTGATCTGTGCGCTCCTCGCCTTCCGTTTCAAGCTCAATCAGGCGGTCATCCAGGCGGCGAACTATCTGGTCTATCCGGTACAGATAGCCCTTTTCGTGCCGTTTTACAGGCTGGGCTCGAGCTTATTCCCCTGGGGACCTGCCGTTTCCGTCGATACGCTTCGACAGGGGCTGGCGCAAAATTGGATGAGTGATGTTCCTCTTATCATCGTAGCCACGCTCAAGGCCCTGGCTGCCTGGCTCGTCATTGCGCCGCTGCTCGCCGCTCTTCTCTATATCCTTGTACTCGCGATCCTCCGCAGCCTGCCGTCAAGCCCGGGAGATGCTGAGGGGACAAGGTGAACCCTTTCATGTCCAGCCCGTCTTGATTCAGGATGCCCGGTCAAGCAGAGTGTAGAACGTTCCCCGAGAAAAAATGCCGCGAATGCCATGGGTGTTGTAAGCTACCCTTCCCATGATGATTTCGCCGGCAGACCCGTGCTCTTCCTCGAACTCTTCCGTGAGGACGAGCATGCGTTCCTCATCCCAGTCACCCCAAGAAGTGCCGCTGCCTGTGTCAATGCCGGCCATACCCTTGTCATGCCAGACGGTCAACGTTCCCGTGATGCCCTCGACCGGGTTGTCGAGCCGGAACACGGTCACTGCATCGCCTTCTTCCACTTGGTCGCGTTGCTCGGGAGGGACTGACTCCCTGACCATGGCAAGGTCATCGAGGGAAACGGACCGCCGGGTCAGCACGATTATCAGGCTTTCCTTTCTGCCGGAATAGTCGATGTAATCGCAACCTGTCATGACTGATCTCCTTTTTGCAGGGCATGCCGCGACGTAATCGATGTTGTCGTCAGCTCAGATTCTGTCACTATGGATATGGAATGAAAGGGTGGCGCCGGTGACCGAACTGCGCCCGATATAGAGAAAGATGGCTATCCAGAGGAACTGCAGGAAGATAAGGGGAGCAGGGTTCCAGAAGGGAATAAGGCCGGCACAGATATCCGGAGCGGCGACGGCTGCAGCGGGTGCCAGGAGGATCGCCCCGCCGCCATAGATGATCGCTGCGATCCCCATTACCTGGTAGGCAGAGACTTTGCCGGTGCCGCGGTAATCGGCCCGCAGGAATTCGGAGATGAAGCGCCAGCTTTGGGTGACTGCCATGGTCATGATGAAGGCAGCGGCAAAGCGGGAGTTCAGGTACAGGACGATGGCGGCAAGGCCGCAACCCACGTAGATGACAGCGGTCAAGGCCTGGACCGGGAGCACTTTTTCCCCTTCAAGGCCGCCTGCGTAAGCGATTTTCCTGGTCTTGCCGAAAAAGGTGAAGCAGCGCCCCGCAAACAGGCGCCAAACCCACGAGGGGGAACCTACCAGGGGCCTGCCGTAGCAACAGCCGAAACTGATGCAGGCGAGGCGCCCCAATCCCTCGCCGAAGGCATAGGCGATTGCCAGAGCCGCCAGCGCGGCCGAGAATGGGATGGTGAACCCCGTTGCCTGGCCGAAGGCGCGGTTGACAAGGAGGACGATCCAGGGCGCTGCGATGACCCCGACGAAGACCGCTCCGCCGACGGTGAAGGTGTGGGCCTTTTTCTCGACCACCCTCGCCACCAGGTGGGAGGCGGGTACGCAGAGGACAAGAAGGATTGCAGCCATGGCTGCCGTCCCCACGATGGGGACCCGGACTGTCCCCAGAAGGACTAACAGAAGAGCTGCTGCGACCCCATAGGCGTTGGCGGTGAGGATGCCGTACCAGGTGAGGTTGATTCCGTTCCACCGGCCGTCGATCATTTTTCGCACCGGAACTGCGGCAAAGATCTGCCAGCGCTCCCGGGGGAGGACCGTAATTCCCCAAAAGAGGTAGCCGGAAAGAGGGAGGGCGAGGAGCACGATAAAAAGGGACTGTGTCATCTGTTTCTCCAGTGTCGTGTCAGTTTCCTGCGGCCATGGCGATCAAAGAGCGGACTTTGACGTCAGTTTCCACGAGGGGCCGGCCAAAGTCGGGGGCGAAGCGGCTTTTCGCTTCCGGATGGGACATGTTCCGCACGATGTCGTCCGCGAACTTGACCCGACCGGGTTGGAAGAGGAGCACATCGGTGCTGCTACCGGGGCGGTAGAGGCTTTTGGGCACCCCCTTCGTCAGAAACATGCCGGGTTTCACCGGCTGCGGGTCGTCGTAACCCGTGGCGCTGTAGCACTGGACGATCTCCCCGATCATCAGGGCCACCACCTCCACCATGGCGACCAGCCCGACACAAGTCCCGCCCGCGACATCGGTGTCGATGATCGTGACCACCCGCTTGTTCTTGGAGTAGGGGGTCACCACCTGGACGACCGCCTCGGGGTTGCAGGAGTGGTAGCCGCCGGCGATCTCGTAGATGTCTACCACCTTTCCTGCCACAGGGGTATGGTTGTAATGGTATTTGTCCGGCGTGAGCCGGAACACGGAGAAGTCCCCGCCGGCGAAGGCCCGCAGCCACTCTTTCTTGTCCTCTCCCAGGAACTCGTCGTAGGCGAAGAACTTCTCCTTGAGGAAGAGCATCGAGTTCTCCCGGAACGAACCGACGATCACGCGGGCGTCGGCTGGCGAGACAACGGCGCTCCGCTCCTCCGGAATGGGGCGGCACTCCCCGTAGCGAATCTGGCGCTCGAACACTTTGCGCGGGGTGTCGAAAAACTCCACCGGTTGAAGGCATTCACCGAGCTCGACTCCGCACTCCGCCAGGAAACGGCGGTTGCCGGCGAATCCCTTGGCCATAGGCGCATCGAAGTTGATGAACCCTAGGATGCTCGACATGCGTGCCGAGGTTAGAAGCCGAAAGAGGATGGGAGCGCTCTCCCGCACCTCGTGATAGAGAAGCCTGATCAACTGGTCGCCGTAGAGTATCTCCGTACGGATCTCCCCGCTCTCCCGCTCGACATACTGGTGGGCGGTCTTTGTCATTGTGTTTTCCGCATCATTGCCGCGGCCTCCTTTGTGTCCTGGTGGATGGTGAGGAGGAGAAGCCCGATCAGTTTACCGAGCACGTCGACGGAAACCCGTTCTGCTTGCAGCTCTCGTTGTGCCACGGCCAGGAAGCGGGTGGCGCTTTCTCCGTCGAGCACGGAAGCAAGAGCCTCCCGGACGCCGTCCTCCAGCACGGGCGACGCCAAATCAGCCCGGCGGCAGTCTTCTTCGAGGAAGCGAAGCCCTTCGGCGATGTGGCGCCGGCGCAGCGTCTCCCGGTAATACTTCTCTGCTCCCTGGTTGAACTCGCGGGCGGCGAGTTGGAGAGGAGATTTTGCGTTGATGCTGTCGAGGATGCCCCGGGTGAGCTTTCCTGCCGTAGAATGGCGCTCCGGATGCTCCAGGCGGGCCATCAGATCAGCCATGCTTTCCTCGAGCCCGAGCAGTTCGATGAGGTCTGCTGCGTCCTCGATGAGAATCTGAACGAGTGCCCGGCAGTATTCCCGGTTATGCACTCGCAGGTAGCCGGGGTATCTGCGGCTGGCTCGGATGTTGCGGGTGCGCTGGAGGATCTTGCGGAGGAACTGGTTGCCGCTCTCCATGCTGACATAGAAGGTGGGTATGCCGATGGCGGCGCCGAAGAAGATCTGTCGCCGCTCGCTCTCCACCGAAGGGTCGTCGGGAATGTGGCCGTGAGTGAGTGTCCCCTCCGCCAGGTACTTGAAGGCGAGGATGGTGACCAGGTTCTGCAGGTCAGCGGCACCACCGAGGTCGTCCTCAAGGCTCTCGAACAGACTGTAGTGGCGACCCTCGAAACCGGAAAAACCCACAGCTGCGAACTCCCGTTGCTTGCAGAGGAGGTAGAGGGACATCTGGCCGTCGAACACCCCCATATCGGCCAAATCGCGCCGCAGTCGGTCGCCGTTGCCGGGGCTCCCGTCCAAGGCCGGGCTCCGGTCGGTGCTCAACACGCAGACCAGGTAGTCGATCAGCCGGAAGTCGGGAACGAAGTCCCCCTTGAGCCGGAAGAGACCACTCACCGTCCGGTCGAGCCACTCCGGGCCGAAGGGGGTAAGGGGGTGACCGCAGACCGAGAGCCGCGCCTTCTTCTGCCAGCGGCGCCAGATCATGCGCAGATGGGTGTAGTCGAGCTCGTGGGGGAGAAAGCCAAGGACCCGTTCCGGATGGAAGTCGGTGAACGAGAGGCGATAGGGGGCAGCGCTGTACGTGCCGACGAAGAGGGGGAGGAAGTGTTCTATTACCTTTGTGACCAGGTCTCCCAGGTGTTTCTCGTGCGCACCCTTGAAGCCGGAGGTGGGGTCGCCGAGGGCCTGCGTGAGCCTGCGGCTTCCCAGGCTCAGGTGCGTGCCGTTGTTGGCCAGGCTCACGTTGGAGACGTTGGGGAGGACCACCAGGTTGTTCGTGATGATCCCCGCCTCGCGGAGCTTGGCCACGGCATTCAGCTGGCTGCGGGAAAGGACTTGGTGGCAGAGCTGCATGTAGCGGTACTTTTCTTCCCCCCGGTCCCACCCCGAGAGACATGGGCTCATGAACAGCTCCCGGTAGAACGCGTCGGAGATGTGGCTGTTGAGCTCCTGCTGGCGGACGGGAGGGTGGGGGGCGAAGTAGACCAGCGCCTGTTGGCCGCTTTCGCGCAGGCCGAAGCTCTCGTTGGCATACATTACCAAAAGCTGTGTCAGGAGGTTTCTCTTGGCCGTTTCCCGGGCGATCCCCCGTCCCATCCCACGCTCGGGGCGAAGCGGGACCACATGGAAGGAGAAGGTCTCCGGCGAGGTGTTGTCGCTGAGGTAGTGCCCCATCAACCGTTCTCCGGTCTGCGTGACGATGGCCGGCAGATCGTCCCGGGAGCCGAGCATGTCTGCCAAGGCGAGCTTGATCAGGTAGCTCACGGGGATACGGAGGCATTCCTCACCGTTCCGGTCGCCGCAAACGAACCGGCCCGCATCGCTGCGTTGCCCGGCCACTGGGGTTCCCTTGTCCGCCAGGAGGTCGCACTCGAAGACCCGTTGCGCATACGGGGAGAGGTTGCGTCGGGGAAACCTGACCCAGCTGTTTTCCCAGACGTTCTCCCTGTTGCCGGCGAGAAATCGCTCCAGGTCGCTTATCAGCCGTTGTGGCGCCTCGCCGGCGGCCGCCCGCTTGATGATGTTGGCGAAGTAGTTGGACTGCTCGATGATAAGAGGAAGGTCCACATCCTCCCGTCGGCCTGCAACCACCGCCTGCAACTCGGTTTCGGTGCCGGCGGTGGTGTCGTTCACGGAGAAAGGGAGGGCCTCCGGATAACTTCCGGAATCGTTGGGGGATATTCCCAGAAGCTCCAGCATCGCTGCCGGTTGCTGCCGGCAGTCGCCGGTCGGTTCTTCACGGGGAGAGAAGCGTTCCGATGCCACCGCTAATCTGTGCTGCATTGGTTCTCCTGCTCGATTCAGCCGTTGTCAACTGTGAGTACGATACAGGAGTGGAATGACAACGATATTGCTACCGTGTGAATTCTTTGTGACGGCGGATACCCTTGCCGAGCGGTCGAATACTGTAACGAAACCTTTACATTCCGGTGCTTGACAGGGGAAAGGACAATGCTTCATTCTTGGTGAATGTTGCAGGCACCACTACTCATAATTATAAATTGAATTCAAGCTGGCACTTTTCCCCTCACCCCCGCCCCTCTCCTTTAGGCCCGCTTATTGGGTCCACAAGGGGCGAGGGGAGAAACCCTCTCCCCATTGGTGGGAGAGGGTGGCCGAAGGCCGGGTGAGGGGCAAGGCAGTGTCTTGATAAGTATCATCTTGATTGCAAAGTCGAATAAGAAGGAGTGCCGGTGAGACGTTTTCGGAAGGTTATGGTTCCGTTCTTTACAGCCGGGAGTCTTGTTTTCGCCGTGGCCGCGGGTTCGGCCGGTTTGCCCGCGAACCCCGGTGCGACGCAGGAGTCTGATTATACGATTCATGCCAAGGGCCTGCAGGTCGGCGAACTGCGGATGCTTTGCAAGATAGTTCCCCGGAACGACAAAAAGATCCTGCAGTTTTCCTCGACGACCAGGATCAACGCCAATTTTCTCGTCTATTCCTACGCCCTCGATTCCCACGAGGAGGCGCTCGTCGGGGATGAGGGTACCATCCGCTATGCCCGGACCACGAAAGAGAAAGACAAGCTCTCCCGGGTGGAGGGACATCTCGACCACGGGCGATTCCTCCTCGATATCCGGGAGAACGGTGCCAGGCGCACAATGACTTTGAACCGGGAGAGCTACGACTATACTACCATGGAGTGCCCCGAGATAACCTTGCAACACGAGGGGGCGGTGAAGACGCTGCGACTCCTCGACCTGGAGACTCTGGAGGTGGTGAAACGGACTTACCGGTGGGTGACGAGCGAGGACGTGGTGATCGACGGCAGGAAAATCCACTGCCGGGTCATCGACTTCGAGGATCCGAACAAGCGATGCCGCCGCTGGATCGCTCCCGACGAGGTTGGCGCAATCATCGCCCGCCAGGACGGCTCAGGACAGCATGGTTCATACTCGCTTCGCATCGCCCATCTGAAGAACGGTGCGTGAGGTTTGCTCCTACCTGCCAAAGAACGGACTCATTATCATGTACGTCATGAATGCTACCAGGGCTGATGCCGGGATGGTGAGCACCCATGCCCAGAGAATCCGGTAGGCGATCCCCCAGTTAACCGCCGATATCCGCTTGGAGAGGCCGACGCCGAGGATGCTGGACGTTATCACGTGAGTGGTGCTGGTCGGCATCCCGATGGCGGCGGCCCCGAGGATGACCCCGGCCGATGCGGTCTCGACACAGAAGCCGTGCACAGGCTGCAGCTTGACGAAATCGCGCCCCACCGTCTTGATGATGCGCCACCCTCCGGCAGCGGTTCCAAGTGCCATGGCAATGGCGCAGGCCGCCTTGACCCAGGTTGGCACATCGAAGGAGGTCAGGTAGCCGGAGCTGACCAGGGCCATGGTGATTACCCCCATTGACTTCTGCGCATCGGCAGTGCCGTGGGAAAAGGCCATGAACCCGGCGGAAATGACCTGAAGCTTGCGGAATCCCCTGTTCAGGCCATAAGGGGTCTTGTTGCGGAATCCCCACATCATGAGCACCATGAATATAAAGCCGAGTAGCGTGCCGAGGATCGGGGAAATCACCAGGGCGAGAACGATCTTCTTCAATCCTGCCCAGTGGAGGACGGCAGTGCCGGCGTGGGCGATGACCGCCCCGATGATGCCGCCGATGATTGCGTGAGATGAGGATGTCGGAAGTCCGACGTACCAGGTGACCAGGTCCCAGATAATGGCGCCCGCCACGCCGGCCAGCACCACCATTTGAGTGACGTTGTTGGCATCGACGATCCCCTTGCCGATAGTGGCGGCCACCTTGGTGGAGATCATTGCCCCGACGAAATTGAGTACGGCAGCCATGATGATAGCCCATTTAACCGATAGTGCCCGGGTGGAAACGCAGGTGGCGATGGCATTGGCCGTGTCGTGGAAGCCATTTACGTAATCAAAGACGAGCGCTGCCGCAATGACCAGCACCAGCAGGATCAAGGTCGCTTCAGGCATTTTTCACCACCACGCTTTCCAGGATGTTGGCGGCGTCCTCGCACTTGTCGGTTGCCCTTTCTAGCGTCTCGTATATCTCCTTCCACTTGATGAGCTGGATCGGGTCTTTCTCCTCGTCAAACAGGCGGCTGATGGCTTCACGGCATACCCGGTCCGCTTCGTTTTCAAGGGAGTTCACCTCGACGCAGCATTCGCTGATATGCTCAAACTTGCCGCCGAGCATTGAGACACCCCTGTTGATAACCTGGCATGCCTTGAGGATCAGGAAGGCGAGCTCCTTGGACTCGGGAGTCGGCTTTTCCACGTTGTACATGACGAAGCGCTGGGCCGAGGCGTCGATCAGGTCGAGGATATCATCCAGGGCGGCTGTCAGTGCATAGATGTCTTCCCGGTCGAGAGGTGTCACGAAGCTCTTGTTCAGCTTCTTGATGATCTCGTGGGTCTGTTGATCCCCTTTGTGTTCTACTTCCTTGATGCGGAGCTGGCTTTGCACCGGGTCCGCGAAATTGTCCAGCATCTCCTTGAGCAGTTCCGCCCCTTCGATGATGTTAAAGGTCATCTCCTTGAACATGGCGAAAAACTTCTCGTCCTTAGGAATCAGTCCAAACATGCTGCCTCCAAACGGCCCCGCGCCTGCGGACAGCCTCGGTAATTTTCAAAACCTGCCTGATGCTCATACATGAGCTGTTCAACTTTGGGGAATTGCCACTCTGGGTGGAACGAAACAGCGCGGAAGGTTGTGCAGGCGGGGTAACCTTACAAAACGATTAACATCTTTTCAAATAAAAAGTTACGAATTTGCCAAGCCCGAGTGAAAATTAACACGGTTGTAACATTTGGCCTTTTTTGTGCTGAAGAGGGCGGCATATTTGGTGTGGCAAGGGGGATGGAAAGGGCAGAAGCGCAAATCGGGCATTCTCATAGCCGAAGGAATAGCAGAGCCTTTGGACAAGGGGACTCCGTTGTAGTTCAGCTCAGAATTGTCTGCGCTGGGGGATGATCCCTTATTGTTTTTTGTTAGCACGTCGGACGACTAAAAGATAGACCGACTAAAACCGTCGCCTGTCCGCATATTCGGGGTCGAGCCGCCCCGCCGTCCGGATTGTGTAGTCGCTGGGATTGTTGTCAGCACAATTCTCATCGAGAATGGCCCTGATCAGCTCTTCCTTTTTCCTGTTCCGGGTCGTGATGCCTCTTTCCCGAGCGATGAGCCTGATTTCGTCCAAACGCATGGGTTGCCTCCTGCGTACATGGTGCGTGAACCCGATGGCTGCCGGCCGTCAGTCCTGCTGGCAGTCTGCCCGCCACAAACATCCGGCCTGGTCACAGGGCAGGCTTGCGGGCAGGCCGAAGCAGTCGCTGTTGCCTTCCTCACGCTGTATCGTCCGAATTAACTCCCCCTTGGTCAGCTTTCCAGTTTTGATCCCCCGCTCCCGGGCGATGTTCCTGATCTCTTCCACTCGCATCGATGATCTCCTTTCTGTGAATTTCGCTCGTCACCCCTCACCCGGCCTGCGGCCACCCTCTCCCCCGGGGAGAGGGGTTGATTTTCCCCTCGCCCTTGAGGGAGAGGGGCAGGGGTGAGGGGGAGAAAACGTCACGCCCCGATGGCGTCGCTGTCTGCGCTGCACCGTGTCGAGGTCGCCTGCCGCCCGCAGAAGGTAAGGAGGCTTGCGACCATCTCGCCGTCCGTGGTCGGGTCGACGTGGGGGATCTTGCTCTGGCCGCCGAGTTTTCCCCGCACCTCTTTGGACCACCGGTAGATCGTCTCTTCCGTCACCGCGACGACGAGGGGGGCGCCGATCCTTCCCTGGCCGCGGAAGGTGGCATAGTCGGCGTTCAGGACCATGAGCTTGCGGTCGAGCCGCTCCGCCAGCTGCCGTTCATTGAGGGAGGTTCCCCCTCCCATGGCGAGGACCCAGAGGTGGCGTCGCGCGGGGATGTCCGGGCCGACGATGAACTCCCGGATATCGATCCCCGGCAGCCGGTTCAGTGCCGCGACTGCCTCTTCCACCTCTCCCTGGGTGACCTTCTCCTCGAAGCGGTCGAGGAACTTGTCGCGGCCGGTGAATTCGATCATGAGCGGATCGAGGGAGACGAAGCGGATGGTGTCGCCGATGTGGTAGCGCCAGAGTCCCGCGCAGGTGGTGAGGATGACGGCGTAGCGCTCGCCGGCCCGCACCTCCTCCAGGGGGACGGCAACGGCATCCGGCCGGGGGACGCCCCGCTCGTCGAGCTCAGCGCACGGGACGAACTCGAAGAAGACCCCGTACCAGGGGGTAAAGCGCATCTGCTCTTCCCCCGTGATCTGGAACGCCATGAACGCCTCGGAGGAAGGGAGGAGCTCCAGGAAGCGGGGAGGGGCCTCACCGAAGAGGGAGGCGAACTCCCGCCGATAAGGCTTCATGCTGGTGCCGCCATGGATGATTAGCTCCAGGTTCGGGAGACATTCCGGCAGCGGCCGGCCGGCAAGCTCCGCGCAACGTTTCAGAAGCATAAGAATCCAGGGGGGGACGCCGGAAATGGCGCAGACCTTCGGGTCGGCGAGGAGGAGCCGGGCGAGGGCTTCGAGCTTCTCCTCCCAAGGGAGCGCGGATGTGGCCGGGTCGGGAAGGATGAACGACCGGAGGTATGCGGGTGGGTGACATAGCGTGATGGCACTCATGTCGCCGCTCCTCACGCCGTTCCCCATGTCGGTCAGGTTAGTGTTCCCGGCCATGTAGAGGAGCTTTCCCCGGGGGAGGCGGCTGTCGCGGTTTGCGTTCAGGTAGCAGGCGGCGAGATCGAGAGCGGCACGCCGGTTGGCGGCGAACATCTCCTCGCTGAAGGGGATGAACTTGGTCGGCGCGGTGGTGCCGGAGGTCTCGCAGAAGAGGGGGATCCGCCCCGGCCAGGTAACGTCCACCAGGTCGAGGCTGCGGCCGCCATGGGCCTGGCGGTAGCCGGCACTGAAGTAGTCGCGCCAGAAGTTCGCATAGGTCCGGATCGGCACCCGCTGCCGGTATTCTTGGTAAAGCCGGTCAAACGGCTTTCCCTTGAGCTCTGCCAGACCGTGGTCCCGGCCGAAGCGGGTGGCGCTTCCCCGGGCAATGAGTCCGTCGAGGATGTTCCTCTGGGCGGCAAAGGGGTCGCGCCGGGCGAACCCCCGGGCACGGTGGCCGGCCCAGGCGCGCAGCAGCAGTTCGAAGGCGGCGGTTTTCATCGTCATACCGCCGCGAACAGCCGGGGGGCCTGGAGTTTGTCGTACCATGCCTCGATGAGCGGGTTGTAGCAGTGGTGGTGGAAGATGAGCGAGGCATGGGCCACCATGTCTCCGTCCGCTCGGGAGACGACCGTTTTTACCTTGCCGCGCGGAAGAAGGCGGGCACGGGCGTCGGGATCGCGCAGCAGGGCAAGGGTAGGGGAGGCGGAGACCAGGATGTCTTCCTCCGCTTCCGCCAGGAGCACCAGCGCTGAGCCGTCGAAGAGCGGCCGGTCGCCCGCGGGAGGGGTAAATTCACCAAGCGCCAGGACCCGCTGGTAGCCGCCCGCAGCAGGGGTTTTCTCCACCACCTCCATGATCCGCTTCCGGATGGAGAGATGCCGGTGATTAAGGGGGCGGTTCTCCGCTCCAGCCTCAAAGAGCGCAGTGAAACAGCGGCGGGCCCGTTCGATCGAGCGGCTCACGTCCTCGGCATTCGTGCCGTCGGTGCGCAGGATTCGCTTGAGGTTACTCTCCAGCATCCGCACGCCGCTCCCCT
>JAMXLF010000022.1 GCA_024281055.1 Geobacteraceae bacterium
TGTTCAAGGTGTCCGGCAAGAAGCCTGAGCTGGGTGGTCTTGCCGCACCCCTCGATCCCTTCAAATGTGATGAAACATCCCATGGATGGTGCTCCGATGCTCGTAAATAAAAAATTATAGGAGAGGGTCAATAATTAATCAAGACAAAAATCCCGCAGCTCCGGCATATCTATTGCTAAACTACGGCCCTTTGGGTATACTGCAACCTTGTTCCAATTATCGCTGAACTATATGAAATTTTTGACTACGAGCATCGCAAAGCATGGCTTGTTCCCATGAAGAGTGAAACCGGCGACCTGCTGGCGGAATTGGAAACCGTCATTGACTACCGGTTCCGGAATCGTCGCTTCCTGGAAGAGGCGGTGACCCACCGTTCGTTCCTCAACGAAGCTGGCGACAAGTCGGCCCGTGACAATGAGCGTCTGGAGTTTTTCGGTGACTCGGTCATCGATTTTTTCGTCAGCGGCTTGCTGCTGGAACGCTTCCCGGAGAGCCGGGAGGGGGAGCTGACCAGGATCAGGGCGTTGCTGGTGGCCGAGGAGAGCCTCTCGCTGCTGGCGCGACAGATCGGGCTCGGCAGGCACCTCCGACTGGGGCGAGGGGAGGAGAAGGGCGGCGGTCGCGAAAAGCGGTCCCTGCTTGCAGATGCCTACGAAGCGCTCGTGGCGGCGGTGTGTCTCGACGGGGGAATCGAGCCGGCGCAACGTCTCGTTAATGAGCACTTTGCCCCGCTCATGACGAGTCCGTTCACCGGCGCCGGCGCGAGAGATTACAAGACTGAATTCCAGGAACTTGCCCAGGCCGAGCGTGGCACGACTCCGTCTTACGTACTGAAAGAGGCTTTCGGTCCCGACCATGACCGGACTTTTGTCGTCCAGGTCCTGGTGGGTGAGGAGTGTCTTGGGGAAGGTGTCGGCAGAAGCAAGAAGGAGGCAGAGCAGGCAGCCGCCAAGGCCGGCATCGCGCAGCTTTCGCCTGCCACGTCAGCAAAGGGTCCATGAAGCCCATTATCGTTCCCTTCTTCATCAGTCACCGCGGATGTCTCCAACGCTGCGTCTTCTGCGACCAGACAACAATTTCCGGCAGTAACGGTGATGTTCCAACACCTGCGGAGATCCAGGCCAAAATCATTGCCTACAGCGATACGGCGCGGGGACGACCGGTCGAGGCGGCCTTTTACGGGGGGACATTTACCGCCCTTCCCCTGCCGGTCCAACAACGGCTCCTCCAGTCCCTGCAACCGCTCATCGCCGGGGGTACGCTCAAGGCCGTCAGGGTTTCTACCCGGCCAGACGCCGTCGATACCGACGTAGTCTCATTTCTCGCAGAGATGGGGGTGCGGACCGTGGAGCTGGGGGTTCAATCGATGGATGACGAGGTACTGGCCCGCGCCGGCCGCGGTCACACCTCTGCGGCTACGATCGATGCCTGCCGCGCTCTCTATGGCAAAGGCTTGACCGTTGGGGTCCAGCTCATGGTCGGGCTTCCCGGCGATACGCCGGAGGGGGCACGTGCCTCGCTCAGGCAGGTGCTCGACCTGAAGCCGGCTTTTCTACGGATCTATCCTACGCTGGTCATCGCCGGGACGCGGCTCGAGGAGCTTTACCGGGCCGGGGAATACTCGCCGCTCACCCTCGACGAGGCAGTCCGCTGCTGCAAGGTGCTGCTCCACGAGGCGCTCCGGGCGGGTGTTCCGGTGATCAGGAGCGGCCTTCAGGATTCGCCTGAGCTGCAGACCCCGGGGAACGTGGTTGCAGGGCCGCATCACCCGGCTTTCCGCCAGTTGCTGGACGGGGAGCTGTTTTACGACCTGATGCTGGAGTTGACCGGAGAGGTGCCGGATGATCGGCTGCTGACACTGGTCTGTGCCCCGTCCAGGGTTTCCGATGTGGCTGGCCAGCGGCGAGAGAATATCCGACGCCTCTGGCGTTTGCGGGGCCTGAAGATTGTGGCGATAAAGGCAGATCCGCACTTCTCCCCCCTGGATCTCCAGGTGATGACGGGTGCTTTCGTCAGGAAAGGAAACATCGTGCACAATCTTGCCTATCGGACGGAGGTGTCTTCCCGTGACTGTTAAGCCGTTCCGCTCCGGGTTTGTCGCCATCGTCGGCCGTCCCAATGTGGGGAAGTCGACCTTGCTGAACCGCATCCTCGGTGAAAAAATCGTCATCACCTCGGACAAGCCCCAGACCACGAGAAACCGGATTCAGGGCATCCACAACATCTCCGGCGGCCAGATCGTCTTCATCGACACCCCCGGTGTGCATCGTGCAAAGTCCCGGCTCAACCGCTACATGGTGGAGACGGCGCTTGCTTCCATCAAGGAGGTCGATGTTGTTCTTTTCCTCGTGGAGGCCGATGCGGAACCGGCCGGGCAGGAGAAAGTCATCACCGAAATCCTCGCCGACGCCGGGATGCCGGTCTTCCTCGTCATCAACAAGACCGACCTGGTGGAAAAGGAGCGCCTCCTCGAACGGATTGCCGCGTATGCACGCCTTTTCCCCTTCCGGGAGATCGTTCCGGTCTCGGCTCTTGCCGGGGAAGGGGTGGAAAAGCTTGTGGATCTCGTTTTCGCCGCCCTTCCGGAAGGGCCTGCCTATTTTCCCGACGATATTCTCACTGATCTTCCGGAGCGCTTCGTCGTGGCGGAGATCATCCGTGAGAAGGTCTTCCGCCTGACCCGCGACGAGATTCCCTATTCCGTGGCGGTGACAGTGGACAGCTTCAAGGAGCGCGCCGATGGTCTCGTCGCCATCTCGGCTTCCATTGTCGTGGAACGGGATTCGCAGAAGGGGATCATCATCGGCCGGCGGGGCGAGATGCTGAAAAAAATCGGCAGTCAGGCGCGACACGAGATCGAGGGTCTTCTCGATGCCCGCGTCTTTCTCGAGCTTTTCGTCAAGGTGCGGAAAGATTGGAGCGAGAATCCTCGGTTACTGAAGGAACTGGGATATGAATGATTCGAAATTCCAAATTTCAAATCACAAATCTCAAATAATACCAAGACGGAAATGTCATGATAGTTGCGAACCTGAATTTGAATTTGTTTGAGATTTGGAATCTGCGATTTGGAAATTGCTTTTTGGAGATTGCATGAAACCTATCGTAGCAATAGTGGGGCGTCCCAATGTGGGGAAATCGACCCTTTTCAACCGGCTCGTGGGACGGCGCAAGGCGATCGTCGACGACATGCCGGGGGTGACCCGGGACCGCAACTATGCAGAGGTGGACCAGTTCGATGTCCCTTTCATCCTCATCGATACCGGCGGGTTCGAACCGGCAACCGACGACCGGCTTCTGCAGCAGATGCGGGAGCAGTCGCAGCTTGCCATGGAGGAGGCGGACGTCATCCTGTTCGTCATGGACGGCCGTAGCGGACTCACTCCGGCTGACACCGAGGTGGTGGAGATGCTCCGCCGGGTGGACAAGCCGGTCTTCTACCTGGTCAACAAGGTGGACGGGGATCGTCAGGAGGCGGGGGTCGGCGAATTCTACGCCCTCGGAGTGGACAACCTTTTTGCCGTTTCCGCCGAGCATAATCGGGGTGTCGGCGATCTCGTGGATGCGGTCGTTGCGGCACTGCCAAAAAGCCCCGCCGGTGCTACCGATGAAGAGATCACCAGAATAGCGGTGGTGGGTCGCCCCAATGTGGGGAAGTCCTCGCTCGTGAATCGTCTGCTCGGCTTCGAGCGGGTGGTGGCGAATCCGGTTCCCGGGACAACCCGCGACTCGATCGATACCTACTTCACCTGCAACCGGAAGCGCTACAAGCTCATCGATACGGCCGGAATCAGGCGCAAGGGGAAGGTAAGCCTGAAGATCGAGAAATACAGCGTGGTGGATGCCCTGCGGAGCATCGAGAGGGCCGACGTGGTGCTCATCGTGCTCAATGCAGAAGAGGGGGTGACCGAGCAGGACGCCCGGATCGCCGGTTACGCCTACGAAGCGGGACGCGGATGCATCTTCGTGGTCAACAAATGGGACACCCTGGAGAAAGACAACTCCACCATCGGAAAATTCGTGGACACGATCCGGACGGAGTTCAAATATCTCCCGTTTGCCCCGATCCTCTTCGTTTCCGCGAAGTCCGGCCAGCGGACCGGGAAGATCATGGCCGAGGTGGAGAATGTCATGGCCCAGTACACCAAGCGGGTCACCACCTCGGAGCTGAACCGTGTCGTCTCGGCGGCGGTTGAGGCCCACCATCCCCCCCTTTCCCAGGGGAGACGGGTCAAATTCTACTTCGCCACCCAGGTGGGGACGAAGCCCCCCACCTTTGTGCTCTTTACCAATCACCCCGATGGGATTCACTTTTCCTACGAACGCTACCTTGCCAACAAGGTGCGGGAAGCCTTCGGTTTCACCGGCTCGCCGCTACGCCTGTTGTTCAGAGGGCGGGAACGCTGATATCGGAGCAAATTGCTTTACTTGGAGTGACGGATAAGGTATGATTAGCGACTATTTACACGTACTTTCCTGCGACAATGGAATGTTTGCGCCATGAGTTTGGTCGGCAATCTGGAAGATCTGGGGCTTGGCGAGATCCTGCAGATCGTGAGCCTTTCCCGCAAGTCGGGAATTCTCGCCCTCCACAGCATGGGGCGGGAGGGTCGCATACTGTTCCGCCAGGGACAGGTAATCCGGGCAACATCAAGCATCTTCCAACAAAACCTCGGCGAGACGCTGATCCAGCAAGGGATCATCGATCTTCCACTGCTGAAAAGAGCCTTGGCTGCTCAGGAACAAGAGGGGTTCAGTGAGCGACTCGGCACCATCCTCGTCAATCGCTTCGCCGTTTCAGTAGATGCCATTGAGGCGGTGGTAAGGGAGCAGATCGAGGGGGTGGTCTATTCGCTCTTTGCCTGGGCTGAGGGAACCTTCGATTTTGAGCTGCAGGACAATGTCGCGGCCATCGACGACATCAAGATGGACCCGCTGCAGTTCATGCTCGACCAGGGGCTCAATCCCCAGTTCCTCGCCATGGAAGGGTCGCGGATTGTCGATGAGAGGCGTCATCGCGGTGAGCTGAGCGACGAGGACCACTACGGGACGCTGCAGCATGAAGAGAGCGTTGACGTCGCCTTCGATCTTCTCCAGGCGCCATCGGCGGTGCAGCCCGCTGCCGAGAAGAACCGTCCACTGGTGCTGGTCGACGATGATGCCGCGACCCGGGAAGCAATCGCTGCCATGCTCGGAGGGAGCGGCTACGAGGTCTTTGCCTTCGAAAAGAGCGAGGCCACCCTGATCAAGATCGACACCATCTATCGTGAAGGAGCACGACCGACGGTCCTGGTCGACCTGATCATGCCGCGTATGGACGGTTCCGGTATCCTCGGTGGCGTGGAGCTTCTGGAGCTCATCCGCAATAACTTCACGGAACTTCCCGTGCTGGCCTTGGCCGACTACCACAACCGCGATGCGGAACGCAAGCTCACGGAGATGGGGGTTCCTCTTATTCTGAAGCCCCGCAAGGCGGAACTGGCAGATAGAGACGTCGTAAGGGAGTTTGGTGACCGTCTGGTGCCGGAGCTGGCAAGGGTTGAGGCTGGTGGCGGACCGGTCGAGGGGAGCGACAAGGTAAACATCGGCGATGAACTGCGGATGGAAATGGGCGAGGAACTGGCCAGTTCTCCTGATGCGGTTGAACAGAGCACCGGTCTCACCCTGCTGCGGGGAATGCTGGAAGAACTCAATAACCCCGCCCTTGGCGGAGGCATTATTCTTCTCATTCTCCGGTTCGCCGCCGAGTTCGTGAACCGAGCCGTCATCTTCCTCGTAAAGCACGATGAGATCGTCGGGCTTGGCCAGTTCGGCATCAACGACAGCGAGGCGGATGTCAAGATCCGCAACCTGCGGATCCCCCGGGGGGAAGACTCCCTGTTCTCCGGAGTCATCGAGTCCCATCTCCCGGCAAAGCTGGCGCCGGCTGACAGCCGGTGGAATCGGCACCTCCTCGACCAGCTTGGCGGCGGCTTTCCTGCCGAGGTTTTTCTCGGGCCGGTCGTGAGCGAGGAGAAGGTGGTCGCCGTGCTTTACGGTGACAATCTTCCCGAAGGAAAAGCGATCGGGGACACCGATTCGCTGGAAATTTTCCTTTCCCAGGCGGGACTGGCCATGGAAAAGGCTCTTCTGCAGCGCAGACTCAAGGAGAAAAGTCCGGAGGGAATGTGAAAAAGATACTCGTCACGGAAGATTCTTCGACCATGCGTTCTCTGCTGGTCTCGACCATCGAATCGCTGGAAGGCTATCAGATCGTCGAGGCGGCCAGCGGCTTCGAGGCCTTGCGCCTCCTGCCGCGGGAAAAGGTCGACCTGATCATTACCGATATCAATATGCCCGATATCAACGGACTTGAACTGATCAGCTATGTCCGGAACAACCCCAATTACCATGACGTTCCCCTGTTCATCATTTCCACCGAGAGCAGTGAAAAGGACATGGAAAAAGGGTTGGCGCTCGGCGCCAACGAATATCTGGTCAAACCGTTCAACCCCCTGAAGCTTCAGGAGCTGATCACGAAGTATATCGGTTAGCGGATTTCGTCGGGGCTGGCCTCGCGCCCCCTGGAATGGGCACTCGCAAAGGGCGCCCCAACATTTGGCCAAGGGATTCTATGAGCGGGACGAATGAGAATATGGGCAAGGCAGCCAAGGATTTCCTGGCGGAAGCCGAGGAAATCATCGACCAGTTGAGCCTCGACATGGTCACCCTCAGCGATTG
>JAMXLF010000023.1 GCA_024281055.1 Geobacteraceae bacterium
CGTTTCCTTGAGCCGGCCCTCTTCATGAAGGCGCCGCTCGACCAGATCTCTCTCGGCATGGCGCTCGTGCTCGGCACCGCCGGGATGCCCCACATCCTCATGCGCTTCTTCACCGTGCCGACCGCCCAGGCCGCCCGCAAGTCGGTCATCATCGCCATGTGGATCATCGGCTTGTTCTACGTGCTCACCACGCTCCTCGGCTTCGGCGCCGCCATCCACGTCACCCCGCAGGGAATCAAGGCAGTTGACGCCGGCGGCAACATGGCCACTCTGCTCCTGGCCCAGCAACTGGGCGCCGACATCTCCCCGGTCATCGGCGACATCTTCCTCGCCTTCCTCTGCTCGGTCGCCTTCGCCACCATCCTGGCCGTCGTCTCCGGCCTGGTTCTCGCGGCCTCCGCGGCCATCGCCCACGACATCTACGTGAACGTCATCAAGGACGGCCACGCCGACCAGCACGAGCAGGTCATGGCGGCCCGGATCACCTCCCTCTGCGTCGGCACCGTCGGCATCATCATCGGCATCACCGCCGAGAAGCAGAACGTCGCCCACCTCGTGGCGCTCGCCTTCGCCGTTGCCTCCTCCGGCAACCTGCCGGTCGTCGTCATGTCACTCTTCTGGAAGAAGTTCAACACCGCCGGCGTCATCTCCGGCCTGGTGGTCGGCACCATCGCCTCCATCGCCCTGGTTATGGTATCGCCCAACATGACCTATCCGAAGACCGTCGCCGCCGGCGCCAAGAAGACCATCGAGGCGCTGGAGAAGAAGCAGGCCGACCTGCCGCCGGGTGCGACCCTTGCCGAGAAGGACCTGAAGGACCTCGACAAGGCCCGCAAGGACTACGCGGCGAACAAGGACGGCAAGTCCATCATGGGTCTCGACGCCCCGCTGCTCAAGCTGAAGAACCCGGGCATCATCTCCATCCCGCTCGGCTTCCTCGCCGCCATCATCGGAGCCCTGGCCTTCCCGAGCCGCAAGGCCGAGGAGATGTGGGACGAGATCTACGTCCGCCAGAACACCGGCATCGGCATGGCCAAGGCCATCGACCACTAGAACGCACGTACACAATGTCATGCAATAGGGGAAGGCTTGCCTTCCCTTTTTTTTGTTTAGAAAGGGAAATCAGGAAATTCCGGGGACAGGAACAACCGATGCGAGCCTCTGGCGTAGGCAGAAGGTTTGAGTTTGCGCCGCCTTGCGGACGGGCGCCACAAGTGTTCCATCCTACCCAGCCAAGCATCATGACTAACAGGATAAGTCATCCTAATGTCTCATTTCCAATCTTTGATTCTCTCCCCCCGCGAAATCAACCGAGCCTCCAAAGAACCACCAATCTCCTATTGTCCCCCCAAATCCGGGCGGTCACGCGGGGCCGCCCCTACGGACATCATTCCTCGTCATCCGCCCATCGCAGGGGGTTGCTGCGGATGTATTCCCGAATGTCGGCCAATTCATCTTCATTCCGAATGACTCGTTCGTAATAATTACGCTGCCACAACCGGCCGGGGAACGGCGGCCAATCCGATTGTTTCACGCCATGGATATACGCATTCGTGGTCATCGTTTTGAACCAATCCATGACATCACCCAACGTAGGGGCGGCCCCATGTGGCCGCCCTGGTTTTGGTTCTTCGGCCCCATGTGGCCGCCCTGGTCTTGGTTCATCGGCCCCATACGACTGCCCTGGCATTGAATTGGGGCATCCACATGGGGACAAAGGCGGGCACCCACATGGGGGTGCCCCTACGATTGTGATGATCCCGTGAAAATGGTTCGGCATAATGACGAATTCATCCACTTCCACACCTGTAAATTTTCCTGACAATTTCGACCACCATTCCTCGACCATCCGCCCAGCCTTACTCAATTCCATCGCACTATCCACAACATCGCCAAACAGACATTCCCGTCCCTGCACACACACCGTCACAAAATACGCCCCTTCACCGGTGTAATCGTATCCCTTCAAGCGGATCGAACGACGATGGTGGACCTCCGGATCGTATTTCATGTGATCACCTGCTGTAGGGGCGGCCCCATGTGGCCGCCCTGGTTTCGGTTCTTCGGCCCCATGTGGCCACCCTGCTTTTTAAATTGGGCACCCACAATGGGCACATGAAGACACAGGCGGGCACCCACATCGGGGGGCCCCTACGCACAATAGAATTTTAACCGTTTTTAATTTCAACACCAATAGGAAGGAGAGTCAACAGATTTCTGGTTTCGCTACTTGTCCTTCTCCTGCAGATAGTCCGCGAGGAGCGAACGGCTGTGCTCGTCGTCGTGGCACCAGATACAGAGGTTTTCCCAGTTGCTGCCGTCGGGGGGGTTATTGAGGTGGTTGCCGTCCTTGTGGTGGACGGTGAGGAGGTGGAGGTTGTGCAGCTCGAACTCCCGGCCGCACTTGGCGCAGATCCAGCCGTGGAGCTTGAGGGAACGTTCCCGGTAGTTGTCGGGCGCCGTCTGTTCCGCCTTCATGCGACGGACCATCTCGTCCAGTTCCTCCTGGCTCTTCGTCGGTGCAGGCCGGGGAGCCCGTGGTCTGAATGATCTCGTCATGGCATCTCCGTGGAAACCCGGTTCATTGCCCGGGAAGGGCGCTGCGGATGAAAGCCGCCACATCCCGCTTGAGCCGGGCACGGGACGGTGCATCGGTGTACAGCATGTGGCCGGCATCGTAGCGGACGGCTGTGATGTTCTGGCGCGCCGCCGGATCGAGCCCAAGGTGGTTCAGGGTGTACTCGGCGGACATGTAGGGGGTTGCCAGGTCGAACGTACCGGAGGCGACGAACAGTTTCATGTGGGGGTTCTTGGCGAAGGCGCTGCGCAGGGCTTCGCTGGTATCCGCAAAGGAATTGTTCGTCCCCCAGTCCCAGTGACCGATGCCGCCACCGAGGATGTAGTACTCCCGGTCGGCCTTGTACCCCAGCCCGTTCCGCACATAGTCGTTGAAGGCCGCGGTGAATGGTGGCCGGACCGCGGCAAGGCTCGGGTCGTAATCGGGCCCCTCGGCCGCGGCGGAAAGGTCGGCCCCCGTCAGGCGGCTGTCGAACCGTCCCACGGTCCTCTTCCCCCTGCGGAGCAGCTCCGTGGAAAAGCGGGGGGCTTCGATGCGCAGGTTGCTGTTGTCGATGTAGCGTTCGTCCAGGCCGGTGTAGCGGGCAAGCCGCCTGATGGTCTCCTGCCGCTCCGCGGGCAACAGCCTGTCACCCTTGCCGAGGACCTGGAGATACTCGGTCATCGCCCATTGCTCCACTTCCCCAAGGACCCTTGAAAGGTCGCGCCCCGAATCCGGGGGAAGCCTGTTATGAAACCAGGCTGTGGCGGTGTAGGTGGGAAGATAGAGCGCATAGGGAAGGTCGTTCCCCGGGGCGAAGCTGATGGTGGAAAAGTTGAGTACCGTGGAAACGAGGATGATGCCGTTGAAGGCGATGCCGTGCTCGAAGAGGTGGTTGGCCAGACCGGCGGCCCTGGTCGTGCCGTAGCTTTCGCCGACGAGGAAGAGCGGCGACGACCAGCGCCCGTAACGGGTCAGGTAGAGGCGGATGAACTCTCCGACCGAGTCGACATCACCCTTGAGGGAAAAGAACTTGCCCGCCAGCTCGGGCTTAACCGCCCGGCTGAAGCCGGTCCCCACCGGGTCGATAAAGACCAGGTCGGCCTGGTCGAGCCAGGTATCCGCATTGTCCGTCAGCTGATAGGGGGGGGCAGGCATGCTGCCGTCATCGGGGAGATTCAGCCGCTTCGGCCCCATGGCCCCGAGATGCAGCCAGACCGACGAGGAGCCCGGCCCGCCGTTGAACGCGAAGAGAAGCGGCCGCCGGGCAGCCTTCCCGCCATTGTCCACCGTATAGGCGACAAAGAAGATGTGCGCCTCGGCTTCGCCGGTGGCACTGGTAATCGGCAGCATGCCGGCCGTCACGGTATATGTGAGGAGCTTGCCGTTAACGGTCAGCTCATGTCGGGTCACCGCCGGCTTTTCTTCGCCGGACGGTTCCCCGGCCGTAACCGGCGGAGCAGCGTCTTTTGCCCGCTCGGGGGCAGACGTCACGGCCTCCGGAGACTTGGCCTGCGCCTGCCCGGAGGGAAACACGGCAAGCAGGAACGCCTGGAGCAGGATTGCGACAACGATCATGGAAACCTCCCCGGGACAGCACGACCGAAAAGGCTGCTCCGGACCGAAAAAATATGTCATCGGCAAAAAAAATCTGTTAAAATTAAAAAAACATAGCCGATATCATAATGAGTATAGCGCAATCTGAATGTGATGGCACGTGAAAGGATACAGGTTTCCTATGGCATCGAAAAGTCAAATCGGAGATCTGCTGGTGAAAGCCGGCATCATTTCGATCAAGACCCTTGAGCGGGCACTGGAAATGCAGAAGGGAAGCGGCAAACGGCTTGGCACGCTCCTCAAGGAAATGGGGATCGTCACCGAGGAGGAGGTCATCGAGGCCCTCGCCAGGCAGTGCAATATCCGGACTGTCCGGAATTTCGCCGACCAGCCCTTCCCGAAGGAACTCCTCGACCTGGTCCCGGCAAAGCTGGCCGTTGAAAAACTGATCTTCCCCCTCAAGCACCACGACGGAATGCTGGCCGTCGCGACGCTCGACCCCTTCGACCGCGACACCTTCGATCACCTGGCGAAGGAAACCCGCATGGAGATCCATCTTGCCCTGGCCACCCGGGACGATATCTTCGCGGCCATCAGGAAACACTACCTCAAGGGGAAACTGGTGAAGGAGAGCCGGCAAAAGATCCTGCTGCTCGACCCTTCTCCGGTGGTCGCATCGTTTCTGAAAGGAGACCTGGAAAGGGAGGGATATGAGGTCATCATCGCTTACGACGGCATCGACGGCTTGAAGCTAGCCTTTTCCCGCCATCCCGACATCGTCGTCTGTGACCTGATGATGCCGCGCATGGACGGATATCATTTCATGCATGCCCTGAAGGCACATCCCGAGATGGCCGATATTCCGGTCATCCTCATGTCCGCAAAAACCTCGACCGAAGAAGAGCACCGTGCACTGAAGGCCGGTTTCGTCGATTTCATCGGCAAGCCCGCCATGCCCATCCGGGTCCTGGCAAAGATCCAGAAGGCATTCGCCATGGGGGGAAGCGGACGGCGCGGCGCGGCATCCGCAACCGGGGCACTCCGTTCCGTCCGGGACAGGGCGGGTCTTTGAGGAACCCTCTCATCCCCTGATTGTCTCCAGTTCCTCCCAGCGCAGGTAGACTTCCGCCAGTTCCGTCTCGAGCTCGGCCAGCCGCTCGTTCAGCTTCGCTACCTCGGCCCCGGCAGTCCGGTAGAACTCCGGGTCCGAGAGCCGCCGGTGGAGCTCGGCCTGTTCACCTTCCAGCTCGGCAATCCTGTCCGGCAGCCCTTCGAGCTCCCGTTCCTCCTTGAAGGTGAGCTTGCGCGGCTTCTCCGTCCTGACCCGCTGCTTCACCGGTGCCGACCGTGCCGGAGCCTCTGCGGGAGCCACAGCCCGGGCCTGGCGGAGCCAGTCGTCGTATCCCCCCACGTATTCGCGTACCACACCTTCTTCTTCGAAGACGAGGGTACTCGTTACCACGTTGTTGAGGAACTCCCGGTCATGGCTGACGAGGAGGAGCGTTCCCGAATACTCCAGGAGGAGTTCCTCAAGGAGGTCGAGGGTCTCGGCGTCCAGGTCGTTGGTCGGCTCGTCCATGACGAGGACGTTGGAGGGACGGGTGAAGAGCTTGGCCAGCAGCAGGCGGTTGCGCTCCCCGCCGGAGAGGATTCGGACCGGCGTCCTCGCCCGCTCCGGGGTGAAGAGGAAATCCTGCAGGTAGCCGATGACGTGACGGCTCTTGCCGTTGATGATGACGGCGTCGTTCCCCTCCCCCACGTTCTCCTGGACGGTCTTGTCAGGGTCGAGCTGCTCGCGGAGCTGGTCGAAGTAGAGCACCTCGCGACGGCTGCCAAGCTTCAGCGTCCCCGCCTGCGGTACAAGCTCCCCGAGGAGGAGGCGAAGGAGCGTGGTCTTCCCCGCGCCGTTGGGACCGATGATCCCCACCCGGTCGCCGCGGACGATGGTAGTGGTGAGATCCCTGATCACCGGGCGTCCCTCGTAGGCGAAGGAAACCCCTTCCGCCTCGACCACCAGGTTGCCGGAGCGCTCGGCCTCCTGCAGCTGCATCCGCACCTGGCCGGTCCGTTCCCGGCGCTGCCGCCGCTCCTCGCGCATCCTCTTCAGCGCCCGCACCCGCCCCTCGTTCCTGGTGCGACGCGCCTTGATCCCCTGGCGCACCCACGCCTCCTCCTGGGCAAGCTTTTTGTCGAACAGCGCCTGGCGGGCGATTTCAGCCTCAAGGAGGGCCTCCCGCCGCTCGACGAAGGTGTCGTAACCGCACACAAACGCGTAGAGCCTCCCCCGGTCAAGCTCCGCAACCCGGTTGGCAAGACGGCGGGCAAAGGCGCGGTCATGGGTGACGAAGACGAAGGTCTTCACATCCTTGAGGAGGAACTCCTCCAGCCAGACGATGGTGTCGATATCCAGGTGGTTGGTCGGCTCGTCGAGAAGAAGGATATCGGGAGCCGCCACCAGCGCGCGCGCCAGGAGCACCCGCCGCTTTGTGCCGCCGGAGAGAGTCGCAAACTCAGCATCCGGATCGAGGGAAAGCCGGCCGAGGACCCGCTCCACCTCCTGGTGGAGGCTCCAGCCACCGGCATCCTCCAGTGCCTTCTGTAATGTGGCCAGGCGTTGCAGAAGCTCCTCCCCCCCCTCGCTCGCCAGCCGGAAACCCACGTGATGGTACTCCGCCAGAAGCCGGGCCGCGTCCCCCATTCCCTCCGCAACCACGTCGAAGACCGTCCCGGCAAGTCCCTGCGGCACCTCCTGGGACACCAGCGCCACCCGCAGTCCCTGCTGGCGGGTGATTTCCCCCCCGTCGGGGACAAGTTCCCCGCTGATCAGCTTCATCAGGGTCGATTTACCCGTGCCGTTGCGCCCCATGAGGCAGAGCCTGTCCCCCGCCTCCACCTGGAGGGCTATCCCGTCCAGCACCGACGGCCCGCCGAAAGCCGCGCTGACGTTGCGCATGCTGAGAAGTGCCATAAATACCCTTTTATCCGTAACTGCAGCATTTCATCTTCGCTTTTTTTCGCCCGCCCGTCAACCCCCGACGATTTTAAGGCATCGCTCGCAACTGGAAACACTTTTTAATTAACATCTTCCCCCTTGATAGAGAAAGAGGCTTTTCTATATAATACTTCTGGCAGTCATGCTGCCCGATCACAAATGACTTCGCAACATCGGAGGATGAATAATGGTGAAGATGCATCATCTGGTCAGAATGTTCCTGTGGGCGTCCCTGGGAGCGGTCCTGGCACAGCCGGCATTGGCCGTGTCCCGTGACGGGCGGGAGGCGTATCTCATGCACGACTACACCGGCGCCATGAGAGCGTTCCAGGAAGAAGGGAGCGCCGATTCCCTCTATATGATCGGGTACATGTACGACCAGGGCGAAGGGGTGAAAGAAGACAAGAAGGAGGCGGCACAGTGGTTCCGCAAGGCTGCCGACCTGGGGGATGTCAGGGCGCAGTACCGCCTCGGCCAGATGTACCAGTACGGCTACGGGGTTGAGCAGGACAACGAAGAAGCGGTTAAATGGTACCGCAAGGCAGCCGGTCAGGGGTTCGAGTCGGCGCGGAACGCGTTGAGGTCCCTCGGCCAGTGACCGCGTTGACACGATCCACTCGAAAGAGTACAATAAAATCAAAAGAAGAAGTTCTCTGACAAGCTGCTCTGGGGTGCAGGTAATTTCGCAGTTGAGGAACCTGTCGATACTCAGGAAATGATGATCGGGGTCCGGACGTGGTGCGCAAGCCCTCCTTTGGAGAAGGACGTCTGAAGCGTCTTCCCCGGTAATGCTGTACAAAAAGGACGGTGGCTCAAACGGTCATACGGTTCCCTGGAGCACAACGATATTGGCGTTGCGGAGATAACGCGACAGCGTCGATGACCATCCGTCAGGCGCGTATACGACCGCTTGAAAAAGGGGGAATCCGAAAGGATCACCGAATGGCGCGGCCCATATGGAGCGCGGCATAAGGCACCGACTAGGTATCCACCGACGGATTGGTATAAAGCTTCTCCAGAGCGGCGTCAATTCACTTGTTAGAGACAGCCTCGGAAATCATTCCGGGGCTTTTTTGTCCGAGCCCAAGATCGTCACCGCTTGTAGCCGATCAGGCGCAGGAACTCCCGCCGTTCCTGCCGGTCGGCATCCGTCTCCACCCCCTTCGGGGGAAAACCGTCGATCACCCCGAGCACCCCCCATCCCTGGTCGGTCGAGGCCACGATGACCTTGAGGGGATTCGCCGTGGCGCAGTAGATCCGGCAGACCTCCGGACAGTTCTTCACCTGGTTGAGGATGTTGATGGGATAGGCGTCGCGGAGCAGGATACAGAAGACGTGACCTGCCCCGATCGCCTGGAGGGCCGTGACGCAGTCGTGGATCAGCTCCTCGTCGTTCCCATCCGTCCTGATCAGACATGGGCCCGATGCCTCGGTGAAAGCGATACCGAAGCGGGCATGGGGGACCGTCGTGGCAACGATCTCGTACAGGTCATCCGCGGTCTTGATGAAATGGGTCTGACCGAGGATGATGTTGCTCCCCTCGGGGACTTCAATGGTCACCGCGTGAATCTCCAGGTTCATGGCTCTCACCGTACCCGTTCCCGCAGGAGCGAGCCGTTCCTTCCCCGGGGCGACTTGGGGGGACGCGCGTCGCTCACCCGCAGGCTCCTCCCCATGAAGGGCTTGCCGTTCAACTCGGCAATGGCCCGCTTGGCATCCCCCTCCTCGGCCATCTCCACGAAGGCAAACCCCTTCGGCTGGCCGGTATGGGGTACGACGACCACCCGGACCGACGCCACCTCGCCGATATTGGCGAAAAATTCAAGGAGATGCTCTTCCGTCGCCGTGAACGGGATATTGCCCACATACAGTCTGTTGCCCATGGGTCGCTCCTTTCGCCAGAAGATAAATGACCACGGGGACATCCCCCGGGCCGTAATGCCGAATAATTCTCTGTAGATCACACCTGTTACAAAACTACCAGCAATTTGGCAATTGGCAACGGGCGGTGACAATTTCCCGCCTCCCGCCGAACCTGTACATCACCGCCGAATTCTGCTATGCTTGCCGGCATCGCACATCGCGGAGAGGATTGCCATGGACTACCTGTTTCTCGTCATCGGTCTCGGCATCGGCGCAGGGGTTGCCTGGGCCGTTCTGAGGACAAAGGCCGATTTCGCCTATGCACGGGGCAAGGCAGAACTGGAGGCGGAAGCGGCGACGCTCACCGAACGCCTTCAGGGGAAAGAGCAACAGATTGCCGAGTTGAGGGGGGGCTTTGAGAAGGGGGCCGCGGAGCTCTCCACCCTTCGGGATGCGTTGAAGTTGGAGGCGGAAAAGAGGTCCGCCGCCGAGGAGAAAAACCGCCGCATCTCCGAGCTGGAAGCGACCCTCAAGACCCGTGAAGATGAGCTCCGACAGGCGTACGAGAACAGCGCCGCCCAGAAGGCGAGGGTCTCCGAGCTCGCGACCCTTCTCAATGAGGAACGCAAGGCCACGGAGGAGAAGCTCGCCGTTCTGGACGCCGCCCACGTGAAGCTTTCCGACGCGTTCAAGGCCCTCTCCGCCGAGGCTCTGCGGAGCAACAACCAGTCGTTCCTCGACCTGGCCAAGACAACCCTGGAGAAGTTCCAGGAGGGGGCCAGGGGAGACCTTGAGCAGCGGCAGAAGGCGATCGACGAGCTCGTCAAGCCGGTGCGGGAATCCCTCGACAAGGTTGACACCAGGATCCAGGAGTTGGAAAAGGCCCGGACGACAGCCTTCGCCGGCCTGAACGAGCAGCTACGAATCCTGGCGACGAGCCAGTCCCAGCTTCAGGGGGAGACCGCCAACCTGGTGAAGGCCCTGCGTGCCCCCACCGTGCGCGGGCGCTGGGGAGAGATCCAGCTGAAGCGGGTGGTGGAGATAGCGGGGATGCTCAATTACTGTGACTTCCTGGAGCAGGAGACAGCAAGCCACGAAGAGGGGCGCCTCCGGCCCGACATGGTGATCAAGCTTCCCAACAGCAAAAACATCGTGGTCGACTCCAAGGCGCCGCTCATGGCCTATCTGGAGGCCCTCGAGGCACCCGACGAGAAGGCCAGGCTCCATCATCTCCGGGAGCATGCCCGGCACATCCGCACCCATCTGACGAAGCTCTCGGCCAAGTCCTACTGGGAGCAGTTCCGGCCGACCCCCGAGTTCGTGGTCCTCTTCCTCCCGGGTGAGACCTTCTTCAGTGCCGCCCTGGAACAGGACCCGGCACTGATCGAATTCGGCGTCGAGCAGCGGGTGATCCTCGCCACCCCGACCACCCTCATTGCCCTTTTGCGGGCCGTGGCCTACGGCTGGCGCCAGGAACAGATCGCCGAGAACGCCCAGGCGATCAGCGAACTGGGAAAGACCCTCTACGACCGCGTCTCAGTCCTGGCCGGCCATTTCGGCGACCTGCGCAAGGGGCTGGAGCGGGCGGTTGAGTCGTACAACAAGGCGGTCGGCACCATGGAAACACGGGTGCTCGTGACCGCGCGCAAGTTCAAGGAACTTGGCGCCTCAACCGGCAAGGAGATCGACACGGTCGAGGCGCTCGACAAGGCACCGCGGATACTGGAGCACGGCACCGAGGGAAAGGGAGGGGATGAGTCTCCGTAATTTTTGCTTGATTTCTTCCACACGGAGTGATATAAATTTTTTTCCACACGCCCAGGTGGTGGAATTGGTAGACACGCAAGATTCAGGTTCTTGTGCGGGCAACCGTGTGCTGGTTCGAGTCCAGTCCTGGGCACCATTTAAAAGTCCAAAGCAGTAGTAAGCAGTACGAAAGGCCCTGAGAAATCGGGGCCTTTTCTTTTTTCGTTATCCGCCAACGTCCGGTTTGGTATGATGGAATCCATAGTTTTTGACGGTAGGTTAGAATAGAGAAGCTGCATTTGCTCAAGTCTGCTCCTCCGCCAGGGCAATCCGTACCGCCTCATCATAGGGAGTCAACTTAAACGGAATCAGTTCGCGGATGCGGTTTTCCCGGCAGACAACCTCATTTGCCAGCCCTTCGATCAACGGCGTGGATATGGACGGCTTGACCGGAGTCATCAGCCAGACCCAATAGGAAGAGAGTTTCGGAGTCAACACCGGAACCGGGATAATGAGCAGTCTCTTGTTCTCTATGGCGGCAAACCGCTCCATCATCTCCCGGTAGGTTAAAATCTCAGGTCCCCCGATATCAAAGGTCTCCCCGGCGGTGCGCTCGTCATGCAGACAGCCGGTCAGATAGCGGATGACATCATCGACAGCAATGGGCTGGCATCTGGTATTGACCCAGCGGGGAGTGATCATCACCGGAAGGCGCTCCACCAGGCAGCGGATCATCTCGAAGGAGGCGCCACCCCTGCCCAGGATGATGGCAGCGCGAAGAAAGGTCGTGGCAAACGGCGATGCCTTAAGAAGATTGCCGACCTCCAGCCGGCTCTGCAGATGCTCGGAAAGGCCGCTGCCGGTCTCGCCCAGCCCGCCGAGATAGATGACCCTTCTGATGCCGGCGTTGGATGCGGCAGCAATGAAATTGACGGCAGCAGTTCGCTCCCTGGTTTCAAATCCGGCCCGGCCGGCGGCCATGGAATGGACCAGGTAGTAGACGGTATCGATTCCGGCCAGCGCCTGCCTTAGGGTTTCAGGCTGCAGCAGATCGCCGTTGACGGCTTCTGCGCCAGGCGGGAGCGGCAGAGAGCGCCGCAGCAGACAGCGGGGCTTTTCACCTTCTGCACAGAGCGCCTTGACCAGACGCTGCCCGATGAACCCCGAGGCGCCGGTAATCAGGACTTTTCCTGCCATGAGCCCTCCCGTACCTGACCGCTCAGATCTTCCGACTGTCGTAAGCCCAGTGCAGCAAGGCCTGGCGCTGTTTTCTCCGGCAACTCAGGTCTCCCGGAACACAATTCAGCTTCAGCTGCACAATATGTCTTCGCATGGCTTTCCACCTGCCGATCTGTCTGGCATCGTCCGCACATCTGCGCCCCATGAAGTAGCGGCAATACCACTGGAACCACCCCCGGGGGTCTTCGTGATAGATCCAGCCTCTGGCCCGCCAGTACGATAATGGCTTGGAAGCGTTGACGCCGAAATAGTTCAACTCGGGAACGTGCCGTTCATGACAGAGCCTGGCATGGGTAAACCAGTCTTCAGGAAACTCTTTCATGCAGTCAGTCATGTACTTCCCGCCGAAAACGCCCAGCTCAAGCATCTCCTTTGGCGTCAGCTCGGGCTTGAATTCCGGATGGAAATTCATGCCAACCGGCTCCGACAACGTATAGATGTAGTTTCGCTGCATGAGGTCATCTACAACTACTTCTGTTTTGTCCATGGTCCGTCTCTTTCTGGCACAGCCCCTGCGGATCTTGCGAACGTTTTTAGCGATCGTGCTTGTGGCCGGGGGCGTTCCTCGTCATGAAGCCGGTCGGATAACGACAGGGATCAGAATCTCATTGCGGCGCAGAAACCAGAGGGTAAATGGCGGATTGTAGCGAGCCCACACCGGTTCGCCGCTGATCTCGAATCCGTTTTCCCGAATCCAGTTTTCGAGTCGTTGTTTATAGTCGAGGTAGTTCTTTTCACTCCACGTCCCGGAGTAACGGACAGCGGCCATACGTCGGGCCGGAACCTGGCGCAAGGTGATGCTGCTGTCGTCGGGAACAGGCAGCGTTGCCAAAGTATAGCTGGCCGGCATCATGAAGCTGACCGCCCATTTCCCCGCTGACGGCTGCTGACTCACCGGAGCCGTCATGGTGATCTTTTCTCCGGATGACTCCTGTGACACCGGGGCTGTCATGGCAATTGAACTGCGGGAATGATTGGCGCCGGATATATAGTTGAAGAGCCGCCTGAAGGCTTTGTTGCCGGCATCTTCAAGAGTGCCATCAACTAATGTCTCGGCAAGTATATGCGGTTCGTAGTCACGCACCTCGAAGATCCCGGATGCTTTAACCATAGTGTAGGGTGCCTCTTCAATTGCCATTGCCCTGATTCCTGATAGCAGTATTATAAGCCTGCGCACATAATAGCTTCACAATCCCCCTAACTACGACTATGAAGGAGATGGCTGACAATTTATTGATTCAACTGTAATATACCCGTTAGTTCGCGAGCGTCAATGGAGGTTGCAGCATATTCTTCACTTTTGTCAATGTACGTTCTTCCAAAGTGTCGCTGTCACTGCCGGATAATTTAAGTAGTGCTTCCTTGGTCTTATGCAATCCGTACAACAGCTTTTTGGGGGCTTGCGGAGTACCGATCTTGACCAAACTCCAGGCAGATACAATGAAATTCTGAATGTAGGCCCGTATCCACCATACGGCATACGAAATAAGCCGAACTCCTTTATACGGGTTGAATTTACGAACCGCCATCATGAGACGCCCTCGTTTCCGGCGGAGAACGGCACCGTGACCAGCGTCCCGTAATCTCAGACAAGCATTTACATCTCGCCCACGCCTTTTCCTGTCCCGAAGAAACCATCCCGACCAAGAGTCGCAAGATTTTGCACATTATTCAGGCACTTGTAACAAACCCGTAACGTTGCCCCTGTAAGATTACCGTAATCTTACCGAAGGTGGATACACCCATGCGAACGATTCTCGTCGTCGAAGACGAACACGACCTTGCCGAACTAGTCGCCTTCAACCTGGAAAAGGATGGATACCAGGCGATCATTGCCAAAGACGGTGTTTCGGGCCTGGAACAGGCACGAGTCGCCGCGCCCGACCTGATCCTCCTCGACCTCATGCTGCCGGGTATGTCAGGAATAGAAGTGTGCAAGACGCTTAAAATGAGCGATAAGACAGCATCCATTCCCATAATCATGCTCACAGCCAAGGGAGAAGAGATCGATAGGGTCGTCGGCTTCGAGGTTGGGGCCGACGATTACATGGTGAAGCCTTTTTCCACGAGGGAGCTTATGTTGCGGATCAAGGCCGTCCTACGGCGAAAAGGCGAGATGGAAGCCGTTGGCAAAACCATCACTGTTGGAGCCCTCGTCATCGACAGCGATCGGCACATGGTGCGCGTTGATGGCGAAGAGATCATCCTGACAACCACGGAGTTCAAGCTACTGATCAGCCTGGCCGAAAGGCTTGGCCGGGTGCAGAGCCGAGAACGGCTCCTGAAGGACGTCTGGGGGATGTCCCACATCGGTGACACCCGCACCGTCGATACCCACATCACCAGGCTCCGCACTAAGCTCGGTGCGTGCGGCGACATGATCAAGACAATTCGCGGCTTCGGCTACAAGATGGAGGCTGAATGAAAGTCAGCATGCGCTGGAAGCTGATGGGAGCCTTTCTCCTGGTCGTGCTGCTGACGGGCGGAGCGCTCTACGGTTATCTGACCCCAACCCTGGAACATTACCTGGTTTCGCAAACAAGGGAAGGTCTTCTCGGCGAGGCACGTCTCGCCCGCATGACGGCCGGCAAGGAAATCAGGGAGCTGCGAAAGGATGCCCCTGGTCTCGCCGCCACGATCTCCAGGGAAACCGGGGCACGGGTCACCATCATCTCCCTCCAGGGTGAGGTGATGGGGGATTCAGACGTCAAGCCCGGCGACTTGAAAGATCTGGAGAACCACCGCAGCCGGGCCGAGGTCCAGGAGGCGCTGCACAGCGGCCAGGGAAGTGCCATCCGTTACTCTGCAACGCTCCGGACTCCCATGCTGTACGTGGCCTACCCTTTCAAGTCGGCCGGCGAAGAGGACGGGGTTATCCGGCTGGCGCTCCCCCTCGCGGTCCTGGGAAACATGCAGAAAGACCTCCATGCCATGCTGGGCGCCTCTCTGCTTTTGGCCACTCTCGTTTCCCTGATCCTCAGCTACATTCTTGCCAACGTCACCTCTCGTTCGCTCCGAACCATTGCGGCAGGCGCATCCCTGATCGGCAAAGGGGAATTCGGTCAGCGGATTCCGGTCAGGAGCCACGATGAGATGGGGGAACTGGCCAAGGTCATGAACGACATGGCAGCCAGGATTGAAGACCAGCTGGCGAGTATCTCCGCGGAGAGAAACCGCCTTGGCACCATCCTCCGCGGCATGGGCGAAGGGGTCATGGTCGCCAACGCCGCAGGCGTGATCACCCTCGTCAACCCGGCTTTCCTGGCGCTCTTCTCCCTGCGGGAAGAAGAGGTTACGGGAAGGCCGCTCATCGATATCAGCCGCCACCCCGTCCTGCACGATGCCTTCAGAATCGTCGTTGAAACGCGAAACGCCAGGTTTGAGGAAATAGACCTCACCCTCCATGACGAAAAAATCGTGCTGACCCACTGGGTTCCCCTGCTGGAAGGCGAGGAAATTCAGGGGGTGGTGGCGGTGTTCCACGACATCAGTGACCTGAAGCGGCTGGAAAAGGTGCGCCGCGATTTCGTCGCAAATGTCTCCCACGAGCTGCGTACGCCGGCGACGGTGATCAAAGGGTATGCCGAAACCCTTCTCGGCGACCTGCTGAGAACTGACCCTGACCGTGCCACCCGCTTCATCGAAATCATCGACAACCATGCCGGTCGGCTGGCAAACCTTATCGGCGACCTGCTTTCTCTCTCAGAGCTCGAATCGGGAAGTCTGGCTCTGGAAATGAGGCCTCAGGCCATTGACGGGACAGTGCGCCACGTCTGCACACTCCTTGAAGAGAAGGCCCGTGCGAAGAGCATCAACATAGACCTGACCGGCATTAGCGGAGCGCCGCAGGTGCTGGCCGACCAGGGGAGAATCGAGCAGGTGCTGATCAACCTCCTCGACAATGCCATCAAGTATACCCCCGAACGCGGGACCATCGCTGTCGCGGCGCGTGATGCGGGAAATATGGTGGCGATATCCATAACCGACAGCGGCATCGGCATCCCCCCCAAGGACCTGCCGCGGATATTCGAACGTTTCTATCGCGTCGACGCCGCCAGGAGTCGTGACCAGGGGGGGACCGGGCTCGGTCTCTCCATCGTCAAGCACATCGTCCAGTTGCACGGCGGCAATGTGGCCGTGGAAAGCGTGCCGGGAAAAGGTTCCACCTTCTCGTTCACGCTGAAAAAGGCGTAGCACGGCCTCCACACAACATTTACGCGCTTTCGACAGCCCCGTAACATGACCATGCTATTGTTGGAGAAAAAGGAAGGAGAATGGAATGTGGAAAGAGGAAGTTATAGACCTGAAGTTGACCAGATTTTTCGAGATCTCTGCCAGAGCTTTGCTCTCCCTGCTCATCGTTGCCATTTTGCTGGCGATCCTGGCAGGCGTCATCTACACCTTGTACGATACGCGCCTCATCTTCCATATGGATTTTCTGGGGGCATTCAGGAACATCCTGGTGGATTTGCTCACGGTTCTCGCTCTCGTCGAGGTCCTGCGCACGGCTTTGGCCTATTTTTCTGAAGGACGGGTCAAGGTCACCTACATCATCGACACGGTCATGGTCACAGTCCTGACCGAGGTGATGGCCTTCTGGTACAAGGAAATGAACTGGGAGAAAATCGCCATGGTCATCACCCTGGTCCTGTCGTTGGCCTGTGTCAGGATCATCGCCGTACGCTTTTCTCCGCGGAGGTTCCGGGAAGAACTCTAGCAGATTGTTGAAAAACTGTCATCTCGCCGCCGTCCTCAAAAGCCGCCGTGTGCGGCGTAGCGCAGCAACCCTCACCCAATCCCTCTCCCAGAGGGAGAGGGCAAGGCATGCTCTCCCCCTCTGGGGGAGAGATAGAGAGAGGGCCTGCCTCCGTGGGGCTTTTTGCGGGTGCGACGATCTGACCGTTTTTGAACAACCTGAGTTTTTCAACAGCCTCCCAGGCCACTCGCTCGTCCGGAGCAGCACCGGGCTGCGCGTGCATATTTTACGCAACTTTAGAGTACCCGTAACCCGACTGTAACGTCTCTCTGGTATCTTCACCATCGTAATGATTTTATACAAATCCCTAAGGAGGAAATCGATGTTCCGCACGATTCGCACATGCCTGACGGCTCTTACCCTGGTGACCGCAGTAGTCGCCGCTGGCGCAGCCCACGCCGAAACCCTCATCAACGGCGCCGGCGCCACCTTCCCCTATCCCCTCTACTCCAAGTGGTTCAGCGAGTATGCGAAGATCGACCCGAGCGTGAAGTTCAACTACCAGTCCATCGGCAGCGGCGGCGGCATCAAGCAGATCACCGCCCAGACCGTGGATTTCGGCGCTTCCGACAAATTCCTCTCCGACGAAGAGCTGAAGGCAGCACCGGGGAAGCTCATCCACATCCCGACCGTCATGGGGGCAGTGGTCGTCACCTATAACCTCCCCGGGGTGGGCAAGGGACTGAAGCTGAAGGTCGAAGACGTTGCCGATATTTATCTGGGAAAGATCACCAAGTGGAACGACCCGCGAATCGCTGATGACAACCCGGGAATCAAGCTCCCCAACCAACCGATCATCGTCGTCCATCGCTCCGACGGCAGCGGCACCACGAGCATCTTCACCGACTTCCTCTCGGGCGTGAGCCCGGAATGGGCGCAGAAGGTCGGCAAGGGCGCATCGGTCAAGTGGCCGGCAGGCCTTGGCGGGAAAGGGAACGAAGGTGTGGCCGGCCAGGTGAAGACCACCCAGAACAGTATCGGCTACGTAGAGCTCGCCTATGCCTTCGAGAACAAACTCCCCTACGCTACCCTGAAAAACAAGAGCGGCCACTGGGTCGAGCCATCGATCAAGTCGACCAGCGCTGCCGCTGCCGCTGCAATCAAGCACATGCCGGCCGACTACCGGATTTCCCTCGTGAACCAGCCGGGCAACGACGCCTACCCCATTGCCGGCTTCACCTGGCTTCTCGTCTATGAACACCAGAAAAACCCGGTCATCGGCAAGAAGCTGGTCGAGTTCCTCAACTGGGAGCTGAAGAGTGGGCAGAAGATGGCTTCGTCCCTCCTCTATGCGCCGCTCCCCGCCAACGTGGCCAAGATGGTGGAGAAGACCGTGAAGAGCATCAAATACTGATTCACCCTCCGTGGAATGCCCGGAAAGATGTCCCCCTCTCATCTTTCCGGGCTCTTTTTCGGTCCGAGGATTTATTGCGAATGAATCACGACCAGGTCACGAACCCATTGCGGAGAGACGTCATGCTCCAGGAAACGGACACCCACCGCTGGCAGATCGAGAAGAGGCTCTCCGGCGACTTTGTCTTCAAGGGACTGACGGTCGCCT